>JBGAPZ010000046.1:0-35282 GCA_044220975.1 Micropepsaceae bacterium | reverse complement strand
TGTCGAATGCGCGCCGGATCACTTTCGAGTACGTGATGCTGAAGGGCGTTACCGACTCCAACGCGGATGCCCGGGAGCTTGTGAAAGTCATTCGCGGCATTCCGGCAAAGATCAATTTGATCCCGTTCAATGCGTGGCCTGGCGCTCCGTACGAATGCTCCGACTGGGAGCGGATCGAGGAGTTCGGCGAGATCGTCAATCGTGCGGGCTACGCCTCGCCGATCCGCACGCCGCGCGGACGCGATATCATGGCGGCCTGCGGGCAGCTGAAAAGCGAGAGCGTGAAGCAACGCGCGAGCGATCGGATCGCGGAGCTGCGCTCCAAAGAAATTGTGCGGATGCCGCACTGAGGACATTTGTATGAGCAAGACGCCCGTCAAAAAGGTCGTGCTCGCCTATTCGGGCGGGCTTGATACGTCGGTTATCCTGAAGTGGCTGCAAACTGCCTACGGCTGTGAGGTCGTGACGTTTACTGCCGACTTGGGTCAAGGCGAGGAATTGGGGCCGGCGCGCAAGAAGGCCGAAATGCTTGGCATCAAGCCCTCCAACATCTTCATCGAAGATTTGCGCGAAGAGTTCGTCCGCGACTACGTCTTTCCGATGTTTCGGGCGAATGCGCTTTATGAGGGGCAGTATCTACTCGGCACCTCGATCGCACGGCCCTTGATCGCGAAGAAACAAATAGAGATTGCGGAGAAGACGGGTGCCGATGCCGTTGCGCACGGCGCGACAGGCAAGGGCAACGATCAGGTTCGCTTCGAGCTTACCTACTACGCCCTCAAGCCGGACATCCGCGTGATCGCGCCATGGCGCGAGTGGGAGCTTGAGAGCCGGACGAAGCTGATCGATTTCGCCGAGAAGCACCAGATTCCGATCGCGAAGGACAAGCGCGGCGAAGCGCCGTTCTCGGTCGATGCGAACTTGTTGCATTCGTCGAGTGAGGGCAAGGTTCTGGAGGACCCGGCGTTGGAGGCCGACTCCATCGTCTATCAGCGCACGATCAGCCCGGAAGAGGCGCCGGACAAAGCGACCTATGTCGAGATCGGGTTCGAGCGAGGCGATGCGGTCTCGATCGACGGGCAAGCTTTGTCGCCCGCGACGTTGCTCACACGGCTGAACGAGTTGGGTCGTGCAAATGGAATCGGCCGGCTTGATCTCGTCGAGAACCGATTCGTCGGCATGAAGAGCCGCGGCGTGTACGAGACGCCGGGCGGCACGATCCTTTACGTCGCGCATCGTGGGATCGAGTCCATCACGCTTGATCGCGGCGCCGGGCATTTGAAGGACGAGTTGATGCCGAAATACGCGGAACTCGTTTACAACGGATTCTGGTTCGCGCCGGAGCGCGAGATGCTGCAGGCGTTGATCGACAAGAGCCAGGAGTACGTGAGCGGTACCGTGCGGCTGAAGCTCTATAAGGGCAACGCCACGGTCGTCGGCCGCGAGTCGAAGAATTCGCTCTATCGTCAGGACTACGTCACGTTCGAGAAAGACAGCGTCTATAACCAGAAAGACGCGGAAGGCTTCATCAAGCTGAACGCGCTTCGCCTGCGGTTGCTGGCCGCGCGCAATCTGGCGACAAAGAAATAGCTAAAGCTTGTCCCAATAAATCTCGAACAGGTTGCCTTCCAGGTCGGTGACACGGGCGGCGAAGAAGTCTTCTTCGTCGAACGCTATGGCAACGCCTAAAGCCTCAGCCCAGGCTTCGACGGCGGCTTTCGTTTCGACGCGAAAGCCGAAGTGAAAGGCTTCGCCAGCGTTCAATGGGGTGCCCTGCTTGAAGAAAATCGAAATGCCCGGCCCGTGGACCATCGCGCCGCGGCGGTCGAGGCTCATGCGTTGCGCGTACCACTGCGCCAGAACCTCGGGATCCTTCGAGGGGATGTTGATGTGGTCGAGCCAGAGGGGCGGCAGCGTGCTCATCGTCAAAGCTCCGTGGGCGGGCGAATACCCCTTTGGGCATAGGCTGCCAAGACCGTGTTCCGAAGCAGGCAAGCGCGCGTCATGGGCCCGACACCGCCGGGCACCGGCGTGATCGCGCCGGCCCGCTCTTTCGCCTCAGCATAAGCCACATCTCCGAAGAGTTTCGACTTTCCGGTAGGCAAATCGATGCGATTCATACCGACGTCGATCACAACTGCCCCCGGTTTGATCCAATCGCCCTTCACCATTTCGGCGCGACCGACAGCCGCCACCAAGACGTCGGCGCTGCGCGCAGCAGCTGCCAGGTCCTTCGTTTTTGAGTGCGCTATCGTGACGGTGCAGTTTTCCTGAAGCAGGAGCTGCGCCATCGGTTTGCCGACAAGTTGCGAGCGGCCGATGACGAGCGCGTTCAGGCCCTCGAGTTTTTGACGCACCGATTTGATCAGCATCAGACAGCCTTGGGGCGTGCATGAGACGAGACCGGGGCGGCCACTTGCCAACCGGCCCGCGCTTAGCGTGGTCAATCCGTCGGAATCCTTGTCAGGCGAGAGTGCATCGAGCACCGCTTCCTGACGCACCTGCGCAGGCGTGGGAAACTGCACAAGGACGCCGTGGACGTTGCGGTCTGCATTGAGTTTGCGGACAACTTCCAAGACTTCGGCTTCGGTCGCCGTTGCGGGCAGCTTGACGTCGCGCGAGGCGATGCCGGCTTCGCGGGCGTCTTCGACCTTTAGGCGGACGTAAATTTCGCTTGCCGGATCGTTCCCAACCAACACGACGGTTAGACCTACGGGGACGCCTTGGCTTTGCTTGAAGGCTGCCGCGGCCTCAGCAACGCGCGTGCGCACGGAGGCTGCGAATGCTTTACCGTCGATGATTTGTGCCGTCATTCGAACCTCTTCGCCCAAGCGGCGATGCGCGCTTCGAGCGCCTTTGGATCGCCTGCGATCAATACCGTTTTGAGGCGCGCAGTCTTGCCAGCGGCAATCGCGACAGTCGACTTTGCGACGCCGATTTCGTCTGCGACCAATTCGACCAATGCCGCGTTGGCGCGCCCGTCTTCCGGCACGGCGCGAACGCGAGCATGGAGCGTGCCTTGTTTGATCCCGTCGAAGGCGTTGCGGGAGGCGCGGGGCGTCAGGCGTATTTGCAGCAGAATTCCGTCGCGGCTAACGCGAAACAACGACGTCGTCACAACGCTCAGCTTAGGTCGCGCAACAGGATACGAACGACCTCAATGCCGAGGAGCAAGACGATGGGCGAAATATCAAGGCCACCGAAATTTGGCATCAATCGACGGATCGGTCCCAGCAGCGGCTCGGTCAAAGTCCTACAAAAGTCGTCGACCGCCCGAACCGCAGGATTGAACTGATTGACGACGTTGAAGCCGATCAACCAGGACAGGACGACGCGCGCAATCAGGACCCAAACGTACACCGTGATCAGCGTGTCGATGATGACGAACAGCATTCGGCTCTCTGCGTTGTTGAATCGGGCGGGGCGCAAAGCAGGTGTAACCGCCAGGGTGAGGGGCGGCAAGGCAAACGGCCCTAACTTGACAGGGGATGGAGCGCGACCCTAAAACCCCTGCCTTCGCGCGGAGGGGCCGGTATTTCGGTCGTTCGCGGGCGTATGGGGCTGTAGCTCAGTTGGGAGAGCGCCTCGTTCGCAATGAGGAGGTCAGCGGTTCGATTCCGCTCAGCTCCACCATGCGCCCCCTTCCTGATGACGGCCCGCGCGAATGCCCGTAGCATCGCCCGATATGGACAGGCCGCACGCCAGTTTCGATGCCGTCATTCATCCGTACCGGTCGTTGGGACCGCGCGGGTTTCGGCTGTTCATCGCGTTTCTGGTCACCGTCAACGCCGTGTTTGCGGGCGTAATGATTTCGCGGGGCGCGTGGCCGGTCGCGGGGTTCCTGGGACTTGACGTTCTTGCCGTCTATGTCGCGTTCCGGGTGAGCTATGCGCAGGTGCGCGCGTCCGAGCGCTTCATCATTGAAGGCGATACGCTGACCGTCGAACGCGTCGATAAAGACGGCGGGCGGCGCGAGTGGACGTTCCCGGCGTATTGGGTCAGCGTTTGGGTCGATAAGGATGAGTTGCGCACGACCGTAACGTTGCGCAGTCACGGGCGGTCGCTGGAGGTGGGCAATTACCTTGCCCCGTTCGAGCGTAAGGATTTTGCTGCTGCTTTGCAGAAAGCGCTCAAGGAGGCGAAGTCCTCAACCGCGCTGGCGCAAGCCTAAGACATCCTGCATATCGAAGAGGCCCGGGCCTTTGCCTTGGCCCCACAGTGCGGCGCGCAGTGCGCCCTTGGCGAAAATCGCGCGATCTTCGGCGCGGTGGGTGAGTTCGATCCGCTCTCCATCGCCGCTCAAGAATACGGTGTGATCGCCAACGACGCTGCCGCCGCGCAAACTCGCAAAGCCGATGCGACCGGGCTGCCGCGGGCCTGTGATCCCGTCGTTCGGCTTCAGCTTGAGTTCCGAGAGCTTCTTGTCGCGACCATGTGCGGCCGCCTGGCCGAGCAGAAGCGCTGTGCCCGAGGGCGCGTCGACCTTGTGGCGGTGATGCATCTCTAGGATTTCGATGTCGAACGACTGACCCAACGCGTGCGCGGCGAGTTCGACCAACCCTGCCAACAGGTTCACGCCGAGGCTCATGTTGCCGGACTTGACGATCGTCGCGTGGCGCGCAGCTGCTTTGATGTGCGTTTCGTCGGCCTCCGCGAAGCCCGTCGTCCCGATAACGTGGACGATGCGTGCTTGCGCGGCCAGATCGACCAGCGCGAGGGTCGCTTGAGGTCTTGTGAAATCGATCAGCGCGTCGGCTTTGGCGAGCACCGGGAGCGGGTCGGCTTCTATGCGCGCGCCAAGGGCGTCGATGCCCGCTAGGGTGCCCAGATCTTTGCCTTGCGCCGCGCTGTCGGCCGCCTCCAAGCCTGCCACGAGTTTGAGGCCCGGCATCTTCGCGGCTTCGCGGATGACGGCTTGGCCCATGCGGCCCGCGGCGCCGGCGATGACGAGTTTGATTTCGCTCATGTGCTCACAATTGGCTGTAGTCGCCGTCGAGGCCTAGCATATGGCGGCCAGCGGTTTCCATCGTGGGGGTTGCGACTTGCATATGCTGAGACGCGACGTGGACGTCACGGAAGATGCGCTGCAGCGGGGACGCTTTGTAGACGGACGTTCCGCCGCCGAGATTGTACATCAGATCGACGGCGCGCACGGACGAGCGAGCCGCATGCGTGATCGCCAGGCGCAGGTCGCGTCGGGTTTCTGTCGATGCCCTGCCCTTTGCTTTCGTTTCGTCCCAGGCTTTTCCCATCATCTCGAAATAGAATGCTCGGGCGGAACGAAGCAGCGCTTCGGCTTCGGCCAAGTCTTCCTGCGTTTTGGTGCGTTGGGCGAGGACGCGGCGATGCGCTTCGGGAATTTTCACGCTGGCGAGCGCGGTCAGTTCGCGGATCGACGCCCGCGCAGCACCCATCATCACCGCGGCGACACCACTTGCGAGCATGCCGAACGGGGGGAAGTGAAACAGCGGACGATCGACGTGGACCTTGAACGCACCGAATTCGGCGCGCGCCTTCGGCACGCGGACGTCGCGCATGACGAAGTCCTGGCTGCCCGTGCCGCAGAGGCCGGACGTATCCCAGTTGCCCTGCAGTCGCACCATTCGACATCGCGCCGTCGCGGGACACAGCGAAGATCGGGCCGTTTAATTCGATCGCGCGTGGGAGCGAAGATCGCGCCATTCGCGGGCGTTTCTCCTTCCATGACCGGTTTGCCGTCGCGATAGAGAACGCAGCCCGCCGTCATCCAATCGGAGATATCGCTGCCGGAGCCCCACTGCCAGCGGCCTTCGACACGGTAGTGGTCTCCCTCGTCGTGCGCTTTGCCGCGGCGAGCGAAGACGCCGCAGACGACGGTCGAAGGAGTCGCGAAAATTTCGCGCGCGCCCGCGGGCGGCACCCAGCTGGCGGTCACCCCGGTCGACGCGCAGATCATCGCGACCCAGGCGGCCGAGGCGTCGGCTTCGGCGAGTGTTTCGACAAGCTGGGCGAAGGTGATTGGATCGGATTCCAGCCGCCGTAGTCCTTCGGCACGAGCAGGCGAAAAAAGCCCGCTTCGTTGAATTTCTTCGCGAGATCGGCGGGTAGGCGCCGAGCAGCCTCGATCTCGGCGCGCGGCGCTTCAGTTCGTCGTGGAAGCTGCGGGCTGTCGCGATGATGTCGGTCATGATCACTCCGCGAGTTTTAGTCGGTTGGCGATGTTGTTCTTTTGCATGTTCGACGAGCCGCCGACGATGGGGAGCGAGATCGCGTCGCGGACATACCGCTCCATGTCCATGAGATCGGAGAGGCCGTAGGCGCCCATAATGCGCTGACAAGCGAGCGTCACTTCGGATGCGCCTTCGCAGCAGAAGAGTTTCGTCATCGACGATTCGAGCGCGCTGGGTTTGCGGTCCTGAACAATCCTGCCGCGTGATAGAGCATGAGCCGCATGGCGAGCGTCTTGGTCTTCGCATCGGCGATCGCGTGGCGGATCGCCTGATGAGCGCCGATGGGCTTACCGAATTGTACTCTCGTTTCGGCGTATTCGAACGCATCGGCGCAGGCGGCTTCGGCCAACCCAAGTGCGCAGGCGGAGAGTTCCAGTTTCTCAACTTCGAGCGCGCGACCGGCGAGTTGCTTCCAGCCTTGGTTCCATTTGTCGGGGCCGCCGAGGATTGCGTCCTCGCCCAGTTCGACATCGTCGAAGATCGCGTCGTTGGTTTCCACGCCGCGGATGCCGAGATGATCGAGAGGTCTGATGGTGACGCCTTCGACTTCGGCGGCACGAGGAAGATCGTGAGGTTCTTGTAGCGATCATTTTTGGGGCCGGTGCGCGCGAGGCAGAAAACGTAGTCGGCGATTTGCGCGCCGGTGCACCAGCGCTTGGTGCCGGAGAGTAAGATACGGTTGCCTTCGCGGCGTGCGGTGGTCTCAACGGTCGCGAGGTCTCCACCGACGTTCGGTTCGGAGAGGCCGTAAGCAAAGAGAAGTTCGCCTTTGGCGACCTTCGGCAGCAGGGCGCGCTTTTGGCTTTCCGATCCCGATTCGACGAGGTTCATGCCGGCGTAGCAGGCGGCCATGATGTAGGGGCAAGCGACCGCCGTGGAGCGGCGCGCGAGTTCCTCGATCACGGCCATGGTCGCCGGGATATCGACGCCTTGGCCGCCGTACTCGGTGGGGATCGTGAGTCCCATGACGCCCATCTTGCCCAGCGCATTGTGAACATCGCGAGGGAAGATGTTCTCTTTGTCCCATTTGCGCGCAAGTTCGCGCGGCATGTGCTGATCGACGAAGCGGCGAACGCTGTCGCGGAGGAGGCGGATGTCTTCGCGGTCGTCGATCATCGGGCACGTCTCAGGGTCAGATTGATGCGGCCGCCTTCAGGCAGCACCTTATGCGTGATCGGCGAAGTGCCGGGACGGATGCGTTTCACGCCGTGATAGCGCAAGCGGCTTGGCCCGGCGAGGACGAACACATCGCCGGAGTTGAGCGTGAACACCATCGTGGGGCCTGAGCGCGCCGGGCCGCCGAGTTGGAAGTCGGCGTCGTTGCCGAACGAGAGCGAGACGATCGGCCACGCGAAATCGGCTTCGTCGTAGTCGCGGTGGAGGCTGAGCCTGCCATCAGCGGCGTAGATGTTGACGAGGCACGCGTCCGGTTCGAATTCGTAGCCGGTGTCTGCGGCCGCCTGTTTGGCGACGGTCAGAACAGCGGATGGGATCGGCAACCACGGCTTGCCCGTCTGCGGATGCGCTTCTTGAACGGTAGCCGCGCTTGTCGGACATCCGGCCATGGCCGCAATTCGTGAGCGTGTTGATCATGTAGGGGCCCGTCGGCATTTGCGGGCGAAATGGCGGCGCCTCTTCAATGACCGCCGCGATGTCGTCGAGGATTGCCAGCTGCTCGGGCACGCTGAGGCGGCCCCGGAAGAGTCTCGCACCCTCGGGCAATTTCTCCTCAAGTTCGGCGAACAGCGTTTGCATCAGTTTCCGGTGAAGTTCGGTTTGCGCTTTTCCAAGAACGAGGCGACCGCTTCTTTGTGGTCGTTCGTCTTGAACGTTACCATCTCGTAAGCCATCGAGGCGTCGAGGATCGTGTGGGCGATCTCCTTGAGGCGCAAGTTGACCGACACCTTCGTGTATTTGATCGCTTGCGGCGCGCCGGCGGCGAGTTTCTTGGCGAAAGCGTCCACGCGGGCGTCGAGGTCAGCATCAGAGACGACGTGATTGATGAGACCGATGCGTTCGGCCTCCGTGCCGCTCAGCGGATCGCCTGTCATCAGATATTCCTTGGCGCGGGCGTAGCCGACAAGTTGCGGCCAGATCACGGCGCCGCCGTCGCCTGCGACCACGCCGACCTTTACGTGCGGGTCGGCGAAGCGGGCGGTGTCGGCAGCGAAGATCACGTCGCAAAAGAGGGCAATCCTGCAACCTAGGCCAATCGCGGGGCCGCGCACTTTTGCGATGATCGGCTTTTTCAAATCGAGGAGACCGAAAGCTATTTTGCGGCCCTCGACAGTCGAAGGGGCGCTTCTCCTTGCCCTCACCCGAGCGGGGCCATCCACTCGATGTCGCCGCCAGCGCAGAACAACTTGCCTTCGCCCGGCCAGGGACGACGATGTCGACGCTTGCCTTCCTGGATGTCGTAGAAGATGTCGGCGAGTTCGCGGATGGCATCCGGCCGTCGACCGCGTTCATCTTGGCCGGGTTCGACAGCGTCAGGGTCATGATGCGCCCTGCCCGCTCTATCCGGATGCGTTCGTATTTGGAGTCGTTCACGACCGTTCACCTCGCAGGGGCGCCCGGTGCCCTTACGAGTCTATACCAGCCGACGAGTTGCGCCGGAGACGGCGCCGCCGTCGCCTGCGACAACGCCGACCTTGTGCGGGTCTGCGAAGCGGGCGGTGTCGGCGCGAAGATCGCGCGCGCAATCGTGCAACCGAGGCCGATCGCGGGGCCGCGCACCTTCGCGATGATCGGCTTTTCGAGATCGAGCAGACCGAAGACGATTTTGCGGCCTTCGATGATCGAAGGCCCTTCTCCTTGCCCTCGAGAAGCTATCCATTCGATGTCGCCACCGGCGCAGAACGCTTTGCCTTCGCCCGTGAGGACGACGACGTCGACGCTGTCGTCTTCCTGGATGTCGTAGAAGATGTCGGCCAAGCGGTGCATTCGACCGCGTTCATCTTCCGCGGGGTTCGACAGCGTCAGGGTCATGATGCGCCCTGCTCGCTCAATCTTGATGCGTTCGTATTTGGAGTCGTTCACGGCCATTGACCTCGCGCGCGAACCCTTGCGAAGGTCTATACCAGGTCGCGTTCGCCGGAGAAGCGGGTCTAGTTTTCCGCGCCGTTGGCCACGGGTTCGGTGAGAATCGCGCGCGCCGTGCCGTTCACGGGGCGGAATGCGTCACGCGGGCGTGCGCCAGGATGCGGTCGATCAGGATGTGCGCGGACCGAGACCGGCGTCCGTTTTCGACGCCGTCGATGAGCGCGCGTACGGATTCTTTCGTCATTGCGGGTGCGGCCATGGCGCCCCAACTCCTCAACTATTCAGGTGAACCCAGAGTTTCGCGACGCGGACTGGCGCTGTCCACGAGCGCCGCATTGCTTGTTAAACGGCTTAACCAGCGGCGCGTTACCGCCGGTCGTGTGGGCGATTAATGCGGCCGCCGTCAGGGCAGAGAGGATCGCCATGTTGTACCAAGCGACCGGTGCGTTCGTGAGTTCATTCAGTCGGATGGCCGTGTAACCCGCAACGCCGAAGGCGATCCAATAGGCGATCGAGACCAGCATGGCCGCGCCGCGCAAACCTTGGCGCATCGGCACCAAGATCACGTAGGCACCGAGGATTCCTAGGCCGATCGAGGCGCCGCCGATGAGCTTCATCAGCGCGAAGTAGAGCGGGCGCACTTTTTCGAGCGCGTCAGGCGGCACGGCTGCGGCGTGGAACCAGAGCAAGTCGTTGACGTTCGCGTAGAGCAGCCCGAAGGCGACCAGGAAGGCGCTGACCGCCATGAACAGAACGACGCTCGTCCACTGCAATAGATTCTGCCGGCGCATGGCTCTCAAGCCTCCAGGTGATGCGGGACCTTACCCGCGCCAACCTCGCGCCATCCAATGCTTGGCTTGCATGGATTTGATGAGAGCGGGCTCGATGCCCGCTCCTTCTCTAGCTATTCCGCGGCGATGCCGATCGGGGTGCGGCCCTGGCCGCCGTTCAGTTGCATCAGATATTTGATGCCTTCCTCGGCGATATCGTCACCGATCATTCGGTCGCCTTCTTTATGCAATTCGGCCATGTCGACAAAAGCGGCGTAGGTGCCGCGCGTACGGTCGGTGATGATGCCCGCTTTCAGCAGCGTCTTGATCAGTACGCGAAAGATGCTGGTGGGGTCCTTCAAGCGTTCACGCACGCGGGCACTGGTAAACGCCTCGCGGAACGCCGATTGAGCCCATTCCCAATCAATGCCAAATTCGGCGTAGATTGGCTTCTTTTGTTCGGGGCTGCCGAGGTTGAACAGTAAGCCTTGAAACACCTGCGCCGCCCAATCTTCGATCAGATTGCGTTCTTCTTCGGCGAGATGCGGGATTGTGCGGTCGGCCCAGATCTTTCCGAATTTGTGGTGGAAGGCCTCGTCCGTCATCACGAGTTGGCAGAGGCGCTTCAAGAGCGGGTCGTTCGTGTATTGATAGTTGGTCGCGAAAGCGCCCATCGCGAGGCCTTCGACCAGCATCTGCATGCCGACAAGCTTCTTCCAGACATAGGGCGAGAGCACCATTTCGGTCAGCAGATTGCCGAGGCGGGCCCGACCGGCAGCGGCTTGCCCCAGCGTGCCTTTATGTACATCGCAAAGCCCGTCACGTGGCGAGCTTCTTCGCGCGTTTGGTTGGCCGCGTATTCCTGGGCACCTGGATCGCGAAGGACGTGGCAGATGCCGACAGCGATAGCGCGCCTTGCTCGCCGTGCAGGATCGACGACATGCCCCAACGTGCCGACGAGTTCACGAGCTTGATCTTCTGCTTCTCGTTCAGCTTCTGGCCGATCTCGGTTTGAAGATCGAGGTTCAGCCAGGCCGGCATGATGTATTCGTTTTCGAGATCGAAGGGGGTCGCGAAGTCGATGTACTTCTTGTCGAGCGGATCCCAGAAATGGTCGTGGGTCGCCGAGATGATCTTGTCGAAGGCGGTCGAGCGCGCGTTGTAGCGGTCGACGTCCATCATCGACTTGAAGTCGTCGGGCGCGACAGCGTCGTAGGCGATGTCTTTCGTGATGTTCCCCATGGGCGTTTCTCCGTTGCTATTCCGCGGCGATGCCGGACGGCGTGCGCAGGATATTGCCGCCGTTCAACTGCATCAGATATTTGATCCCTTCTTCGGCGATATCGTCGCCGATCATGCGATCGCCTTCGGCATGCAACTCGGCCATATCGATGTAGGCTGCATAGTTGTTGCGTGTGCGGTCGGTGATGATGCCTGCTTTCAGCAGCGTCTTGATCAGGACGCGGAAGATGTTCGTGGTGTCTTGCAGCTCTTTGCGGATTTCGGCGTCGGTCAGCGCTTCCATGAACGCCTGCTGCACCCACACCGGGTCGAGACCGAGCTCGCGGTAGATCCAGCCTTTTTGATCGGGGCTTGCCAGATTGAAAAGTAGAACTTGGAAGACCTCCCAGGCCCAATCTTCGATCTTTTCCGCTTCGCCCTTCGACAGATGCGGGATCGTGCGGTCGGCCCAGATCTTTCCGAATTTGTGATGGAACGCCTCGTCCGTCATCACGAGTTGGCAGAGCTTCACCATCAAGGGGTCGTGGCCTTTTTGGTAGAAGGTCGCGAAGGCGCCCATGGCGAGGCCTTCGACAAGCATTTGCATTCCGACGAGCTTCTTCCAGACGAACGGCGACAGAACGAGTTCGGTGAGCAGGCTTCCAAGGGCCGGACCCACGGGCGCGGGCTTGCCCCAACGCGCTTGGATGTAGCGGGCGAACCCGGTGACGTGGCGAGCTTCCTCGCGCGTTTGGTTGGCTGCGTATTCCTGTGCGCCTGGATCGCGCAAAATGTGGCAGAGCGAGGCGGAGAGCGACAGCGCACCTTGTTCGCCGTGCAGGATGCTCGAGAACGACCAATGGACGTTCAGGTTCGTCAGCTTGATCTTGCCGCGCTCGTCGAGCTTGTCTCCGACGGCCGTGCGTAGTTCCGTCATCAAGGCGGGGTCGACGAGATAGTCCTTCTCCATGTCGAATGGCTCGGAGAAGTCGATGTATTTCTTGTCGAGCGGATCCCAGAAGTGGTCGTGGGTTGCCGAGATGATCTTGTCGAAGGCGGTGGTGCGCGCGTTGTAGCGGTCGACGTCCATCATAGATTTGAAGTCGTCAGGATCGACCGCGTTGTAGGCGGGGTCCTTGGTGATGTTCGTGAGCTCTGTCATTGGGCGCGGCCTTCGTTTGGAGGGTTTGCCTCAATGGTAGGTCGATGATCGGCGAACTCCAAGAAAAATGACGCCCCCGTCAGCGTAACATTCTTTCGCTGTCCACCTGCCGATGCCGGACATTCCAGACAGAAGTCGGGCGTCCGGATTGATTGTCCGCCAACGCTGACGGATCCGCAGAATGCTGGCGAATTTCCTTGATTTGAAAGCGAACAATCCGACCAGGGATAGTGTCCGGTTTCACTGATCGCGCTCACGTGTTTGGGTTTCACTCTTGGAGGAAGTGACGAACCTTGAGCTAGATGCATTCCTGATGGCACAGCACGTGGTGGGCCGGGCCGATGAAGACCCCGTCACGCAATTCCTCAGGCTATGAATTCGAGTGCCGATTATCGCCGAAAACGCCGGGAACATACAGTGAACATATCGTCGCAGCTCGCAGGCGCTTCGGCGTCAGCGCATAAAAGCGCCGATGGGCCGGGCGTATGCAGCTTCAATTCCCACCCTCCGCGGCCGGGAGGGGGACATCGATTTCTTCTTTTTTGGGCGTCGGGGACTGCTTTTGGATGCCGGCCTCGCCGAAGACGAAGAGCTCGACCTCGTCTTCGATCACAGCGTTCAAACCCTTGCGGTCGGGCCGATAGGTGAGCGTGTACTTCACGCCGTCGGGCGAATAGAGAACCTGCCCCCCAAGACCCACGAACACGAACGACCCGTCCTTGAGCTGGAGACCGTTCGCAATCGATTGATCGGCCCCGGACGTGTCCAGCTTCGTGAACGTCGCGCCCTTGTCCTTCGAGTGCCAGATGTTGCCACGCATCCCGGTCACATAAACCGTCCCGTCCTTGGCCGTCAGACCGCCCCAGAACGAGCCCACATAGCCGGTCAGGTTCTTCGTCCAGGTCACGCCACCGTCCAGGCTGCGGTACACCGCACCCGCTTCGGCCGCGATGAACAGCGTCTGCGGATCGGGACCTTGGAACATCGCATTCAAATGGTTCTCATCGCCTGTCGCTGCCGCATAAGGATCGTCCCCGCCCGCACCCGACACCGTCTTCTTCGCCGTCGGGTCGATCGTCTCATCAACCGGCTTCTTGGGAACGCTCCCTTCCGGCGGCGGCGGCATCAGCGTCTTGCGCTCAACCCACGTCTTGCCCGCATCTTGCGTCTCGATCGTGTAGTTGAAGGCGCCCACCGCCCAGCCGTGGCTCGCATCCTTGAAGAACACGGACAGCAGCGCGTTGTCGCTCTCGCCGCCGCCAAACTGCTTCACCCACGTCTCGCCACCGTCAACCGTGTGCAAGACCAGCGTGTCGTGGCCTACCGCCCAACCCGTCTTCTCGTCGATAAAGGCAACCGCCGTCAGCGTCACCGTCGAAGGCACCTTCTTGGCCTGGCGCCACGTCTTCCCGTCGTCGTCCGACAAGACGATGTTCCCGTACTCGCCAACCGCCACCATCCGCTGACCCGCCCGCGTCACGCCCAATAGCAGCGACTCCGTCGCATAGCGCGACTTCACAGCCTCGCCGCCCTTGGGCGGAACAACCGCACCTGCCGGTGCCAGAACGACCGTCAGGGCCGCTACGACGGCTGCGGCAAGCTTCGACGATAAGCGCATATGGGAACTTCCCCCTCGAGAGAACAAGAACACCGAGAACCAAGGATCAGATACCAGAACGATCCTTTCCGGATCCCTGTCTCTGCACTCCCCGTCTCTCAACAAAAAGATTGGCTCAACAAAAAAGGCCGGCCCCCATATCCCGGAGACCGGCCCTAACACTCTAGATCACGTCTGCGCCTTTAGCGGACGCCCAGCGTGCGGATCGCTTCCGGCGTGTAGCGGCTCTCTTGAAGCTCGTCGGCAAAGTAGTTCACCGGCGGCTCTTCAGCCCGCATCGACAGCGCCAGATAACGGCCCGAGATCACGTCGTAAACCAGCTCCATCGCACCCGTGCCGCAATGCGGAACATGATACGCGTTCACCAGCGGGATCTCCTGGAAGCGCCACAGCTGACCGCGGCCGTCATAGTTCTCGGCGTTGTTCACGACCTGGGCGTCTTCGTCCATGTACATGACGCGGCGCGCATAAACGTGACGGGAACCCGCCTTCAGCTTCGCTTCAACAACGTGCACACGATGCGGCTCATAACGGACCACATCCTGGTTCACGTGCTGCGGCTTCACGAAGTCCGCGTACTTCGTATGCAGAACGTCATACGTGTTGTAGGCGATGAACTTCACCTGCTTGCCCTTCAGAGACCACGTGTAACGGTCCAACGCACCGTTGAACCCGTCAAACGCGTCCGACGTCGACATCGCGTCCGTGTTCGTGCCCGGGTTGTCGTAGGCAATGTCAGGCGCGCGGCGAACGCGACGGGTGCCCGGCGAATACGCCCAAGCCTTGCGAGGCTCAATCGACGCGTTGATCGACTCGTGAACCAAAATCACGTTCCCCGCCAGACGCGGCGGCGAGATCGTGTTGGCGATGTAGAGCAAACCGATGTTGTTCAGATCGTCCGACGATTTGATCGCCGGGTTCGAGTACCGAAAGATCGCTTCGTCTTGAACCGTGATCAGGTTGTACGAACCGTTCGACTGAACAGGCGCCGCCGCAAACTGGCGCGTCGTCTTGAACCCGCGGTACGAGAACCGCTTGTTCATGATCAGCTCTTCGGCCTTCGTCGCAATCGGGAACGGCATCCCGACCTTGAAGTTCTTGATGCCGTCGCCATCAGGCGTCAGTTCAGCGTTCGCGGCGTTGTACTTCATCGCCTCGTACACATACTGCGGCAGCGCGCACGTCCGGCGCGACTGATAAACCTTCATCTTGTACGAACCGAACTTCTTCAGAAGCGCCTTGTGCCCGTCCGTCAGGTTCGCGTCGTACTGACCGGCGTTCGCTCCCGTAACCGTGAACTTCACCGCATCGCCCGTAAACGGATTCGGCGGATTGTCCTTCTTCGGGTCAAACTTCACGCCAGCAGGCGGCGACGACAAGCCACCATCCCAAGCCGGCACCATCCCGTCAGACGTACCCGCACGTTCGCTGCCGAACGGCGTCAGGTCCTTGCCCAACCGCGAAGCATCGCCCTTCGCCCATGCACTCCCGGTAAATCCTACCGCCAGCGCGCAAGCCGTCACTAACATCAACTTCTTCGTCACAGTTTCCTCCACCTAGTTCAACGTTCGATACGGTTACGCCCCCGCCCAAAAAGGGAATACGTCCGCTATTTGCCGGTAGTTGTACTCTGAGTTAGGTCCAGTCGCAAATAGGCCCACTCCGACAGGGTCGGAATGGGCCTAAAAGGCTTAACGATTCGCTTAAAACGTGTAGCTGGCCGTGAGAGACGCGAAATCGGTGTCTTTGGCTTTGTTAGCGATATGGCCGCCGAAGAAGTTCGAGTAGCTCGCACCAACACGGAAGTTGTTGTTCAACGTTCCGGTGACGCTAAAGCCGACCGACTGACGGTCTTCAAGGTAGTTGCCGTACGGCGAAGGCGTTGTGCCTTCGAAGTCGTAGCTATAGACGATCTGCGGGACGATCGTGAAGCCGGTGTCGAACGCGTTGTTGTATTCGACGCGGGCCAGAAAAACGAGGCCGGCCGAGAAGTCGTTCGGACGGCAGTTCTTGGAGAGCTTGCGATCAAGACCAAGCAAACCACCAAGTGGCAGATCTGAACCCTGACAGCCGATGTTTTGGTATTGGTTGAGGATCCTTGTCGGCGAAGCTGGCCCTAGGCCGTCGGGATCATACTTGTCGAGCCACGTGTCTTCGACGTCCGGCACGTAGACCATGCCAGCTTCGCTCACGATGATGCCGAGGTCGGCGCCGATAAAGTCCACCCACCAATCCGACGCGGTGTAGGTCGATGTCGTGCCGATCTGACCGGTGAACATCTCGTTGTAGAGGACGCCGGAGATCGCACGGTTCCCAACCGACCCACCCGAGAAACAGGTTGTGCCAGGAATCGTTCCGAGTGCTTCGAACGTGGAGGCCAAGTCGGCGACGCCTGCCGGGAAAGCGCAAGCCGCCATCGCGCCTGCAATCGTGATCGAGTCCGTGTCGACCTGGAACGGCGCATCAGGACGATAGGTGAAGTCGCCTTGAACGCCCCAGCCGAAGAGTGTCGTGTTGAAGCTTGCGCCCCAGACGTTGATATCTTCCGGATACTCGATGAAGAGCCCGAGATCGGCCGCAGCGGTCAACACCTCGGCCCCATCGAACAACGTCGGCCGGCCCGTTACCGGGCTTATGCCCGACTGCATCACTGTGAGCGCACAGTTCAGCTGGATCATGGCGTACATATTGTTGTAGCCGATCGCCGGGTTCGGGTTATCGTAGAGCGCAATGCCCAGGACCGCCGCTGCGGCCGCGGACGTAGCATTGAGGATGTCCTCAGGATCGCCGATCGGTACTTGACCCAAGAGTGCCGACGAGATACGCGGATCCGCGAATGCCGCCGCGTCGGCGTCAATCAAGCAGCCAGTCGGGAGCCCGAAGCGCCCTGCCTGACCCGACGCCAATTGGAACGAGCCGCCGGTCGCAGCCACGTGCACCTCAGTCAACCGTACGTTCTCGGAGACGAACGGCAGACGGCTGTGATGGTTTTGGAAGTAGAATCCGAACTCAGTACCGCCCAGTTCTTCGGCGTAATAGCGGGCCGAGAAGCCGTACTGGTTGCCGTTCTCAGCCTCGTGGTCCTGGTCGCGCGTGAGCACGCCTTGGCCGATCCGCGTTACACCTTCCGTGCCGAGCGTGCCGATGAGACCGAGCTTGACGCTTTCGTGTTGACCGATCGTGTACGGCGTCGTGGACTGAACAAACGGATCGTCCAGGCAATCGAGGCTGTTAGCTTGCGCAACGTTCGGGTTCTTCAGCAGTCCGGAACCCGAGCCGCCAACGTTGTACACACCGGTCACTGCGTTCAGACCCGTAATGCCAAACGCGGCTGCGTCGGCAGCGCAAGTGCGACGCATACCTGAGAACGGACTGCCCGTGAGGAACGACACGCGACCGTTGTTGCCGCCTAGGCCCGAACCCGCGGCGACGACGTCAGCCGTCGAGAACGCGGTACCTGATGGATCGAGTTCGAACGGTTCCCAATCGAGTGCCGCATACGCCGATAGCGAAACGTCGAACGGCAGCGAGATCGAACCGGAGATTGCGTTGACCGGAACCAGCGCTTCCTTGATCTCGGAGCCAGGACGACGGAACGCGGCGACGTCGATCGGATTGAAGACGTTGTTGCCGTTCAATATGAACGTGCTTTCGCCCCAGTTGATCACCTGCTTGCCAAGCCGCAGGTTCACCGGCATTTCGGCGACGGTGTAGTCCGCAGATACGAAGAGATCGAGGAGTTCGTAGTTGCGCCCAACGTCGCCGAGGGCATCGTCGGTCACCAGCGAGCGGTCGCCCGCACGCTTGTCATCTAGGACGACATCGTAGAAGCCGACGGCGCGCGCGAAGAATTTGTAGTTCTGCCACGTCATCTGCAGATCGTGGTTTGCCTTGAAGGTGGCGCCCAGCAGATCGCCGTTGTCGAAGTTCAAGCGGCCGTCGTCGGAGTTGACGCTGCCGTCGAAGTTGTCGGGGTTGGCCGTTTGCAGGAAGCGACCGGTGAACGGAAACGGCGTGAAGTCGGCGACACCGCTGTTCGTCAGGGCGATTACACCGTTTTCGCGCGGATCGACGGGACCGCCGTTGCCCTCAGGCAGGAACTCGGTCTCTCTGTCCGCAGTGCGTATCGAGGCCCCGAATGAGACGGTCGTGTCGAACACGATGTCCACGTCGCCGAATTTTGTTTCGACGGCTTGGCTGGTTGATGCTGTGAAAACAGAAATGGCTGCGACGGAACACAAAAGCGCTGCGCGCTGCAATTTGGTCGACATTTCAACTCCCCTCTTGCGCCGCAGGCCACGATCCCGCGTCACGCCGTCATAGTGATTCCGCGCTCGAGCAACCGACTGGTGCCCCCAACGCGATCGAGCGATTCTGCCTTCTCTAGGCTCCTCGCCATGAACGAAGCAAAAAGGTTAACGAGTTGTTAATTTTGAAGATTCGCGAAGGCGTCCGCCACTGTGCCTAGCGTGCTGAATCTTTTGCGCCACAATTTTTGCGTGGCTGTCGCGAACGCCAAAACAGTTCGGCACGCCGCGTTTCGTTGCGACGTGCCGAGTTAAAGCGACGATACCCGCAGTTGCCGTGCGCGCTAACCGCCCGCGTCGCCGGCCGGGAGGGGGACATCGATTTCTTCTTTTTTGGGCGTCGGGGACTGCTTTTGGATGCCGGCCTCGCCGAAGACGAAGAGCTCGACCTCGTCTTCGATCACAGCGTTCAAACCCTTGCGGTCGGGCCGATAGGTGAGCGTGTACTTCACGCCGTCGGGCGAATAGAGAACCTGCCCCCCAAGACCCACGAACACGAACGACCCGTCCTTGAGCTGGAGACCGTTCGCAATCGATTGATCGGCCCCGGACGTGTCCAGCTTCGTGAACGTCGCGCCCTTGTCCTTCGAGTGCCAGATGTTGCCACGCATCCCGGTCACATAAACCGTCCCGTCCTTGGCCGTCAGACCGCCCCAGAACGAGCCCACATAGCCGGTCAGGTTCTTCGTCCAGGTCACGCCACCGTCCAGGCTGCGGTACACCGCACCCGCTTCGGCCGCGATGAACAGCGTCTGCGGATCGGGACCTTGGAACATCGCATTCAAATGGTTCTCATCGCCTGTCGCTGCCGCATAAGGATCGTCCCCGCCCGCACCCGACACCGTCTTCTTCGCCGTCGGGTCGATCGTCTCATCAACCGGCTTCTTGGGAACGCTCCCTTCCGGCGGCGGCGGCATCAGCGTCTTGCGCTCAACCCACGTCTTGCCCGCATCTTGCGTCTCGATCGTGTAGTTGAAGGCGCCCACCGCCCAGCCGTGGCTCGCATCCTTGAAGAACACGGACAGCAGCGCGTTGTCGCTCTCGCCGCCGCCAAACTGCTTCACCCACGTCTCGCCACCGTCAACCGTGTGCAAGACCAGCGTGTCGTGGCCTACCGCCCAACCCGTCTTCTCGTCGATAAAGGCAACCGCCGTCAGCGTCACCGTCGAAGGCACCTTCTTGGCCTGGCGCCACGTCTTCCCGTCGTCGTCCGACAAGACGATGTTCCCGTACTCGCCAACCGCCACCATCCGCTGACCCGCCCGCGTCACGCCCAATAGCAGCGACTCCGTCGCATAGCGCGACTTCACAGCCTCGCCGCCCTTGGGCGGAACAACCGCACCTGCCGGTGCCAGAACGACCGTCAGGGCCGCTACGACGGCTGCGGCAAGCTTCGACGATAAGCGCATATGGGAACTTCCCCCTCGAGAGAACAAGAACACCGAGAACCAAGGATCAGATACCAGAACGATCCTTTCCGGATCCCTGTCTCTGCACTCCCCGTCTCTCAACAAAAAGATTGGCTCAACAAAAAAGGCCGGCCCCCATATCCCGGAGACCGGCCCTAACACTCTAGATCACGTCTGCGCCTTTAGCGGACGCCCAGCGTGCGGATCGCTTCCGGCGTGTAGCGGCTCTCTTGAAGCTCGTCGGCAAAGTAGTTCACCGGCGGCTCTTCAGCCCGCATCGACAGCGCCAGATAACGGCCCGAGATCACGTCGTAAACCAGCTCCATCGCACCCGTGCCGCAATGCGGAACATGATACGCGTTCACCAGCGGGATCTCCTGGAAGCGCCACAGCTGACCGCGGCCGTCATAGTTCTCGGCGTTGTTCACGACCTGGGCGTCTTCGTCCATGTACATGACGCGGCGCGCATAAACGTGACGGGAACCCGCCTTCAGCTTCGCTTCAACAACGTGCACACGATGCGGCTCATAACGGACCACATCCTGGTTCACGTGCTGCGGCTTCACGAAGTCCGCGTACTTCGTATGCAGAACGTCATACGTGTTGTAGGCGATGAACTTCACCTGCTTGCCCTTCAGAGACCACGTGTAACGGTCCAACGCACCGTTGAACCCGTCAAACGCGTCCGACGTCGACATCGCGTCCGTGTTCGTGCCCGGGTTGTCGTAGGCAATGTCAGGCGCGCGGCGAACGCGACGGGTGCCCGGCGAATACGCCCAAGCCTTGCGCGGCTCAATCGACGCGTTGATCGACTCGTGAACCAAAATCACGTTGCCGGCCAGACGCGGCGGCGAGATCGTGTTGGCGATGTAGAGCAAACCGATGTTGTTCAGATCGTCCGACGATTTGATCGCCGGGTTCGAGTACCGAAAGATCGCTTCGTCTTGAACCGTGATCAGGTTGTACGAACCGTTCGACTGAACAGGCGCCGCCGCAAACTGGCGCGTCGTCTTGAACCCGCGGTACGAGAACCGCTTGTTCATGATCAGCTCTTCGGCCTTCGTCGCAATCGGGAACGGCATCCCGACCTTGAAGTTCTTGATGCCGTCGCCATCAGGCGTCAGTTCAGCGTTCGCGGCGTTGTACTTCATCGCCTCGTACACATACTGCGGCAGCGCGCACGTCCGGCGCGACTGATAAACCTTCATCTTGTACGAACCGAACTTCTTCAGAAGCGCCTTGTGCCCGTCCGTCAGGTTCGCGTCGTACTGACCGGCGTTCGCTCCCGTAACCGTGAACTTCACCGCATCGCCCGTAAACGGATTCGGCGGATTGTCCTTCTTCGGGTCAAACTTCACGCCAGCAGGCGGCGACGACAAGCCACCATCCCAAGCCGGCACCATCCCGTCAGACGTACCCGCACGTTCGCTGCCGAACGGCGTCAGGTCCTTGCCCAACCGCGAAGCATCGCCCTTCGCCCATGCACTCCCGGTAAATCCTACCGCCAGCGCGCAAGCCGTCACTAACATCAACTTCTTCGTCACAGTTTCCTCCACCCGATTTTTTTAGACGAGCGCGCCCCGGGATTGTGCCCCGAGGCGCGTGACTTGCCTGTTCTTAGAACGTGTAGCTCGCGCTGAACGACGCGAAGTCGCGGTCGCGGTTCTTGTTGTTCACGTGACCTGAGAAGAAGTTGCTGTAGTTCACGCCAACGCGGAAGTTGTTGTTCAGCGTGCCCGACACACCCAAGTTGATCGCTTGGCGATCTTCGAGGAAGTTGCCGTACGGCGAAGGCGTCGTGCCTTCGATGTCCCAGCTGTAAACGAGCGTCGGAGCAAGCACGAAGCCCGTGTCCATGAAGTTGTTGTATTCAAGACGGAGCAAGAACACGAGGCCGGCCGAGAAGTCGTCCGGACGGCAATCGCGGCTATCCTTCTTGTCGAGGCCCAATGCGCCGGCGAGCGGCAGATCGGTACCTTGGCAGCCCGTGTTCTGATACTGCGCAACGTTGCCTTTCAGCGCGGGCGGCAGGTTGTCGACCCAGGTATCTTCGACGCCCGGCACCCAGACCATGCCGGCTTCGCTGACGACGATGCCGAGGTCGGCGCCGAGCGCATCCACGAACCAGTCCGAGCCCGTGAAGGTCGAGGTCGTGCCGATCTGCGTCGTGTACATCTCATTGTACATCACGCCGCTTTGGAACCTGTCCAACGTGCCGCACGCCGGCTTCACGCCGTCGCCGTCTACCTGAGCGCTTGCTGCAAGCGCCGCACCAGCGGCGCCGTAGAGTTGGTGGAACGTACAACCAGTGACCAGAGCGTTGATCGTGAGTGCGTCCGTATCAACTTGGAAGGGTGCGTCGGGGCGATAGCTCATTTCGCCCTGGACGCCCACGCCCCCCAGCGTGGTGTTGAACGAGAAGCCGAAGATCCGGATGTCTTCCGGGTAGCTGACAACGACTTCAAAGTCACCGCTGGCGAGCAGGAACTCCGCACCGTCAAACGTCTGCACCGTCGGCGTCGCTCCGAAGACGCCGCCGGCCGGCACGACCAGGCCAGATTGGAAGTACGTCAGCACGCAGTTCAGCTGCGCGATGGCCAACTGGTTCTTGAACCCGTTGGTCCCGTTCAGCGTAACGCCACCGCCGGTCAAGGCGGTTACCGCGGCAGCCGCCGTCACCAGGACGTTGCCTGGATCCGTTACGGGCGTGTTCGCCATTTGGAACGCCGCCGTACCCGGTGTCAGCGGGTTGCCAAGCGTGCCGATCGCGCCGTTGATCCCGAGATTGGCAGGCGCGGCTGGGCCGCCGGCGATCGTGCCGATTTGCGCCGGATTGGTCAGGCCGCAACCGGAGTTGTTGAGCTGACGTGCCTGAATGCTGCCGGCGACATCCGCCGGAACGATGTTCGACACGAACCCATTGATGAAGAAGTTCAGGTCGGCCGCCGTGTCGGTCGGGTCCGCCCCAATGTTCACGAAGGGAAGGCGGCTGTGGTAGTTCTGGTAATAGAAGCCGAACTCGGTGCCGCCCAGGTCTTCGGCGAACATCGTCAGCTTGAGGCCGTATTGGCCGCCATCCGAACCTTCGATGTCACGGCCGCGCTCCAGCACGCCCGCTCCGGCGCGCGTGAACCCGTCACCGGACAGGTCCGCCGCGCCGCCGCTGCCATCGACTTGGCCAAGGCGGAAGCGCTCATGCTGACCGATCGGGAACGGAACGACGTGGCTGACGAACGCGCTGTCGTTGCATTCGACCAGCCCGTTGCCGTCCGGACCCGGAGCGCTGAGCAACGGGTTGTTGACCAAGCCGTTGAGTTGAGCGAATTGCGTACCGGAGCCGGCTGCAGCGGTGCAGTTGCGGCGGAGGCCAGAATACGGGCTGGCTGTCACGAAGCTCACCAACTCGCCTTGCGAGAAGTTGCCACCAACACCGGTGCCGTAGGCGACCACGTCCGTGCCTGAGAACGGCGTGCCCGACGGATCGATCTCAAAAGCTTCCCAATCGAGCGCGTAGTAGGCAGCGAGCGAGATGTCGGCGGGGAGCGACACCGACCCGTACACCGCATTCACCGGTACCAGTGCTTCCTTGATTTCCGAACCAGGACGGCGGAACGACGCCACATCGATCGGATTGAAAACGTTCAGGCCGTTGAGAATGAACGTGCTTTCACCCCAGTTGATGACTTGCTTACCGGCGCGGAGGTTCACCGGAATATCGCCGAGCGTGTAGTCGGCGGAGATGAAGGCATCGAGAAGTTCATAGTTGCGGCCAACGTCGCCGAGTGCGTCGTCCGTCAGCTGCGAGCGGCTGCCGGCGCCCTGGTCGTTCATCACGACGTCGTAGAAGCCGACGGCGCGTGCGAAGATTTTGTAGTTCTGCCACGTGACCAGCAGGTCGTGGTTCGCCTTGACGTTGGCGCCGATGAGATCGCCCTTATCCCAGTTCAAGCGACCGTCGTCCGTGTTCATCGAGCCGTCGTAGTTGGCTTTTGGGTTGCCGGAGTACGCGTTGACGCCGCCGAAGGCGCCGCTAAACGGCACGACGAGAATGCCGTTGGGGAGGACAACGCCACCGAGCGCCGCGTTGTTGCGCGGATCGACCGGGCCGCCGTTTGCTTCCGGCAGGAATTGGTTTTGCCGGTCAGACGTGAGCATCGAGGCGCCCATCGACACGGTCGTGTCGAAGGTGATTTGGACGTCGCCGAATTCGGCTTCGACCGCGTTTGCAGCCCCAACTAGTGCGAAAGCCGCCGCAGAACCCAGTAGCCCGGTGCGAACGACGTTGAACTTCGACATGACAGTATTTCCCCCTACTACGACTTTTAATTCACAGCCGATGGCGAAGGAAAAGCAGGCACTTTCATGCCTTTGCCCCCCATCATTGGCTCCCCGCCTTAAGACCACACGCGGGGGGTGCACGAGTCAACGGAGGAATGCCCGACCAGCCACAGGTTGTGGAACCTGTGCGTCATATTCGACACGGTCCGTGGCGGAAAAGTTGCCGTATTTGGGGGCAGCCGATTTGCCTTGGTTGGCTTGGGTTACGCCGCACTGGTGCCACTTTCTTGGTCACGATGGAGGCCATGGAAACCATGGTTGCAATCGCCCGGTTGGCTGGCCTCGTGGCTGGTTTCGCACTCCTGGGAGCGTGCGACGCGGCCCCACAAATCCCGCAGACGGTGAAGTCGGCCGCCAATGCGTTACTCGGGCCACCCGATGACCTTAAGGTCAACAAGGACTGGAAGGACCTAAGGCTTGCTTACGGGTTGCGCCTCGCGGCGGCTGCGGAGGAGCGGGCTACCCATCAGGTGGTCTACGACGCCGCCTACCAACGCCTCACCTACCCGAATGGCGACGTGGCGGCCGACCGCGGTGTGTGCGCGGACGAAATCGTGCGGGCCTATCGTCTGCTGGGGATCGATCTGCAGCGTTTGGTGCACGAAGATATGAGCCGGGCATTCGGCATCTACCCGAAACGCTGGGGCTTGAAGGCACCGGATAAGAACATCGACCACCGACGTGTGCCGAACTTGGCAACGTACTTTTCGCGGCATGGAAAATCGCTGCCGGTCAGCGCGAACGGCGATTCCTATAAGCCTGGCGACGTGGTGGCATGGGCGCTTGCCGACGGCCGGCCGCATATCGGCATGGTGACAGAGCGCCGATCCAGCGACGGGAAGCGGCCGCTGGTCATGCACAATATCGGCTTCGGTCCGCAGATCGAGGACATGCTGTTTGGCCTTACAATCACCGGCCATTACCGCTTTCACGGAACGGATTCGGCGCGCCCTTCTTGACGAGGTAGCGCACGGCTTCGGCAAGCGAGCGCGCGTCGATCAATGCATCGTGCGCGCGGCCTTGCGAGACAGATCCGACGTGTTTGGCGAGCGTCCCCGACGATACGCCCGCCAACACGATCCCGATTTCAACCAGCCATTCGCGGAGGTTTGTCGCCGTCGTGTTCGTCCAGAGTTGCGACGCGCCAATGAGTTCCGCGTTGCGCGCGATGATGCGATCGTCGCGGCCGTAGCAATACAAGCGCCGCGCGCCGACGAACGCTGCGAACGCGGTTGCGCCGATGGCAAAATCGACTCCATCGGCTGCGACACGCTCATTCGTGATTCGCGTCAGATCGACGAAGTAGTCCGACAGAACGGGGTTCTTGACGGGCCGGATCAGTACGGTGAACGCCGTTGTCTCGGCGAGCGACTCAGCGTCGATGCGCACGGCACCGATCTGCACGATCTCGCGGAACTCACCGGGGCCGGTCCAGTTTCGTTCCACGGAGCCCCGCCATGCAGTGAATTCCGTATCAAATACGACGACTTCTTTTTCCATTTCTGTCCGCTTCGCACGTGCGAAACACCGGCGCAAGTGACGCGGTAAAGAAGCGGACTTGAGCACGGTTTTGTGGCTATATCCGCGCCACTTGCTCACCCGGCCGCCGATCCACATCCGCGGCCCTTCTCAATGGCTGGATATGACCGCTGCGCTGGAAGCCGACCTGCAAGGGTTCTCTCAGTTCGTGCAACATTTCTTTTCGGGGGCGGCACCCGAAGACCTCGTCGGGTTTTCGAAGGACGTGCAAGCCGGCATCGCGCGGATGTTTTGGCAGGCAGCCGCTCAGCGCAAACCCGGCACCACGTTCTTGCGCGTGTACACACCCGAGATGCAGCGCGACGGGTTTGCGGCGCCGGTAACGCTGGTCGCTACGATCAACGACGACAAACCATTCCTCGTCGATTCGATCTTGAGCGAACTCGGCGAGCGCGGCGCGAAAATCAAAGCGGTGTTTCATCCGATCTTCAAGGTGAAGCGCGACGCCAGCGGCACATTTCGCGCGTTCGTTTTCGACGGCGACGGCCAGCCGGAAAGCATGATCTGCGTTGCGATCTCAAGGCTGGGAACGCCGGAGCAAGTTGCGGCCGTTCAATCGGGCATCGCACAGGTGCTTCGCGACGTGACAGCAGCTGTGACCGATTGGAAGGCGACGCTGGAACGCGTCGACGAGGCCATCGTCGACTTGGGCAAAAATCCACCGCCCGCTCCGAAGGAGGAAATCGAAGAGACCGTCGCGTTCCTCAATTGGCTGAAGCAGAACCACTTCACGTTCTTGGGCACGCGCGACTATGCGTTCGATCCGAAGGGCGACGGACAGTTGCGGCCATTGGCGGAGACGGGGCTCGGTCTTCTGCGCGATCCTGAGAGGCGAGTGATCCGACGCGGCACCGACCGCGCGACGATGACGCCGGAAGTGCGCGCCTTCATGATGCAGCCGTCGCCGCTGATCGTTACGAAATCGCTTGAGAAGTCGCCTGTGCATAGGCGCGTGCAAGAAGACTATATCGGCGTCAAACGGTTCAAAGACGGAAAGCTGATCGGCGAACGCCGGTTCATCGGGCTCTTCACGTCGGCCGCCTATCACGACAGCCCACGCGATATCCCGTTCCTGCGGCGCAAAGTTCAAAACGTGATGGCGAAGTCGGGTTTTCCGAAGGGCAGTCACAACGCGAAGGCACTCGCGGTCGTCTTGCACAATCTGCCGCGCGACGAGCTGTTTCAGGTTTCGGAGGCCGATCTTTTGCGGACTGGGCCTGCTCTCGCCCATCTGGGCGACCGGCCCGATACAAACGTCTTTATTCGCTTCGACACGTTCGAGCGCTTCGCGTCCGTTCATGTGTATTTCCCCGCCGACAAATTTCGCGGCGGGTTGATCCGATCGTTAGGCGGCATTCTGACCGAAACGCTTGGCGGCCAGATCGCGAGCGCCTATCCGCACACCGAAGAAGGGCAGATGGCCCGCATCCACTTCACGGTGATGTTCCAGGACGGGCCGCCGAAGACCTATGACCATGCGGCGCTGAAGGCGCGGTTGGCGCAAGCGGTGCGCTTGTGGAGCGACGATTTCTCTGACGCGCTCTCTCGCTCGATGGCGCCAGAGCAAGTGGACACGATCCTCGGGCGCTATTCGAGCGCGTTCTCCGACGCCTACCGCGAGGCGTTCGGACCTGCAGAAGCAATTCTGGATATCGGGAAAGCCGAGGAGGTTATGCAGGCCGGCGCCGGTGCATTGGCGTTGCGTTCATCGGGCGGCACCGATCCGAACGACGGCGTCATCCACTTCAAGATTTATCATGCAGGCGGGGTGATCGAGCTTTCCGATCTCTTGCCCGTGCTCGAGGATTTCGGACTTCGCGCGATCGAAGAGGTGAACTATCCGGTCAAACGTAGCGACGCGTTGGTGACGATCCACGATCTGAAACTGCGCGGGCAACTAACGCCGGAGCGGGAAGCCGCGATGCGCCTCTTCGAAGAGGCGTTCATGACCGTTTGGCGCGGTGCTGCCGAGAGCGACAAGTTCAACAGGCTGACCCTGCAAGCGGAGATCGCGTGGCGCGACGTTGCGATGCTGCGCGGCGTGGCGAAGTATCTGCGCCAGGCCGCGTTCAGCGCCAGCCAGGCGTTGATGGAAGAAGCGCTTGGGCGCAATCCGCGAATCGCGGCAGCACTAGTGCGTTTGTTCAAAGCGCGTTTCGAGGTTGGCGTCACGGACCGCCCCGCGCTGGAAGCTAGGATCAACGCTGAAGTCGACGAAGCGCTCGCCAAAGTGCCGAGCCTCGACGACGACCGCATCATTCGCCGCTTCCGGAATGTCATTCAGTCGACGCTGCGGACGAACTTCTTTCAGAAGGACAAGCCGTCGATTGCGTTCAAGATCGATTCGTCGAAGATCGAAGATCTGCCGCTGCCCCGGCCGATGGTCGAGATCTTCGTCTATTCGCCCGAGGTCGAGGGCGTGCACTTGCGGTTCGGCAAGGTTGCGCGCGGCGGCCTTCGCTGGTCGGACCGGCGCGAAGATTTCCGCACCGAAGTGTTGGGGCTCGTGAAGGCGCAGCAGGTGAAGAACGCGGTGATTGTGCCGGTCGGTTCGAAGGGTGGGTTCTACCCTAAGAAGCTGCCGCCAGCGTCGAACCGCGAAGCGTGGCTTGCGGGCGGTATTGCCGCCTACAAAACGTTCATCGCCTCGCTGCTCGACATGACAGACAACATCGCGCCGGACGGTAAGATTGTGCCGCCAACAGACGTCGTACGGCACGATGCCGACGACCCGTATCTCGTGGTCGCGGCGGACAAGGGCACGTCGTCGTTCTCCGACATCGCGAACGGCATTTCGAAGGACTATGGCTTCTGGCTCGCGGATGCGTTCGCAAGTGGCGGCTCGGTGGGCTACGACCACAAGAAGATGGGCATCACCGCCAAGGGCGCGTGGGAAGCCGTCAAACGTCACTTCCGCGAGATCGGGACGGATATTCAGACAACGCCATTCACCGTGGTGGGCGTGGGCGATATGTCGGGCGACGTGTTCGGCAACGGCATGCTGCTGTCGAAAGAGACGAAGCTTGTCGCTGCTTTCGATCACCGCGACATTTTCTTAGACCCGCACCCCGACATCGCCGTGAGCTTCGCCGAGCGGCAGCGCATCTTCAACCTGCCGCGCTCATCGTGGGCAGACTACGACCAAACGAAGATATCCAAAGGTGGCGGCGTCTATTCGCGGTCGATGAAACGGGTTCCGTTGTCGCCCGAGGTGAAGGCATTGACGGGACTGACGACCGATCAGGCGGAACCGGCCGAGTTGATGCGGGCGTTGCTGAAATCGCCGGTCGATCTGTTGTGGTTCGGCGGGATCGGCACGTTCGTCAAATCCTCAGCCGAGAGCAACGCCGATGCCGGCGACAAGGCGAACGACGCACTACGCGTCGACGGGCGCGACATCAGGGCCAGAGTGATCGGCGAAGGTGCGAACCTTGGGTCGACGCAGGCCGGACGCATCGAGTATGCGAAGGCGGGCGGGCGATTGAACACGGATCGCGATCGACAACTCGGCCGGTGTCGACACGTCGGACCACGAGGTCAATCTGAAGATTCTGCTGAACGCGTCGATCGCGGCGGGCGAACTCAAAGCGTCGGAGCGCGATCCGCTGCTTGCGAAGATGACGGATGAGGTTGCGCATCTGGTTCTGGCCGACAATTACAATCAGTCCTTGGCGTTGAGCGTTGCGCAAGCTGGCGGCGCTTGGGAGTCCGACGGTTACGGCCGCTTCATGCGCGCGCTGGAGCGCGACGGACGGCTCAACCGGGCGGTCGAAGGCCTGCCGTCGACGGAGAATTTGCGGAACGCGCCAACCGCAACGAGGGTGTGACGCGGCCGGAACTTGCGGTGCTGCTCGCCTACGCGAAGCTGCAGTTGTTCGATGAGATCAACCACTCCACGCTCCCCGACGATCCGTTTTTCGCCGAGACGCTGAGGCACTATTTCCCGAGCGACGTGCGCGCACGACTGCCGAAGGGGATGGCGGCGCATCGGCTGCGTCGCGAGATCGTGGCGACGTCGCTGACCAACGACATCGTCAATCGCGGCGGGCCGTTGTTCATGCATCGGCTGAAAGAGGCGAGCGCGAGCGAATCTCCGGCGCTTGCCCGTGCCTACACGATCGCGCTCAACGTGTTCGGGATCGCAAAGATCGCTGACGGTATCAACGCGCTCGACAACAAGGTGGCCGCGTCGGTGCAAGTGCGGATGCACGCCAAACTGGCACTGCACCTGTTGCGGCAGACGTTGTGGTTCTATCGGCACGTGCCGGCGGCGATGCCTATCGCGGACGCGATCGCGCCGTATTCGCAATGTGTCGCAAAATTGCGTGGCACGTTCTCGACGCTGGTTTCGGAGACCGAGGGTCGAGCGATCATCGAGGCGATCAATGAGTTGCGCGCGGCCGGAGTTCCGGACGAACTGGCTGACGACATTGGCGCATTGTCTGCAATCGGTGCAACGCCGGATATCGCGCGGCTTTCGGGCGAGACGAAGAAGCCGCTCGACATGGTGGCCGGCGCTTACTTTGCGGCGGCCCGGACGATCGGCGTCGATAGGCTGCGTCTCGCCGCAGAACGGATGAACCTGCCCGAGCATTGGGACAGGCTCGCCGTGCGACGCTTGATCGATGATCTCTTCGTGCACCAGCGCGCGCTCGCTTCGCGGGCGCTTGCCAACGGAAATGGCGGCGACAATCGCGCAGCAGGTTCAGCCGCAGTCGAAACCTGGGCTGCGACGCATCGCGAACAGGTGGAGCGGGTCGCGACACTGGTCGGTGATCTCGAGCGGTCGGGTACGTTCACGGTGGCGCGCCTGACGCTGGCGGCGGGGCAGATCCGCGACTTGCTGGCCTAAGCCACTTTCAGAACAATGGCGCCGATCGCGACGATGGCGGCGCCGGCCAGGCGGCGGGCGCTCGCGCGTTCGCCGAAAAGCACGATGCCTATCATGGATGCGAACACGACCGAGGTTTCGCGGAAGGCGCTGACGCCGGCGATTGGGGCGAAGGTCATCGCCCAGAGAACCAAACCGTACGCTACGAACGACAGCGCGCCGCCGATCACGGCTCTTGGCCAATGTGTGCGCGCGTAGCTTACGATGTGCGGCCCGCGCAGCCACAACGCCATGGCGGCTGTCGTGACGCCGACCGCGAAGAAGACCCAACCGTTGTAGGCCAGCGCGCTGCCCGAGAGGCGGACACCGATGCCGTCGGAGATGCTGTAGAAGGCGATCGAAATCGCCACTGCGCCCGCAAGCAACGTGCCATGCCGATGCGCGCCGGGACTCATTCCGACCGTTAGAATTCCGATGCTGATCAGCACGATGCCCGTTAGCGCCGTCACTGTGGGGAATTCGTTCACGGTCATAGCGGCGAGCGCCGTGATCATGAGCGGCGGCGTACCGCGCGCGATCGTGTAGACGTGGCTGAGTTCGCCGAGTTCATACGCGCGCGCTAGGAAGTAGACGTAGGGCAAGTGGAGCGCTGCCGTGATGCAGATCCACGGTATGGCTGCCGCATTCAGCGGCGGCGCAAAGAATGCCACGACAAGCCCAATCGCCCCAGCAACCGCAAACAACAGCGTCGCGTCGAGCAGGCGATCGTTGCCGGCCTTGAGGCCCGCGTTCCACGCTGCGTGCAACACGGCGGCGACGAGCGCGGCCGCGGCGGCTTCCCAAGGGATGGTCATGAGCGGAATGAAGAGCGACGCACGTGTGCACTGGAGCGTGCGCATCACGACGGCGTCAAGGCCCTCGCGTGTCGCGCGGTTTCGTGCGTAAGGTTGAGCACCACGCTATTCAGGCCAACCAGGACATTCATGAGCGAGACGGCGCCGCCTGCCCGACCGGGTCTTGTCGAACGCTTGACGACACGTTCCAAGAACCCTCGGCCAGCGGCGGTACGAGCGCATCGCCTCTTGGGCAATGGGCTTGGGCGTGGTTCGAAGGCGCGCGCAATCCGCACGTGCTTTTGATCGCGATCTATATCTTCGCGCCGTATTTACATGCAGCTTGTCGGCGACCGGTGAAAGGTCAGGCGCTGTGGGGCGATCTGAACTCGTTAGCGGGCCTCATCATCGCGGTCATCGCACCGATGCTGGGTGCGGTCGCCGATGCCGGTGGCCGGCGAAAGCCATGGCTTGCGGCGTTCTCGATCTCGCTGGCCGTAACGGCGGGCCTTCTTTGGTTCGCAATGCCGAACGAGGCGGGGCTTTCGCTTTTGTCACGTGCGTTCTGCTGGTGGCGACGATCGTGTCGTTCGACTTCACGGCCGTGTTCCACAACGCGATGTTGCCGACATTGGCGACTGAAAAACGGGTCGGCGCATTGTCCGGTCTCTNCGGCGGGCCGTTGTTCATGCACCGGCTGAAAGAGGCGAGCGCGAGCGAGGACCCTGCCCTCGCCCGCGCCTACACAATCGCGCTCAACGTATTCGGCATCGACAAGATCGCCGACAGTATCAACGAACCGACAACAAGGTGGCAGCGGCGTGCGAAAATTACGCATGCACGGCAAATTGGCGCTGCATCTGCAACGGCGGACGCTGTGGTTCCATCGGCATGTGCCGCAGCAACCGATCGCCGATACGATCGCGCCATACGCATGAGCGTGAGCAGCCTGCGCGGCACGTTCTCGACGCTGGTTTCGGAAGCCGAAAGCAAGGCGATCATCGACACGATCAACGAACTTAAACGACGCGCATGCCGGACGAACTCGCGAACGATATCGCGCTGTCCGCAGTCGGCGCGACGCCCGATATCGCACGACTTTCCGGCGAGACGAAGAAGCCGCTTGATATGGTGGCGGGTGCCTATTTTGCGGCGGCGCGGACGATCGGCGTCGATCGGCTGCGGCTGCGGCGAACGCATGAACTTGCAGGCCGCTGGATTTCGCGGTGCGGCGGTTGATCGACGATCTCTTCGGGCACCAACGGACGCTGGCTTCGCGCGCGCTTGCGAACGGGACGAGCGGAGACAATCGTGCAGCCGGGATTGCCGCGGTCGAGGCTTGGGCCGGGTATCCCACGCGAGCAGGTGGAGCGGGTTGCGACGCTCGTTGCCGATCTCGAGCGGTCGGGAACGTTCACGGTGGCCCGGCTGACGCTGGCGGCGGGCCAAATTCTGGACTTGCTGGCTTAGCTAAGCAAGCTTCAAGACCACGGCACCTACAGCGACGATCGCAGCGCCAAATAGGCGGCGCGGTCCTGCGCGTTCGCCGAAGAATATGATGCCGATTAGGGATGCAAACACGACCGAGGTTTCGCGGAACGCGCTGACGCCAGCGATCGGTGCGAACGTCATGGCCCAGAGGACGAGGCCGTAGGCGACGAATGACAGCGCGCCGCCGACAACCGCGCGTTGCTTCAGCTTGCTTAGCCGAGCCCAATACCCGCAGGATCAAACGCCATGACGCGTGGTCAGGCCAACGGCGAGAACCCCAGCCGGTGTAGGCAAGCGCGTTTCCCGACGCGCGCACGCCGATGCCGTCGGAGATGCTGTAGGCGCGATCGAGACGGCGACAGCGAGAGCGTGCCGTGGCGGTGGGCACCGGGGCTCATGCCGACGGTGAGGATGCCGACGCTGATTAAGGCGATGCCTGCAAGTGCCGTCGTTGTGGGGAATTCACCGATGGTCAAGGCGGCGAGCGCCGTGATCATGAGCGGCGGCGTCCCGCGTGCGATCGTGTAGACGTGGCTGAGCTCACCGAGTTCGTATGCGCGGGCAAGGAAATAGACGTACGGCAGGTGCAGCGCGGCGGTGACACTGAACCCATAGTGCCGCCTCCGCGTTTATCGGCGGTACGAAGAACACGACGGTGAGGGCCGATTGCTCCCGCGACCGCAAACAGGAGCGCCGCGTCGAGCAGCCGATCGTTGCCCGCCTTCAAGCCGGCGTTCCAGGCCGCGTGCAGAACGGCGGCCACCAGCGCAGCTGCGGCAGCTTCCCAGGAGATGGTCATGAATGGAAATGAAGGACGAAGCACATGCACACTGGACCGTGCTGAATGTCAGGGCCGTCAAGGCCCTCGCTTGTCGCGCGGGTTCGCGGGTAAGGTCAGGCAACCGCTATTCGGATTTTCACATGAGCGACACCCTGCCCGCCAAGCCCAATTTGCGCGCGCGTTGGACTGCAGTTCCGGATTTCGTCTGCGAGCGGCAGGACATACGCGTCACCACTCAGGCAATGGGCTTGGGCGTTCTTTGAAGGCGCGCGCAATCCGCATGTGCTTCCTGATAACGATCTACATCTCGCGCCCTACTTCACATCCATCTTGGTCGGCGATGCAGTCAGAGGACAGGCGCTGTGGGGCGACTGAACTCTCCGCCCGGATTGATCCCATCGCCATCGTCGCGCCGTTTATCGGTGCGATCGCCGATGCGGGCGGCTGGCGCAAGCCCTGGCTCTTCGTGTGGTCGGTGTCGCTGTACGTGACGGCCGGCCTCTTATAGGAACGCAATGCCGAACGAAGCCAGGCTCTCGTTTTTGTGACCTGCGTTCTGCTGGTGGCGACGATCGTGTCGTTCGACTTCACGGCGGTGTTCCACAACGCCATGTTACCGACAATCGTGACGGACAAACGCGTGGGCGCATTGTCGGGCTGGCGCTCACGCTCGGCAATCTCTCCGGCGTCATTTTGTTCATCTTCATGCTTGATCGTCTTCGTGTTGCCTGGTCAGGACGACACGAACTGGTCATTCGTGCCGCCGGAACCTTGGTTCGGCGTAGATCAAGCCGCGCACGAGCCGGAGCGCTTGGTCGGGCCGCTGTTCGTCATTTGGTTCGCGATCTTCGGGTTGCCGTTGTTCTTCTTTACGCCGGACCAGCCCAAGACCAAGCGCTGGACCCATTGCCGCTGTCGACCAGGGCTTCGCTCGCGGTCCGCACCGTGCTGAGCCTTCGTCAGTACCGGAACGTCGCGACCTATCTCGTCGCGCGCATGATCTACAACGACGGCAACAACGCGATCCTGATTTTCGGGGGCATTTACGCCGCCACGACGTTCTCGTGGGGACCGCTCGACATGTTGGTCTATGGCGTTATTCTCTCCGTGTTCGCGACCTTCGGCGGCGTGTTTGGCGGCTGGATCGATCAAAAAATTCATTCGCGCAACGGCGGTGATGATCTCGGTCGGCGGCACGATGATCGGCCTCGTGCTGTCGCTTTCGATGCGGCCGGACCGTATCTTGTTCTTTATTCCCGTATGACCCAACGTCGCCGCCGGTGCACAGCCTTCCGTTCTTCAACACGTGGCCCGAAATTATCTACGTCATCATCGTGATCATCATCGCGATCTTCATCACGGCCGCCTACGCGAACAGCCGGACAATGCTCGCGCGCATCGCGCCGGCGTCCAAGATGACGGAGTTCTTCGGGCTTTATGCGCTGTCGGGCACCGCAGCGGCGTTTCTGGCGCCGTTCGTCGTCGCCTGCTGACGGAACGAACAACAACGCGCTCGGCCTCGCTTCGTCCTGATCCTGCTCCAGGATCGGGTGGGTCAGGATGTTGTTCGTGAAGACGGAACGCCTGGCCTGAATTTGCCAGTGACCGTTAGTGCCTGAAGTGGCGCATTCCGGTGAAGACCATCGCGAGGTTGCGTTCGTCGGCGGCGATGACTTCTTCGTCGCGCATCAGGCGCCCGGTTGGATGACGGCGGTGGCGCCCGCTTCTGCC
>JBGAPZ010000045.1:0-30897 GCA_044220975.1 Micropepsaceae bacterium | reverse complement strand
CCGCCCAAACCGGATTGTCGTCGTGCGCAAATGCGGGGACACCGAACGGCGGCGTCAGCACGACGTCGATGTCCTTGAAGAGGGCTTCCCACGCGCGCTGCGTCCGCGCCTGCTCGTCGAGCAAGCCCATCCACGTATGCGCGTCGATCGGCGTCGCACCCGGGGCACCGCGCGTCGTGATCGCGGTCAGCATTTGGATGTAGGCGGCAAGACCCGTCCCAAGGTCGGGAACATTGGCCTCGCTCATCACATGCGCGCCGGCCTCTTCCAACTTGTTCGCAAGACCGTTCAATGCGTCACGCACACTCGATGCCGTGGCAGCAACCGGATGCTTGTCGATCACCAGCACGCGGTAATCCTTCAGCGACGCATGCCGCGCCGCCGGAAGCTCAAGCTTCATGCGAACACCGGGTAGCGGCCCCGCGATGATGTCCAGCGCAATCTCCAAATCCTCAGCCGTCCGCGCCATCGGCCCGACCACTGCAAGGTCGACCGGCGCCCCGTCCGTACCCGGAAACCCATGCCCCTTGAGAGGCACGATCCCATAGGTCGGCTTCAAGCCGAACACGCCGCACATATGCGCGGGCACCCGGATCGAACCGCCGATGTCGGAACCCATCTCAAGCGGCACCATTCGGCTCGCGAGCGCCGCCGCCGATCCGCCCGACGACCCGCCGGGTGAGCGCGCATGATCGTGCGGGTTCACGGTCCGCCCATAGACCGGGTTCACCGCCTGCCAATCGGCAAGCGCGACCGGCGCATTCGTCTTGCCCAGAATGACGGCGCCTGCACGCTTCAACCGCTGCACCGGGACGCTGTCTTGTGTCACCGGCAAGTCCTTGAAGACCGGCATCCCCCACGTCGACGGCAGACCCGCCACGTCGTTCGATTCCTTCACCGTCATGGCGACACCCATGAGCGCCCCGCGCTCGCCCTTCGCGCGCGCCTGATCGACGCGCTTGGCCTGCGCCCGCGCACGCTCGAAGTCGCGCACGACGACCGCGTTGATTTCGCCGTCGCCTTTTTCGATGCGCGCGATCGCCGCGTCGCAAACCTCCAAGGCCGAAATGACGCCGCTGTTGACGGCGCGCGCGGTCTCCGCGGCGCTCGCGGTGGCGAGGTCGAGTGTGGGCTGCGTCATGGGTGCTTGCCTATGCGGGGGAGGGTGGATTTCACCCACCATACAGTGAGTTAGGCCAAAGGCGGAAGTTGAATCCCTCGACCGCCCCGCGCGAAACCAGTATACCCCCAACCAACAAAAACGACCGGACGCACCGATGGCAAAGGACGACAAAAACGACATCGCCACCTTGAGTTTCGAACAGGCCTTGGCCCAACTGGAACAGATCGTCCAGCAGTTGGAAAAGGGCCAGGTCGGCCTTGAGGATTCCATCAACACCTACGAACGCGGCACGGCGCTCAAAGCGCACTGCGAGGCGAAGCTCAAGGACGCGGAAGCCCGCATCGAGAAGATCGTCATCACCCCCTCCGGCCCCACGACCGCACCGTTCGACAAATAACCGATGACCACAACCCCGATCGAGCCCGCGCTTCACGAAGCAGCGGTCTTCATGGAAGAGATTTTGAACGAGCTGCTGCCTGAGCCCATGGGCCCACAGGCGCGCATGATTGAGGCGATGCGCTATGCGACGGTCCAGGGCGGCAAGCGCGTGCGCGCGTTCCTGGTGCTGCAGTCCGGCCGCCAATTCGGCGTCGACCGCCGCGCGCTCGCCCGTGCAGCCGCGGCCGTCGAGTGCGTGCATGCCTATTCGCTGGCCCACGACGACCTGCCCGCGATGGACAACGACGACATGCGCCGCGGCAAGCCCTCGACGCACAAGAAGTTCGACGAGGCGACCGCGATCCTGGCCGGCGACGCGCTGCTCACCCACGCCTTCGCGCTGTTGGCAGCACCGGAAACCCATCCCGACCCGCACGTCCGCGTGGAACTCGTCGCGCGCCTCGCCCATGCCGCAGGTTCGAACGGCATGGTCGGCGGCCAGATGATCGACATCGCCGCCCAAGGCGCCGATATCACCGACATCGGCCACATCACGCGTCTACAGCGCTTGAAGACCGGCGCGTTGATCGCGTTCGCCTGCGAGGCGGGTGCGATTATGGGCAAAGCCTCGCCGCCCTTGCTCCGTGCACTGACGAACTATGCGCAGGATTTGGGGTTGGCGTTCCAAATCGTCGACGACCTGCTCGATATCGAAGGCGACCCCGCCGTGATGGGTAAAGCCGCGGGCAAGGATGAAAGAGCGGGCAAGGCGACATTCGTCACAGTGCTGGGCGCCGAACGCGCGAGCGCACAAGCTGCACTGTTAGCCACGCAAGCCGCCCGCCACCTTGAAGTCTTTGATGAAAAGGCCGACCTTCTGCGCGGCCTCACGGCCTATGTCGTTGATCGGCGTGCCTAAATGCCGCAATAATTCAGTGCGACCGTGCTCTACCTTCTAAGGTGGCGGACGTGTCGAAAGTTAGCGTAGAGATCCAAGGGTTCAGATGACCCCACTGCTTGATACGATCAAGTCGCCCGCCGACATGCGCAACCTGTCGCGCGATCAGCTGAAACAACTCGCCGACGAACTGCGCACCGAAACGATCGATGCGGTCTCCGTCACCGGCGGCCACTTGGGCGCTGGCCTCGGCGTGATCGAGCTCACCGTCGCGTTGCACAGCGTCTTCAACACGCCGTACGACCGGCTGATCTGGGACGTGGGCCACCAAGCCTACCCGCACAAAATCCTAACCGGCCGTCGCGACCGCATCCGCACGCTGCGCATGGGCGGCGGCCTGTCCGGCTTCACGAAACGCAGCGAAAGCGAGTACGACCCGTTCGGCGCCGCGCATTCTTCGACGTCGATTTCGGCGGGCCTCGGCATGGCCGTCGCGCGCGACCTAAAGGGCGAGAAGCGCAACATCATCGCCGTCATCGGCGACGGCGCGATGTCGGCCGGGATGGCGTATGAGGCGATGAACAACGCCGGCGCCTCGCGCTCGCGTCTCATCGTGATCTTGAACGACAACGACATGTCGATCGCCCCGCCGGTCGGCGGCATGAGCGCCTACCTCTCGCGCATGGTCTCGTCCGAGGGCTACACGACGCTGCGCAACTTCGCGAAGCAGCTGGCGAAGAACTTCCCGCACTTCATCGAAGAAAGCGCGCGCCGCGCCGAACGCTATGCGCACGGCTATTGGATGGGCGGCACGCTGTTCGAAGAGTTGGGCCTCTATTACGTGGGGCCCATCGACGGCCACAATCTCGACCACCTTCTACCCGTGCTGCAGAACGTGCGCGATCAGGCGATCGACCGCCCGATCCTGGTCCACGTGGTGACGAAGAAGGGCAAGGGCTACGCGCCCGCCGAAAGCGCATCCGACAAATACCACGGCGTCGTGAAGTTCGACGTCGTTACCGGTACGCAGAAGAAGACGCCCTCGAACGCGCCGCAATACACGAAGGTCTTCGCCGATAGTTTGATCGCAGAAGCCGAGGCGGATGAGAAGATCGTGGCGATCACCGCCGCGATGCCGTCCGGCACCGGCCTCGACCTCTTCGCGAAACGCTTTCCGAACCGCATGTTCGACGTCGGCATTGCCGAACAACACGGCGTAACGTTCGCGGCCGGCCTCGCGACCGAAGGCTACAAGCCGTTCGCCGTGATCTATTCGACGTTCCTGCAGCGCGCCTACGACCAGGTGGTGCACGACGTCGCGATCCAGAAACTGCCGGTGCGCTTCGCGATGGACCGCGCGGGCCTCGTGGGCGCCGATGGCGCGACGCACGCAGGCTCGTTCGACACGACGTACTTGGCAACGCTGCCTGGCTTCGTGGTGATGGCGCCCAGCGACGAACTCGAACTCCGCCACATGGTGGCCACCTGCGCCGCGATCGACGACCGTCCGTCATCGGTGCGCTATCCGCGCGGCGAAGGCGTGGGCATCGAACTGCCCGCGAAGGGAACGCCACTCGAAATCGGCAAAGGCCGCATCATCCGCGAAGGTTCGAAGATCGCGATCCTGAGCTTCGGCACCAGGTTGCAGGAAGCGCTGAAAGCAGCCGACGACCTGGCCGCCCGCGGCCTGCCGACGACGGTCGCCGACGCCAGATTCTGCAAACCTCTCGACGAAGACCTCGTCCGCCGCCTGGCCGCCAACCACGAAGTGCTGATCACGATCGAAGAAGGCGCGATCGGCGGCTTTGCGGCCCACGTGATGCAGTTCATGGCCAAAGCCGGCCTCTTCGACCGCGGCTGCAAGTTCCGCCCGATGACGCTGCCCGACATCTTCATCGACCACGACACGCCGCAGAAACAATACGACATCGCCGAGCTCAACGCCCCGCACATCGTAGCGACGGCGCTGACGGCGTTGGGTCACGCGGCGGCAAGCGGTCTGCGGGCATAACCCTATTATTCGTCATGGCCGGGCTTGACCCGGCCCTGACGACTATTGTTGAAGTGAAATGACAATCTACGACAGCATCGCACCCACCCGCACCGTCGACATCCTGCGCATCGGCCATAAGGGTGACGGCGAGACGGCGGACGGTCTTTATGTCCCCTTCACCGTGCCCGGCGACAAGGTGGTGGTGGAGGTCGAAGGCGATCGCGGGCGTATCGTTCAAATCGTCGAGCCCGGCCCGACGCGCACGAAACCGGTGTGCGAACACTTCGTCATTTGCGGCGGCTGCGCGTTGCAGCATGTGGAGACGGCCGCCTACCACGAATGGAAGCGCGAGCAAGTCGTCCTGGCACTCGGCCAACGCGGCATTACCGATATCGTCGTCGCCCCGCTCGTCGCCTTTGCCCCGCGCACACGCCGCCGCGCCGTTCTGACCGCAAAGCTCGTGGAGGGCACGGTGTTCGTCGGCTTCCAAGAGCGCGGCAGCCACCACATCGTGGACATGGCGGCGTGCCACGTCTTGCATCCCGACCTGTTCGCGCTCGTATCGAAATTGCGCGAAGTGTTGGGCGACGTGCTCCCCGAGCACGCGCGCGCAGAGATCGACGTAACCCGCGCCGACAACGGTATCGACATGTCGCTAGGCGTCGGCCGCATGACGTTGGACGGCGCGTTGCGTACGCGCTTCGCGGAGATCGCGGCCAAGCTTGGGCTCATCCGCCTCACCGTGAACGGCGAACTCGTCGCGCAGTCTGCGCCGCCCGTCCTCGACTGGGCCGGCGCCAAGGTGACGCCGCCGCCCGGCGCCTTCCTGCAAGCCGTGCCCGAAGCCGAGGCTGCTCTGCAAACGCTCGTCACCAAAGCCGTCGGCAAAGCAAAGCGCGTCGCCGACCTCTTCGCGGGCTGCGGCGCCTTTACGTTCCCGCTCGCGCGCCAAAGCGCGGTTTCGGCCTTCGACAGCGAAGCCGCAGCGATCGCAGCGCTCACCGCCGCACGCAATGCGCCGGGTCTAAAGCCAATCACCGCCGAACGCCGCGACCTGTTCCGCCGCCCGCTGCTGAAGCACGAACTCGACGCGTTCGACGCCGTCGTCATCGATCCGCCGCGCGCCGGCGCCAAAGCACAAACCGAACAGATCGCAACGTCGAAGGTCAAAACGATCGCCGCCGTGTCCTGCAACCCAACCACCTTCGCAAGAGACGCCCGCACGTTGATCGATGGCGGCTACACGCTGAAATCCGTCACGCCGATCGACCAATTCCTCTGGTCTCCCCACATCGAACTTGTGGCAATATTCGAGCGTTAACGCGAACGTACCGGCGCCTCGCCGTTAAGCGGATTTCCGACATCGGTGCCGAGTTGATTGGCAAAGTCCTTCGCGATATCCGCGGCGTCAAAGTCAAACACGGTGTTCTTCTTCAAGATCAGTCGTGACCGCTCCGCTTCCGCGAACAACTCGTTGAGCGCTTTGTGGCGCGACTTGTGAAGCGCGTTCTCGGGATTGATCGCGAATACACCCTTGCGCTGTTGCGCATAGCCACGGACTGTCCCGCCTGCGACCTTCGTCACGTCTTTGCGAGATGCAGCCAGGCGCTCGAACAACACGATCGAAACGCCCAGGTGCGCGTTGATATCGGTGAGGCCGACGCGGATTCCGCACATGACCGGTGCGCCCGGACCACCCGGGTAGACGATCTGCATCTGTTCGTGAATGACACGGTTTCCTGATGCCAAAGTCGACATCGAAGTGTGAAGCAGGTCATTGTCGGCAAAGCCGCTGCATTCCCAAACCTGACCGGCGACCTGGGTGCCATCGTCTCGTTCGCGGCCATATTCGTAGTAAGTGCCGAAGAAACCAAATGCGGTTTCGTTGGGCGCATCGATCTGAAACAGCTCCGCGACAAATCGGTCTTCCTCTTCATCGGAGCGGTGGCGGTAGACCCTGTACAGGCCTTGAATGCTACGGAGCCAGGGCGCCTTGTTTTCGCGGATCGTGTCGACGCGATGACTGATCGAGAGTGTTTCGAGGTGCTTCGTCCGTTGCCCAAACAGCTCATCGATCGCTTCTTTGAGCGCTTTGTCGAGCCTTGCCGCCGGCAGGTGCGATAGTTCTAATATGCTTCGTGCAGTCGCCTTTACCTCTTTCCCGAGGCGGCGCGCCTTGAATTTCTTGCCCCATGAAGCGAGGAACCAAAACATCAGCGCGGACAATGTGGCCGCCTGCATGCGGTGGTTCCCGCCGAGCCAGTCTCTGAAGCTGCGTTCATTGAACGTCTGTTGAAAGTTGACTTGGTCGAACCCGTCCGGCTTTGCGGCGTGGAGCAACCAAACGCGGCGGCGGTTTTCTTCGCTGGTTAAGTCTTCGACGTTCGCACAGATTAATCCGGCAATCGTTGAAGCATCTCGTTTGGTCGCCGGCGTCCGCGTCGAGAAATCGCCGATCTCTAAGCAGTTCGCTATGCGCGCAAGTATGTCGGGAAGTCTTTCAACCGGCTGTTTGTCTTCTGGCATTCGAATTGATGGTGTCGCCGAGCGGTTCAGGAAATAGTTCCGACAGTGTTGGATATTTCCGAACTTTGTCCAGACAGGCTGAACCTCTTCAAAACCCAGAATCGCGCAGAAGTGCGAATCGCAGGCCGCGCAATAATCTTGCTCAGGAATGTTTCGCAGCGACACGTCGAGCTATATCCACAGCCCGTGAAGCTATGAATCTGTCTTCCTGCTCTAAAGTTCGAGCGTTGATCATGAGACGGTTACGCATCGCATGCACTGGCGCATGCACAACATTTGAGGAAGTCACATGCGTAACCGTCAAGAACAGAACACCTCACTTGGCAATTGGCTCCTTCGGATCGCGTTCGCCGCAATGATAGTGCTGCTGACTGTGTCGCCCGAAAAGCTGGGTGGCCTGCTCGGGGACACGACCGATACTTACCTGGCCCAACTTTCGCTCTGGAAGTTGGCCGCCGCCTCCTTTCTGATCGGCCTCTTAGCCCTTCTGGAGCTGCTGACATCCTTCGTCGCGCGCCAGGTCGGGTACGGCGCGCACGCGCCATCTGAATCGAACCGGAATGACGCGTTTTCCTCTCTGCTGAGTCTCAGCCGGGCACAGGTGTGGCGGCAAGCGACGCTGCTCGCGCTCGGAACGCTGGGTTTGCTGAACATCGCCGACTATCACGGTCTCAATGATGGGCTCTCCCTTCTCGCCTGCGCGGCGCCGTTGCTGGCATTCGGTGTGGTGCTGTGGGTTCGACTGGCACCGGTCGACACGATCATCTCGCACGCCGTGACAGAGCTGTTGCGTCTCATCACTGGCGCAGGTTCGCGCACGCTGCACGCTCTCTCGCTGCCCAGTCTCCTGGGTACGCTTTCGGGAAAGGCGCTACGGGCCGGAACAGTGACGTCGGCACTGGTATTGGCGTCGAAGCAACTACCCTTGTTCCTGTAAGCAATTTCCAACGCGAAACCGGTGCACCTGCCAAGCCCCTACCGGCTGGCAGGTGCACGACTTTCGGAACGACTTCGGCTAACATCGAAGCCCATGGCAAACCCGATCGCCCGCGCCGCCTATCGCCTGAGCCAAACCGCGCGCGTCGCTTGGTACGGCGGTCATCACATCCTGGCGAACAGGCTTGGACGTGGCACCGCGTTCGCGGAGCGCAAGGTCGAGGTTGAGCACGATTACCCGAAACGCGATCTCTTTTTGCGGGAGATGCAGGCCCTGTTCGAACGCGACTGGAAAAACATCGAACAAGGCATCTATGCGGCGCCCGCAGCGCTCGACGCCGGCGCGATCCGCACGCTCCGCCGCTCGCTCGATTTCCTGCGCGACGTGCCCGACGTTGCGCGCCGCCGCCGCGACCACGTCCACGATGAAGTGTTGACGGAAGAAGCCCGCAGGAATTTCCCGCGCTATTACCTGCAGAACTTCCACTACCAATCCGGCGGCTGGCTGACGGAAGATTCGGCAAAGCTCTACGACTTCCAGGTCGAGGCGTTGTTCGCGGGCACCGCCGACGCGATGCGCCGCCAAGCGCTAGTGCCGATCGCCGCCCACATGAAGGGCCGCGATCAGCGCAGCATGGCCTTGCTCGACGTCGCGGCGGGCACGGGACGCTTCCTGACGTTCGTGAAAGACAATTGGCCCCGTATCAACACGACCGCGCTCGATCTCTCACCCGCCTACCTCGAGCAAGCGAAGAAGGCACTGAAGCCCTGGCGCGACGTGACGTTCCTGGAAGCGAACGCCGAGGCGATGCCGCTTCCCGACGCCAGCCAAGACATCGTGACCGCGATCTACCTCTTCCACGAACTCCCGCCGAAGGTGCGCACGATCGTGGCCAAAGAAATCGCCCGCGTCTTGAAGCCGGGCGGCCTCTTCGTACTGGTCGACAGCATCCAACCGGGCGACACGCCAGGCTTTGAAGCCCTCACCGAGTTCTTCCCCCAAGCGTTCCACGAGCCCTACTACGAGAGCTACCAAACCTGGAACATCGCCGAAGCCTTCGAAGCGGCTGGACTCTGGCACCAATTTCAAACGCCTGCGTTCTTGTCGAAAGTGGCGGTGTTTGGCGGCCCCAGGCGTTGAGCGCGGGTTAATTGCCTTGTTCGAGTGCAGTACGCTTTAGCAACGTCTTCACGCCCCGTGCGTAAAGTTACTGGCAACCAAAGCGCCGGACAATTCGCCCGCCAATGCCTTTGATGCCCATCTTCCGCCCACGCTTCGGCCGTCCCATCCAACCCGGTGACGGCACGCCGTCCGCGTTGGAACTCCAGATCCACAGTGTCGCCGCCAGTGCGCCGACGTTGGGCGTCAGCGGCACGATCATCGCGGTCGCCGTCATCGCAGCGTTCTGGGGAACGGTACCCACGCCGGTTCTTTTGGCATGGGGCTCGGTCATTGTGCCGGTAAGCGCCATCGTGCCGTGGCTTCTCTTCGACATCGGCAAGCACACACTGAACGACCGCGAAGCCAAGCATGTCATCGAACTGATCGTCGTCGCAAGCATCGGCCGCGCGCTCTGCTGGAGCATTGGCACGGTCGTTTTCTACCAAGTAGCATCGCCCGAGCAATTGATGCTGCTTGCGGTCCTTATCTTGGGCGTCGGCATGGGCAGCGGTTCCGCGCTGATGCCGATCCCGCGGGCAGGAATGTACTTCGCGCTCTGCGCGGTGGCGCCGTTGGCCATTGCCTTGCTCTCAAGCGGAACGTTCGAACACGTTCTCGTCGCGGTGCTACTGCTCGTCTGCGCCCTGGGTCTGCGCTCGACAGCAGGACAGGTAATCAAGTTCGTCACCGGCGAAGTCGCGTTGCGCCAAGCCTTGATCGACAAGCAACAGGAGTTTCTCCGCGCCAAACTCGACGCCGAAGGCGCAAACCGCGCGAAGTCGGAATTCCTGGCGCACATGAGCCACGAGCTCCGTACGCCGTTAAACGCAATTATCGGATTCTCAGAAACGATCAGTGGCGGCGTCTTCGGCCCGGTCAGCGAGCGCTACGCGGACTACGCGAAGGACATAAACGACAGTGGTGTCCACCTGTTGAAGCTGATCAACGACGTCCTCGATCTCTCGAAGATCGAAGCCGGCGCGTTGACGGTGAACGAGCAGGCTTTTGTGGTGGACGACGCGGTCGAAGATGTGCTGCGCCTCGTGCGCGAACGCGCGCAGCGCAAACGCTTGGAAATCGAGTGGCGGCCGCTGACTGCATTGCCGCTTGTGAAATCCGATCAGCGGCTGGTGCAGCAAGTTCTGATCAATCTGGTGACCAACGCAATCAAGTTCACGAACGAGGGCGGCCGTGTGATGGTGACGGCCTCAGCCGGCGCAGATGGCGCTGTTGCGCTCACCGTCGCCGACGACGGCGTCGGCATGACGGCCGAAGAACTCAAAGTGGCGCTCACTGCATTCGGGCAAGCCGGCAACAGCATGACTGCTCGCGCCGAAGGCACGGGCTTGGGGCTACCGCTCTGCACCCGCTTTGCCGAAGCGCTCGGCGCGACGTTCTCGATCGAAAGCAAACCGGGGCAGGGCACGACGGCAACGTTGAAACTTCCTGCGCGCTGCAGCCTAAAGTCGACGGAAGTGCGTAAGGCTCTATCAGCCTAGTTCCTGGGACCGCGGGCGTTCTCGACGTTCTGTTGCACGCTCAAGCGCCAACGAGGCGCATCATTCGAGCCGGGCGGCCGCGATCATCTGCCAGCCAGCCGCCCGTTCGCCGATCAGCCTACGACGGTACTGTTCCGTTGGCGGGGCACTTCAAATTGTTGATCCTTGTAAGCGATCCCGGGCCGACGACCTGCTGTATGAAGTTTACGGGAAGTCCAACGAACGGGTCGTCGCCCGCTGTGGACGGGGAGCAAGTCCAAACGACTTGGCAGATAATTTGCTGCGAAATGCCATTTGCGTTGCAGTCAAAACCGTTTTCACACGTCGTGCGGTTCTGGCAGCGCTGGGTGACGTGCTCCAAGAAACTACCGTCTGGCAAGAAGGTTCGGTCCGACACCTTAAATACCTTCGCGGATATGATCTTAATGTCGCCCGCGCTCGCTATCGTGGAGGTCACGCAGATAGAGAGAAAAACAGAGATGATTATTGTTGTTGATTTGCTGAACATCTTTGTCTCCAAGAGGTTTATTTCAAACGACAACTCGGACGCTAACTCTGTAAGAAACGCCTAGACATTTTGGCTTTCTACTTGAATTGAACGAGAAAGAAAAGGAGGATCTAGATTGGTGGCCACACAATCTCAGAGTTTTTGTGGAAAGCAGTCTATAGCATCCGACGCTTCTTCACCGGCCGCTGCCGCTTCGTTTTAAGCTTCGATTTGACGAAGAAATCGGCGAAGCCTATGAGGGCGGAATCCGTGAACGCCGAAAGCAAGCCATCTTGCTTCGCGTCCTTCCGCGCAGCCTCTTTGCGCCATTTCGACCTACGGCGCGGTGGCTCTTCCGCGCTTTTGCTACTATCCCACTTGCGCCCGGTGCCGCAAAAGATGATCCGCAAGCACCGCCGCCATCATCGCCTCGCCGACCGGTACCGCGCGGATGCCGACGCACGGATCGTGGCGGCCCTTCGTCTGAATGTCGGCCTCTTGTCCGTCGCGCGTGATCGTCTTGCGGGATGAGAGGATCGACGACGTCGGTTTCACCGCAAATCGCACCACGACGTCTTGCCCCGTCGAAATACCGCCCAACACGCCGCCCGCGTGGTTCGACAGAAAGCGCGGCCGGCCGTTGCCCATGCGCATCTCGTCCGCGTTCTCTTCGCCGGACAACGCAGCAGCCGCAAAGCCGGCGCCAACCTCGACGCCCTTCACCGCATTGATCGACATCATCGCCGCCGCAAGGTCGGCGTCGAGCTTGCCGTAAACCGGCGCACCCAAACCCGCAGGCACGTTCTCAGCCACAACCTCGATCACCGCGCCGCACGACGAACCCGCCTTGCGCCGCTCATCGAGGTACGTCTCCCACAGCGCCGCGGCCTTTGCATCCGGCGACCAGAACGCATTGCGCTCGATCTCTGCCCAGTCCCAAGCGTTGCGATCGATCTTGTGTGGCCCAACCTGGATCAGCGCACCGCGAATCTTCACGCCGCCCGGCACGATATGGTCGAGCACCTTGCGCGCGATAGCGCCCGCTGCGACCCGCGCCGCGGTCTCCCGCGCACTTTGCCGCCCGCCGCCGCGATAGTCGCGCACGCCGTACTTGATGAAATACGCATAGTCCGCGTGACCGGGGCGGAACTTGTCCTTGATGCCCTCATAGTCCTTCGATTTCGCATCCACATTGTCGATATGCAGCGCAATCGGCGTACCGGTCGTCACCTGCCCGCCGGTCGTGTCGTCCGAGAACACGCCGGATAGAATCTTGACGATATCGGTCTCTTGGCGCTGCGTGACGAACTTCGACGTCCCCGGCCGCCGCTTTTCCATCCAAGGCTGAATGTCGGCCTCGCTCAAGCCGATCCCGGGCGGCGTGCCGTCGACGACGCATCCAAGCGCGGGCCCGTGGCTCTCGCCCCAGGTCGTCACGCGAAACAAATGGCCGTACGTGTTGTGCGACAAGGGTCCGTGTCCTTCAGCGTCCGTGAAGCCGCTCGCCCGCGGCGGAAATTTCGATCACACCGGCGTTCAAGGCCGCGAAGCCGACAATCTCATCATTGTCGAGCTTGAGCAACGCGCCGCGGATCATCCGAACCGGTCCGCCGTGGGAAACCACGACCGTATCGCGCTGGACCGAATGCAAAAACGCCACGGCCCGTGCATAGAGTTGCGCACGGCTCTCGCCGCCCGGATGGGGCGTGTTCCAGGGATCCCCGTTCGCGACCGCCTTGCGAATGGCGTGTGCCTCGGCCCAAGGGCGTCCGTGCGAGTCGCCGTAGTCCGCCTCCATCAAGCGGGGATCGGTTCGGTAGTCGTCGACCGGCAAGCCCATCGCGCCGCGGACCAATTCCATCGTCCGCCGCGCGCGCCCGAGCGGGCTCGCCACGAAGTCGCACGACGCTGCGTCCACCATCGTTTTCAGCAGGTGACCGTTCGCAATCGCTTGTGCTTCGCCCAGAGGTGTAAGCGCAGAGTCTCGCTGCCCGGTCAGGCGCTCGGCAACATTGTCTTCAGTTTGTCCGTGGCGAACCAGATAGAGCTTGTGCCGGATCATTCGTCCGGCGACAGCGTGGTCAAGAGCTGCGCGCTCTCGTGAACTTTCTCGACCGCGGCAAGACCCACCATGTGATAGCCGGCATCCACGTGATGCACTTCGCCCGTGACCGCCCGTCCCAGATCGGAGAGGAAATAGAGCCCCGAATTGCCGACCTCTTCGATCGTCACATTGCGGCGCAGCGGCGCGTTCAGCTCGTTCCACTTCAAAATGAATCGGAAGTCGCCGATGCCGGAAGCGGCCAACGTCTTGATAGGCCCCGCCGAAATCGCATTGACGCGAATGCCCTTCTTACCCAGATCTTCGGCGAGATATCGCACGCTCGCCTCAAGCGCCGCCTTCGCGACACCCATAACGTTGTAGTGCGGCATCACTTTCTCGGAACCCAGATAGGTGAGTGTCAGCAGCGACCCGCCGTTGGGCATCATCTTCTCAGCCCGCTGCGCGATCGCAGTGAACGAGAAGCACGAGATGTTCATCGTCAGCTGGAAATTGTCGAACGTCGTGTCGACATAGCGCCCGCGCAATTCGTCTTTGTTCGAAAAGCCGATCGCATGCACGACGAAATCGAGCGAGCCCCATTCCTTCTGCAACGTCTCGAACACGGCGTCCATCGAGCCCTGCTCGGTCACGTCGCACGGCAGCACGATCTTCGAACCGATGCTGGTCGCCAGCGGCTCGACGCGCTTGCGCAACGCGTCCCCCTGGTAGGTGAAAGCAAGCTCCGCCCCCTGGTCGTGCACCTGCTTTGCGATACCCCACGCGATCGAGCGATCGTTCGCGACCCCCATGATGAGGCCGCGCTTGCCCTGCATTAAACCTTTGTTTTGGCTCATAGTTTCGTCGCCAGCGCCGGAGCGGCCGCCCGTTGTTTCGTTGGCCGCGGACGCTAGTCAAATTCCTGAGCCCGGTCAAACCGTCAGGGTGCGCTCAGTTAAGATCGATGGCGAAGCGTTTGAGGTCGGAAAGCTCGGCGTACGCCAGCGCGCCTTCCTGCGTGGCGGCGAGCACGACCTTCGGCGCATGGCCCGCCAGAAACGCCTCTTGCCAGCGTGGCGCGCATAGGCACCAGCGGTCCCCGGGTTTCAGCCCAGGGAACTCGTATTCGGGCATCGGCGTGGAAAGATCGTTCCCGCGCGCTTTCGAGAACGCAAGGAACTCGGCCGTCATCACCGCGCAAACCGTATGCGAGCCCGCATCCTGCGGCGACGTGTTGCAACACCCGTCGCGGAAGAATCCGGTGACAGGATCGTTGCTGCAGGAGGCCAGTTCGCCGCCCAACACGTTCTTCTGTGACCGTGGCTTGCCGCCATCGTTTTGATAGGCCATCACAACCTCACTCTCAGCGCCCGAGCCATCCGTGCTTGTCGAGCTCCGCGACCCCATGCTCGAAGTCTGCTTGGCTGACATAGATCTGCGCCGACAGCCGGCACAGCAGCTTGCCCTGAAACGCGTTCGACGCGACCTGCACCCTATGCTTCTCCCAAAGCCCGTGCATGAGCTGCAGCGCATCGTCGGGCTCAGCGGGACGCCGCTGGGGCAGGGTATAGGTCCGCATCGCCGCAAACATCGCATCCGGCGCAAGCGGTTCGGCCCCGAGCCGCGCCATTGGAGCGACACCTTCGCGCGACAAGCCATTCAAATAGTCGCGAACCGTTCCCGCACCGAACTGTTCGACGAAATCGATCCCGGCAGGCACGCTCAAGAACGCGCTGACGTCGCGCGTGCCGACATAGTCGAAGGCGCGCGGAAACTTCAGTTCGTGCCAATGACTGATCGACAGCGGCACGGTCTCGCCCGCAACCTCCTCGGTCGCATAAAGGAAAGCGGCCCCCTTCGGCGCATAGAGCCACTTGTGGCCGTTCGCCGTGTACCAATCCGCACCGATCGCCGGCAGATCGAGCGCAAGCTGCCCAACCCCATGCGCCCCGTCGATCAGTACCCGCACGCCCTTGGCTTTCAGGGCCCGTGTAATCTCCGCCACTGGAAACACAACCGCCGTGGGCGAGGCGATATGATCGATGATCGCAAGCCGCGTCTTAGGTCCAGCCGCATCGGCGATGCGCTCGACGACATCGTTTGCGGTAAGCGGGATCGGCAGCAAAACCTTCACGAGCTTCGCACCGGAAGCCTTGCACACCTCTTCTGCCGCAAGCCGCACGGCGTTGTAGACGCAGTCGAGCACCAGGATCTCATCGCCCGCTTTCAGCCTGAGCGAGCGCAACACGGTGTTGACCGCTTCCGTCGCATTCGTGACGAACGCGATCCGCTCGCCCTCCGTACCGACAAAGCGTCCCAACCGCTCCGCTGCGACACGAAGTTCGTTGTTCATCACGCGCGGCGAAACCGTGTAGCGGAAGAACGAGTCCGGCTGGCGCTCCATGAGAAGGCGCCAGCGCGATTGCTCGGCCAGCACGTCCTTCGGGCAAGCGCCGAACGAGCCGTGATTGAGAAACGTGCCCTCGTCGTCGAGGTGCCAACGAGAGCGCAGATGGCGACCGAACTGTGTCATGGCCGCCAAACTAGCCGCCGCAGTGCCCAAAAAGAAAGGGCCGCAGCGGTTGTCACCCAACACCCGTTGCGGCCCAAAGCAGGACGTTTGAAGCTGTCGGCGTAGGGCAACGCCGTGGAGACAGCTTTCGTAAATCGGGCGTCCTGCTCCTTACCGATTCAATCCTTCTGGCCCGAAGGCCCGCATGAAAATTTCGGCGCAGAAGCGCGAGCGCCGCTCAATCTCGTTCGGCGACATCTCGATGTCTTGGCCGAGTAAGCCGCGGGATTCGATCCGCGCCGTGATCAGGCCCAAGAAATGCTCCGCCGCAAACGCGGGGTCGCCGCCCGTGTCGAGCCGGCCCACCCGTTCCTCGCGCGCGATCCATTGCGTCAGCGCGTCGAGCATCTGCTTCGGCCCGGCCTCGTAATAGGCATCGCCGATTTCCGGGAACTGCAAGCTCGCCCCGATGATCATGCGATAATAACTTAGCTCGTGCGCGGTGCAGCCGTGCGTGTAGTACTGACGCGCAACTTCGGTCAGCATGTCGCGCGGATGACGGTCCAAGACTTGGACTTGCAGCGGCGCGCGCATCGCGGCGGCGCGGTCCGCCACCATCGCTTTGAACAGATCTTCCTTCGATCCGAACTGGTTGTAGATGGTCTGCTTGGAAACATTGGCCGCGGCTGCGATCGCGTCCATCGATACGTCGTAGCCTTGGCCGCGGAACATTTCCGCCGCGGCTTCCAAGACACGCGCACGGATCGACAGGATCGCCGACTGCGACACCGGAATGTTGCTAATTGAAACGGCTGCTGCTGAACGACTCATCGCCAATCACACCCAAATTGTTGGCCCCCGCCAAACGAATCAAACTGATTCGTTGATGGGTTAATGGTGCCGAATCAGTTTTGGACTGAGAAGTCCATTCGCTCGCCTCGTTGCGAAATTCATCTCGCCGATTGATTCACGAATGATTCACAGCGGACCGCGACTTCTGAGTCTCGCGTTCGGGAACGCGTGTTCGCTCTAAAGTGCGAAACGAGTCCACAGGTTGGACTATCTTATCCGCAAGCAAATGGACTCGAGAGTCCATTGGGGCCTAACCGATTGGCAGATCAAAGCTTTTCGAGTGTACTCTCGATCGCGTGGCAGAGCGCTTCTGCAGGCTCAAGCCCGATTGAGAGGCGAATAAACCCCTCCGGGACGCTGTCACCCCAACGCACGCGTCTTTCTCCGCACGTGCGGACCCCGCCGAAGCTCGTTGAGGGTTGGACTAGCGCGCACATCTCGATGAAGCGGTCCGCAGCGGGTCCATCGGCCAATGTGAAAGAGATCAAGGAACCGAACCTCAACATTTGGCGCGTCGCAATCGCGTGCGCCGGATCTTTGTCCAAACCCGGATAGCGCACCGCTTTGACCTTCGGATAGCCCGCCAGCAGTTTGGCAACGGCACCGGCCGTCTCGCACATCCGTTGAAGCCGCACCTCCAGCGTCTCAAGTCCGCGATGCACGAGCCACGCTTCGAACGGCCCCGGGATTGCGCCCGCAAACTTTCGCCACTCTTTGATCCGCGCAAGGATCGCTCCGTCACGCGTCGCGACATGGCCCATCAGCGTGTCGGAGTGCCCGTTGATCGCCTTGGTGTCGGAACAGATGACGATGTCGGCGCCCAGATCGAGCGGCCGCTGACCCAGCGGCGTCATCGTCGTGTTGTCGATCGCAAGTGTAGCGCCCGCGGCCTTCGCCGAACGATGGGCTTCGCGAATATCGCAAACGTCGAGCCCCGGGTTCGACGGCGTCTCGATCACGACGAGCGCGTAACCCGCAAAGCCGCCGTCCAGAACCTTTGCCGTCTCGCGCGTATCGACGGTGACGCCGAGCGGCTTCAAAAACTGCTCCGACAAAACGCGGGTCGTGTAGTAGCCGTCGCTCGGCAACAGAACACGGTCGGAGGCTTTCACAGTGCTGAACAAAACCGAAGCAATCGCAGCCATGCCGGATGGGAATGCAACCGCGTCAGCCCCTTCGAGAAGCCCAAGCGCAGATTCCAAAGCTTCCCATGTCGGATTGTGAAAGCGCCCGTATTGATAGGGCGCGTTCGACGGATTTCCGGGCAGATGAAAGACAGCAGTCGGCCATATCGCCGGAACGACGGATTGGCCGGGCTCAAGACCGTCGGCATAGTGATGAAGCAGCCTTGCGGCCAACGCGTCGAGATTGTCGTTGCTCATGCGCGCACTCTAGCGCGCAAGCACGGCACGTCCACCGTCACACGTCGCCAAACTTGCGCCGTGGCTGATATGGATGCGCTGTTTCCCACCGCTTCACGATATCGCTCAAGTGCGGGTCCGACTGATCCGGCAACACGATTTGCAGCGTGACGATCTGATCGCCGGACGGCTGTAATCCCGTCCCCGGCATACCTTTGCCTTTGAGACGGAACGACTGCCCGGCATTCGCACCCGGTGGCACCGCCATGGTGACCGGCCCTTGCAGCGTCGGCACCTTCACCTTGCCGCCGTGCAATGCTTCGTTCAGCGTGATCGGTAGCGCCAAGTGAATGTCGCGCCCTTCGCGGCGGAAATAAGGATGCGGTTCGATGGCGATCGTGATCAGTGCGTCGCCCGCAGGTCCACCGGGCAAACCCGCTTCGCCAAGTCCGCGCAAGCGGATCGTTTGACCCTCGTTCACCCCGACCGGAATTTTCACATCGAAACGATTGCCCGCAGGCAGCTTCACGCGGCGCGTGCCGCCGAGTGCGGCTTCCTCGAACGTGATGTGCAAATCGTAGTGCGTGTCGAGGCCTTTACCGGGTGCAGGACGCTTGCGGCCGGCCGAACGCTCGCCGAAGAACTCTGCGAACAGGTCCTCGACGCGGCTCTTCTTCTCTGTGGCGGGGCCAACGCCAAATGCCCGTTCGAACGCCCCGCGAAAGCCGTGCGCCTCGCCGTTCGCGTGACCGTTCTTGGCCTCGGGTGGACGCTCCGCGGTCGCGACGTCACCGACGTCGAACTCTTCTTCCGCCGCCGCCGGTTCCGGTCGCGGCGTGTACCCGGCCCGAGGGTTTCCGTGCGCGTCAATCTCGCCCCGGTCGTACGACCGGCGCTTCGCTTGGTTGCCAATGATCTCATAGGCGATGGACAGGTCCGTGAAGCGGCGGCCCTTGTCGGCCGATCCTTCAGGCGTGTCGGGATGGAAGCGTTTCGCGAGCGAGCGAAACGCTTGTTTGATCTCGTCGTCGTTCGCAGAACGCGGAACGCCGAGCACCGAGTAGGGGTCGTACATCAGCAGTCGGACTCACACGCCGAGGGGGTTGGCGAAAGCGTCAGCGCCGATACTACACGCGGTTGTTCAAATGGCAAATTACTAATGCACGTATATGATTAGGGAGCGTTCTTAGAGTGCGTGTTCGGATTTTTGGCCAGGGATTCAGCCATCGCACGCTCTGCAGGCGCCATTGAGGATGACACGAACCTAAACGCCTCTACGGCCTGTGGTTGTCCTTGTGCCGAGGCGAGTTTCAACCACCGGTAGGCCTCGATCATGTCCTGACCGACACCTTCCCCACGTTCGTAGAGCAGCCCGACCCTGAGCTGCGCCTCGGCATTGCCGCGGCTGGCAACGTCACGCCAGGCGGCAAACGCTCCCGCCTTGTTGCCGGCTGCGTACGCGCTGAAGCCGCTGTTCATCAATGTCAGGTCGCCCGCGGTCATTGTCGAGGCAGCGCCAATGCGCATCGGAGCGCCGGGCGACATTCGCCCCTCGCGTTGCCCTGCCGGCAGGCGCCCGCTATGCGGCCACGGCTCGTCTGGGTTGGCGTTTGCAGGCGTGGCGGCAGGCTCGGTACTCGCAACGGACACACCAATCGCCTCAAGCCGCGTGCGCGCCGGGCCATAGCCGTTGCGGGCCGCGCGTTCCAGCAATGCGCGAGACCGCGCCGGGTCGCGCTCGACACCGATGCCTTGGTCATACATGTCGGCAAGCTTCACTTGCGCGAGCGACAGCCCAGCCGTTGCCGCGCGCGCGTACCAAACGGCCGCCTCTTTCGGATCCTTGTCGGTGCCTTCGCCGCTCATATACATCTCGGCGACGTTCGCCATCGCCGTCACGAAACCTTTTTCGGCGGCCTCTTTGTAGAGATCGAAGGCTTTGTCGACGTCCTTCGCGACGCCTTTGCCCTGGCGTAGCAATTGCGCGGTATTGCGCATGGCGGCGAGGTCGTCTTCGTCGGCCAGTTCAGACCAAATCTCGTAAGCCCGCGCATAGTCGCCGCTGTCATATGCAAGCGTCGCCTGATTGAAGCGCGCGGCTTTGTCCGCAACGATATTCGTCACGCACGCGCTCAACAGGAACGCGATGGCGACCAACACGGCTATACGCGGTTTACCATTCATCGTGTCTGCGAACGCCTCTTAGCTTGACGCGACAAAACGTGCGGCGACGAACCGCCGGAGCCTATATACTGGACCGCCGAGCCACAGCGTGAGCCCGAATCCCCGTGGATGTGAAGTCCAAACACGACGCATCGACCGAAATTGCCGCAGCCGGAAGCCCTTTTTTGCTGTTCGCCGAGTGGTTCGCACTGGCGGCCGGCAAGGAGCCGAACGACGCCAACGCCATGGCGCTGGCCACTGTCGATGCGGACGGCTTACCCAACGTACGCATGGTGCTTCTGAAGGGGCACGACGAGCACGGTTTCGTCTTCTACACGAACTTCGAAAGCGCGAAGGGCAGGGAGCTCTTGGGCCAGGAAAAAGCTGCGCTCTGCTTCCACTGGAAATCGATCCGCCGCCAAATCCGCATTCGCGGGACAATTTCGGTCGTGACCGACGCCGAAGCCGACGCCTACTTTGCGTCGCGCCCGAAGGACAGTCAGATCGGCGCTTGGGCCTCACGCCAATCGCGTGCGCTGAAGGGTCGTTTCGAACTCGAAACCGAAGTCGCGAAGTTTGCGGCCCGCTACGGCCTCACCAAAGTGCCCCGTCCACCCCATTGGTCGGGCTTTCGCCTGACGCCGGTCGAGATTGAATTCTGGCGCGACCGTCCCTTCCGCCTGCACGACCGCTTGGTCTATCGCCGCGACGGCGCGAACGCACCCTGGCGAACGGAGCGTTTGTTCCCATGACCGCCACCGAGACAACAGCAGCGGACAAGGCAAACGGCGCCGAGGCCGAACGTCTGAAGCGCCTCGCGACCTACGCGGCCGTTGCGGTAGCAGCGGCCCTCATCTCCATCAAGCTCTACGCTTGGGTGGCGACGCACTCGGTTGCGATGCTGGCGTCGCTCATCGACTCGACGCTTGACCTAGTGGCCTCCGGTTTGAACCTACTTGCGGTGCGTCACGCGCTTACGCCCGCCGACAGAGAGCATCGTTTCGGCCACGGCAAGGCGGAAGCGCTCGCAGGTCTTGGCCAAGCGGCCTTCATTGGGGGTTCGGCCGCGTTCCTCCTCTTCCAATCTCTTGAGCGCCTCATCGACGTTCAGCCCGTCCACGAAAGCATGACGGGTCTTCTGGTTACCGGTGCGTCGATCGTACTCACGATCGCCCTCGTCCTGTTCCAGCGTTATGTGATTGCCCGCACGCGTTCGCTCGCGATCAGCGCCGATCACCTGCACTACGCGACGGACGTCGCAACGAACCTTGGTGTTGTCTTGGCGCTCGTCCTATCGGGTCTTTGGGGCTGGCAAGCCGCTGACCCGCTGATCGGCCTTGGCATCGCGCTTGTGATCGCTTGGGGCTCGTTCAGCATTTTGCGCGGCTCATTCGACGAGCTCATGGACCGCGAGCTCGATGACGCCGACCGTCAGCGCATCAAGGACATCGTGAACCGCCAAGCGGGTGTCCAAAGCCTGCACGACCTACGCACGCGCAGAGCCGGTCACCGTTCGTTCATCCAACTCCATCTCGAACTACCGCCGCAGATGACGCTGCTCGAAGCCCACCGCATCAGCGACGAAGTCGAAGACGCAATCATGGCGGCCTTCCCCGACGCGGAAGTCATCACCCATCAAGACCCCGCAGGCGTCGAGATGGTACATTCGTTCGCCAAGCGCTAGGGCTGAGGCGGCGGCGCGGCCGCGGCTTTGCCGCTGTAAACGATGGGCCCCTGCACCTGCAGCTTCGTCTCCTTGAACAGGATCCAATCGGCGACCAGCTTGAAGTAGCCTTCCGAAAACCGCGTCTCCAAGCGCTCGCCGTCCTTCTCCTCGAACTCGATGATGCCGTGGTCGGCGGTCGGGAACATGACGATATCGAGGTTCGGACGGCCGGCCTGCACGTCGCGCAGGATGCGCAACGTGTTCGCACTCGGCGCCGAACTATCGCGCCCAGCCAGCACCCAAAGATGCGGCTTCTCGTAAGCCTTCAGAGCCGGAACCGGATCGTAGTCCCACGATGTGCCGACGCCGAACCACGGACCGAGCGAGCGCAGCATCCAATCCGGATACGCCAGGAAGTCGCCGGTGAACTCGCCCTTCACCTTCGGATACCAGGGCTCCTTCTCGTATTTTGCGCGCGCGGCGTCGAGCTGCTCGAACCCGTCCTTGAAATCGGACGCCATCACGCGCCCGGTCGCATCGGTAATCTCGCGCGCTTTGACGATCACGTCCTCGCCGAAACCGGCGGTCCGCAAATCGTCGAACACCTCCTCGCGATCCTCGGCCAACGGGCTTTCCGCAAGTCCGAAGCCCACGACCACGAAATCCGCATTCGCCTTGCGCGCAGCGAGCGGTTCGATCCACCCCGCCTGACTGCCGCCCTGGAAGCCGACTTCGCTGGCGAGCGCACCGGCCATCGCGCGCGCCTTCGTCAACGCCGCTGCCGCATCGTCCGACAACAGATGGAAGTTCTGCGTGTAGGTTCCTTCAGACTTCCCAGTGCCGCGCTTGTCGTAGACGAAGACGCCGATACCGCTGGCGGGCAGCAAGTATTGCATACGATTGAACAGGATGCCGCTGTCCCGCTCCGAACCGTGCACGAGCACAGCAACGGGAATAGCGCCTTCAAGACGCGGCATCACAAGCCGCCCCGCAAGCTTCAGCCCATGGCTTTCGAACGTCGTCTCAGTGACGTCGAACGTCTGTCCCTTCCACGTGCCTGCGAACGCGCCGCCGGTAATCGTGACCGTGCCTTCGCTGCAAGCGCCGAACTTCACCACAACGCCTTCGACTTGCCTGTCGGTCCAACCGATCGTCGGGACAAACGTCGAAGGTGCTGTTTGGCCGGCGCTTGGGCTTGGACTAAGCCGCCACGTCTGGCCATCCATGAACGTCATGCGAAGCGATTGCGGCCCGCTCGTCGGCGTGACGGCCGCGGTCCGTCCATTGCCCACATCGTAAGCGCCGTAGTCGCACGCAAGCCGCGCATCCGGCGGTGGCGCCGGCCGCGCGAAATAGGCCCATGCGCCGAGCGCAATCAGCCCCAGCACGAGCGGAATCAGAAGTAGCCGCCGAAACCACATAAGCCGTCCCCCAAAATGTTGGCGGCAGGTTAGCCGATCCGAGCCTGCGTCCCAGTCATGCCGCCGTGAAGATTCAACCGCGAAGCTTCTCGCGCCGCACCCATTCTTCCGTTTTGTCGAGCGCGCGCGTGAACTTGTCGAACATTTCGTCGATTTCGGCTTCCGTAATGATGAGCGGCGGGCAGAACGCGAGCCGGTCGGCCAGCATCGCGCGGGTGAAGATGCCTTCCTCCTGCGCGAAGCCGGCGCACGCCATGCCGACGGCCTTGTCGGCGGGGAAGTTCTTGCGCGCGGCTTTGTCCGCCACCAACTCCACGCCGCCGAGCAAGCCCACGCCGACAGCCTCACCGACGAGCGGATGATCGCGCAACTGCTTCAATCGCTTCGCAAACGTGGGCGCTACGCGACGTACATGCGCCACGATGTTGCGCTCCTCGTAGATCTTTAGCGTCTCGACAGCGACCGCCGCCGCGACTGGGTGCGCGCTGTACGTGAACCCATGCCCGAACGTGCCGATTGCGCGGCTTTGGTCCAGCATCGCCTGATACATCTCCTCATGGATCAGCATCGCGGAGATCGGAAGATACGCCGACGACAACGCCTTCGCGCACGACAGCGTGTGCGGGCGCATGTTGTAGGTCTGCGCGCCCCAATAATTGCCCGTGCGGCCGAAACCGCAGATCACCTCGTCGTCGATGAAGAGAATGTCGTACTTCTCAAGCACCGGCTGAATGCGATCAAAATAAGTCGGCGGCGGAAGGATCACGCCGCCCGCACCCATCACCGGCTCCGCAATGAACGCCGCAATCGTGTCCGGCCCCTCGCGCTGGATCAGCTCTTCGAGATTGCGCGCCAACCGCGCCGCGAAGTCATCATCGCTCTCGCCGGCTTCCGCGTTGTGATAGGCATGCGGGCAATCCGCATGCAGGATACCTGCGAACGGCAAGTCGAACCCACGATGATTGTTCGGCAAGCCTGTCAAGCTCGCGCTGACCAGCGTGACGCCGTGATAGCCCTTCACGCGGCTGATGATCTTCTTCTTCTCGGGCTTGCCCTTCGCGTTCCAATAGTACCAGGCAAGCTTGATCTGCGTGTCGTTCGCCTCTGACCCCGAATTCGCGAAGAACACCTTCGAGGCCGTGAACGGCGCCACCTCTTTCAGCTTCTCGGCAAGCTCGATCCCGGGCTCGTGGCTGCGCCCGGCAAAGATGTGGGAGTAGGGCAGTTCGCGCATCTGTTTCGCGGCCGCCTCGATCAAACGCTCCTCGCTGTAGCCCAGGCTCACGCACCAAAGCCCCGCCATCGCGTCGATGTAATCGCGGCCGCGATTGTCGAACACGCGGATCCCGCGCCCGCGCTCCAGGATCACAGGGCCAACCTCCCGATGCCGCGCTAGGTTCGTGTACGGATGAATCAGCGCCTCGACGTCGCGCGTTTGAGCATTGGTGAGGGTCATGGGCGGTCCGCAAATTGTGATCGATGCACGGTTGGACGACACAGCAAGGCGGGTCAACCCCCAGCCTCACATCCAAGCCCTGACCCCGCCCGTATTGTCCGCCAACGCCAGCGCCCGTAAACTCGCCGGCAAAACCACCCTTGGGAAGGAAACTCCGATGCTCGGCTCCATGCAGGATTGGCCCCTCGTCGTGCCCGCCATCCTCGACCACGCGCAACGCTTCCACGGCGAGCGCGAGGTCGTCACCCGCTCGATCGAAGGTCCGATCGTGCGCACCACCTACGCGCAGATCCACTCCCGCGCGCGCAAAGTGGCAAAGGCGCTCACCCGTCGCGGCGTCCGTTTGGGTGATCGCATCGGCACACTCGCCTGGAACTCCGGCCGCCACCTAGAAGCTTGGTACGGCATCATGGGGATCGGTGCGGTCTGCCACACGATCAACCCGCGCCTGTTCCCGGAACAAATCACCTACATCGTCAACCACGCCGAAGACCGCATGATCTTCGTCGATCTGACCTTCGTGCCGATCCTGGAAAAGATCGCCAAACAAATCGACGGCGTCGAAGCCTTCGTCATCCTGACCGACAAAGCCCACATGCCCCAGACCAGCCTGAAGAACGCCATCGCGTTCGAAGACTTGATCGGCGGCGTGGACGACGATTTCACTTGGGTCAAGTTCGACGAGAACACGGCAGCCGGCCTTTGCTACACGTCCGGCACCACCGGAAACCCGAAGGGCGTACTCTACTCGCACCGCTCGAACGTCCTCCACGCGATGGCGGTCAACACGTCGGACTGCGTCGGCGCCAAGTCGACCGACACGCTGCTGCCCGTCGTGCCCATGTTCCACGCGAACGCCTGGGCGACGACATTCGCCTGTCCGATGAACGGTACGAAGATGGTGATGCCGGGTGCAAAACTCGACGGCCCCTCGGTCTACGAACTGCTCGACACCGAGAAGGTGACGATCAGCGCCGCCGTGCCGACAGTCTGGCAGATGCTGCTGGCGCACATGGAAGCGAACAATCTGAAACTGCCCTATCTGCGCAAGGTGATGATCGGCGGCTCGGCCTGCCCGCCGTCGATGATCGAAACCTTCGAAAAGAAATACGAAGTCGAAGTGATGCACGCCTGGGGCATGACGGAAATGTCGCCCGTGGGCACGATCGGCTCGTTCAAAGCCGGCATGGAAGAACTCTCCTGGCCCGAGCAGCTGAAGGTGAAGTCGAAGCAAGGCCGCGCGATGTTCTCCGTCGAAATGAAGATCACCGACGACAACGGCAAGGATTTGCCGCACGACGGAAAGGCATTCGGCCACCTGATGGTGCGCGGTCCTGCGATCGCCCGCGCCTACTTCAAGGGTGAAGGCGGCCGCCACGGTACGGATTCCATCGTCGACAAAGAGGGCTGGTTCGACACTGGTGACATCGCGACGTTGGACCACTTGGGTTTCATGCAGATCACCGACCGCGCGAAGGACGTCATCAAGTCCGGCGGCGAGTGGATCTCCTCGATCGACGTTGAGAACATCGCCGTCGGCTGCCCGGGCGTCGCCATTGCAGCCGTTATCGGCGTTGCTCACCCGAAATGGGACGAGCGCCCGCTGCTGATCGTCGTCCGCAAACCGGACTCACAGGTAACGAAGGAGCAAGTCCTGAAATACCTCGAAGGCAAGATCGCCAAATGGTGGATGCCCGACGACGTCGCCTTCGTGAACGAAATCCCGCTCACCGCGACCGGAAAGATCCAAAAGGTGACGCTGCGCGATCAGTTCAAGAACTACAAATTGCCGGCGGCGTGATGACACAAAGCGAAGGGGCGCGCTGACGGCGCGCCCCGCTCGTTTAGCGCAGCGGCTCGAGGTCGGTGTTCTTCACCCAACCTTGGTTGCCGTTCTCGTCTTCGACCTTCCACCAAGCGCCGTCTTTCTCGCCGAGCGGGTAAAGGCGCATACCGGGTTCCAGGCTGCGAACCACCGTGGCGCCGGGATCGGGAAACTTGCGCATCTTCGTTGAGCGCATCGTCTGATAGGCACGCTCCGGTGCCGCAGCCTTCGCATCCGCCGGCAGCGCACCGAGGTTGTTCACGAGCTTCACGTACGCTTCAAGAAACGCCAGTGAAACGACTTGGCCGATGGGCGTGTCTTCATAGCCGCCGCCGACCACGCCGCCCCATCCGCCCCAGCCGCCGCCGCCGGCGCCCAGCGCAAACGATACGTCCGTCTTCTTCGCGCGACCCTCTTCGACGGCCTTCGTTTCGGACGTGCGCACGTCCGTCACCGACAAGATCGCCTCTGCCTCCAGATCGCGCGTGCGCAAACCGCCGCCGATCGCGCCGCCGATCGGTCCGCCGATGATGCCGCCGACGATTCCGCCGACGGCCGAGCCGCCGGTGTCGCGATCCGCGGCGACGACTTCGGCCACGAGAATGTAGTCGGCCGCGCGCACTTGGCCGCCGCCGACATTCGAACGTCTCTGTAGCGTCCCTTCTGCTTCCAGATCGCGCTCGCGCTGCGCCGCATCGAACCCGGCGCCGCGATCGACCAGCGTAAAGCAACCGGATTTCTGCACGTAAAGCTTCAGCAACTTCTGCGGCGACTGCAGATCATAGACCGTCCACCCGCGCCGGTCGCCGTCCACAATCGTGATTGCGCCGAGCACTTGGCTGCATCTGGGAATCTCAGGCCGCGTCTTCTCGTCGTCGGCACGCGCCGGCGCCGACGCGACGAGCGCGCAAATTGCCGCTGCCGAGGCAGCTACGCCCCATCCAATTCGATTCATAGTCACGCCCCCGTGGTCGAAAGTCCCCTTCGCCTGCTATACACGCACCGCGCAACGGCTGACAATCGAACCGATTACGCGAATAGGGAAACGATTAGGTCGCCTCGCGGGGGAAGTTTCGGAAGAGGAATCTCACCGAGTGAAGGCGCAGTTGGGAGGAGAATTTCTATGAACCGTTTGTTCGCGCGCCTTGCGCTGTTTGCGGGAGTTGTTGCGGCAGCCTTCGTCGGCGGTGCGGCGCCTGCCTATCGTTATGCGGGGTTCAGCCTCGAGCATGCGTTCGAGCTGATGAAATGGGGTGTCTACGCAGCCGGCGCAACGGCGGTGCTGGCGATCCTCTGGATCGTGTTCGCGGCGATCTCGCGCTCGATGGAGGGCCTTATGTCCTTCATTCTCGCACTCGTGCTCGCGGTCGGCGCAGCCTACTTCCCGTTGAACATGCGCGCGACGGCTGAGAAGCTGCCGTTTATCCACGACGTCACGACCGACACGGCGAACCCGCCGAAGTTCGTTGCGATCGCACCATTGCGGGCCCAAGCGCCGAACGGCGTCGACTACACGACGGATCCTGCGGAGCAACAAAAGGGCTACGCTGATATCCAGCCGCTGATCGTGCCTGATGTGACACCCGCCGACCTCTTCAAGCGAGCCGAGGCGACGGCGCGCGCGATGAACTGGGAAATCGTCGCGGCCGAGGCCGCTGAAGGCCGCATTGAGGCAACCGACACGACCGCCTGGTGGGGCTTTAAGGACGACATCGTCATACGCATCGCAGCCGAAGGTACGGGCTCGCGCCTCGACATCCGCTCGATGTCGCGCGTTGGCAAATCCGACATCGGAAAGAACGCGGAACGCGTTCGCGCGTTCCTGGCAAAGGTGAAAGAGGCGAAATAGGTTGAAAGCCGCCGACCTCAACGTCGAGCTCCCGAAACTGCCCGTCGACCGCACCTATGACGCGGCCTACGGGAAGGTCGTGGAAGTCTCGCCGTTGATCCGCCGCGTCTGCGCGGAGAACCCCAACGCCTTCACGTTCAAAGGTACCGGAACCTACATCGTCGGCCGCGGCAAGGTCGCGGTCATCGATCCAGGCCCCTTGATCGACGCGCACGTCGAGGCGTTGAAGACGGCGCTCAAGGGCGAAATCGTTACGCACATCTTGATCACGCACACCCACAACGACCATTCACCCGCTGCCGCGCCGCTGAAAGCCGCAACCGGCGCAAAAACCTACGGCTTCGGACCGCACGGCGCCGGCAAGAAGCAGGACGGCGTCGATGTGGAAGAGGGCGGCGACATGGAATTCCGTCCCGACGTCACGCTCAAAGACGGGGACGTGATCAAAGGCGACGGCTGGACGTTCGATGCGCTCTACACGCCCGGCCACACGTCGAACCACATCTGCTTCGCTTTACGCGAAGAGAAAGCGTTATTCCCTGGCGACCACGTCATGGGCTGGTCGACGACGGTGATCGCGCCGCCCGACGGCGACATGGCGCAGTACTTCGCTAGCTTGGAAAAGCTTACACATCGCGACGACCGCCTCTACTACCCGACCCACGGCAACCCGATCCCAAAGCCGCAAGCCTTCGTCCGCACGCTGATCGAACACCGCCACGCCCGCGAGCGCCAGATCGCCCAATGCCTGAAGCGTGGGATCACTCACATCCCCGACATCGTCGCCGTGATCTATTCCGAGATCGACAAAAAGCTTCACCCCGCCGCCGCCATGTCCGTACTCGCCCACCTTCAACACATGGTCGCAACCGGCCGCGTTGTGACGGACGGCAAGCCTGACGGGAAGAGCACTTACCGCCTAGCCGCGAACGTGCGTTGACAGAACACCCGGCGCGGTGCTTCGAGTCTCGCATTGCCACCCGGAGACAAACCCATGAAATTCTACAACTCGATCGGCCCCAACCCGCGCGCCGTGCGCATGTTCATCGCCGAGAAAGGTCTCACCATACCGACGGTCGAAGTCGACCTGATGAAGGGCGAGAACCGCCAAGGCCCCTACACGGAAAAGAACACCGCCGGCCAAATGCCATGCCTTGAACTCGACGACGGCACAACGGTGAGCGAGATCACCGCGATTTGCGAATATTTAGAAGACACGCACCCGCGCCCAGCCCTCATCGGCGCAACGCCGAAGGAGAAGGCCGAGACGCGGATGTGGACGCGCCGCATCGACCTCAACATCTGCGAGCCGATGGCGAACGGCTTCCGCTACGCCGAAGGCCTGCCGCTGTTCAAGAACCGCATCCCGACCGCACCTGAAGCCGCCGACGGCTTGAAGCGCGTCGCGCAAGACCGGCTGTTGTGGCTCGACAAGCAACTCGCTGGACGTCAATGGGTCTGCGGCGATCGCTTCACGTACGCCGACATCCACCTCTTCGCATTCCTCGACTTCGGCAAGCAGGTCGGCCAACCCCTGAACCCGGAAGCCAAGACCATCAACGCGATCTACGACCGCGCACGCGATCGGCCAACGGCGAAGGCTTAGGATAACACGGCGGGCGGAGGCACTAGATCTTCCGCCCAGCCTTCTCCCAATAAGGATCGCGCAGCTTGCGCTTGAAGATTTTGCCCGAATCTTCCCGCGGCAACTCGGCGCGGAACTCGACGACCTTCGGCACTTTGTACTTGGCCAGGTGGTCGCGCAGGTAACCCTTCACGTCGCCCTCGCTCACCCGCGCGCCTGCTTGCGCTTGAACGACGGCGCAGAGCGCTTCGCCGAACTCCGCATCCGGGATGCCGAACACGGCACAGTCGGCGACGCCGGGCACCTTCAAAATCTCCGCCTCGATCTCGGCCGGATAGATGTTCACACCGCCGGAAATCACCATGTGATTGCGCCGGTCGCACAGGAACAGGAACCCATCCTTGTCCAAATAACCGATGTCGCCGACGGAGATGAGCCCGTCGCGCTCGGCCTTGCGACGCTTGGCGTCGTCACCGTGATAGGTGAAGTCGACGCCGGTGGTCAGCCGCGCGAACACATCGCCCGCTTCGCCCGCGGGCAGCAGCTCACCCGCATCGTCCACGATCACAACTTTCACGTCCGGTTGCGCACGGCCAACTGTGCCGGGATGCGCCAGCCATTCGTTCGCCGTGCAGAACACGACGGCGCCGGTTTCCGTCGCGCCGTAGTACTCGTTGATGATCGGTCCCCACCACTCGATCATGCCACGCTTGATATCGGGCGGGCAGGGTGCTGCCGCATGCACGACGAACTTCAGTGACGACAGATCGTACTTCCGGCGCACGTCTTCCGGCAGCTTAAGCAACCGCACGAACATCGTCGGCACCATGTGCAGATGCGTCACGCGATACCGCTCGATCAGCTGCAACAGTTCTTCCGGATCGAAACGCGGCTCCAAGATCACGTCGGCGCCGGCGCGGATCGCATACCCGCCATAGGCGTTTGGCGCGGAGTGATACATCGGTCCAGTCACAACGGTGACGATCCGCTCGGCCTGTCCGCCGACCAAAACGCCGTCGAACCCGAACGCGCGCCCGATCAGCTTCGTCGTGGCCAGCGTTTGTGCGGCCGTCGGCGGAAATCGCTTCACGCCCTTCGGACGTCCGGTCGTGCCGGACGTGTAGATGATCGCGCCCGGCGCCTCGATCGCTTGCAGGTCGCGGC
>JBGAPZ010000044.1:0-31204 GCA_044220975.1 Micropepsaceae bacterium | reverse complement strand
GGGAAGCGACCACACTCCGAACAGAACCAGCCAGAGCCGAAACAGCCCCCGCGCCCAATTCATCCTCGTCTCCCGTTCGCACGACTCTTGTTCAATGCTACATTTCTTCGACAATCACGACTAGGCGGAACGAATGGGCGGTTACGGCTCGGGTAGGCAAGGTGGAAGGCCCACCAGCGATCGCACCGAAAGCGTGAAGCTGAGCATCTACAAAGTGATGCGCGGCTTTAACGGCAAGACCGCTATCGGCCGCAAATGGACGTACAGCACGATCGACGGCGAGTTAGTGACCTACGTGCTCCCACGTGACGATGCCCCACCGATTGTCCGACTTGAATACCGCTTCGACCACCGCAGCCGCGACACCGGTAATCAAACCCAATTCATTCAAATCACTTCGTCGCCTTGCCGGTTCGGTGGGAAGCGTTGGTGGTGGATTTGCCCGCGCACAGGCCAGCGCGTTGCGATGCTATTTTTGCCGAATGGCGGAATTCAATTCTGGTCGCGCGAGGCGTATGGTCTTGGCTATCAGAGCACCCGTGAAACGCGGATCGACCGAGCGCACAGGAAGGCCGGTCGCCTATATCGCAAGCTTGGCGGCAGCTACGATGGTCCCTCCAGCGAATGGCCGGACAAACCCAAGGGGATGCACTGGCGGACCTACAATGCGATTTGCGAGCGGATCAACGCGGTTGAGCAGTTCATAGACCATGGGTTCGTGACGCGCGCTTCCAACCTTTTGGGACGGTATGGAGCCCGCTAGCGAAAGCGTTTGAAATCAATGGGGGCACCCCCAAGTTGCCAAACGATTTCGGAATATCGTTACGCGTCAAAGAGTGCGTCTAGGTCCCATCCACGGCCAAGCTACGATCGGCAACTAAGCCCTAGTTTTCCTGACCGGATGAGCAAGCGATACAAACATTTGATTGCTGGTCACAAGGCCCACGCTTTTCGTTTGGTCGCCCAGCAAGCGCGCGGCTTCGGCGGCAACCGCTGCCCTTCGAATAGTCGCGAGAGCGTCGACGTCTTGGCGCAATTCCAAAACTCGGACTTGCTGCACCCTCGGACCTCGCGCTGTGCCGCGATCAGTCATGACAAGTCTCCCTCATTAATCGCAGCATCCCACGGCTTGTGCCTCACCCACCGATAACGCCGGTCCGTAGTTATCACTGCCAGCTCAATCGGCCCACCGCAAATCTGCGACTGAAACGAGAATTTGAGCGCCTTGATCGTTCCATAAATGCACGAATGGACGAAATCTATGGCCTCGCGGATAGGTATTGTTGGATGACTTAGCGATTGGCTTAAGGCTAACGCGTCAAGTTCGGCCCTAGTACCAGTCCATTTTCCGGATGCTAGGATCGTGTCTTTGAATTGGTCGTCGCACGCGAAAAACATGCGTTGAATCATGTTTGGCGCACCCCAAAACCAGTACCCCGGCACTTTAAGAACAGGCGTTGGCGCGGCATTCAGCTGAGGTGTGAATATGACTTCGAAGGCAGTTGGGACTCGATCGGGCAACACATGCCCGGCGATGCAGAAGCCGGCTACCAGATGCAGGCTCAGTTGCCGGAATACCGACTCTTCGTCAGCTGTTCGACCTGCCGGATTGGGGGTGGCGCTGTCATACGCCGGCTTTGCGTCCAGAGTTCGAAATTGAGCAATTGCCGCCGCGATGCCGCTATTAGGATCTGAGTACACGCTCCAAAAGAGATCGGCCCAGCGAGTCGCTGCGTCTTGCACGTCAGCAGGAGGGTTGGCAGCCAAGTCGTCCGCTAGGTGTGCGAACAATGTTCGGTGACTGATTAAATGCAATCCGCCGAGGCCCCAAGTTACAACGCCCAGCGTGCCGTCCTCGCCAAGCTCAAAAATCTTCTGTGCGTGGTTGTAGTAGTGGGGGCCGTCAGCGGTGAAATATGTGGTGGTGCTATCGGCGCCAAGGACGACACCTTCTGGTGAAACGTAACACGCGGCAATTGTCATGATCCCTCCTCACGGAAACGTACCAGATGAGTCGGGCACCGGCCGAATAGCGCAGTAGGCGCTCCAGCGAATATTACCTTCGGTGGTTGCACGGTGGTTGCACTTGATGAGGTACCAAAATGGCCTACCGATCTAACCGCTTGAATTCTATGGTGACCCCGGGAGGAATCGAACCTCCGACCCACTGCTTAGAAGGCAGTTGCTCTAATCCGCTGAGCTACGGGGCCCTTACGTGCATAGGACGCTTCAATGCGTCCACTGGCCCTTGCGAGTATACTTGAAATTGTCCGCGTAGGCGCGGACCGATCGTTTCGGCTCTTTTGGGTCGAAAACTTGGTGGGCGATCCGGTAGCGTTCTGCGTAGGCGACCGCTTCGTCACGGGTTTCGAACGTCAGGCGCACTTGGCCCTTCATGTCGCCGGATCCTGTCCAGCCCATGAGCGGGTCGATGCGGCGGGCTTCCTCGGGTTCGAATTCGAGGACCCATTCCTTGGTGTTGGCTTGTCCCGACTGCATGGCGTTGCGGGCGGGCCTGTAGATACGTGCGAGCATAGAGAGGCCTTAGCGCTTCAGGCCGGCCCAAATCAAGGCGTCACAGATGCTCTTTCAGCCAACGGACCTGACCGGCCAGGAATCGGCTATGCCAGGGCTCGTTCGCGTAGGGGTCGAAATGACCGCAGTCGTACAGCTCAAGCGTCTTCGGCTCACCAGCGCGGTGGAAAGCCTGGCGGGCTATGTTGACGGGGATCAGGCTGTCATTCGTCGCCACTTGCATGAGCAATGGTCGGGGCGAAATGAGCTCGATGAAAGCATCCGGCACGTATTCCGCGGCGCGGGCGATCGATTCGAATGAAATGGTATTCAGCCAGTTTGGCGCAGTCTTGGCCGAATTTGTGAACCACTCGTACGCGTCAGGAGGCACGAGGAACGCGGGTTGGCCGGCCTCGGCCACCACTGGAATAGCATCGCCACGACCGCCTGCGCTCCTCGCTGCCTGATCCGCCGCAAGCGTTACCATGAGCCCGTCGAACGCTGGCCGCGATATGAGCGCTATTAAGGAATGCGGTACATTCAACGCCGGCACTTGGACGACGATCGCTTTCACGCGGGGGTCGAGAGCGCCCACAAAAATGGCGTGGGCGCCGGAAAACGACGTGCCCCAAAGCGCCAAGCGATCGGCATCGACCTCGGGCAAGCGGCTCGCATAGGTGAGCGCGGCGCGGATATCTTCGTGCTGGAGATGGGGCACGACGCGGCCTCGTGGTTCGCCGTCGCTGGCACCTAAGAAGCGATAGTCGAACACCAGGACCGAGAAGCCTTCGGCACTGAAACGTTCGGCATAAGAGGCCAGATACTGTTCCTTTACAGCCGTAATGCCGTGAGACATTACGACCGTTGGACGTGGCCCCTTGCCTTCTCCTGCATAAAACCAGCCACGGCAAGCCAAGCCCGCACTCTGAAAACTGACGTCTTTTCGCATACTTTCGCGTTCCATCGATCTCGATTGCATACGAACATGATTCACGAGTGGTTCGTCAATCGAAGTGGCGAGCTTGTTCAGATCAGGCTTGGGGCTAAGTTTGTGTGATCCTCGTCACAGCGTGTCGAAGGCAAGCCCCGGTGTCACCAGCTCGAGCCGCAGTAACGGACGACATGAATTCGAGGTACCTGCACTCAAGTGTTCTTTGTGCGCGGGCCTCAAGGGGCGGGTCGGCGACCGCCGTTTTGATCGTCAGGAGCATTTTGCATTGGATCTTCGCTTCGCGAATCCTGCTCACGATCCTGTGTCGGCGACGCGGTGGGATCATTGGCTTGTTCTGGCGCGGGCGCTTGCGCGTCGCCAGGTCCAGGGTTGGTGGAGGCCGACTGTGCGATGCGCGCTACACGCGGGCCATCCCTCCAAAAGCTGTTCGAGTAGTTGCTATACCCCAGCGAGCTGACGAAGCCGTAACAGGCGATCACGCCGGCAATTGCACCAACGATGAGCGGTCGCCCGAGCGAAAAGGGCTCGTCTTGATCGCTTCTCACTGTGTCCGACGTTCTTGCCATACGAAGATCAACGCGTGCGGCGTCGAGAAGTTCCCAATCTAGACACGGCGCACGAAGAGTCTGCCGGTCACTGCGCCGAATACCGCGCCACCGATATGCGCGAAGTAGGCGACGCCGCCAGCGTTAGCCTGGGTCGCTTCGGTCGACACACTGATCACCTGGGTGACTATCCAAAGGCCGATCAGCACAATGGCCGGCACCGAAACGATGCGCGCCACGGGGGTCAAGATGAGTGTGCGAATCTGGTCTCTCGGATAGGTGACGAGGAACGCGCCCATAACCGCTGCAACCGCACCGCTGGCACCGAGCGAGGGAACTGTCGAGGTGGGGTCCGCGAACATTTGCGCGGCCATCGCAGCAATGCCGCCCAACAGATAGAAGACAACGAAACGGGGTGAGCCCATCGCATCTTCCATCGGTGGCGCGAAAGCCCACAGGAAGAGCATATTGCCGATGATATGCATCCAACCCGCGTGCAGGAACATCGAGCTCACGATCGTCTCTAAATGGCGACCATGCGTAACCTCGTTTGCGACCGCGGACCAACGCAGTACGAACGGCTCGCCTTGCGTCAATTCGAGATAGAACACACCTGCGTTGAGTAGAATTATCAACACGGTGACGAACGGAACAGCGGTCAAGCTGCGCGATACGCTGCCTAAGGGAAACATCGACGCCCTCCGTCCTTCATTCAGTAAAGGCCGGAAATTGAACGCGCAAGGGAACCCGTCAGTTCCACACCCTCGCCCTTACGCAATAGTTCTCCGATCGGATGGAACCGGCCAATCCTCGAGGTCGTTAGACACGCGGCACTCATTGGAGGCGATAATGGGTTTTGATCTAGCAGAATATCGGCATCGCGCAGCTGGGGCCCGCCTTCGGGCGGCACAGATGCCAAACGAGCGCGCAAAGAGTGTCATGCTTCGGATCGCGGAAGACTATGAACGGCTGGCGTGCGACCACGCGATGAAACAGCGAGCAGCACAAAGCGTACAGGAAGTGGCCGATGGAGAAGCCTAATGTGCTGCTGCCGCGTCGCCGGCGAAACGCAATGTCGAAAGACAAGCGCGTGATGACTTATAGACGCCGCGCAGAAGCGATGCGTCTTTGCGCCAACGCGACAACCGAAATAGCAGCTCAAGACGCCTTGTTGCGCCTGGCAGCGGAATACGAAGCGCTGGCGCGCAAACTCGAGGAAGCAGATGGGAGCGAAACCGCACAACTTCCGCTTCGAGCCGCGGGAAATGCCCACCGCGTTTGATTGCGTCTGCACCCGCGGCGGCTCGGTCGCGGGTGCAGACGTCCGAACAGAACTTTTCAATTAGCGATCGACAATTCGCCACGTGCCGTCGTTCATTCTGCATGCGACGGAGACGTCCTCAAACTGCCGTCCGTTCACATAGACCGTTTGGCTGAACTCGCGGCATTCGCCGGTATAACCATAGCGCCTCGAATCCGCGCGGCGTACGGGCGTGACGTAACCGTAGTTGCCGTTGTGCGGATTGCGCCATTCGTAGCGCCGACCGTAGTCCGGGCCATCGAATGCGTCCGAGTATGTGCGATTGTAATAATACGCGTCGTACGATTCGTTTCGACAGGAATCGCGCGCGATGGCGTTGCCGGCGATGCCGCCCAGAACGACGCCGCCGATCGTTGCTGCCGTCTTGCCGCTACCGCTGCCAAACTGGTTTCCGATTACACCGCCCGCCACGCCACCCAACAGGGTTCCTACCGCCGCATTGTCACTGCACCCGTCGTAGCGCGCAGATGGCCCGCCATATCCGGGCGGACCTGGGTCACGGTAGTAGCCGTCGCCTGCACAACCACATGCGAGCGTCGCGATCGCGGCGCAAGCTACGAAAATCTTGCTCATTGGTTCACCTCCATCGCGTGTAAACGTTTCGACGAGGGATTCGTTCCCTTCGCTGATGCTCGTGCAGCTGGTGAGCGCGCCGCACCTGCGAAGGTGTAGGCGCGTTCCAGGTCCGCAAGGTTGGCGTAGCCTGCAAGTTCGCACATCAGTTCGGTCGCCCGTTTCGATGCGGTGCCGTGCATTCCGCCCATGGCGATGCGCAGGTATGGCGGGCTCGTAACGTCATCCGGGACGACCGCTTCAAACCTGTCGCCGCGGAAACCGAAGCTGCCGCCGAGGTTGAACGGGATTGCGCGCCGCGCAGCTTCCATTTCGATCACGCGCTCCAGAAATCGATACGGCGCCGGTTCATCGTCGTGCAGGCGCAAGACGCAGTACGGCGCATGCGCCCAAGGACAGTCGGGGCGCGCGAACTGCGGGTGCAACACCTGATCGAAGAGCCTGTTGGTCTTGCGGACGGCTAACGCGAATTCGAGATTGTTTTCAAATACGGAACTGGCGTAGCGAGCGAAGTAGTCGGGATCGAGAAACCACGGCACTTCCAGTGTCGAGATTTCGTCGAACGTGAGTCCGGACCCCATCGCCGTTCTCAAACGACGCAGCACCTCGCCAGTGCCCGTTACCGAGGGTGCTGGCGGACCGTACAGCGACACGATGCCTACATTCGCAAGTTCGAGGCCCGCTTGATCCAACTTGAGGCCCGAACGAAATACAGCGACTGTCGGTGCGTTCTCTCCGCCGATTGATAGCAGGAACTCATTGATTGGAAACAATGGCCCGATGAGCGTCGTGTCGATGATCAGCAAGCCGGCGCCAGTGCCAAACGCTTTACCGTGCGTGCGTTGCAACGCCTGCAGGTCGACCACGTTGACACCTTCGTCGTAGAACACCGGCTCGACCAGCATCGTGCGACAGCCGCCATCGGCGAACTTCTCGATCGCCTCAGCCGTCTTCTCGCGTTTCCACGACGTGGTCGGGCCGCGAACGATATCGAGCACCTGGCGTGTCTCGAAGTAGTTTCCAGCAAAGACCAATCGCGGTGCGCGATCGTCCCAATACCCCGCAGAACGACCCCAATGCAGAAGCGCCACAAGCGCGCTTTGCGCGCTCGAGAATAAGATGTGGTCGGCCGACCAACCAGGTGCGTGCGGCAGCGCTTCTCGGCAACGCCGCTCAAGCTCGGTCGGCTGTATGTCGCGTTCATAGCCAAAGGCGATAGGTGTCCCCGATGGCGTCACTGGCACCGCACTGCGCAACGGCGACTTGATGTTGGCATCGGCCTGCTCGTGCGCGAAACGCATCCATAGTTTTCGAAATTCCATGGTCAGTGTTGCGAGCGCCGTTTCGGGGGAGAACGAGGCGCAGGCTTCGTCGGAAATCGCCTCCACGGCTGCAATCCACTCTGCAAAGACTTCGCGTGCCGAAGGGACCGACGCGATCAGCGTCGAGCCTAGAGTCAACAGTTCTCGGCGCTCGCGCTCGGCGCTCTCGTCCGAAAACCCTTCCGGTCTCGCTGCGGGATTCAACAAGGCTCGGTCCACCCGCTAAATGCGTCCGAGAAGCAGCAGGATCAGCACCACGATGAGGACCAAACCGATTCCGCCGCTCGGTGCCGCGCCCCAGTTGCGGCTGTACGGCCACGCTGGAACCGCACCGACCAGCATCAAGACCAGTATGATCAATAGTATTGTGCCAAGGGTCATCGCTGTCGTTTTCCTTATGGTTCAGGGAGCCCCAACAGCGGCGCGCTCACGAACGCTTGCTTTGCCAGCTGCGGCCACACCGGAGATTTTGGCGGCATGATCGACGCCCAGCCAACCAGCGGCCATCGCGGCCAGCGCGCTGATGAGGAGCGTGATGAACCCGGCGAGCGCGCCTAAAGACGCCGCTTGCGCCGTTTCGGTTGTTCCCGCGGGATCGAGCATCATGGGGCCGCCTAGTCGCGCGGCTACGACCGAACCGCCGGCCAGTCCGAGCACAAGAACTCCCACGAAAATCGTGGCAACGGCCCAGCCTAAGAACCCTTGCAGGGCGCCTTCGACTTCGTCGATGCGCGGATTTGCACCCGCTACCCAGCCAGCCGTCCATCCCCCAGCAAACGACGAAGTCAGAGCACTTACGCCCCACCAAAACAGCGCTACGGACGCGACTTCGACCTGGTTTTCAGGTGTCACCGGCCCCAGTCCGATACCAACGCCGACGCCGAGCAGGTTCAGCAATAGCTGACCGATCACGATCACGATTGCACCCGCGAACACCGCGCTCCATTGGACCTCGCCCATGATGAGCCCGTCGCCGGCCCAATAGCGCTTCATCCTGTCTATCGCCATCGCCCTCGTCTCCTTCGGATCTTAGCCGTCACGTAATGCCGCCATGCGCGGATGGTTCCCTCTGGAGGCGCAATCGCACCAAAACAGAGTCTTCAGCCGCATCACTTGGCGTGTCGCTCAGTGATGGAACAAAAGCCAAATCAGTAGAAGGATCGGGATGGGGACGCCGACCAACCAAAGAAGGATGTACCGCATGGATCGCTACCTGTTTTGTGAGAGGAATTCGTTCTGTGCTTCACCTGCACGCTCTTCGAAAGCGTCGACCGGGCCATTGACCAGCTCAACCCGATCGTTCGCGGCTTTGTTCCACTCGCGACGATCGATCATGTAGTCGCGCGACAGCGGCAAGGTGTCGACGCGCTTGGCGAGCTGGAGTTGGAAGACCACCTGGCCTTGGTAACGGAACGCCATCTCGGCACCGGCGAGGTAGAACTCCCACATACGGCAAAAACGCTCGCCGAACGCGCGAACGGCGCGGTGTCTGTTCGCTGCAAAGCGCCGGCGCCACTCGAGCAATGTCCGCGCGTAGTGCAGGCGCAGCACTTCGATGTCCGTCAAGTGCAGGCCAGATCTTTCGATCGCCGGAAGCACTTCGCTGAGCGCGGGGACATATCCACCTGGAAAGATATAGCGCGCGATCCAGGGATTTGTGACACCGGGTCCGTCGCTGCGACCAATGAAGTGGATCATCGCCACGCCATCGTCGGCAAGCATCGCGGCGACTGTACGAAAGAATTCGTCATAGTGCTTTTGTCCGACGTGCTCGAACATGCCGACAGATACGACCCGATCGAACTTCTCTTCAATTTGTGCGATAGTCGCTCAGCTTAAAGCGCACATGATCGGCGACGCCCGCCATCTGGGCGCGTACGTTGGAGATCTTCACTTGTTCTGCCGACAAACTGACGCCGGTAACGTCCGCGCCGGTGCCCGTTGCTAGGTACAAACTCAGGCCGCCCCAACCCGAGCCAATGTCCAAAACTTTCTGACCCGGTTTCAGTGCAAGCTTCGCAGCGATACGGCGCTTTTTGTTTGCTTGTGCTGTCTCAAGCGAGTCGTGCGGCGTCTCAAAAAACGCGCAGGAATACTGTTTGTCGGAATCCAAAAAGAAATTGTAGAGGTCGCCATCTAAAGAATAGTGGCTGTCCACGTTACGCTTTGCGGCGCGAAGCGAGTTACGCGGCCTAAAGCAACTGCGAAGCCAAGCGATAGCTCGCGAATAGCGGTCGCCAACGCTTGTGCCTAAGTTTCGAGCGAGCAGGTCCATCAATGCGGCGATATCGGCATTTTCAATGGTCAATCGACCGTCGGTGTAGAGTTCGCCGAGCGTGAGCTGCGGGTCGCGAAGCAAATCGAACGCGACCTTAGAGTCCTTAAAGCTCAACACGATTGCGTCCGCGTTGGGCTCGCCGACGTTTAGGATTTCTCCATCGTAGTCGATGATCTGCAACCGCCCGTGGTGCAGCACGCGCTGAAGCATGTTTCCCAAAAGTCGCCGGGCAATCATGAGCATTCCTTCCGCAAGGCACGAAAACGACTGTCATGAAACGCGCATGTCGTTCCCAAAGTTCCCTGAGAGATCTCGCCCCCACCATGGGCGCGTTTGGCACAAATCGGGCCGGTGGTTTGAGGCAGCCCTACGCGTCCTGTGCACGCCCTCGTACGGGTGAGGTCAGTTCGTCGAGTTGCCCCAGAATGTCGTTGAAGGCCTCTCCGCTGCTTGCGCGGGGGGCGAGAGCTGCTCGGTCCGAACTCTCGAGAACATGCACCAGCGTTTGGCGCGCACGCGCAACGCGGCTTTTGATGGTGCCCACGGCACATCCGCAAATGTGGGATGCTTCTTCACACGAGAACCCTCCCGCGCCGACAAGAATGAGGGCTTCGCGCTGTTGGTCCGTGAGGTGATGCATCGCGCGAGCGAGGTCTTGCAGTTTAAGCTCTCCATTCTGCGTCGAAGGAGTTGTCCATGCCTGCTCCGCCAATTTCTCGTCCCATGGAAGCTGCCTCCACCCGCGCCGCCTGGTGGAATAGAAATGGTTGCGCAAAATCATGAAGAGCCAAGCTTTGAGATTGGTGCCGGGCTCAAAGCTCGCGCGACTTTGCCACGCCTTGACGAGTGCCTCCTGGCACAAGTCGTCTGCCTCGTCACGATTGCCAGAAAGCGTTCGTGCAAACGCTCGCAAAAACGGAATCAAGCCGATCAGGCTGTCTCGAAACGTAGTTTCGACACCAGATTTCGACAGCGTTGCGTTCGGTTTGTTAGAATCTCCTACCATCGCGCGATCTCAATCCTCCGCCATACGGCCTATCTTTTGGATGAGCAGCAAGAAGTCGGCAGGTATTGGCTCTGTGGTCACGCCGTCGAACATTCGCTTCAGACCTACGCCAATTACGCGGCGGCGATGCTGAAGCTCGTTCAACGCTTCCGGTGTCAGATCCTTCCGGCGCAAATGCTTCGGGCCCGATTTGCCCGTCCTCAGTTGCGGATGACTCAGATCTTCCGGCTTTGATTCCTCAGACTCCCGCGTCATCGCAGTACTCGCTACAGGCTGTGGTCGATCGTTCACGTGCATCATGAGCCAATGCACGGGATAGAACGCCCACATCGCCACAGGGTTCCGAGCAATCAGGTGGCCAATTGCGGCGGACGTCGGAATTCCAAGGAATTTTGAAGCCGAAACGGCGCACGAGAGAGTGCAAAACTCTCTTTCACAGCGTCGAGCAGCCCGCCCCAATAGCCAGCGGGCCCTCAAGAGAGTTGGTCGGGGCGGCGTGATTTGAACACGCGACCCTCTGGTCCCAAACCAGATGCGCTACCAGACTGCGCTACGCCCCGACATGAAGGGAGGGTGAAATAGGGCTTCGGAGGGTCTGCCGCAAGGAACTTCGCGGGGGCGCCTATTTCTTGGCCTGGCCCGGCCTTGTCTTCATGAGTTTAAAGACGCCTTCGGCCGTTAACACCTTTCGGCCGCCAGCGCTGAGTTCGGCTCGAGCGAAGGCGAGCGTGCGCGTTGCGCGGGTCACAAAGGCGGCCCCCTCAACCCACTCTCCGGGGCGGACCATGTCGAGGAAGTCGACATTTAGGCGCAGCGTGACAGACGGCGCCTTGGTCTCGCGCCAGACGGCCGCCCCCAAAACACCGTCCGTGAAGGCGCTTAGCCAACCGCCGTGCGCGATCCCATGGCCGTTGCAGTGATGGGGCAGCACGCGAAAGCCTTGGCGGACGATTCCGTTTTCGGCCTTGTGATAGACCGGCCCGTTGTGGGTGGTGAACGGCCCGCGGCCTTCGCTCAAAACGAAGCCTTCGGGTGGGCCTGCTTCGTGTTTCATTGAACGGGGTCGAAGATCGCGTGATGGACCTTGTCGCCCACTTTGATTCTAAGCTTCTCGCTTAAGCCGCCGTTGATCTCGAGAACACCGCGTGCCTGGCCCGCGGATGGAAGATGCTCAAGGCTCAACGGTGTCGTGTTTTTCGCTATGTTGAGAATGCGACCTTGGGCATCGACGAAGATGATGTCGAGCGGGATGTAAGTGTTCTTCATCCAGAACGAAATGTTCTGTGGTGGGTCATAGTCGAACAACATGCCGTGATCCGCTGCCATGCTATGGCGGAACATGAGGCCGCGGTTTCGGTCCTTTTCCGTGCGCACGACTTCGACGGAAAATACTTGCTCACTCTTCGCGCACTCGATCGTCAATGGTTCTAGCTTGGCGGTAGGTGCCGAGGTTATGACGGCCGGCGCGGCCACGAGCAAAAGGGAGAGGTAAATTAGAGCGTGCATTTGCTCAGGATAGGCCGCGCCAGGCGGGCGCGGCAACCCGGTCCAAAACAAAAGGGGCGCCGTTCGGCGCCCCTCGATCCTTACTTCTTGGCCGATACGGTTACGGCCGCGCCTCGAACTCGGCTGGCGCCATCATCCGGATCGGCCTCGGCGCGGCCGTCACCTCGGGCAACAGTGTCACGTCCGTCGCGGACAGCCCGCGCTCGGTCGTCATCACGCGAACAAGCACCCGTTGGTTCTGGCGCAGTTCGCGAATTCCGCAACGGCGCAGCAGGTCCATGTGGACGAAGATGTCATTTCCGCCTGCGATGGCTACAACGAAGCCGAAACCCTTCGGCCGCGAGAACCACTTGCAGATCGCTTCGATTTGCGGGCCCGTCGCCTCGGGCAGGACGATGTCGCGGCGTTGCTGCTTGGCCTCGCCATCAGCGTTGAGGCTGCCGTTCTTGCCGCCGGTAGCCGGGACTCCTTTCGACGCCGTCCGCTCATCCATGCTATGGACTTTGCGCGCCTGAAGACCCTTTAGTTTTTGAATGACATCGATTTCGACGGTCGTGCCTTCCAACACAGCGTGGCAGCCGTAAGCTTCGATGACAGACTTATGGAGTAGGATGTCCCCTTCGACGTCTTCGGAAACGACGAACCCATACCCCTTTTCATGATTGAACCACTTAACGGTGCCCGTAACTCGGATTGCCCCACTGTCCGGCGACGGTGCGATTGATACTGGTTTGTCCACTTGAACCGCGCTCCCTTGCCTTATTCGCTTGTCCACGCCGGTACACGACGTGCGCTAAAATGACCCTATACTTTTTTCCTCGCCTGTAAAAGGCGACAGGCGAATCAATTTCGCGTTTTAATCCCGTGAGGCGATTTTAGGTGTGGACGACAAGTTGCTGTTGCGGGTGGTGAGCGGCGTCACACAACTTGTCTGCCGACTTTGCCGGAATTTCGCGAACGGCGGCGATCAATGAACGAAGTATGCCTCGAACAGCGGAGCGACACTGCGTATGGACATGACCGGCGAATACAAAATTGCTGCACCGCGCGAACGCGTGTGGGCAGCGCTTAACGACCCGGAGATTCTGCGGCAGGCGATCCCCGGGTGCGAAGACGTTAAGAAATTATCGGACACAGAACTTCAGGCTTCCGCACGTGCGAAGATCGGTCCCGTCAGTGCGCGCTTCACCGGGAAAGTCACGCTCTCCGATCTCAAGCCGCCGGAGAGCTACACGTTAACGGGTGAAGGCTCGGGTGGCGCGGCTGGCTTTGCGAAGGGCGAGGCGAAAGTCTCTCTTACGCCAGATGGCGACGCCACGATCCTGCGCTATGCCGTGAAAGCGATCATTGGGGGTAAGCTGGCGCAACTCGGGCAACGTCTGGTCGATGGCGCAGCGAAGAAGATGGCCGACGAGTTCTTCGAGAAGTTCTCCGACTTGGCAGGTGGACGGATCGAGATGCCGGCGCCTGCTCCGACGGTGACGGCGCGCGCGCCAGGGACACCAAAGGTACCGTCGGGCAGTAACTTGGGCGCGAGGCTTACAGAACCGCCCGCCTGGCTGCCCATCGCGATCATCGTCATTGCGATTGTCGTGGTTTTGGTTGTGGCGCTCCGCTAGCCGACGCTGTTGACCCTGACGGCGGGGGCCGAATACGCTTCGGCCGAACTTAACCTGCGGGACGACGCCGCCCCTCGCCGATACGAGCGCGCCCGCGCCTAGACTCTATACATAAGGAGACGCCGCATGCCCTCCGTTACGATGACCGTGAACGGCAAAGCCGTCAGCGGTGAGGTGGAAACACGCACCTTGCTCGTCCATTTCTTGCGCGAAAACTTGCGCCTCACCGGCACGCATGTCGGCTGCGATACCAGCCAATGCGGCGCGTGTGTCGTGCACGTGAATGGCAAGGCGGTGAAGTCGTGCACGATGCTGACCGTGCAGGCGGAAGGCGCCCAAGTGACCACGATCGAGGGCTTGGCAAAGGACGGCAAGCTGCACCCGGTACAGGCGGCCTTTAAGGAGCATCACGGTCTGCAATGCGGCTTCTGCACGCCGGGGATGATCATGACGGCGGTCGACATGATCCGGCGCATTCCGAACCTTGACGAGAAGACGATCCGCTCGGAGCTCGAGGGCAATCTCTGCCGCTGCACCGGATACCAGAACATCGTCAAAGCGATCGACGCGGCCTCGAAAGAGATGAAGGGGGCGCACGCATGACGGCGCCCATCATCGGCGCCATCCGGCGCAAGGAAGACCATCGGTTCATCACCGCCAAGGCCGATACACGGATGACATTAACCGGCTCGGACAGACGCACGCCTATTTCGTCCGTAGCCCGCACGCGCACGCAAAGCTTCGCGGCGTCGACACGACTGCGGCGCGTGCTGCAGCGGGTGTCGTCGGTGTGCTGACAGGCGCCGACCTTGCGGCTGACAAGCTCGGCGGATTGATCTGCGGATGGATGATCACGTCCAAAGACGGCACGCCGATGAAGGCGGGAGCCCACCCTGCCCTCGCTGTCGATACCGTCCGCTACGTCGGCGACCACATTGCGATCGTCATTGCTGAGACTTACGCGCAGGCAAAGGACGCAGCCGAACTCGTCAAGATCGAGTACGAAGAACTGCCGGCCGTCGTCGATCCCTCGCACGCGCAAACGGCTGCAACCCAGATCCACGCCGAGGCACCGCACAACACGATCTATCAGTGGGAGATCGGCAACAAGCCGGAGACGGAGGCTGCTTTTGCGAAGGCCGCGCAGATCGTCAAACTCGACCTCACCAACAACCGGCTGATCCCAAATGCGATGGAACCGCGCGCGGCGGTCGGCGAGTACGACGACGCTACCGGCGGTTACACTTTATATGTGACGAGCCAGAACCCGCACGTCGCCCGCTTGGTGATGTCGGCGTTCATCGGTCTTGCGCCCGAGCACAAGCTGCGCGTTGTCGCGCCGGATGTCGGTGGCGGGTTCGGGTCCAAGATATTCATCTATGCCGAGGAAGTCGTTTGCACGTGGGCGTCTAAGAAGGTCCGCAGGCCCGTGAAGTGGACGGCGGAACGTTCGGAGTCGTTTCTGTCGGACGCGCATGGGCGGGATCACGTGACGCACGCCGAACTCGCGCTCGATGCGGACGCGAAGATGCTGGGTCTACGCGTGAAAACGATCGCCAATTTGGGCGCCTACATGTCGACGTTTTCGTCGAGCGTTCCGACCTATCTCTATGGCACGCTGCTCTCGGGCCAATATGATCTGCCCGCGATCTACGCGGAGGTGGATGCGGTCTATACGAACACCGCACCCGTGGACGCTTATCGCGGCGCCGGCCGCCCGGAGGCTACCTATGTTATCGAGCGGATCGTCGAAGAAGCGGCGCGGCAGCTGAAAATCGACCCGGTCGCTTTCCGCCGGAAGAATTTCGTGCGTACGTTTCCTCACCAAACGCCCGTGATCATGAACTACGACGCGGGGGACTATGACGCCTCGCTGGATGCCGCGTTGAAATTGGCCGACTACCCGGGCTTTGCTGCGCGCAAGGCGGAGGCGAAGGCGCGCGGCAAGCTCCGCGGCATCGGCCTGTCGACTTATATCGAAGCGTGCGGCTTGGCGCCCTCAGCTGCGGTGGGTTCGCTTGGGGCGGGCGTGGGCCTCTGGGAGTCCGCCGAGGTGCGGGTGACGCCCACCGGTGGCGTCGAGGTGTTCACGGGCGCGCATAGTCATGGGCAAGGCCACGAGACGACGTTCGCTCAGGTGGTTGCCGGCCGGCTGGGCATTCCGATTGAAAACGTTGAGATCATTCACGGCGACACGAACTCCGTGCAATTTGGCATGGGGACGTATGGCTCGCGCGCGGCCGTGGGTTTGACTGCCGTTAGCCGAGCGCTTGATAAGATCGAGGCGAAAGCGAAGAAGATCGCGGCACACGTGCTTGAAGCTGCTGCGGCCGACATCGTGTTTGAGAACGGCGAGTTCAAAGTTGCTGGAACGGACCGCAAGCTCGCGTTTCATGAGGTCGCCCTCAACGCTTACGTCGCTCACAAATTCCCGACTTCCGAGATCGAGCCGGGCCTGAAGGAAAGCGTGTTCCACGATCCGACGAACTTCACCTTTCCGGCGGGAACGCATATCTGCGAGGTCGAGATCGATCCCGATACCGGCGTAACGGCGATCGTGAGCTTCACGGCGGTCGACGACTTCGGCAACGTGATCAACCCGATGATCGTGGAAGGCCAAGTCCAAGGCGGCATTGCCCAGGGTATCGGCCAAGCGCTTCTCGAACACGGCGTGTACGACAAGGAGTCCGGGCAGCTGATCACCGGATCCTACATGGACTATGGAATGCCGCGCGCCGACGACCTGCCGAGTTACAAGCTTGGCTTCACCGTGACGCCGTGCCCGTCGAACCCGCTTGGCATGAAGGGTTGCGGCGAAGCCGGTGCCATTGCATCGCCCGCGGCCGTCATGAACGCCGTGACCGATGCGCTCGGCCTCAAAGAATTCAATATGCCCGCCACACCGTCGCGCGTGTGGGCGGCACTCCACCGCACCCGCGCAGCTGCAGAATAAGGACAAGAGCCATGTACCAATTCCAGTACTTTCGCCCGAAGTCGCTCGACGAAGCGCGCAAGCTCTACGAGAACAATGGTGACGCCAAGTTTCTCGCGGGCGGGCAGACCTTGATCCCGACGTTGAAGCAGCGGCTTGCCCAGCCGACGGCGCTGATCGACCTCGGTGGGATCGCTATGAGCGGGATCAAGGTGGCGGGCGGCACAGTGACGATCGGTGCGGGAACGAAGCACTTCGATGTCGCCTCCTCCGCTGAGGTGAAAGGCGCGATCCCGGCGCTTGCCCACCTGGCAGCGCACATCGGCGACCCCGCTGTACGCCACATGGGCACGCTTGGCGGTTCGATCGCGAACAACGACCCGTCAGCTGACTACCCGGCGGCTTTGCTTGGCCTTGGTGCCACGATCAAGACGACGTCGCGCACGGTCAACGCGGACGACTTCTTCACCGGCATGTTCGAAACGGCGCTTGAAGAAGGCGAGATCGTCACCGAGGTGGCATTCCCGGTGCCTGAAAAAGCTTCGTACATAAAGTTCCCGAATCCCGCCTCGCGCTATGCGATGGTTGGCGTGTTCGTGGCTAAGACGAAGGCGGGTGTGCGCGTCGCCGTCACTGGTGCTGCCAGCAGCGTCTTCCGCGAAAGCGCGATGGAAGCCGCTTTGGCCAAATCGTTCACGCCGGACGCTGTGGCAAACATCAAGGTGTCGCCTGCGAACATGAACAGCGATTTGCACGGAACAGCCGAGTACCGCGCGCACCTCGTCACGGTTATGGCAAAGCGCGCGGTCGCGGCAGCACAATAAAAAAGCCAGCCGGCGCGTGCCGGCTGGCTCATCCAATCGTCAACGGGCGGTTAGCCGCCGATGAGCGAGTACTTGATTTCGGCCTTGCCGTCCGGAGTCTTCGCCGACCAGCTATCGCCGACTTTGTGTGCGTCGATCGGGTAGCAGACCGGGGCTTGGCCAGCTGCCGGTGCCGGCTCTGTCTGTGTAAAGCAGGCGGTCTTGTCGTCTTTCCACGCCCAGGTGCCCTTCGTGGTGGTGCCGTCCGCCATGACCGACGAGTAGGTCTTGTCGGCATTGACCTTCGACTTCGTCACTTTGCCGTCCGGCGCCGTAGCGACGACCGTGTTGCCATAGTAGCCAGCGAGGTTATCGGCGAATGCAACGCCAGCGCTGAGCGCGAGCACGGCCGACGCAAGAAGAATGCGTTTCATGGAGGTTCCTTCCGAACATTTGATTTTCAATAGCGACCCACGATTCGCGTGGGGGCCAGGGACATCGCACACCTGGCGGGTGGATGCCAAGGCGGCGCGCCTATCGCGCGCGAGTGAGGGCGGTCATTCGCCTGTGACGGGTGCAACCACTGGCCTACGCGCCAGTTGTGCTTCGCGGATCGTGATGTAGGCCGCGGCCGCGAAGATGACGACGCCGCCGACAAGCGTCAGGACTTCCGGGGCTTCTGCGAAGAAGACGATGCCGTAAAGCACCGCCCATAGCAGCTTCGTCGACTCCAATGGAAGGATCGCCGTCATCTCGGCACGGCGGAACGCTTCGCCGTAGAACCAGATGCCGATGGTGGACGAGGCGGCAATGACCAGGGACACGGCAAGTTCGGTCAGCGTCGGCCACACCCAAACGGGCGCGGCCACTACGGCCGTGATCGGCACGAAGATTACAGCCGTGTAGAAACCCTGCACGAAGGCACTGTCGGTGCGGCTCACTTCGCGGATGATGAGTTGGCAACCGGCCCACAGGGCAACGGAGACCAGCACGATGATCTGGCCCCAAGACACCGCCTCAAAGCCCGGACGGACGACGATGAAGACACCGAGGATACCAACGGCGAGCGCGACGAGGCGGCGAACTCTTGCGACCTCGCCCAGGAATAGGATTGCGATGCTGGTCGACATAATGGGCGCGGCGAACTCAAGGGCCGCGGTCTCGGCCAACGGCACCATCGACAATGCGACGAACCAGAGGATCATCGAAACGGCGTGAAGAAGCCCGCGCGCTAGATGCAGTTGGGGCCGCGATGTCTTGAGCGCACCGACGCCGAACCAAGCCACGAACGGCAACTGCAAGAGGACGCCGAAGATCGAACGGAAGAACGAAATCTCGACCGGAGGCAGGTCGCTCGACAGTGCGCGGATGATCGCGTTCGTGCTCGAGAAGCAAAACGTCGCTATCAAGATGCAAATCATGCCGGGAATGGGGCCGTGCGCTAACCATCCCAAGCCTTCCCTTGGGATCGCGGCTGCCCTAACTTCGGTTCGATGATCCATCCCCTGCCCGCTTCGATCGACGAAACGCTCGCTCTGCTGAACCACGGCGGCTACATCGCCGGGCGCGATCTCGGCGTCGTGCTCTATCTCGCGTTGAAGCTTGAACGGCCGCTATTCGTCGAAGGCGAACCTGGCACGGGCAAGACGGAGATCGCGAAGGTTTTGAGCGCGACATTAGGCCGCCGCTTGATCCGCCTGCAGTGCTACGAAGGGCTGGATGTTTCATCGGCTGTGTATGAGTGGAATTATGCCGGGCAGATGACGGCGATCCGCTTGGCGGAAGTGCAAGGTCAACATGATCGCTCGGTTATCGAGAGCGAAATCTTTTCCGATCGCTTCTTGATCAAGCGTCCGCTCTTGCAAGCGCTTGAGCCGCACATCGATGGGCCGCCGGTGCTGTTGATCGACGAACTCGATCGCGCAGACGAACCTTTCGAGGCGTTCCTATTGGAAGTGCTCGCCGACTTTCAAGTTTCCGTGCCGGAACTGGGCGTTGTGAAAGCGGCAAGGCCGCCGATCGTCATCATCACCTCGAACCGCACGCGCGAGATTCACGACGCGATCAAACGGCGCTGCCTCTATCACTGGGTCGACTTCCCCGATGCTGCGCGTGAACTCGCTATCGTTCAGCAAAAAGTGCCAGGCGTTGGCGCACAGCTTTCGCGGGAAGTCGTGGCCTTCGTGCAGAGCTTGCGCAAGGGTGACCTCTTCAAGATGCCGGGCGTCGCCGAGACGCTCGATTGGGCGCAGGCGCTGACGGCGCTCGATACCGTGTCGCTCTCGCCGGAGACGGTGCAGTCCACGCTTGGCGTGCTGCTCAAGTATCAGGACGACTTGGCGAAGATTCGCGATGGCGAACTCGCGCGGATGGTCGCCGAGGCGCGAAGCGCGGCGGAATGAGTGTCCTCGCCGACAATATCGTTCACTTTGCCCGCACGCTGCGGCGCGCGGGGTTTCCGCTGGGGTCGGGGCAGATCAACGAAGCCTTGCGGGCAGTTGCTGCGGCGGGTGTTGGGCGGCGCGACGACTTGCGTGCAGCGTTGTTTGCGACCTTGGTGACACAGCCCGGGCAGCGCTCGTTGTTTGAGTTGGCCTTCGAGGCGTTTTGGCGCGATCCGGGTTTGTTCGAGAAATCGCTGGCGGCTTTGCTGCCACAGACGCTGGTGCCGCCTCGGGACCTTGCAAGCGATGCTGGTGCGCGTCGCGTTGCGGAGGCCTTGCGCGCGCAAGGAAACGCGCGTGACGGCGAGAGCCGATTAGAGATCGAACTCGACGCGCGCGACACGGTTTCAGCCGACGAGCTGTTGGCTGCGAAGGACTTCGAGCAAATGACAGCGGAGGAGATTACTCGCGCGAAGGACGTCCTCGCGCGTGTGCGCTGGAGGTTGCCGCCAAGACTGACGCGGCGAACCGAAGCGGCCGCTCGGGGCGACGGGTTCGATTTGCGGCGAACGCTTCGCAAGGCGCTGAAAACGGGCGGAAATGTTGTGCGGCTTGAGCGGCGGCGGCGGCAGTTCCGGGAGCCGCCTCTGGTCGTCTTGTGCGACGTGTCGGGCTCGATGAGCGGTTACGCGCGGATGTGCTTGCATTTTTTGCACGGGCTCACTCATACGCGCCGCGTGCGCGGCGGGGCGACACATACTTTCCTTTTCGGCACGCGGCTTACCAACATCACGCGCGCGCTTCGACTGCGCGACCCGGATGAGGCGCTGGCCAAAGCCGCCGAACTGACGCCAGACTGGGATGGGGGAACGCGCATTGCGGAAGCGATCAATCGCTTCAACCGCGATTGGTCGCGACGAGTGCTTGGGCAAGGCGCGGTCGTTCTTCTGATCACAGACGGCTTGGAGCGCGACAATGTCGGTGCTCTAAGCTCCGCAGCCGAGCGGCTTCATCGATCAGCCATGCGGCTGATTTGGTTGAACCCGCTTTTGCGCTATGGGGCGTTTGCGCCAAGGGCGCAGGGCGTGAAAACACTGCTTGCCCATGTGGACGAATTGAGACCGGTGCACAATCTTAGCAGCATGGCCGATTTGGCGGCGGCGCTCAGTGAACCGTCGCGGTCGGACCGCTTGCGAGCAATCAGGGAACTGGCGGCATGACGGATCACGACAAGGTTTTGGAGACGGCTGAGGCGTGGGTTGGCGGCGGGCATCCCGTCGCGCTTGCGACCGTGGTCAAGACGTGGGGGTCGGCACCGCGACCGGCCGGCAGCCAACTTGCCGTACGCAAGGATGGCGTGTTCGTGGGCTCTGTGTCCGGCGGTTGCGTGGAAGGCGCGGTGATCGCCGAGGCGATCGAGGCAATCGCGGACGGCAAGCCACGCAAGCTTTCGTTCGGCGTCTCGAACGAACAGGCTTGGCAGGTCGGCCTCGCCTGCGGTGGTCAGATCGAGATCTACGTGGAGCGGGTCGATTGAAACGCGATTTGCTCAAATCACTCACGCAAGCGCGCGCGAAGGGAACCGGCGCCGTTCTGGCGACGCGGCTCGATGATGGGGAGCAGCGCTTGATCGCGACCGGGGATCGCCGCGACGCGCTTGCCGTTGCCGCGCAGTCCGCTCTCGCGCGCGACAAAAGCAGCAGCGTGGAGATCGACGGCGCCGGTTGGTTTCTGAATGTATTCAACTCACCGCCAAAGCTCTACATTATTGGGGCCGTGCACATCGCGCAGCCTTTAAGCCAAATGGCGGCGTTGAGCGGATTCGACGTGACCGTCATCGATCCGCGCACGGCGTTTGCCACAAGCGAGCGGTTTCCGAACCTTCATCTGATCGCGGCGTGGCCGGACGAGGCGCTTGCCGACCTCCCGCTCGATGCGCGTGCGGCGGTCGTAACGCTTACGCATGACCCGAAGCTCGACGACCCCGCATTGGTGGCGGCGCTCAAGTCGGATGCGTTCTATGTCGGCGCGCTCGGTTCGAAGAAGACGCACGCGGCACGGGGCCAACGCCTAAAGGCCGCAGGCTTCGATGACGCCGCGATTGCGCGCATTCACGGACCTGTCGGGCTCGATATCGGTGCGGTTTCACCGGCGGAGATTGCCATCTCGGTCATGGCGCAAATCATCGAACGGCTGCGCGGCGAATGAAGTTTGGCAGCGTCCCTGTCGCCGAGGCCGAGGCGTGCGTGCTCGCGCATGGTGTGAGCGCGGGCGATGTGAGCTTCAAGAAAGGACGCGTGCTCTCGGCCGCGGATATCGTTGCGCTCGCGCGCGTGGGTGTTGCCACGGTGATGGTAGCGCGGCTCGAGCCCGGCGATGTGCCTGAAGACATTGCCGCCCGGCGCGTCGGTGAGGCAGTACGTGGACCGCACACCGATCTTTCGACGGCGACCACCGGCCGGAGCAATCTGTACGCCGCCGAGCGGGGGTTGGTTCTCGTCGATGCGGCGCGGGTGAATGCGATCAATGCCATCCACGAAAGCCTGACGCTCGCCACGTTGGCGCCGTTCGAACTTGTCGCGCGGCGCCAGATGCTGGCCACGATTAAGATCATCCCCTACGCGACGCCGGAATGGGCGGTCGCCAAAGCCGAAGCCATCCGCGACGTCGTAAAGGTCGCGCCGCTTCGCTCAAAGCGCGTCGCGCTTGTGTCAACGACGTTGCCGGGCATGAAGGCCGCGCTGTTGGACAAGAACCGCGCAGTCTTGGATCAAAGGGTGGAAGCGCTCGGCAGTTCGGTCTTCTTTGAGACACGTGTCGCGCACGATGCGGAGAGCGTTGCCGGTGCCGTCGCCGAATGCCTGCGTCAAACGCCGGACCTTGTGTTAGTGTTCGGCGCCTCGGCGACATCGGATCGCGCGGACGCCGTGCCGGCGGGCATTGCGGCGGCGGGAGGCACGATCGAGCATTTCGGCATGCCCGTCGATCCGGGCAATTTACTGCTGCTGGCGCGCGTTGGTGCGACGCCCGTCATTGGGCTGCCTGGCTGTGCGCGCTCGCCGAAGCTGAACGGGTTCGATTGGGTGCTGCAGCGGCTGTGCGCGGACGTTCCCGTGACGCCAAACGACATCGCCGCAATGGGGGTCGGAGGGCTGTTGAAGGAGATTCCGACACGTCCGCAACCGCGCGACGCATCTGCTACCGAGGCGCAGGGTCGGCCGCACATTGCCGCGATCGTTCTGGCGGCGGGCCGGTCGACGCGGATGGGTGAGGCGAACAAGTTGCTCATGGACTTGCATGGTACGCCAATGATTGTGCGAACCGTTGCGGCAACGGCGAGCGTTGCGTCGCCCATCATCGTGGTCACGGGTCACGATGCCGACGCCGTCAAGTCGGCCCTCAAAGAAGCGCGCGTCGCGATCGTGCACAATTCGCGCTATGCCGATGGGATGGCGACTTCTCTCAAGGCGGGGCTGACTGCCTTGCCCCCAGATGCCGACGGCGTTCTGGTTTGCCTGGGCGACATGCCGGCTGTAACCGGGGCAGTCATGGGTAAGTTGATCGCAGCGTTCAATCCGGTCGAGGGCCGCGCGATCATCGTGCCGACCTACCAAGGCAAGCGCGGCAATCCTGTGTTGTTTGCACGCGCTTTTGTAGATGAAATGCGTTCTGCTGAGGGCGATGTCGGCGCCCGCGCGCTGCTTTCCGCGCATTCCGATGCGGTGTATGAGGTGGAATCCGACGCGGGGGTTCTCGCGGATGCCGATACGCCAGCTGCGTTCGCCGCACTGAAGGCCGATTTGGAAAAATGAGTGACGATCTCTACGCGAAAGAATTGTTGCGCTGGGCCGCGGACGTGAGCCACGCGGGGCACTTGGACGAGCCGAAACGCGCGGCGACGGTCAACAACGCAATGTGCGGCGACAAGGTCACGATCGAGTTCGCGGTCGATCCAACGCACGAGATTACCGAATGCCGTCACGACACCAAGGCGTGCGTGCTGACGCAAGCGAGTGCGGCGATTGTCGCGGCCAAAGCGGTGGGCGAGGATTCTCAAGGTTTCGCGCGCGTGAAGGCTCAAGTGACCGCCATGCTGAAGGAAGGAGCCCCCGCGCCCACCGGCAAATGGGCGGCCTACGAAATCTTCGCGCCGGTGCGCGATCACAAAAGCCGGCACACGTGCGTGCTGCTGCCGCTTGAGGCGGCGGCGAAGGCACTCGCTACTTGACGCGGCGTTCGATGAATTCCGCTGCCGTCTGAAACCCGCCCATATCAAAGATGTTGTTGTGGCCGGCAAGTTTCGGCCAAAAGCCCTCTTTCGGTTCGTTCGCGGCTTCGAATAGGCGGTGTCCGAAAGCTTGGGAGATCACTTCGTCCGCTTCGCCGTGCATGACGAGCAGCGGCTCTTGCACTTGAGCGATGCGTGCCAGAGAGTCGAAGCGATCTAACATGAGCCAAGACACGGGCGCGAACGGGAAGCGCGCAGCTGCGACGTCGACCGTCGACGTGTACGGCGATTCAAGAACGACCGCTGCGAACGTTCGCTCCGTCGCCATCTTGGTTGCAACGCCTGTGCCTAGCGACTCGCCGTAGAGCACGATGCGGTCGTCGGCTATGCCTTGCGCGTTCAGCCAATTCAGGGCCGTGCGCGCGTCGGTGTACAGCCCCTCTTCGGACGGCGCGCCGTCACTGCCCGCGTAACCGCGATAGCCGAGCACGAGCACGCCCATGTTCGCGTCCTTGAAGTATTTGAGGCGATAGCGCTGGCTTCGGAGCGAGCCGCCGTTACCGTGGAAGATCGCGACGGTTGGCCTGCCTGCCGGCGGCGGCGCGTACCAGGCGTAGACGCGCAGGCCATCGGGTGTCGTCAATTCGACTTCCTGCACGCCTACCAGCATCGGATAGTAAGACGGTGCGACGCGGCTGATCGAATCCGGGCGATACATGAGGTCGCGTTGAAACGCGTACAAAAGCACAACGATGGCGAGGTATAGTCCCAAAACGCCGACAAACAACCTTCGCAGCCAACGCATTGCGCATCCCTCAGACGACCAGGGCGGAGCGTGGTCCCAATTGCAACGATCCGCCGGATCGCCTGGCGCTGCCAACGGTCAGTAGTGCTTCGCCCGCTTTGTCGAAGGCAATTGTTGCCTCGGATTTCGACAAATTGAAGACGCAGGTGATGTGATCGCCGCCACGAACCCGTTCGAACGCAAGAACTTGATCAGTTGTCGCGACGATCTTCATGTCGCCTTGCGCGAGTACCGGTTGTTTCTTGCGCAATGCGATGAGGCTGCGCGCGAACCAGAGTGTCGAGCTTTGGTCGCGCTCTTGCGTTGCTGCGGCGAGGTTCGCGTGGGCCGGCGCCATCGGGAGCCAGGGTTCGCCGTAGCTGAAGCCGATGTTTGGTTTGCCCTGGACCCAGGGCATCGGCGTACGGCAAGGGTCGCGGCCTTTCGCGTAAGGAAAGTAGAGTTCGCCGACGGGGTCGCGGATTTGGTTGCGCTCGATTGGACCATCGGGGAGACCCAACTCTTCTCCCTGATACATGAGAACGGTGCCCTTGAGCGTCATCAGGAGGGCGAGCGCAAGTTTGGCGAGCGCCGGGTCGGCCTCCATCGTGCGGCCGTAGCGCGTGACGGCGCGGGGCACGTCATGATTTGAGAACGTGACGCAGGGCCACAGGCCGTCGATGCTACCTAGAAATTCGTAGTGCTTCGCGAAGACGTCCGGCTTGAACGAGCGGTCTTCGAGGAACGTGAACGTGTAGCCGGTGTGCAGGCCGTGGTCGCGGCCGGCAAAGTGTCCGAGAAGGTTCGGCTCTTCCGAGAATTCGCCGAAGACGAAGCGATTGTCGTAAGCGTCGACGACGGCCCGGATTTTGTCGAGCACTTCGCGATTTTCGGGCAAGTTCGAGTCGCGGGTGCGGCGCTGCAAGTTCGGTGCGTGCGCCCAATGGTGGCTCGTGCGCTCCGACATCGGTACGGCGGGATTGTCGCGCAGCTGATCGTCGTGGAAGTAACTGTTCGCAACGTCGAGACGGAAACCGTCGACGCCGCGGTCAAGCCAGAACTTCAGCACGTCCAGCGCGGCGGCGAGCGCGCCCGGATTGCGCAAGTTCAGCTTCGGCTGCTGCTTTAAGAACTTATGAAAGTAGTATTGGCGGCGGACCGGGTGATACGACCAAGCCGGGCCACCGAAGACGCTCAACCAGTTGTTCGGGGCCGTGCCGTCTTCACGCGGGTCTGCCCAGACGAACCAATCGGCCTTCGGATTGTCGCGCGATGCCAGACTTTCCAGGAACCATGCATGCTGGTCGCTGGTATGGGCCAGCACTTCGTCGAGAATGACTTTGAGGCCGCGTTTGTGCGCCTCGGCGATCAACCGCTCGAAGTCGCCCATCGTGCCCAGCGTGGGCTCGACCCCGTTGAAGTCCGCGACGTCGTAGCCGAAGTCGCGGTTCGGGGAAGGATGAACCGGCGAGAGCCAGATTGCATCGACGCCGAGTGAAGCGACGTAGTCCAGTTTGGACTCGATGCCCTTCAGATCACCGATGCCGTCGCCGTTCGTGTCGCAGAACGAGCGCGGGTAGATTTGATAGACAACCGCGCCCTGCCACCAGGCGGTCACGCCATGTCGACCCGTTCGATGATGCGGCCGACGAGACCGTAGGCTTTCGCCTCCTCTGCCGACATCCAGTAGTTCCGGTCGGTATCTTCTTTGACCTTCGAGAGCGGCTGGCCGGTCTCATCGGCGATCGTGCGGTTGATGCGCTCTTGCGCCTTCATGATCTCTTCGGCCTCGATCTCGATGTCGGAGGCCGTGCCGCGAATGCCGCCCAGCGGCTGGTGCACCATAAAGCGGGTGTTCGGCAGGCAGAAGCGATGTGCGCGGTCGGCGGCCAGATAGATGTGCGTACCGGCGGAAGCGACCCATCCCGTGCCGATCGTTTTGATCTTGGGGCGGAGCGACTTGATCATGTCGTGAATCGTATCGCCCGATTCCACGTGACCGCCCGGCGAGTGGATGACCACTTTGATGTCTTTGTTCGGATCGTCTGCGGCGAGCGCCAACAGATGCGCAGTCACACGCTCGGCCATCTTCATGTCGACTTCGCCGAAGATAAGGACGGTGCGCGATTTGTAGAGCGCCTGGGAAATGGCTGTGAACGGCGGCGGCTCCGGCGCCTTGGTCTCTTCTTCTTTGTCCAGGCGAAACTGCGAAATCATGGGGGTACGTTCCTGAAAAGGAGGGATTCGAAGTGGTTTAGCACCCCCTTTGGACCCGCGCCAAGCCTGTCAATTTACGCCCACAACCTTTGCCAAAGTGGGGCCAATTTCGGCGTTGATGACGAGATCGGCCAGGTGGTCGAGTTCGGTCGGGTCGCGGTTCAGAATCACGAACTTCGCACCGTTGCGTTTCGCAGCTATCGGCAAGCCTGCTGCCGGATAGACGACAAGCGAGGACCCGATCGCCAGGCAGAGGTCGCAGGCAAGAACCGCTTCTGCCGCGCGTTCCATTTCTTCCTCCGGCATCGCTTGGCCGAAGGAGATCGTCGCCGACTTTACGACACCGCCGCACTCGACACAGGAGGGCGGCTCGCCGGTTTGCGCAAACACGGGTTCGATGTCGTCGAATTCGTGGCGCATGCCGCATGAGAGGCACTTCGCATAGGTGGAGTTGCCGTGAACCTCGATCACATTGGAAGCGGGGACACCGGACGCCTGATGCAACCCATCCACGTTCTGCGTGATGACGTGCGTGACCTTGCCCTGCTCGACGAGTTTTGCGACCGCGCGATGGCCGGCATTAGGCTGCGCATTTTTGAGCATGCCGCGACCGGCGAAGAGGCGCGTCCATGCTTCCACCCGCGCTTCGCGCGAACGGACGAATTCGTCAAAATAGATCACGCGATTTTTGCTCCAGATGCCGCCTGGACTGCGGAAATCCGGTATGCCCGATTCGGTCGAGATTCCGGCGCCGGTGAAGACGACGGCACGTTTGGAACTGTCGACGAGTTTTTTCAATGCGTCCAACATGATCCTAACATGGCACGACATTGGAGCGAGGCGAAAGGCCGCTCGACGGCACGGTTTCCATCACTTACACAACTCTTATGACCGTTCCCCTGGACCCCGCGCAATTCAAGGACGCGCTTATTATTTTGGGCGCTGCGGCCGTCGTGGTGCCGGTTTTCCATTCGCTCAAAGTGAGCCCGGTGCTCGGTTACGTGCTGATCGGCATGGTGGTTGGGCCATTCGGCCTGGGGGCGCTCGCCGCGGACATCCCGTGGCTCGACTACGCAACGATCAAGGATAAGGCCGACATTTCGCGAATGGCGGAGTTCGGCGTCGTGCTGCTGCTCTTTATGATCGGACTCGAGCTTTCGCTCGAGCGCTTGCGCTTGATGCGGCGGCTCGTGTTCGGGCTCGGCGCCGTGCAACTGGTTGCGAGCGCGCTCGTGATCGCCGCCGTGGCCTATATCGCAACACGCGATGCCGCGGTTTCGTCCGTGATCGGGTTGGCGCTCGCTATGTCATCGACCGCGGTCGTTACGCAGATCCTGGCCGAACGAAAGCAGTTGACCGCCCCTTGGGGTCGCGCGAGCTTTGCCGTGCTTTTGTTCCAGGACATCGCCGTTGTTCCGATCTTATTTGCGGTCGGCGTCATGGGAGGTGGCGGGAACGGTTCCCTCCTTCCGCAACTTGCGATCGCGTTGCTCAAGGCGGCGTTGACGGTTGCGGCCGTCTTTGCCGGCGGCCGGATTGTGCTTAGGCCGCTCTTTCGCCGTGTCGCACAGACGGATAGGCCCGAACTCTTCATGGCGGCTTGCCTGCTCGTGATCATCGCAACCAGCCTTGCGACAGCTGCCGCCGGTCTCTCGCTTGCGATGGGCGCGCTGATCGCGGGGTTGCTGCTTGCGGAAACCGAATACCGTCGCCAGATCGAGGTCATGATAGAGCCGTTCAAGGGCTTGCTTGTCGGTGTGTTTTTGATTTCGGTGGGCATGAGCGTCGACGTGCCGCGTATTTTCGCCGAGCCGCTCGCTGTGGCGGCAGCGAGCGCCGGCCTGATCGCCGCGAAAGCGCTGATCGTGGCTTTTGCGGCGCCGCTCTTCGGGCTCACGATTGCGCAGGGCGTGCGCAGCGGCATGGTGCTGGGACCGGGCAGCGAGTTTTCGTTCGTCATTCTGGCTCTTGCCGCATCGGTTGGTTTGATCGGCGACGATACAGTCGCATTTTTGTTGATCGTCGCCGCACTCACGATGGCTGCTATTCCGCTATTGCAGACGGTCGGGAAGGTGCTGGAGCGGCAACTCAGTCCGGTCGCGGCGCCACACCCGGCGGCGCTGATACAAGTACCTGAGGATCCGGGGCCTCGGGTCATTATTGCCGGTTTCGGCCGCGTGGGCCGCATTACCGCCGGGCTTTTGAAGGCGCATAACGTTCCGTTTCTCGCGGTCGACGCCAATGCAACTACGGTCGCTCGCGCACGCGACGAGGGACACGACGTTTATTACGGCAACGTCAAACAGATCGAGTTCCTGCGGCGCTGCGGTATTGCGACAGCGCGCGCGCTCGTGCTGACAATGGATACGCCGAAAGCTGTGAGCGAGGTTGTACCAATTGCGCGCGCCGAGCGCGCGGACTTGCAGATTATCGTGCGCGCGCGCGATGCGGATCACGCGGCCGAACTGTATCGCCTTGGTGCGACGGACGCGGTTCCGGAGACGGTCGAGTCGAGCCTGCAATTGGGCGAGGCCGTTCTTGTCGATGTGGGGGTGCCAATGGGTCTTGCGATTGCAAGCATTCACGAGAAGCGCGCGGAAATCCGCGCCCAGATTCAGTCGGCCGCGCCGCAGACGACGGTGCGGGCACAGCCTCGGCGGCGCCTGCGCGACGCAAAGCCCGAGGCTTAGGACCGCAGCACATGGAACTTCCGACAATTCTCACCCTGCCCCGCCTGCACGAATTGGCGGCGCCGCTCTACATCGTGCTGATGCTTGGCGAGTACGCGCTCGTCAGCCGCGGCGCGATAAGCGGACACTTCCAGCGCGAAGACACGCACACGAGCCTGATCATGGGGATCGGCAGCATCGTCGTGCCAATTCTGACGGCGACGTTGGGTGCCGGGGTGGTGCTGTGGGCATACGAGAACCGCTTAGCGACCGTCGGATTCGAGTGGTGGGCGTTCGTGTTGTGCTTCGTTCTCGACGATTTGCGGTTTTACTGGTCGCATCGAATTCAACACCGGTCGCGCTGGTTTTGGGCGGCACACGTCGTGCATCACTCGAGTGAGTATTACAATTTATCGACGGCGCTGCGTCAGCCTTGGACAGGAACGATCACCGGTCTCGTCTTGCTGGCTGCACCGCTTGCGTGGGTTGGATTTCATCCGGCACTGATCGCGTTCTGCGCGTCGCTGAATTTGTTCTTCCAGTTCTTTCTGCATACGGAGTCAGTGGGGCGTCTGCACCCTTGGATCGAGGCGGTGTTTAACACGCCGTCGCACCATCGCGTGCACCACGCGCGCAATCCGCGCTATCTCGATGCGAACTATGCCGGCACGCTGATCATTTGGGACAAACTCTTCGGTACTTTTGTTCCAGAGCTCGACCGCGACAAACCCGTCTTTGGGCTCGTGAAGAACATCGAGACGTTCAATCCGCTTGCGGTGGCGCTCGGTGAATATTGGGGCATCGCGCGCGACGCGACCGCCAGAGGCGTGCCGTTGTTCGACCGGATCCGTTATCTCTTCGCGCCACCCGGCTTCAGCCACGATCGGAGCCGCAAGGACTCGCACACGATCAAGGCGGACTTCTTGCGCGAGCACCCGGAAGAAGCGGGAACGGAAGGGCTTAGCGTTAGCGCGTAAGCGCGAACGGATGGATTCCCCATTGCCACGCGAACGCCAGAAACACGAGGATTGCGATTGTGAGGATTGCGTAGCCGATTTGGGCTAGGCGCGCACGCGTGCCGTCGCCGAAACCTGTGACACTCCAAAGCACCATCGGAATCGCAAGCAGCGCGACAATCACGGGCATCGCAAGCAACGCAGTCAACATCGGTGTCGGCCCATGCAGTATGGCGACCGGCGCCGGTTGCGCGAGAAGCGCTGCCATCGCGACAAGCGATGCGAGCACAATGCTTGCAGCAAGAAAGCCCGTGGAGCGCGGCCAAACCTTGATGACGGCAATCGGTTCACCCAAGATCTGACGGCTGAGCGCGCCTGTGATCCAACTCCAAACGGCGATTGCACAGACAACCACGACACCGGCCAGCGCCGCCGACCAGATCGACCATTCGTTCGACCCAGCGACACGGTCGAACACGTCCGCTTCGATCGCGAAGCGCATCGGAATGCCCTGCCCTGCGCCGACAGCTGCAGCCTTCATTTGATAATCCGGGTTGATCCACGTTCCATCAGCGCGGGGAAGGAACGTCAGGTC
>JBGAPZ010000043.1:0-32350 GCA_044220975.1 Micropepsaceae bacterium | reverse complement strand
GGAGGACGCGGAGGCTTACATTCGCGGTGCCGCGGGGCTCGACGAGGTGACGGTCGAGGCGCTGCTTGCGCCCGATACGCGTCCGCGCGTGGTGCCGCAAGGGGCCGGCCTTATCGTCAATCTGCGCGGCATCAACTTCAACCCGGGCGCCGATCCGGAAGACATGATCTCGCTGCGCGGTTGGGTGCAGAAGCGGCGCATCATCACGACGCGCGCCAGGCCCTTGATGGCGACGCGCGATGTGGAGGCCAGGCTTGCGCGCGGCGTGGGGCCGAAGGACGAGATCGACTGTCTGTTCGAGCTTGCGAAGGCGTTGCTCTCGCGCGTGGGGCATGTGGTGGAGGAATTGTCGGATAGCGTCGACGCGCTTGAGGACCAAGTGGTCTCGGGCGATGTGGACGAGGTGCGCGAGAAATTGGGTGAGGCGCGCAAACGGGCGATCGCCATCCGACGGCATCTGGCGCCGCAGCGCGAAGCACTGGCGCGCCTCACCGGCGAGAAACACGAGATGCTGGATGCGATCGACGCGGTGCACTTCCGCGAACTCGCCGACGAGACGACGCGCTATATCGAAGAACTCGACAGCGTGCGCGAGCGCGCGAGCGTGGTGCAGGACGAGGTGCTCAACCGGCTGACCGAGCGGCAGAACCGGAACTCGTATGTGCTCACCATCGTGGCCGCGATCATGCTGCCGCTGTCGTTCGTGACGTCGCTCTTTGGGGTCAGCGTCTCCGGAATCCCGCTGGCCAGCGATCCGAACGCGTTTTGGGTGCTGCTCGCGATCCTCGCCGTGATCGTGGCGCTGGAAGTCGCGGTCTTCAAATGGACGAAGTGGTTTTGAGACTGGAGCGCGACCAGCCCAGACGCCTCATTGTGCACCTGCAAATCTGGTTGCTGTGGGGCGCGAAAACCTCCGTTAATTGACCCGTCCAAATCTTGCCGTATTGTGCATTGACCATACGAAGATCTGTTCAGCTCGGCGTCCTTGCGGGCCACTAAATCCATCACCCAGACGGAGGAGCTGATGTTCCGCACGCACCTGACTATCGTGGTCCTCGCTATGACCTGTGCATTTCCCGGCGTTGCGTTCGCAGCCGATGCATGCCGGTCGCCGGACATGCGCAGCGACAACGAAGCTTGACGGCCAACTCTTGGAACTTCTTCAACGCAAAGCAATATGAAGCCGCGATCCGCAACGTGGATGCGTGTGTCGGGAATGGACGCCGATGGCCGTGCAGACCCAACAGAACCTCGACACCAAGGGGACACAATGTCCGCCGGTTGGTGCCGTCGATGGCCCAACGAAGAAGGCGACCTTCGCCAACGGGTTCTTGAACGATGTCGGCACCAATCTTTGATTCGACGCGTTCGCTGGAGTCGGAAACCGTGATGGCGCGAAGCAGGATATCAAGCGTGCGCCAAAACTGCGCTGCGCGCGCGCACCTGGGACGAACGGGGTTGGTTTGGGATCCGGCCGCAGACTGTGCGGCAAGACAGCAAGCGCTGAAGTAGCGCTACCATGAGCGACCTACGACGAGGGGAACCGTCATCGAGCGCTGCTTTTCGCGGATGGTTGATGCTTGTGCTAACGATCGTGAGTACGGCCGTGGGCATTTACATCGCATTTCCTGAATTGTTCGGCGGTGCAACAACCCGTCAAGCGGAGGCGCGGTCCCATTGCAAGACCATGCGGCAGGGGACGACGCTTCGCTTGTGCACGGGTGATCGTGGTAAACTCGGGGGCAACCTTCCAACCAGGAACTGGCTGCGATCTTAAAGGACGGTCCTGTTCCGCGTGCATTGCTTCATGTTCGCGACGGCATGGCCGACGGACGGCCGCGTGCATACACCAAGGGAGAAGACGTCTCGCTGAGTACGCGGTCCGGAGGCAGAGCCCTACGCATCAGGGCCATTTCGGACCGGCCCGAGTTCGTCGATATCGATGTGAGTTCGTTGCCGAACTGAATTCGACGCGGCGATCGCTGGAGGTTGCGGCCTTCAAATGGATGAAGTGGTTTTGAGCTAGTTCTCGACGAACCATTTCGCGGCGGCTTCGGCGTCGGTGGAGTCGAGCCTGGCGCGGAATTGGGTGAAGAGGCCGTGGCTGGTGTAGCCGGCGGCGGTGAAGTCGTCGTCTTGGTAGCCGACGAGGTTGTAGCCGGCGCTCACCCAGATGGCGTCGGAGAGCGCGTAGCCGATCGAGGGACCGACGGAGTATTGCAGCGTCGACGACGTCCAGTTCGCGAGCGCGCTGCCGCGAACGCCGATGTCGATGCTCTCCGTGATGTCGTAGCGCGCTTCGAGGCCCGACATGGTCGAGAACGTTTGGTGGCGCACGCCCATCACTTCGTCGGCCGCGTATTTGACGCCAAGCAGGATCGAGACTTCGAACGCGTTCGAGGGCTGCACGTTGATCAGCGTGTTGTCGACGACCTTCCACGTGTTGCGGGCGATGCCGCTTTCGGCTTCGGCGCGCGGATCGGATTCGTAACCGAAGTCGAGGCGGTTCAATATCATCGGACCGTCGTTCGGGCGGTAGGCGAGCCCCAGTTGCATCTGCGCGGTCGTGACGTTCGCGCCTGTGTCCGGGTCTTCGTACATGTAGCGGAAATTGTTGGCGAAGCTCAGATTGTCGTAGGGCGACAAATAGTGCCCGATCGCGACGTTCCAGCGTTCGTCGGTGCCGAGCCGCGTTTCGACGCGGGCGGTCACTTTGCCCAGCGTCGTGTCGACGGCCGTGCCGATCGAGATGGCGGTGAAGCTTTCGCGGTCGCCCGCACCGGCCAACCCACCGTTGTCTTCGCCGGTGCCGTAGACGCGCTGTTGGCGATCGAGGCTGGCCGAGACGGACCAGCCTTCTTCGATCTGCCAATCTTGCGCCAGACCGACGTTGGCGAACACGCGCTCCGACGTTTGGGTGAGGTCGCGCTGAGCCGAGGTTTGGACGCGCCCGCCGTTCCAGAACGAGCCTTGGAAGCCCGCGCGCGTGATGCTGCCATGGTCGGTTTTGCCGTCGATGATTTCGTGGGCGGCGACGAGGCTCAAATTGTCCGTCAGCTTGAAGTCGGCGCCGAACGTGGTCTTGGTCGGAAAGTCGGCGTTGTCGTCGCGGCCGTTGATCGAGAATTCCTGCGAGACGCGCACGGTCAAGCGGTCGTCGATGCGGTGGATCGCGCGCGCCAGGATCTGGTCGGTGACGGCGTCGCTGCCGTTCGTGCCGTCTTTGACGCGGCGGGCGCCGAGGGCGAGTTCGGTGTCTTCCGACGTCCAGCTTACGAAGAATTCGGCGAACTCGCGTGCGCCCGAGATGCGTGCGCTTTCGCGGTGATAGGCTTTCGCTTCCAGCCCCAAGCCCTTGGCGACCACGTCGAGTTTCGCGCGCGCTTCGACACCGTATTCGCGCGTGCCCGAGAGGCCGCCGTTCAATTGGTCGAGGCCGAATTTCTCGTCCTGCGAACGTGCGTAAAGGCGTCCGGAGAACGCCTGGCTGTTGTGCGCGACTTCGACGTTGTAGGCGGCGGCCGTGCCGGGACCTTGCGGCCCGTCGCGTGAGCGTGCGAACTCGGCATGCACCACCGTGCCAGGGGCCACGGTTGCGGTCGCGTCGACGCCGTAGAGTTGGCCCGCTTTGTCGACGCCGTTCGAGCCCTGGTGGATTGCGGTGGCGCCGATCTCGAAGTCGCCGCCGAACGCGTAGGACGCGACACGACCGCCGGCCGTGACGCTGCGCTTTGCCGTGCCGCTGGTTTCGTATTCCGCGACGATGACGAGCGGGTTCAGATTCGGGCTCTGGCTTTGCACCGGCTCCTTGAAGAACACGGTGCCCATTTCGTAGTCGATCTCGTAGTCGATGTTGCGCACGAGACCGCGCGAGGTCAGCGCTTCGCCGTTGCGGAAGCGGTCGCGTTCCTCAATCTTGATGCGTTCGGAGTTGATGAGCACCGGGTGCGTGGTCAGGCGGTAGAGGCCGGACGTGCCGTTGCCTTTGATCTCGTCCTTCACGAACTTGTTCGCGGTGTCGCTGACGAAGGCTTTGACGCCGAACTCTTCGCCGCGATAGGCCGTTTGGATGCCGTGCATGCGGCGTTCGTAGCGCGCGAGTTGCGCGCTCGAGAGCGCGGTGTCGAAATCGCCGTAGCGAACCATGAAGTTCTTGCGTTCGACGTGCACGAAGAGCGGTCCGGAGGAATCCATCTCCTGCTCGGTCTTGCTGGCGTCGCCGTAGACGGGAAAATAGCGGCGCGGTTCGATGTCCTTGAAGAGGCCGTTCGCCTTTTCCTTGGCCGAGCGGTCGCTGTCGTAGCCCGCCTTCAAGAGCCAGTCGCCCAGGATCATGCTTTTGAAGAAGAACGCGACGCGGCCGTCGGCGAAGACGTCGTCATGAACGCCGGCCGGCGTGGCGCCGCCGTTCCAATTGCGGCCGGCCGTGCCTTCGGCGAGCGCCACCAGCATCGTCGACGTTGCGCCGGACGCGATCCAGGCTTTCAGGATTTTATCTTCGTTGCCGAGCTTCAGCCCCAGCCGCACTTCGCCCGCGAGCAACGTGGGTGCCAGCGGTACGAGCAGGATGCCGCCCTCGCCCACCGGGAAACGCGAGGCGACGAGGCCCGATGTGGGCGCCTGGTCCGCCACGATTTGCTGGCGGCGATAGGGTGCGCCGATCTCCACGTCGACGAACGTGCCGGGACGTGCGGGATGGTTGCCGGCCGTCGTCAGTTTGATTGCGATGACCGGCGGCGTGTTGCCGTCGGCGATCAACGTCGAGCGCTTCGGGTCGATGACGGCCGCGATCGCGGGACCTGAGAAGTGAACCGTGCGGCCGACCCGTTCGCCCTTTTGGCCGGCTTTGTTGACGGCGACCGCCATGAAAAGATTGTCGCCGTCGTGGATGTTCACGCCCCGCCAGCGCGTCGCAGCCAACGTTTTCGTCGCATTGAAGACCGTGCCTTCGATGTTGAGGGCGGAGACCGCTTGGCCGTCGAGCGTGAGCTCCACCTTGTCGTCCGGGTGGTGCGCGACGACGATCGTGACGCTGCCCAACGCCGGGTAGAAGCCTTCGCCGGGCGCCACGAAGTCGAACTTCGCGGGTGCGGTTTCGATCCACTTTTGCAGACGTTCGTGGCTCCAGTTGCCGTTGTCGATCATCGCTTGACCCGCGGGCGCGGTCGCGACGCGCGGTGCGGCGGTGCCTTCGAGTGCGAAATCGGCACGCCAGAGCGCGCCGCCTTGCGTGTCGACGAATTGCGCTTCGCCGTCGCCGCCGTTGCGGCTGTTGGTGCGGCATTGCACGGGGGTGAGACCTGCGGGCAGGCTCGACTTGTCGATCTGCACGACGTGCAGGCCCGGCTTCGTGCCTTCGACGTGATAGCGGCCGAGCGGATCGGTCGTCACCGCCGTGCCGTCTTCCATATAGACGCGCACGCCGGCGACGCCCGGGCCTTGGCCGTCGCAGCCGCCCGCATAAACGCGACCGGCGATGAAGCTCGCGTCGGCGAAGAAATCCTGGCGGATGAGAACGGTTGCGACCGCGACGTTCGACGTGCGGTTTGCGATCTGGTCGAAGGCCTGCGCTTTGTTCGTGGAGAAGCCGTATTCGCTGCCCGCGACGATTTCCGCGTAGTAGGCGAACTCGACCGTGGCGCCCGCCGCCATGGGACCTAAGTTGAAAATCAGAAGTTTCCCGTCCGAGGTGACGGGCGTGAATTCGCTCAAGCTGCCGCTTGCAGGCACGGTGTCGCGGAAGCGGAGCTCCGGCGGCAGTTGATCCTGGACGCTGACGTTCGCGGAGGCCGCGCCCGCGTTTTCGACGCGCAGTGTGTACATGACGACTTCGCCGACGCCCGCGACGATGCGGCTCGAGCGTTTCGTCACGCGAAGATCGGTGGCCGGCGGTACGTTGCCGGCCGCGACTTGGAAGTTTTCTTCGTTCGACCAGCCGGTCAACGAAACGCCGCCGGAGGTGAATTCGACTTTTGCGATGTTGGAGATGTTCGTGCCGGGCGCGGTCGGCGCGGCTGCGGCCACGGCCGCGAAAGCCGAGAGGGCCGCGAGCAGCACCATTCCGATCAAGGTCAGGTGCTTGCCCACGGCCCTACTGCTTCTTGTTATTGTTATTCAGCCGACTGCTGTTAGTTCACAGTGACGTCGAACGTGACCGTCGCCGTGCCGCCGCCGCTGGCGAGAGCGCCAACCGCAACCGTCACTTCGCCGGGGTTCGTTGCGTTGATGTCGCCAGCGTCGTCGCCGCCGGCGTCCGTCTGACCGACGGCGTTCAGCGTGATCGTGCTGGCGGCATAGGTCGTGCTCGCCGGAATTGCATCACGAACGACAACGTTCGTCGCGTTCGCGGCGCCCGTGTTCGAGACCACGATCGAATAACGAACGACCGCACCCGGGATACGCTTCGGGTTCGTCGTGCCGTTGAACGGATCGGAGATGACCGCCGAGGTCTTCGTCACCGACAGCGACGCCGTCGACACGGTATAGGTGCCGGTCGCCGAATGCTTGCCGTCACGCACCGCATCGCCCGGGCCCGCCGCATCGGCGAACACGACTTGCTGCGTGTCTTTGTCGTCGGCAATCGCGTTGTCGTGGGTTGTGACCGTGGTCGTGCCCGCGTTCAACGTGGTTGCGATCAGCTGGTAGTTCGAGATCTGACCGTTCGTGGCGCCAGCCGGCGTGTCGGACACGATCAAGAGGCGCATCGTGGCGTCGGCCGCGAGGTCACCCGCGTTCGTGCCGCCCGTATAGAGCGTGTCGCCGACATCGAAGTTGCCGTCGCCGTTCACGTCGCGATAGATGCGCACGTTGTTCATCGTGATGCCGCCGCCGAGGCTGGCGGCGAGCGAATAACCGTGCGTCTTGTTGCCGGTGTTTTGCAGCGTGAAGGCCAGAACCTGGTTCGTCGAACCCGGAACCACCGTCGCGCCTGCGTTGTTCGTGACGGTCAGGTTGACCTTGTCGTCGACCACGAAGGTCGCCGAACCGGTCACCGCAGTCTGCGGCACGCCGCCGACTTGGAAGTTGACCGTCGCGGTGTTGGAAACCGTGGTACCGGCCGCGGTACCGGCAGCTTGGGCGCTTTGCGGAGCGAGGAACGCTCCCATTGCTAAGACTGTCGCGGCCACCCAGCGCGTCAGCCTGACGTTGAACATTGTCATTTTTTGATTGAACCCGTGTGTGAGCCGACGCGAAAAAGCCCGCGCCATAAAAAACATGTCACGAGTGCTACTAATGTTCGGTTATTAAGCACACGAATCGCGCGCGAAAGCGGGAGACGGGGGTAAACGAATTTCTAACGCACGAAGCGGCTCGTAATCGCCGCTTGGCATCATGTCCCCGAAATCAGGCGCAAAACTGCGAACGCCCGGCGGTGAGGCCGGGCGCTCGTTTACGGAAATTCGGTGGCGGTTGTTGCTACTCGAGCACGGCGCGGAAGGCGACCGCGCGCGTCGTGCCGCCGTCGAGTGGCACGTTCATGACCCAGCGGATATGCGTGTAATCGTTCGGACCGGCCTGGCGGCGCTTGCCGTCCTTATCGGTCACCTGGAGCTTGCCGGCATCGGCGAAGGATTTGCCGGCGTCGACCGAAAACGTCACGATCGCCGACTGCGTGGTCGCGCTTTTGTCGATGTATTTCATCTGGTTCGGGATCGGCGCCACGATGACGATGTTTTCGCTGGGCGCCTGGCCGCCGTTCTTCAGATTGTAGGTATAGACGACGGTGTCGCCGGGAACGACGGTCAGCGCCGGGATGCGGTTGACCTTCACGCCACCCTGCGTGTCGCGGACGACGACCTCTTTCTCGACCTGTGTCGTGACCGACATCGGCGATGCGGCCAGGGCCGCGCCTGAGGCCAGCAATGCGGCGGTGAAAACGGCAAGAATGTTCGAACGCATGACCCAGCGGCCTCCAACTAGAGCGACTCGACCGGGGAGTGTCAGGCAATACGGTAAACGAATCCCTTATGTCGATTACGAGACGCACGGTTCCCCCTCGCCCGCTTGCGGGAGAGGGGTTAGGGGAGCGAAATCCGATGCGGGCGTGGGTGCCGTCGCAGAAGGGTTTTGTGCTCGAGCCGCCGCAGCGGCAGAGCCTTGCGTTTTGCGCGCGCGTGACGGTGCGGCCTGTCCCGGCGCAGATTTCGACGTTGCCCATCAGCTGGAGCGGGCCGTCGGGGAGCGGATCGACGGTCAGCGTGCCGCCGCGAAATTCGAGCGGATCGCTTTCGATGGTTGCGGGTTCGCCGGTGCTCATGAACTTCGCTGCGATGTGGGAATTGTCGCAGAACGGTTTGTTCTTCGATTGGCCGCAGCGGCAGAGCGTGGCGCGGGTGAACGTGCCATCGCCCATCGCGACCGCCGCGTTGACCGCATAGGGGCCGTTCTCGCGGATGCGGACGAAATTGACGTCGGGCGCGCGCTCTTGCGGGCCGCCGTCATGGCGGTCGTAGGTGATCGCGCCCGACGGACAGTTGTGCGCGACCTGGATCAGATGGTCGAGCGTTGCAGCTTCCGGGTGGATCCAGGTGCCCGGCGTGTTCGCGCGGAACACCTTCGGCGCCTCAAGCACGCAGTGGCGCGAGTGGATGCAGCGCTTCGTGTTGAAGCGGACCGTGATGTCCTTCGTGTGCGCGACGTTCGGATCGCCGGATTTGTCTTCCTCGACCGCGGGCGCAGGCGGCTTTACACGCGCGGTTTCGTTGACCGTGAGCGCGATGTGTTCTTCGTAGCGCTCGTGCAGGGCGTCGAAGCGCTTGGCGAGTTTGGCCAGGCGGTCGCCGACGCCGGTCAGCGGCGCGTGGCGTTCGAGCGCTGTGGCGGCGATGCCAAGTTCTTCCGTGCGTTCGCTCAAGATTTGGCTGGCGCAGCTTTGCACGAGCTGGCCGGACGAGCGCGGGAGCGAGAATGTGAGGCCCGCGTTCATGCCATTGCCGGCCGGCAGTCTTGTCGCCGCCTCGCCCACGGTCTGCAGCGCGTACATGAGTTCGGTCGAGCCGATCGCGAGGCCCGTGCGCAGTTCGGGCGGGAGCGGCGCCGGCGAAAATACCTGGGCGAGCGCGCGCATCATCAGCGCGTAGATCGCGTTGCCGAGGTCGACCACCTTTGCCGCGGTTTGGTCCTCGATCGGCGTCATGTCGGATGGCGCTTCGGTCGCGAGCGTCGGGTTTGCGGCCGCGTTGCGGGCCGGATCGAACGCGGGGCGCGCGGCTTGCATCGCCGCGAGTTCCGCCTTGATGGCAGCGAAGCGTGCGTAGTGCGAGGTCTCGCTGTGCGCGGGTGCGCCTTCGCCTTGGATGACGATCTCTTCGATCGCGCGGCGAGCGGTCTCCAGGTTCGTCACCTTGAACAACCCCGGTAGGCCGAACTCCGCCGGGCCCACTTGCGCGTCGGCATGACCGACAAAGACGCGCTTCTCGCTGCACTCACCCGCGAGGCGGATGAAGCCGTTGATGATGCCGTGATAGAGGTGGCCCTGGCTCACGTAATCCTGCGCGGCCGGCGACAGCAGATCGGCGCGCGCGGCGCGGTGATAGGTGGCGTGCTCGAAGCCTTTGCCATCGGCAAGCGCGATGCCTTCCGGACGCTCGATATAAAGAAAATGGTCGAGGGCAGCGGCCGAGAACGGCATCAACTTCATCACCACGTCGGCGGGAAAGCGCCCGGGGCGGACGGGAAACTCCGGCTTCCACAGATGCGGCGAACTCCCCAGCGCCGTCAGCAGATTGTTGACCAGGCAGAGATGCAGCATCTCCTCGCGCGCGACTTGGCGCAGCGAGAGCCGCCAGCGGTCGATCGCGGCGAGCTCATCCTTCGTGACGCCCTCAGCTTCGTCGCGTTTGAGCGACCACATCGCGTAGAGATAGGTGCACATCACCGCGTGCTCGAACTCCGCCGCCTCGCACAGGAGGTAGATGAGCTCTTCGCGGTCTTGGACGACGATGTCTGCGGTCATGAGTTAGTGATGCCACAATGATTGCGTTCGATCCAGATCACCAGTCGTTTTCGAACGACATAAGGCCGACGAAGCTTGCAACGCCTCCGTAGACCAAGCAGAACGCGGCGAGTGCGTAGGCCGTGGCGCGGGGTTCCCGCGTTCGCGCGATTAGCGTGACGAGACCTGCGGTCTGCAAGACGACGAACGCGACGGCAACAGTAAGCGCGGGTGTCCCACGGATCGCGCCGGTCATCGCGTCGGCGACGCCCACGAATACATGGCTTGCAATCGGTGAGACGACGAACAGCCAAGCGCCGGCTTCATGCTGAGCGATGGCGCGGATGAGGCCGAGCGCTAGGCAAATTAGCGCCGCGAGAAGCACGACGGCGTACATACCGGAGACGAGCGGGTTCGCCAGTTTGAGAAACCAAAATGGAAGCAGGAACGTGTCATCGAGCGACGCCATATGCTCGGTTGTCTCGACGACGATGTCTGCGGTCATGGGATCACTTCGCTCAAGTACCAATCGCGGATGGCTTCGTATTCGCGCTCGACGCCTTTGATCGCTTCGGCCGAATTAAACTTGCCCTTGGTCGGATATAGCATGTGATCGGCGTCCGGTAAGCGGCGGAATACGATATCGCGGCCCTCGGCCAAGAGGCTTGCGTAGAGCACCTCCGTCGACAGCGTGGGGACGTTGGTGTCGGCCATGCCGCTCAACAGATAGATGCGGGCCTTGGAGCGTTCGACCAGCGCGAGCGTCGATACTTTGAGGAACGACGACCAGTGCTTGAACGTGTGACCCCAGGCGAAATGCGACGTGCTGCCAGGCAACGCTTTGATCTCGGCAAGGCCGCGCTCGAACGATGTGATTTCGGCGAGGCGCTTCGCGTCGGTATCGTGGCGCGCGTAGGCGCTTGCGATGAAGTCGAAGATCTGGGTCGGCCCAGATGCGCCGCGCAACGCCAAGTGCGTGACCGACGGCTCGCTTGCGGCTAGCGCCGCCGCCATCGTCGCGCCCTCTGAGATGCCCAGCACCATGTGACGGTCTTTGCGCACCCAAGGCAGCGTGACGGCGTGGTCGTAGGCTTGCTTGATGGTGGCCAGCCAAGTTTCGAACGCGTGGTTCGCATTGAAGTCGGCGGGGCACGCCTTCATCGTGCCGCGCGAGCCCGTGGATTGCTTCGGCTCATACGGTTTTTGCACGATCATCACGGCAAAGCGCTGATCGGCGGCCGCCGTCGAAAGGCTCAAGACCGTCGAGCCATATTTGCCGGGTGCGTACTCGAACAACACGGGCTCGCAGCCGGAGCCTTGGATGTAGAGCACGAGCGCACTCGGCGCTGCCGTCTTCGAGATGAAATACGAAACGGTGGGCGCGAGCGTGATGTGCTGAAATTCCGCTGAGCCCACGCGAATCGATGCGGGCTCGGTGCCTTCCGCACCGGCCTGCGGAATCGAATTCGCGAGCGATGCCGTCAGCAGCAGCCACAAGCATCGGCGAAGTCGAACGGCGATATCGCTGATCATGGGGTACGCATGCCACAGGGTCGGCGCGCCGCCAATTCAAAAATCTCCCTGGCGTTGTGAGCGCGGCGGTGCGGCACACGCGACAGCAGAGTTCGCGGTTTGACTGGCTGAAACTTTCATCGCCTGATCGCGTGGGGATACGGGGGCGAGACTTTGATGGAGAAGTTGCCAGTCTTTCGGACGGCCGGACGCGCGATCGGTTTCACGCTGTGGAACTCGTTCACGATCTTCCGGTTGGCGTGGCTGCCGTTTACGGCACTGTTCGCCGCCCAGATCGGGTTGAGTTTGTTCATCCTGCGCATTGACGGAGAGACGCTCGACCACCTTCCGAACCCTCTGACCGTTGGAACTATCTTGGAACGGGTTTTGGCATTCGACATCGCGTATTTCGTTCTGGAAGCGATCGCCGTTGCTGCCGTCGCGGTTTCCATTCATCGCGTTATCTTGTTCGGCGAGCGCAGGCCGGGTCAGTATTTCAATTTTGCGTTCGGTAAAACCGAGTTCCTTTATATCTTGATGGGCATACTGACGGCTCTGATCGTTCTCGCCGTTGTCGCTGCCTTCCTCGCACCCTTCGTTTTCATCGCGACGGGCGGCGATCCGGCCGGCATGTTCGAGAAGTTTGCGAAGGATCCGGAGTCTCTCCGCCAAACCATGCAATCCGGCATGCGTAGCGGTTGGTTGGCCGTCTTCTTCGTCTTCTACTTTGTCATGTACATTTTTATCATCTATCTCAGCTTGCGCCTCGCGGTGTGGCCGCCATCGGTCGTGGCGACGAATAGGATTTCGCCGAGCGAGCCATGGCAACTGACCCGCGGCAACGTGTGGCGGCTGATTGGCGCTTTCTTTGTGACGTTCGGCTGGATCTACATTCTGATTTTGATTCCGCTCGCGACTGCGAGTTACTGGTACTACACGAACAAGATGGCGCAGCCGGCCGAGAAGTCCGCGATTACTGCGCCGGTTACGCCGGCAGAAGATCATCCTGATCCGTCGAAGGAAGGCGCACCCAAAGCAGCAGAGGCGCCAATGCCTTCTGCCGCGCCGTCGATCCAAGCACCGCAACCGCCGTCGTCGCCGCCCGCTCCCGAGGTGGCACCCAAGATACCGGCGCCTGCCGCTCCGGCAATCGATGAGTCAGAAGACAACTTGCAGAATCGCGATGACCAGATGCGACGCTTCGATGATCTGGTCGCTCCGTTTGGCGCGGCGATGTGGGTCGTAAATATTCTGATGTACATCTACTTCACCGCACTCGCGGTTGCACTCATGAGCTTTTCGTACAAAGCCTTGAAGGGCTACGATGCGTATGAGCCGATACCCGGGGACTGAGACGCTAGCGCGCGGCTTTGAGGCTCACCGGGGGCTTTGAGGACTCCGGTACGAAGAAGTCGGGCATCAGGTCTTTTGTGGGGTCGACGCGGTATTGGTCGAAGTCGCGGACGCCGGCTTCCCAGAGCACGGTGTCGTCGATGCAGAATTGGCCGGTGAAGTCGCGCGAGGGTTTCGTCAGGATCACGTGGGCGGCGTCGGCCATGATTTCGGGCGTGCGGCACATCTTCATGCCTTCATCGCCCGCGAGTGCGTTGCGGATCGCCGCCGTCGCGATACCTGTGCGCGGCCAGAGTGCGTTGACGGCGATGCCGTCGGCGCGGAATTCGCCCGCCATGCCGAGCACGCACATGCTCATGCCGAACTTCGCCATCGTGTAGGCGACGTGGTTCGCGAACCACTTCTCGCTCATGTCGAGCGGCGGGGAGAGGTTCAAGATGTGCGGGTTCGCGGACTTCTTCAGGTGCGGCACGCAGTATTTCGAGACCATGAAGGTGCCGCGCGTGTTGATCTGATGCATCAGATCGTAGCGCTTCATATCGGTCATCGTGGTCGGCGTGAGCTGGATCGCGCTGGCGTTGTTTACGCAGATGTCGATGCCGCCGAATTTCTGCGCGGTCTGCTCGATCGCTTGGGCGACGTTGGCCTCGTCGCGCACGTCGACGACGAGCGGCAGCGCCTTGCCGCCGGCGGCTTCGATCTCTTTCGCGGCCGAGTAGATGGTGCCGGGGAGTTTCGGGTGCGGGTCCGCGGTCTTCGCCGCGACCGCAATGTTCGCCCCGTCGCGTGCGGCACGCAGCGCGATCGCAAGGCCGATGCCGCGGCTCGCGCCGGTGATGAAGAGGGTCTTGTTCTTGAGGGACATGGGTGCGCTCCGGTTCTCCTGCACCATACTTTGTCATGGTCCGCGCAGGCGGACCATCCACGACTTCTTGGTGCAACCGCTTGGCAAGAATAATCTCACGCGAAGCCGCGAAGAGCGCGAAGTGAGAGCGCGCGCTTGAGTTTCGCGTTCTTCGCGGCTTCGCGTGAGATAACGAAAGTCGTGGGTGGTCCGCCTGCGCGGACTATGACAACTTTTTTGTTATGTCCGCGCGTACCAGTCGATGCCTTCGGCGTCGCGGGTGCGGGTGAGTTTTTTGCGGGCGATGAGGCAGTTTAGGTGGGCGAGGCTTTCGCCGGTGGCCATGCCGTAGTTGCCGGCCGTTATCTTCGTGCGGAAGAGGGCTGGGAAGACGTCCACGGCGCGCTTTGGCGTGCTGCACAAGTCCAACAGCTTTGCCATGCCGTCTTCGTGGTCGTCGATCAGCGCCTGCATTCTGGTCTTCACGCCCAAGAACGGTTCGTTGTGGGCGGGCAGGATCAGCGTGTCGTCGGGGATCAGCTTTTTCAGCATCGCGCAGCTGTCGAGCCATTCTTGCAGCGGGTTGGCCTCGGGCTCCGTCGGGAAGACGGAGACGTTAGACGAAATGCGCGGCAGGATTTGGTCGCCTGAGATCATCAGCTTTTGTTCCGGGCACCAGAGGCACGCGTGTTCCGGCGCGTGCCCGCGGCCGACGACGACGCGCCAGGTGTTCTTGCCGATGACGATTTCCTGGCCGTCGGTCAGGCGGTGGTACATCTGCGGCAAGCTGTGAATGCCCATGCCGAAGTGGCCGAAGCGCTTTTTGTATTCTTCGATCATCGCGTCCGGGAAACCGGCGGCCTTGTAGAAGAGCACGCCGTCTTCGGGCGCGGGTTGGCCGGTGTCCATCACGAGCGTGCGGCAGAGCAGATAGTCCGTGCGCGACATGTGCAGCGGCGCGCCGTACTTCTTCGCGAACCAGCCGGCGAGGCCCACGTGATCGGGATGCAGGTGGGTCACGATCACGCGCGTCGGCGTGGCGTTCTTGTTGGCCAATACCTGGCGCCAGATGTCTTTCGCGGCGCTCGATGCGATGCCGGTGTCCACCACCGTCCAGCCCTGCCCGTCTTCCAGCAGCCAGACGTTGATGTGGTTCAGTTGAAACGGCAGCGGTTGACGCACCCAGTGGACGCCCGGCGCGACCTCGATCGTCTGGCCGGGTTCGGGCTTTGCGTCGAACGGATATCTTAGGCCGTCGCGCTCGCGCATCGGCGCTTCAGTTCCGTCCATGGTCATCGTCATATGCGCACTCGATTCTACAATGCATCCGTTGCCTGTCAGGCTATGCTGCACTGCGAGATAGAGCAAATCGGTTGGCCAAACCCCTGGGTTTCCTAGCGCAATCCCGCGGGCGCGTGCTTTGATCAACCAAAGGAAACGAGGAACGGAACATGGGTTGGATGCGAGGGATCGGGATCACGCTGTTGGTCGTCGCGGTCGGATTGGGTGCGGCCTACTGGTATTACGTCGCCGATGGCGCGGTGCCGGCGAGCGCCACGTATCAGACCGACATCGCCGGTTGGCGCGCGCTGGTCGCGGCCGACACGGCGTCGCTGCCAAGCGAGATCCGCGTCGAGTATGTGGGGCGCGATACGATCCCGTTGGGTGCGATGCAGGCGGGTGCGCCGTTCGAGCAGTACAAGCGCGTGCGCGCGTCGTTCCAGCTGAACGGCCCCACGGGCAGCGTCATCATCGACACTGCCATGGACAAGACGATTGCGGAGAAGGCGCAGCAGGGTCCGGCCGCCGCGTTCGACGATGCTGCTTACGGGCGGGTGATTGCGGCGATGGGAAATGCGCTTCGGGTCGCGGTGACGCATGAGCATGCGGACCACATCGGCGGGGTCGCGAAGTTTCCGGTGCCGGAGCGGTTGGCGGAGCGGCTGACGCTGACGTCGAAGCAGTATGAGGGGTTGCGCAAGCTCGCGCCGGCTGAGGCGACGGCGCTCGCCAAGGCCGATATTCGCGGGCTCGACACGGCGGAACGCATTGCGCCTGGGGTCGTGATGATCCCGGCGCCGGGCCACACACCGGGCAGCGTGATGTTCTTCGTGAAGCTCGCCGACGGGCGCGAGGTGTTGTTCATCGGCGATATTGCGTGGGTGCTGTCGAACGTGACCGACCTGAAAACGCGTCCGCGTTTCGTGCAGCAGTTCTATATCAGCGAAGACCGTGCTGCCGTCGCCGATCAGATCCGCGCGCTGCACGATTTGAAGGCGAGCGAGCCTGCGCTAACGATCATCCCGGCGCACGACGCGCCGGTGATCGAGGGGTTGGTCACGTCCGGCCTGCTCAAGACCGAATTCGCCGTCGAAGCGGCGTAAGAGGAACCGCATGGGCAAGGGACGGCTGGAAGCGTTCAGCGACGGCGTGATCGCGGTCATCATCACGATCATGGTGCTTGAGATGAAGCCGCCGCACGGGGTGGAGCTTTCCGCGCTCGTGCCCGTGTGGCCGGTGTTCGTGAGTTACGTGCTCAGCTTCATCTATGTCGGCATCTATTGGAACAATCACCACCATCTGATGCATGCCGCGCACAAGGTGGACGGGCGCGTGATGTGGGCGAACCTGCACCTGCTGTTTTGGCTGTCGCTGTTTCCGTTCATGACCGGGTGGATGGGCGAGAACCATTTCGACACCGTGCCCGTCGCGCTCTACGGCGCGGTGCTGTTCATGGCGGCGATCGCCTACACGATCTTGGTTCGAACGTTGATCGCGTTGCACGGAAACGAGTCCACGATTGCGGCAGCGATCGGCAGCGACACGAAAGGCAACATCTCGCTGGTGCTTTATCTGGCCGGGATCGCCACCGCGTTCTTGAACAGCTATGCGGGGTTTGCGTTCTACATTCTGGTGGCGGCGCTTTGGCTTATTCCCGACCGGCGGATCGAGCGGCAGTTGAAGGCGAAGTGAAGCGCGCCTTCAGGCCCGGCTTGAACCAGTTGAGCTGCGTGGGACCAACGTGGGCCTTGTCCCACACGAACCACGCATAGGCGGTGGTGCCGCTGCCGGTGCGCTCGGCGCCTTTCATGTAGAACGTGATGCGCTCGGAGAAGATCCACACGCGTGCGGGTGGGTGGTGCAAGAAGATGGTGTTTGCGCGGTTCGCGCCTTCCAGGAACGCGAGGCGCAACAGCAGCGCGAATTTGTGGCGTGCGAGTTTTAGGCCTTGGGCGACGAAGGCTTCGGCGACGTTGTAGGGCGGGTTCGTGACGATGTTGTCGACGGGTTCGGTGGCGGCGAGGAAGTCGACACCGCTCTCGCCGTGGCCGCGGCCGTAGAGATCGGTCGCGCGGACTTTGTAACCCGCTTCAGCCAACACGTTCGCCATCGCGCCGTCGCCGCATGCGCATTCCCAGACTTCGCCGTCGAAGCGTTCGCTCTCGATCAGCGCGTGCGTCGCCCACGCCGGCGTCGGGAAGAAGTCCGGGCCGTCGAGATCGGCGCGGCGCTTCATCGTCGGCTTGAAGGCGCCGTTCAAGTGGTAGGTCGGATCGGACACGAATCACCTCATCGCGCTTCATTTGCGCCGAGGGGATTCGCCAACGCAATCTACCGCCCCCTCCGAGGGGCGGTCGAACGTTCGAGCACGTAGTGCGAGAAGGTTCGGGTGGGGGGCGCTGAGGCGCCGCGAGTCCCCCCCACCCGAAATTTCTCCGCTTCGCTTTGAAATTTCGACCGCCCCTCGAAGGGGGCGGTAGGGGTTTCATCCCGATTTCGTGTCTTTGCCGACGCACCGGGGTCGCCTAGAAGCGGGGCGATGGGTGTGAGGGAAATGTCGATGAGGGGCTTTACGGTTTTGCTGTTTGTTGCGGCGCTCGCGTTCGCCAGCGGAAGCGAAGCTGCGCCGTTGCCGCGGACTGAGGCGGGTGCGCGTGCTCAGGAATTTCTGGACACGTTCGGCAAAGCCGATACGGCCGCAATCCGTGCGTTCATCGAGCGTGCCTACACGGCCGACTACAAAGCTGCGGTTCCGATCGAGGGGCGCATTCAGCTTTTTCTCGATGCGCGGGCGCGTGGTGCGCTGGAGTCGTCTGAGGTGATCGCGAGCGAGGGCGACACGTTGCGTCTGCGTGCGCGGCATGCGTTCACGCACGAATGGCGGACGATCGAACTCACCACCGAAGCGGGCGCCGACGCGCGTATCAAACGCATTGCAGTGAGCTTCGATTGGCCGCGCACGGTTGCGGACTATCGTTCGTCGTCGCCGTCGCTGGAGGCGGCCCTCGCGCGCTATGTCGATGCGCTTGCGAAGCGGCGTTTGTTTTCAGGCGCGGTTCGGGTGGAGCGTGGCGGTAAGGCTGTCGTCGACCGCGCGTGGGGTTTCGCGGATTTGGACACCAAGGTCGCCAACACGCCGGCGACGAAATTCAATCTGGGCTCCGCCTCCAAGATGTGGACGGCCGCCGTCATCATGAAATTGATCAAGGACGGGCGGTTGTCGCTCACGAGCCCTCTGTCGGATTTCAAGCTTGGCGTGCCGTTGCCCGCCAACGCCAGCGAGATCACGATCGCACATTTGCTTTCGCATACGTCGGGGCTCGGCAATTATTTCGGGCCGAAATACGAGGCGACCGATAAGGCCACGCTCGAGACCGTCGATGGGTTTCTTCCACTCGCCGTTCCGCTCGCGAGCGCGTTCAAGCCGGGCACCGATTACAGCTATTCGAACGCGGGGTTTCTGGTTCTGGGCAAGATCGTCGAGATCGCGAGCGGCAAGTCCTATTTCGACACCATCGCGAGCGTCGTGTTTCAGCCGGCGGGGATGAAGGATTCGGGCTGCTTTGCCGTGAACGAAGGTGTTGCGAGCGGATACGACCGGACGCAAACGGATGCGGGTCCTGTCTTCGAGAGCAACGTTCGCTTTCTGCCGCATCGGTCGGTTTCCGCAGGCGGTTGCTATTCGACCACCGGGGACATGTTGCGGTTCTTCGACCTGCTGAACGGCGGCACGCTCGCGCCGGCGGAGACCGTTGCGGCTTTCACGTCAAGGCAGACGCCGCCCGGCAGCGAGCCTTACGGCTTTGGATTTCAGTTGGGGCCGAACGGCGAGTGGTATGGCCACGGCGGTTACTTCAACGGTGTCGGTGCCGTCGTTCGCGCGTACCGGAAACCCGACGGATGGCGCTTCGCCGTCCTCGCGAACGAGCGCGACACCGCCGAAAACGTCGGCCAGTTTCTCGATTCGGCGATTGCGGGCGAGCGCTAACGCCAGTTACGCAAAGCCTGCGCGGTCGGCGGCGCCGTGGACGGTGATCTTTTCGCCGGAGACGTAGGTGTTCAATGGTGAGACGAGGTAGCGCACGACGTTGGCGATGTCTTCCGGTGCGCAGACGTGGCCGAAGGGCGAGTTCTTGTCGAGGTCGTGGATCGCTTCCACGCCGCGCGACTTCGCCAGGCGTTGGCCCATGTCGGTGTCGGTGAGCGGCGGGGCCACGACGTTGACGTAGATGTTGTTGCCCTTTTCCTCCTTCGCCAGCGTGTAGGCGAGCGCTTCGCCCGCGGCCTTGCCCATGTTGTAGGGCCTGCCGCGGCCGGCGTAGCCCATGGTCGCGACGGAGGAGATCACGATTATGTCCCCGCGTTTCTGGGTCCGCATCTGCGGCAGGACGAGCTTCGAGAGATAGAACGGCGCCAGCGCGTGCACGGCGATGACGCGCTGCATCTCGAGCGGATCGGTGTCGGCCACCGTGTTGCCGCGGCTTGCGATGCCGGCGTTGTTGACGAGAATGGAGATGGGGCCCAACTCCGCCTTCACGCGTTCGACCATGCTTGCGTCTTCGTCGATGTTGTCGACGGAGGCTTTGTAGGCGGCGGCTTTGCGGCCCATCGCTTTGATTTCGGCGACGACCTTTTCGGCTTCGCTGTCTTCGCGGCGGTAGTTGACCGCAACGTCGGCGCCGTCATGCGCCAAACCCAACGCAATCGCACGGCCGATCCCGCGGCTGGCACCAGTGACGAGGGCAACGCGGCCTTTGAGGGACATGGGGGCGGCTCCGGATCGGTGATGGCTGATGATACCGATCATAGCACAACGCCTCGATCATCGCGCGCCCGCAAATCGCGCAGCGCGGTTAGCAGCGCTGCTGCTAAGTACTGGCAACTGGCTTATGGCTCTTGGCTTATGGACTCTGGCTTATGGGTCCAACCCCCGCCTTATCCGGGGGGTTAGGCGCACCCTTAAGGGTGTGCATTTTTGTGATTGCATTTCAAAGCGTTGCGCACCTCTCGAGCTCAGGCACTTTCGTGCGATTTCGCTGCAGAATTTTGTTCGCGCGCTCGAAGATTCACGCGCGAACGTCGCCGTGATGATTTTTGCGCGCTGGCGATACGCGTTGGCAAAGACCGAATTCTGTGGATATCTTCACTGCTTATAGCGGCGCAGGTTCGTGCTCACCGGGGAGCGCGGGCATCTTGCCCGCTCTTGCGGCGGTTGAGGCTCGAACAAGAGCGGGCTGGAAGCCCGCGCTCCCGGGTGGGGTTCCTCGGGAAACACAACTATTGCTTCGGGAACCATCTTCGGCAGGCGCGGCTGAAGCTGGTGGGGTCTTCGAAGCCCAGGGCCTCCGGACATTTCCTCGCGCGTGAGTTTGCCGGCGGTGCGCATTTCGCCGGCGCGGGCTTTGAGGTTGGCGTCGAGGAGCGTTCGAAACGACGTGCCGCTGTCGCTCAGGCGTCGAACCAGCGTGCGGCGCGAGAGGCCGAGTTCGTCCGCGGCTTCGTCTTCCGTGAGGCGGCCGGTGCGGCGGCGTTTCAGCAGGCGCTCGATCTTCAGGACCAGCGTGTCTTCCGTCTTGATGCGGGTTGCGGCTTGTTCGAGCTCGGCGACGGCGCTGGCGTAGAGGCCTGCGTCCGCATACGGCGACGGCCGATCGCAGAGCACGTTCGGGATCACGATCTCACCTTGGGTGCAATTGAACTCGACGCGGCCGCCCAGCACCTCGCGCAATCGATCGGCGTGTTTTGGCGGCGCGCCGGTGAGACGGTAGACGATGGTGTCGTGGCCGTCTTCGAGCAGGCCATCCACCATCGACTTGCCGCTCAAGTAAGCCGTTTCAACCATCGGCCGCATCACGCGATCGGGAACGGGGGCTGCAGGCGAAATGGCGAGCGAGGTGTTCTTCTTGTCGCGCTTCACGCGCAACGTCAGGTGCGGACCGCGCACGTGGCCGAAGCGCGCGAGGATGGCGATGCACTCGCCGATCGTCGGCGCGCTGCGCGCGGCCACCTCCAGCGCGCCTTGGGTGGGCACCCCCCAAACGGCGAGGCATTGCAGCGGCCAATCCTCGCCCACGACCTCCAGCATGTTTTGGCTAAACGTCAGATAGGAAAACAACGTCACTTCGGCGCCGGGCTTCTGCAAGCGGTCGTAATCGATGTCGGTGTTCGCGAGCAAGCGGCGGCGCAGATCTTCGGTGGTGCCGAAGTGTCGCAAGATCATGCGGATGTAGGTCGCAGGCGCGGGGACCGCTTTCGCTGCGTCGGGCGGGCGGATGGCGTTTTTCATCGTGGCGCAAAATGCCACACTTTTGGCGCGAGCAACAGGCGGGCGCGGTTTAGGGTTCCACGCATAACAAGCCTGAATGCCAAAAAAGGAGGACATGCCCCATGGCTTTTACCGGTCGCACCGACGACGGACGCCCCGTCACCTTCGTCGACGGCAAGCGCTATCTCTACGTCTTGTCGCTGTTTCTGCCGCTCGTTCCGCCGCTTGCCGTGGCGGCATATTTGTTCGGCGGGCACGACGTTCTGTGGACGCTGGTGCCGCTGTTGTTCGTCTTCGGCCTTGTGCCGCTCGCCGACAAGATCTTGGGCGAAGACACGAACAATCCGCCCGACGAAGTCATCGATGAGATGGCGGCCGACAACTACTATCGCGTGCTCTTGATCCTGTCGGTGCCGCTGTTTTGGCTGAGCTTCCTTTCGGGCGCCTATCTGGTGGGCACGCAAGACCTGCCGTGGTGGTCGATGCTGGCGCTGAGCGTCGGCGTCGGTGTGGTCAATGGCGCTTGCCTGACGACGGGTCACGAACTGGGCCATAAGCACAGCCCGATCGACCGGTTCTTCGCCAAGCTCGCCTGCGCCGTCTGCGGCTATGGGCATTTCTGCATCGAGCACAATCGCGGACACCACGTGTGGGTGTCGACGCCGGAAGATCCCGCTTCGTCGCGGATGGGCGAGACGATCTACGCGTTCGCGTGGCGCGAGCTGCCCGGCACGTTCCGCCGCGGGTGGGAGCAGGAAGCGTTGCGCATGTCGAAGCGCGGCGAGAGCGTCTGGTCGCTCGAGAACGACATTCTGCAGGGGTATGCGATCACGTTCGCCGTGGCGGCCGTTCTTGTCGCGACGTTCGGCTGGATCGTGTTGCCGTTCATCGTGGTACATCACTTCATGGGCTGGTACGGGCTGACCCAGGCGAACTATGTCGAGCACTACGGCCTGTTGCGGCAGAAGCGCGACAACGGACGCTACGAGCCGGTGCAGCCGCGCCATTCGTGGAACACGAACCACATCTTCTCTAACCTGATTACGTTTCACCTGCAGCGCCACTCGGACCACCATGCGAATCCGCAACGTCCGTATCAGGCGCTGCGCGACTTTGCGGACCTGCCACGTCTGCCGAGCGGGTATCCGGGCATGTACGCCTTGGCCTCGATCCCGCCGCTGTGGTTTGCCGTGATGGACAAGAAGGTCATGGCGTGGGCCGGCGGCGACTTGAGCAAAGTCAACGTGCACAAACCGGCGCGCGCGCGGCTCGAGCGGACGTACGGTGCCGTGCCGCAGCTTGCGGCGGCAGCTTAATAGTCACTCTCGTCATGGCCGGGCTTGACCCGGCCTGACGATCTAATTTTTTCTACGCGCCGATGTCGTCGGCGGTTAGTTCGAAGGGGCCGCCTGCTCCTTTGGTGATGGCGTCGACCAGGCCTAGGACGGACGGCAGGAGTTGTTCGGCGAAGAACTGGGCGACGGCGATGCGGGTTTCGAGGAACTGTTTGTCGCTGTCGCCTTTCGCGAGGCGCTCGGCGGCTGCGAGAGCGCCTTTTGCAAGATAATGCGCGCCGGCGACGTGTCCCATCAAACGCAAATATGGCGTGGCGGCAGGGAGAGCTTGTTGCGGCGTGGCGCGCATCGTGAGTTGCAGCCAGGTGGTGGCGCCTTCGGCGGCTTCGTGACCTTCGGCGAGTTGTGCGCCGATCGAATTCAGCGTGGTGTTGCGCGACTTGCGGCACTGGTCGGCCGCGTCTGCGATTTCGCTCAAGAAGCGGCGCACGGTGTCGCCGCCTTCGAGTGACAGTTTGCGGCCGATGAGGTCGATCGCCTGGATGCCGTTCGTGCCTTCGTAGATCGGCGTTATGCGCGCGTCGCGGTAGTGCTGTGCGGCGCCGGTCTGTTCGATGAAGCCCATACCGCCGTGGATTTGCACGCCGAGCGACGCGGCTTCGACGCCCATATCGGTGCACCATGCCTTCGAAAGCGGCGTCAGAAGCTCTTCGCGCGCCTTCGCAGCCCTGCGCTCGGCTTCGGTTTCGCCGTGGCGGGCGAGGTCGATCGCGACGGCGTTCGCGAGGCAAATCGCCCTGCCCGCCTCCGCGATCGCCTTTTGCGTGAGCAGCATGCGGCGCACGTCGGCGTGGAAGACGATCGGCGACATCTCCAACACTTCGTGCTGCAAGCCGAACGGCTTGCCCTGGCGGCGTTCGCGCGCGAAGGCGAGCGCCTGCTGGAAGCTGCGCTCCGCAATCGCGACGCCTTGCACGCCGATGTTGAGCCGCGCGGCGTTCATCATCGTGAACATCGCCGACATGCCTTTGTTTTCCTGACCGATCAGGAAGCCTGTCGCGCCGCCGTTGTCGCCGAACGACATCGTGCAGGTGGGGGAGCCGTGGATCCCGAGCTTGTGCTCTAAGCCCACGCAGTGCAGATCGTTGCGCCCGCCCAATGTGCCGTCGGGCTTCACGAGAAACTTCGGCACGATGAACAGCGAGATGCCGCGCGTGCCGGGCGGCGCTTCGGCCAAGCGCGCGAGCACGAGGTGGATGATGTTTTCCGCCGCGTCGTGTTCGCCCCAGGTGATGAAGATTTTCGTGCCGGTGATTTTGTAACTGCCGTCGGCTTGCTTCACCGCTTTCGACTTCAGCGCGCCGACGTCGGAGCCGGCATGCGGTTCGGTCAAGTTCATCGTGCCGGTCCACGTGCCTTGCACGAGCTTCGGCAGATACGTCTTCTTCTGCTGCGGGAGCCCATGAACGGTCAGCGCTTCGATCGCGCCTTGGCTGAGCAACGGGCAGAGGCCGAACGCCATCGAAGCCGACTGCCACATTTCCTGCACGGCGATGCCGACCGCGTGCGGCATCGCTTGACCGCCGAATTCGGCCGGACCCGTGATTGCGTTCCAACCGTTGGCGACGAAGCTTTTGTAGGCGGCGTCGAAACCTGCCGGCAACGTGACCTTGCCGTTCTCAAGTCTCGCGCCTTGCGCGTCGGCGGTGCGATTGAGCGGCGCGATCACTTCGCCGGCGAAGCGGCCTGCTTCTTCCAGCACGGCATCGACCAAGTCGTCGCTCAATTCGCCGTACGCAGAATTGCCATAAAGACGATGTACGTTGGCGATTGCGTCGAGTGCGAAGCGAAGTTGCTTCACGGGTGCGTGATAAGTCATGCGTGCGCGGGTCTTGTCAGAATTGGCATGGTGACCAGGTTTATCCAGAAACCCGCCTGGGATATAGAGGCCTTGCGGCTATTCACCCTCAACAAGGACAAATTCGCGATGTTGCGTTCCTCCCTCATCGCCGCACTGCTGGCGACAACGGCGCTGCCTGCCTTTGCCGACGACGTTTCGCTCAATCCTTTGAGCGCGCCCAAGGGAAAGTACAAGGCCGACCCGAACCATACGAGCGTCTTGTTTTGCATCCGTCACAACGGCATCAGCGACTATTGCGGCCGGTTCAACGGCGTCACCGGTACGCTTACGTTTAGCGGCAATCAGCCGGAGAAAAGCACGCTCAACGTCGAGATCGACGTCAACAGCATCGACACGCCGAGCGACCGGTTGGATACGGAATTGAAGACGAACTTCTTCGAAACGGCGAAGTTCCCGACCGCGACGTTCAAGTCGACGTCGATCAAGGTCACGGGCAAGAACGAAGGGGAAATCACCGGCGATCTGACGCTGCATGGCGTGACGAAGCCGGTGACGCTGAAAGCGACCTACGGCGGCGGCAAGCAGCACCCGCTCGCCAATACCTATGTAATCGGTTTTTCCGGCAGCACCAAGTTCAACCACACCGAATTCGGGTTCCCGTCCGTCGTTTGGCGCTCGTTCATCGGGGATGAGGTTACACTCTATTTCGAATCGGAACTGCAAGCGGAGAAATGAACGAATGAACTCGAACGCGCCAACACGCTACGGCACCGTGGCGATGACGCTGCACTGGCTGATTGCGCTTGCGATTGTGGGCATGCTCATCGTCGGCAAATACATGGCGGACCTGCCGAACACAGATCCGAACAAGTTCGCGCTCTTTCAGCTGCACAAGTCGTTCGGGATCACCATCTTGACGCTGACGGTCTTGCGCATCGGTTGGCGGTTGACGCATCCGGTGCCGGCGCTTCCCCCCGGCATGCCCGCGTGGCAGCGGTGGGGCGCGCATATCAGTCACTATGGGCTTTACGCTTTGATGCTCGCCATCCCGCTCAGCGGGTGGGCGATGGTGTCGGCTTCGACGCTTGGTATTCCGACACTGTTGTTCGGCGCGGTGGAGCTGCCCAGCCTGCCGATCACGCCCGACCGCGAAACGCACGAGGCCTTGGAAGAGACGCATGAGCTGCTTGGCAACATCATGATCGGGCTCTTGATCCTGCACGTGGTGGCGGCGTTGAAGCACCACTTCGTCGACCGCGATACGGTTTTGCGGCGAATGCTGCCGTTTACGAAAGTTTAGTCGAGGTGTTTATGTTGCGCGTTTTCAGTGTGATCGTGGCGCTTGCCGCCGCTCTTCCAGTTGCGGCAGCGCCTGCGACGTGGACCGTCGATCAGGCCAAAAGCTCGTTGAGCTTCACGGTTGGGGTGAACGGGCAAACCGTGCCGGGCAAGTTCAAGGCATTCGGCGCGATCATTGCGTTCGATACGGCCGACCTGGCGCATTCATCGGCAAAGATCACGCTGCCGATGGACGAGGCCAAGACTGACGAGCCGACGCGCGATTCGATGCTGCTCAAGCCCGACTGGTTCAACATTCTCGACTTCCCGCAAGCGATCTTCCAAACCACGCGGATTACGGCCAAGGGCGGCAATAAGTATGAGGCCGCGGGCATGCTGAAACTGAAAGGCGTGACGAAGGCTGTCACCCTGCCCTTCACGCTCGACATCACGGGCGACACTGCGGTGATGAAGGGCGAGACGGTGCTGAAGCGGCTCGACTTCGGCGTGGGCAATTCGAAGGACTATGCGGGCGAGACGCCGGTCGCGCTCAGCGTCAAAGTCATGGTGAACTTGACGGCGAAGCGCGCGAAGTAGCTTTCGCGCTTCGCGCCGCGCCGCTATGAGTGGCGCATGACGCATGCCTCCAACATCGCCGATCCGACGCCGGCCGCGCTCGCCAAAGCCGCGCGGCTGCTCAGCGCAGGCAAGCTCGTCGCGTTTCCGACTGAGACCGTCTATGGGCTTGGCGCGGATGCGCGCAGCGACGAGGCCGTCGCCGCCATCTTCGCGGCCAAAGGACGGCCGCAATTCAATCCGTTGATCGTGCATGTCGAGGACCTTGCCGCCGCAGAGCGCTACGGCGTGTTCGATGCGCGCGCGAAGGCGCTTGCCGCACGGTTCTGGCCGGGGGCGCTGACGCTCGTCGTTCCGCGCGTTGCCGCCTGCGGCGTGTCGTGGCTCGCGACGGCGGGGCTCGAGACGATCGCACTGCGTTGTCCGAAGCATGTTGTGGCGCAACAGTTGCTCGCCTCATTCGGCGGACCGCTGGCGGCGCCGAGCGCGAACCGCTCCGGCGCGGTGTCCGCTACGACGGCGCGTCATGTCGCGGAGAGTGTCGGCGACGCGGTCGCGCTCATCCTCGACGGCGGCGCGACGAAGCACGGGCTTGAGTCCACGATTGTGGGCCTTGCGGCTCAGCAGGCGACGTTGCTGCGCCCGGGCGCGATCACGCGGGCGGAGATCGAAGCGGTGGTGGGTCCGTTGGGGGTGGGAACCGATAGCGAGGCTGCGCCGTTCTCACCAGGACGGTTGAAGCGGCACTATGCGACCGCGAAACCGCTCAGGCTCAACGCGTCGTCGGCGACAAGCGACGAAGCGTTGCTTGCGTTTGGTCCGGCGTTCGACGGCGCGCGGCTGACGCTGAACTTGAGTGCGACCGGCGATCTCGTCGAAGCGGCGGCGCATTTGTTTGCGATGCTGCGCCAACTCGACGCGACGGACGCACGCGGTATCGCGGTGATGCCGGTGCCGGCGCACGGGCTGGGCGAGGCGATCAACGACCGGCTGCAGCGCGCCGCCGTGCGGGAGTAGTTGAGTCGCATCGCATTACCCCTTATGCGGGAGGCGTGGAGAAACGATGACGCGGCCCAGCGAAACAACACTTGAGCGATTGAAAGCGGCAGCCGGACCCGGCGGATGGAGCGTCGAGCCCCAAGAGATCGCGCCCTATCTCGTCGAATGGCGGGAACGGTGGAAGGGTTCGACGCCGCTCTTGCTGAAGCCATCGACCGTGGCCTCGGTCGGCGAGATCGTGCGGATCGCTTCGGAGACCGGGACGGCGCTGGTGCCGCAGGGCGGGAACACGGGTCTCGTCGGCGGGCAGATTCCGTCGGGCGACGTGCTGCTGTCGCTCAAGCGCCTGGTGCGCGTGCGCGTCGTCGATGCGATGGCGAACACGATGACGGTCGATGCGGGCTGCATCTTGGCCGATGTGCAGGCGGCGGCGGATCGGCAAGAGCGCCTTTTTCCGCTTAGCCTTGCCTCCGAAGGGTCGGCCACGATCGGAGGTTTGATCTCGACCAATGCGGGCGGCACAGGCGTGCTTGCTTACGGCAATATGCGCGAGCTGGTGTTGGGGCTTGAGGCGGTGTTGCCGTCGGGCGAAATTTGGAACGGCCTCAGCGCGCTTCGCAAAGACAACACGGGCTACGATTTGAAGCAGCTTTTCATCGGCGCGGAGGGGACGCTGGGCGTCGTCACCGGCGCGGTGTTGAAGTTGTTTGCGAAACCGGCCGAGATCGAAACCGCAATCGCCGCCGTCGAAAGCATCGATAAGGCGATTGCGCTCCTCAACTTCGCGCGCGCGCAGAGCGCCAGCGTCACCGCGTTCGAGTTGATGCCGCGCAGGGGGATCGAGTTCGTCGTGCAGCACATGCCCGCGACGCGCGATCCGTTCGATGCGGCCTATCCATGGTACGTGCTGATGGACGTGTCGCTGTTTTCGGACGCCCAGGTCGGCGCCGCGCAGGCGTTGCTGGCGGATGCCGCAAGTGCGGGGTTGATCGTCGACGGCGTGGTGGCGCAATCGCTGGCGCAGCGCGAGGCGTTCTGGCGCCTACGCGACAGTCTCTCCGAATCGCAAAAGCCCGAGGGCGGCAGCATCAAGCACGACGTCGCGGTGCCGATCTCGGCGATCCCGCGCTTCATCGCAGAAGCCTCGCGCGCCGTCGTCTCAGCCGTGCCGGGCGCGAGGCCCGTGCCGTTCGGCCATCTTGGCGACGGCAACATTCACTTCAACATCTCTCAGCCCGCGGGCGGCGACAAGGCGGCGTTCCTTTCGCGCACCGACGATGTCAACCGCATCGTGCACGACATCGTGCACACGTTCGGCGGCTCGATCAGCGCCGAACACGGCATCGGCCAAGCCAAGGTCGACGAGATCACGCGCTACAAAAGCGCGGCGGCACTCGAGACGATGCGCGCCGTGAAGCGCGCGCTCGACCCGAAGGGCGTCATGAACCCGGGCAAGGTCGTCAGGGTGTGAGGTTCACCGAGGCGTAGGTCACCCATCGGTCAGAGGCGTAGTCGAGTGGCGGGCCTACGCCACGCCGCGATAACCGCAGATACCAGCCGCGTCTGTGCCCCTTGCCTCTGACCTTACGTCAGGGATTACAACTGCCCTATGGCATGGGAACGGTTGCTCAAGATCGGGGACGTCGTGGCGCGCACGGGGCTGACCGAGCGCGCGATTCGGCATTACGAGCGGCGGGGCCTGCTTAAGCCGGAGCGTTCGGCAGCGGGGCAGCGTCTCTTCGGTGCGGACGCGCTGCGCGCGCTTGCCAGCGTTCGCATTTTGAAGCGCGCGGGTTTCAGCCTTGCCGAAATCGAGACGCTGCTTGTCGCAAAGGTGGACGCGAAAACGCTGGTCAAGGCGCAGATCGAAAGCGTGAAGGCGCAGGCAGCATCGCTGCAGTCATCGCTGACGTTGCTCTCGGGCATTGCGCGCGAACTCGAACGCGGGGGCAACGCAGACGTCGATGTGCTCTGCCGTCTGGTCGAAGCAGGCGAGCAGTGCGAGCAGGACGACAACTGGCGCAAGATCTTCGACAAATATTTCTCGCCAGCGCGGCAGCGCGCGTGGATGAAGATGCAAGAGCGGCTTCGCGCGCGCATCGACCCGCACGCGCATGAGCAAGCGTGGTGGGCGATTGCGGCCGACATCAAGGCTGCTCTGCCGCTGGACGCGCGGTCCGCTAAAGCGCAGGCGCTGCTCGCCCGCTGGGACGCATTGATGGAGCCGTTCAACAGCGTGGCCAGCGCAGAGCAGAAGCGCGAGGCACGCTCGTTCTGGCTCAATGTCGGCGCGTGGGGCGCAGACGTAAATCAACCGATGACGCCCGACGTCGTCCAGTTCATCAAAGCCGCGCGGGAAGCGCGCAAACAAAAGCCCAAACGAGAGAAAAGGACGCACAAATGATTTGGCTTCGCCGTATCGGCATTGCGTTTTTGGTTTTGGCGGTGCTGGCCGCGGGCGGCGCCACTTGGATTTGGTATGCGAAGCCTTGGATACCGAAGGCCGAGCTTATCGATCCACGGCCGAACGGCGTTCGCGTGACCGACGAGGGTATGCTTGCTAACTTTTATCCGGCGGCCGGTGACGGCAAGCACGCGGCCGTGCTCGTCCTCGGCGGCAGCGAAGGCGGCCTTGGTCACGAGATGACGGCGCTTGCGCGAGCGCTGCAAGCGCAAGGCTACAGCGCGCTTCACGTTGCTTATCACCGCGGTCCTGGCTTGCCGGCGCGGATGGTCGATTTGCGGCTCGAGCGGTTCGAGCAAGCGCTTGCGTGGCTCAAGGCGCGGCCGGACGTCGATCCCGAACGCATTGCGATCGCTGCATGGTCGCGCGGAACGGAGCCCGCGCAGATCCTTGCGATCCGCCATCCGGACATCCGCGCGCTGGTGCTTGGGATGCCGGCGAATGCGGTGTGGGCAGGCTTCGATTGGAACAACCCGTTCGTGACGCCTGGCGCCGCATGGACGTCGGGCGGACAGGCACTGCCTTATATGTCGGTCGGTGACGTCGGGTTTGCTTTCGATTTCTACACGCCCGAGTGGCTGGGCAAGATGGCGCGCGTGCAAGCGGAAAAGCCTGGCGTCCTGATCCCGGTCGAACAGATCAAGGCCCAAATGCTTTTGATCTGCGCCGAGAAGGACGTCGTTTGGCCGTCCTGCCCGATGTCGCGGATGATCGAGGCGCGCGCGAAGGAGAAAGGCGCCACGAACGTGCGTCTTCTGGCGTACCGCGATGCCGGACACTACGCGTTCGGCGTGCCGCTTGCTTCGAGCGATCCGCACTACAAGTGGCTGTCGTCGCTCGGCGGTTCGAACGAAGGTACGAACGCGGCGTTGACGGACGGTTGGAAAAAGACGCGCGCGTTCTTGGGCGAGGCGCTTAGGCCGGCAGCACAATAGCAGGCGGTTCGGCGACTAAACCGAGATGATCTTTTCTTGGAGTGCTTTCGCAATCGCTTGGACGCGGCTGTTGGCTTTGAGCTTGCCCTTCGCGCCGTCCATGTGGAAGCGGACGGTGCGCGACGAGATACCGAGGTCGCCGCCGATCTGCGCGTCGTTGCGGCCGGAGGCCGCGGCGCGCAAGCATTGGATCTCGCGCACGGTCAGCGCGTGCGGCGTGAACGGACGCTTCGTGTGTTTCAACGTGCGATAGCGGGCGAAGGCGGCGTGCGACAGGACTTGCAGCATCGCGCGTGCGAGCGGGGAGGTGTTGGGCTTTTTGCCGCCAAATAGGAAGCCGGCCACCGGCTCGCCATCGTCGTAGACAGGCACGACCAAGCCGTCGCCTTGCGTCACCTCATCGGCCATGAGACCGGACCACCGTCCAACGGTCTTTGGGTCGTTGCGTAGTTCTGAGATCAGGAACGGTTCGGCCGACAGCAATGCGCGCTGCACGTACGGCGCGGTCGTGTAGACAAAGGCGCGATCGATTTGCGGCAGAACGCCGGGAGCGTCGGTGTAGAAGGTCGCGTCGGTCGCTCCGCCCGCCAAGCGCGCCGCATCCGCACCGGCAAGATGCGTGTAATCTAGTTTCGCGGCAAAGTCCTTCATCGTGGCCCAGAGCGCCGGGATCGCAGATTCGATTCGAACGCGATCCAAGGCGAGCGCGAAGCGCGACGTGACGTCTGGCATTGAGCGGCGCCTCCGTCCCCAAGTTGCAGACGACGAGTGTAGGCTTTTTGGCGCTGTCGGCAAGCGCGGGCGACGGTGCTATTTACTATCGTGATCGGGAACTTCACGCGCCGTTCGACGTGTTCGACCTTCGAGGCACCGTCAGGCGGCAAACGCAACCTTCATTTGATCGACTTGGCGGATGGGCCCGGGCTTGAGCTTTGGCCCGTCGCCAATCAGCTTCGTGTTCGGCGCGAGGCGGGCGATGGTGGCCAATGTTTCTTCCATCTCGGCGCGGGCCAAGGCTTCGCCGACGCAGCGGTGAGCACCGGCGCCGAAGATGAGGTGCCAGCGCGGGTGGTCGGTCCGCGTGATGTCGAAGCGGCCGGCGTCGGCAAAGACTTCCTCGTCGCGCAAAGCCGAAGGCAGCGAGACGGCGACCAAGGTACCTGCCGGGATTAGATATCCGTCGAGTTCGAAATCCTTCACAGCGACACGCGGGATGCCCGAGATCACGGGTTCGAACCGCAAGCCCTCGTCGACGGCGCCGCGCTTCAGCGCATCGGGGTTTTCGCAGAACGCGCGCCATTGTGTCGGGTGCTGCAACAGCCTTGTGAGTGTCATGCAGAGCGAGCCGCGCGTGGTGTCGGAGCCTGCGAGGATCAGGCCGATGACCTGCGTGCGGATTTCGATGTCGCTGAGTTCGCCGTCGCGGGCGGTTGCCTCGACGTAGTCGGTGAGGAAGTCGGTGCGCGGGTTGCGGCGGCGGTCGGCGAGCAGGTCGCTCACGTATTTGTCGAAGGCGGTCAGGCTTGCTTCGATTTGTGGGCGGCGCGCGAGGTCGATGAAGCCCAACGCCTCAGCCGAGTCGGCGATCCATTGCAGGAACACGGGCAGGTCGGAGCGCGGTATTCCTAAAATGTCGGCGATGATGCGGGCCGGGATTTGCGCCGCGATCTCGTTGACGAAATCGATCGGGCCGGCGTTTAAGCGCGGCGCGATCAGTTCGGCAGCGAGCGCTGCCGCCTTCGGCCGCATCGCG
>JBGAPZ010000003.1:0-165788 GCA_044220975.1 Micropepsaceae bacterium | reverse complement strand
GGCCACGCGGCCTTTACGGCTATGCGTGCGCGCGGCGCGAAGGTGACGGACATCGTCGTGCTGGTCGTGGCCGCCGACGACGGCGTCATGCCGCAGACGATCGAGGCGATCAATCACGCGAAGGCGGCGAAGGTTCCGCTGATCATCGCGATCAACAAGATCGATAAGCCGGATTCAACGCCAGATCGCGTGAAGACCGAACTTTTGACGCACGAAATCGTCGTCGAATCCATGGGTGGCGAGACGCAGGCCGTCGAAGTGTCAGCCACGAAGAAGATCAACCTCGACAAGCTTGAGGAAGCGATCCTTCTGCAGGCCGAGGTTTTGGACCTCAAAGCCAATCCGTTGCGCGCGGCGTCTGGCGCGGTCGTCGAAGCGAAGCTCGACAAGGGTCGTGGGCCGGTTGCGACCGTGCTCGTGCAGCGCGGCACGGTGAAGGTCGGTGACATCGTCGTGGCTGGCGCCGAGTGGGGCCGCGTGCGCGCGCTCGTCAACGAGCGCGGGGAGCCGGTGCCGAGTGCCGGACCGTCGGAGCCGGTTGAGATTTTGGGTCTTTCGGCGCCACCGGAAGCGGGCGACGACTTTGCGGTCGTCGATTCCGAAGCGCGTGCCCGCGAGGTCGCCGATTTCCGTGCGCGCAAGAAGCGGGAGGTGCGGACGCGGCCGGGTGGTCGTGCATCGCTCGATCAGGTGCTGGCCGCCAAGGGTGTCGGCGAGGCAAAGATCCTTCCGCTGGTCGTGAAGTCGGACGTGCAGGGCTCGGTCGAGGCGATCTCGTCGGCGCTTGCAGGTTTGTCGACGAGCGAGGTCAAGGCGCAGGTTCTGCATGCCGGCGTCGGCGGCGTCACGCAAAGCGACATCATTTTGGCTCGTGCATCGGGCGCGCCGATCATTGCGTTCAACGTGCGCGCAAGCGCCGAAGCGCGTGAACTGGCCAAGCGCGACGGCGTCGAGATCCGCTACTACTCGATCATCTACAACATCATCGACGACATCAAAGCGGCTCTGTCGGGCATGCTTTCGCCGACGTTGCGCGAGAACTTCTTAGGGTATGCCGAGATTCTCGAGGTCTTCAACATCACGAAGGTCGGCAAGGTTGCCGGTTGCCGGATCACCGAGGGCAAGGTTCTTCGCGGCAACAAGGTGCGTCTGCTGCGCGACAACGTGGTGATCCACGAAGGCACGCTCTCAACCTTGAAACGGTTCAAGGACGAGGTGAAGGAAGTCGTGGTCGGTCAGGAATGCGGTATGGCGTTCGAGAACTACCAAGACATCCAGAAGGGCGACCAGATCGAGTGCTTCGAGGTCGAGACGATCAAGCGGTCGCTTTAGACGACATCGAAGGGGACAATGAAAAGGCGCGCAGTCTGCGCGCCTTTTTCTTTTGGCACGTGAGGCTCGGCTAAGCCGCCTGCACCGGCCATGGGCCGACGTAGCGCGACTGTGGCCGGATTAGACGACCGCCGGCTTCCTGCTCGCGAATGTGGGCGATCCAGCCGGCGGTGCGGGCGAGGGCGAAGACGGGGGTGAAGGCTTCGCGCGGTATCGCCAGCGCCTCCAGAAGTAGCGCCGTGTAGAATTCGACGTTCGTGTCGAGGCGGCGTTCGGTCTTGTAGTCTTTCAGCGCGCGCAAAGCGGCTGCCTCGATGGCCTCGGCGAAGGCGATGCGGTTTGCGCGTCCTTTGAGCCTGGCGACCGCCGCTTTCAGTACGCTCGCGCGCGGGTCGCGCACGCGATAAACGCGGTGGCCGAAGCCCATCAACCGCTCGCCGCGCTTCAAGGCGCCCGCGATCCAGGCATCTGCGTTGGCGGGAGTCGCGATTGCGTCGAACATGTCGAGCACCGGACCGGGTGCGCCGCCGTGCAGCGGGCCTTTGAGTGCACAAAGTGCCGCGACTACGGCCGAGGGAAGGCCTGCCGCGGTCGATGCAACGACGCGCGCGGCGAAGGTCGAGGCGTTTAGGCCATGGTCGATGACGGTGACGAGATAGGTTTCGAAGGCATGGACTTCGTCGGCGTCGCCGGGCGCGCCGCGTAGCATGCGCAAGACGTCAGCGGCGTGTGACAAAGCGGGATCGGGCGCGAGCGCCATGTGTCCGGATGTCAGGCGTGCAGCCATCGCCGCGGCGACGCCGGCAGCGGCGAGCGCGTCGGCGGGCTCTCTGTTTCGTTCGGCGTCGGGAACGGCGGCCAACAAGAGGCGCATGGCTTCGACTGCGGTTAGGCGGCTTGCCTGGTCCGCGAGAGGCTTGAACAGCTCAAACGCGCGGACGCGCGCGCGGCCTAACTCGGCGCGCAACTCCGTCGTGGGCGCGAAGCCATCCCAGAGAAGAGCCGTCGCTTCTTCGTAGGTCGCGTAGCCCGCCAGATTTTCGAGATCGTGGCCGCGGATGATGAGGCGGCCCGCCTCGCCGTCGACGTGGCTCAAGACGGTTTCGGCGGCGATGACATTATCGAGGCCCTGACGCATGGGACATCTCCGTGGCTTGCAATCTGCAGCGAAAAGTGGATGCTGAGGTTCCCATCGTCAATCTTGAATCAACATATCAATATGAGTGGAAGCGCAGTAACCAAACGACCGGTCCCGAAGCGCCCCGATGCCCTGATCGATGCGGCGGCGGCCACCAAGGTGTTGGGCGTTAGCCGTAATACACTCTACGCCTATGTCAGCCGTGGGTTGGTTCGCTCGACCGAACACCCAAGCCGGGCGAAGGCCAGTCTGTATGTGGCGGCCGATGTGCAAGCGCTCGTAGCCCGCAAGACCAAGATGCGCCGGCCGCGCACGGCGGCGGCAACTGCGCTCGACTTCGGGCTGCCGGTCTTGAAGACGCGGCTCACGCATTTCGAGGACGACCGACTTTACTATCGCTCGGAAGACGCGATCGCGTTCTCGCGCAAGGCGACGCTCGAGGAGGCGGCCCACCTGCTCTGGCAGACCGGCGATACCGATCCGTTTGCCGGTGTGGCGTTCGATCCTGCGAAGGTTCCCGGTTGGACCGAGATTGCAGCGCGCTTTGCACCTCAGCGCGCCACGGATCGTGCGAGTACGCTGCTGCCGTTACTTACCTCGCTTGAGGCGCCGAACGCGGGAAAGGCCGGCGCACATGCCTTCAGTGCTGCCGCGCGGCTGGTGCTTGCGATCGCTGCGGCGGTTGCGCCTGTGAACGGACCTGTCTCCAGTCCAATCCATCGCGCCGTCGCGCACGCTTGGGGGCGACCGAAAGCGTCGGAAGCGATCCGGCGTGCATTGGTACTGCTCGCCGATCACGAGTTGAACGCTTCGACATTTGCGGTGCGCGTCGTTGCTTCGACCGGCGCGCGCCATACCCACTGCGTGCTCGCCGGAATCGCAGCGTTGAGCGGACCTTTGCACGGCGCTGCGACGGAGCGAACGCGGGCGTTCCTTGGCGGCGTCGAGCGCGCGAGCGATGCGGGAGAAGCGGTTGCGACGCGGCTCCAGCACGGCGAGCTGTTGCCGGGGTTCGGACATTTTCTGTATCGCGAGGGCGACCCGCGTGCCGCGGAGTTGTTGGAGCAGATCAAACTCGATCCGGTTGCGGCGGCGGTGCTTGGCGCGGGGCGCGCGATGGCCGGGGTCGAGCCCAACATCGACTTTGCTCTTGTGGCGCTTGAGCGGAGTTTCGAGTTGCCGTCCGGCGCGGCGCTTGCGTTGTTTGCGATCGGGCGATCCGTCGGGTGGCTTGCGCATGTGTTCGAACAGCGCGCGAGCGGGCGATTGATCCGGCCCAGGGCGGAGTTCGTGATCGAGTGAGCGGTGGCGCAATCCAGTTGCTTCAGCAGGCGACGACGGCGATGGAGCGCGGCGCCGTTGGCGAGGCCGTTGCCCTGTGCGAGCAAGTGCTCGCGCGGTTCGGCGAGGAGCCGAATGCGCTCATGCTGCTCGGCCTCGCTCGGATGGAGGCGGGCGACGTCAACGGGGCGATCGGACTTTATGAGCGCGCGCGGCAGTCGATGCCGGGCCACATTCATGTGCTGACCAATCTTGGTGCGGCCTACCGGGCTGCTGGCCGCGTGAGCGATGCGCGGGAGGCGCTGGAGGCAGCGTTGCGCGTCGACCGGCGGCACGCGATTGCACAGAACAGCCTCGGCAATGTGTTGCTTGATCTGGGACTTCGTGAGGAGGCGAAGCGGGCGTACGAGCGCGCCGTCGCTATCCAGTCGAGCTACGCGGAACCCGTTGCGGCGTTGGCGCGCATCGCGGAGGAAGAGCATCGTCTTGATGACGCGCTGCGTATCGCGGGCCGTGCGCTCAGCCTTGCGCCGCAGAATGTATCGGCGCAGATGACGCGAGCGAAAGTCCAACTACGATCCAAGGAGGCTGCAGCTGCCGCAAGCGGCCTGGAGATATTGCTTCGCGCGCCGTCGCTTTCGCCAACGAACCGCGTGGTCGCGCAGGGGCATCTGGGCGAGGCGTACGAGAAGCTCGGCCGCTATGACGATGCGTTTGCAGAGTTCTCGCGCGCCAATCTGCTGCTTGAGCAAGCGGCCGGCGAATTCGGGAACGACCGCAGCTATCTCGCGCCGCAATCGATTGTGCGGCTTACCGATTTCGTTGCGGGCGTTGACGCAAGCAAGTGGCAGGCGACGCCTGCTGCATCTCCCTCGCCTGCGTTCGTGATTGGATTCCCCCGATCGGGAACGACACTGGTCGATCAGATCTTGGCTTCGCATCCGAAGGTCACGACGCTGGAAGAACGCGACAATTTGATGGAGGCGGGGCGTGCGCTCGTGGGATCGGACACCGACTTTGCGCGATTGGAGCACTTAAGCGAAAGCGAGGCCGAGCGGCTGCGCGCGGGCTATTGGGCGAGCGTCAATGCCAGTTTGTCCGGTGCGCCCATGCGTGAGGTCTTTGTCGACAAACTTCCGCTCAACGCTGCCCTGTTGCCCGTGATCTGTCGCCTGTTTCCACGCGCAAAGATCGTGCTCGCGTTGCGCGATCCGAGGGATTGCGTGCTGAGCTGCTACCAGCAGCGGTTTGGGATGAACGCGGCAATGTATCAGTTGCTTCGATTGGATACGGCGGCTGCCTATTACGACGCCGTGATGCGGCTCGTGCAGACGTGCCGTGCAAAGTTGCCGATAGAGGTTCATGAGGTCCGGTACGAGGCCGTGATCGGTGACTTCGATGCGTCGGTTGGCGCGTTGCTCTCGTTCCTAGGTCTGCCGTGGGATAATGCGGTGCGCGGTTATGCCGAGACCGCAAAGGGGCGCGTGATCGCGACGCCGAGTGCTTCGCAGGTCGTGCAGCCGCTCTACACGTCGTCGCGCGGAAAGTGGCTGAATTACCGCCGATTCTTGGAGCCGGTCTTGCCCGTACTTGAGCCTTGGGTTGCGGCCTTTGGGTACGAGGCTTCGTAAGGGCTTGGACTTCAGGCTTTTGAGCTTTAGAAGCCCGCTGCCATGAAGCGCAAATCTACGAAACCCGAACAGCACGGACCGAGCCAGCGGCAGCTGCGCGTCGCGGAGGAGATCCGCCATATTTTGGCACGTCTGCTTATGCGGGGCGATTTGCACGAACCTGCGCTTGCAGGTGTGTCGGTTACCGTCTCCGAAGTGCGCATTAGTCCTGACCTGAAGAATGCGACGGTCTTTGCGATGCCGTTGAGCGGCAAGGGCGTCGATGAGGTGTTGAAGGGACTCAATCGTTCGGCACCCTATTTGCGTTCGCAGGTGGCGCAGGAAATACAGCTGCGCTATGCGCCGACGCTCACGTTCATCAAGGACAAGTCGTTCGACGAGGCGCACCATATCGAAGAGCTTTTGAGGTCCGAGCGCGTAAGGCGCGATCTGAAGTCGAGCGATGGCGAAGCGTAAAGGCGATCCGGTTCACGGGTGGCTGGTGCTCGATAAGCCGCTCGGCATGACCTCCACGAAGGCGCTGGCGATTGCGCGGCGGCTGCTGAACGCGTCGAAAGCGGGACATGCCGGAACGCTCGATCCGCTGGCGAACGGCGTGTTGCCGCTTGCCTTCGGCGAGGCGACGAAAACGGTTCCTTTTCTCGTCGATGCGCGGAAGGCCTACCGCTTCACGGTGCGTTGGGGGGCCGAGACTTCGACCGACGACAGCGAAGGTCCGGTGACGCGCGAAAGCGCATCGCGTCCGACGACCGAGGAGATCCTGCGGGCTCTGCCGCAGTTCGTCGGGCAGGTCATGCAGGTGCCGCCTGCGTTCTCGGCGATCAAAGTCGACGGCGAACGGGCCTACGATCTCGCTCGCGAGGGTGAGGTCGTGGAGCTGGCGGCGCGGCTCACACACATCCACCGGGTTGAGCTGGTCGAGGAAGCTGTCGACAGTGCGGTCTTCGAGATGTCCTGCGGCAAAGGGACCTACGTTCGCGCGTTTGCGCGGGATTTGGGCCGGGCTTTGGGGTGCCTTGGGCATGTGATTGCCTTAACCCGGCTTTCGGTCGGCCCGTTCGACCTCAAGGCCGCGATTTCGCTGGAAAACCTGGAAAAATCTGGTACAGACGGCGCCGCCAAGCGCTTGCTCATGCCGCTTGCGACCGCCCTGGACGACATCCCGGGGTTGGCCGTGACGGATCAGGAAGCCTCCAGCCTCAGGTTGGGTCAGGCGATTCTCGCGCGAGGCCGAGTCTCTCTCCGTGCGGAGGCTGTGGTGGACGGTGACGCTCATAGCGTTCCCGTGTACTGCCGCAGTCGAAGCGGCGATCCGGTTGCGATCGCTACGTTCGAACGGGGTGAGTTGAGGCCTACGCGGGTGTTCAACTTTTCACATTGAAGGAAACCCGATGTCGTTGCCGCAAGACCGTAAGAACGAAATCGTCAAGCAAAACGCTACGAAGCCCGGAGATACCGGTTCGCCGGAAGTCCAGGTTGCCATCCTGTCGGAGCGTATCAACACGCTGACCGATCATTTCAAGGCGCACGTGAAGGACAACCATTCGCGTCGCGGCTTGCTCAGGATGGTGTCGACGCGCCGCCGGCTGCTCGACTACCTCAAGGACAAGGACAAGAAGCGTTACGACGCGATCATCGCCAAGCTTGGCCTGCGCCGGTAACGGCCGCATGAGGCTTAGCCTCACTCATCGCACGACAGTCATCGCGGGAACGCGCGCAGCAATTGCGCGCGGCCGCGGACGGTCATGCGCGTTTCAACAAGTTTCCCTGCAAGCAAAGAGCAGCGAAGGCTCACCGCAATCCGGCGGTGGCAAAGGAAGGACTGACGTACATGTTCGATATACAACGCGAGGAAATCGACTGGGGCGGGCGTAAGCTCACACTGGAAACCGGGCGCATCGCGCGCCAGGCCGACGGCGCGGTGCTCGCGACGATCGGCGAGACCACGGTGATGGCCACCGTCGTTTCGGCAAAGGGCCCACGGCCGGGCATCGATTTTCTGCCGCTCACCGTCGACTACCAAGAAAAAACGTTCGCCGCGGGCCGCATTCCCGGCGGCTATTTCAAGCGCGAGGGACGTCCCACTGAACGTGAGACGCTGATCTCGCGTCTGATCGACCGGCCGATCCGTCCGCTGTTCGTCAACGGCTATCGTTGCGAGACGCAAGTGATCGCGACGGTTCTCAGCCACGATCTCGAGAACGATCCCGACATTCTGGCGATGGTCGCAGTGTCGGCGGCGCTGACGCTGTCGGGCGTGCCGTTTCAGGGGCCGATCGGCGCAGCACGCGTCGGTTACATCAACGGCGAGTACGTGTTGAACCCGCTGATCGAGAAGATGCCGGAGTCGAGCCTCGATCTCGTCGTCGCCGGTACGCACGATGCGGTGATGATGGTCGAATCGGAGGCGAAAGAGCTTTCGGAAGACGTGATGCTGGGTGCGGTCATGTTCGGGCATCGCTCGATGCAGCCGGTCATCCAGGCGATCATCCGCTTGGCCGAGCGCGCAGCGAAGGATCCGCGCGATCATGTTGTGCCGGACAACGACGCTCTGCTCTCGAAGATCAAGGGCGTAGCCGAAGCCGACGTGCGCGCGGCCTATCGCGAGCGCCAGAAGCAGGTGCGCTACGAAAAGATCGGCGTCGCAAAGAAGCGCGTCCTCGAAGAGTTCTCGGGCGAAGGCAAGGCCGATCCGCTCGTCGTGGGCGGGCTGTTCAAGGAGTTGGAAGCTGCGATCGTTCGCAACGACATCCTCGACACCGGCAAGCGCATCGACGGCCGCGACACGAAGACCGTCCGCCCGATCGTGGCAGAAGTCGGCGTGCTACCGCGGACGCACGGTTCGTCGCTGTTTACGCGCGGCGAGACGCAGGCGTTGGTCGTCACCACGCTGGGCACCGGCGAAGACGAGCAGTACGTCGACTCGCTGGAAGGGACGTACAAGCAGCACTTCATGCTGCACTACAACTTCCCTCCGTTCTCGGTCGGCGAGACGGGCCGCGTCGGCGCGCCGAAGCGCCGCGACATCGGGCACGGAAAGCTCGCGTGGCGCGCGATCCATCCGTTGATGCCGGAGAAGGACAAGTTCCCCTACACGATCCGCATCGTCTCGGAGATCACGGAGTCGAACGGTTCGTCGTCGATGGCCACGGTTTGCGGTTCGTCGCTGTCTTTGATGGACGCGGGCGTGCCGTTGAAGAGCCCCTGCGCGGGTATCGCGATGGGCCTCATCAAGGAAGGCGACAAGTTCGCCGTTCTGTCGGACATCCTGGGCGATGAAGATCACCTGGGCGACATGGACTTCAAGGTGGCCGGTTCCGCGAATGGCGTGACGGCGCTGCAGATGGACATCAAGATCGCCGGCATCACCGAAGAGATCATGAAGGTGGCGCTGACGCAGGCGAAGGACGGGCGTCTGCACATCCTCAACGAGATGTCGAAGGCGTTGACCGGTGCGCGCTCGGAGCTCGGCGAACATGCGCCGCGCATCGAGGTGATCAACATTCCGACCGACAAGATCCGCGAAGTGATCGGGCAGGGCGGCAAGGTGATCCGCGAGATCGTCGAGAAGACGGGTGCGAAGATCGACATCCAAGACGACGGCGTGGTGAAGGTCGCGTCCGCGAACGGCGAGTCCATCCGTGCCGCGCTCAAGTGGATCAAGTCGATCGTGGCTGAGCCCGAGGTCGGCGAGATCTACGAAGGCAAGGTCGTGAAGGTCATGGACTTCGGCGCGTTCGTGAACTTCTTCGGCGCGCGCGACGGGCTTGTCCATATTTCGCAGCTCGCCCGCAAGAAGGTCGCAAAGACCGGCGACGTCGTGAAGGAAGGCGACAAGGTGTTCGTGAAGCTGTTGGGCTTCGACGACCGCGGCAAGGTGCGCCTCTCCATGCGCATCGTCGACCAGACGACGGGCAAGGAAATCGCCGACGACGGCGACAAGGGCGATCGGGCAGCCGAAGGCTAAGGCCCGCTCTAGAAGTTCCAGGCCGCGTGGGGCGTTCGTCTCACGCGGCCTTTTCTTTGGTCTTAATACTGAAATGGCCGCTTGACTATCGGTCATGCGATTTTATACTGAAGTGATGATTTCAGTGTTAGGTGGTGACGATGAACGCTCAGCTTGCCGTACACGACACGTTTGTGCTGACGCGCATCTATCCTCACGCGCCCGGCCGCGTGTTTGCGGCGTTTGCCGACCCTGCCAAGAAGCGGCGCTGGTACGCGGAGGGCGATCATCACGACGTCGAAGAATTTGCGATGGATTTTCGCATCGGCGGGGTCGAGCGCGCGCTTTACCGCTTCAAGGCCAACACGCCGTTTCCTGGCCGAACGTTCACGAACGATGGCGTCTTTCTAGACATCGTTGCCGACCGCCGCATCGTCATGGGTTCGGCGATGGCGATGGGCGAGAACCGGTTTTCCGCGTCGCTCGTCACGATCGAACTTGTGCCGGAGGGCGCGGGCACGAAGCTTATCTGCACGCATCACGGATCGTTCTTTGAGGGCGCCGACGGCCCTCAGATGCGGCGGCAGGGCTGGGAGAAGTTGCTCGACCGGTTGGCCGGCGATTTGGGCCGCTGACATGGCAACCGCTCAGCGCCAGCGCGCCGTTGCCGTCGACCAGCTGTTTCATGCGCTCGGCGATCCGACGCGGCGCAAGATGCTGGACCGGTTGGGGCGGGGGCCGCAGTCGGTGTCTCGGCTCGCCAAACCGCTCGGCATCACGCCGACTGCGATCGGCCATCATCTGCATGTGCTTGAGCAGAGCCGGTTGGTGCGAACCGCGAAGGCGGGACGGACGCGAACCTGCCGCATCGAACCTGAGGGTTTCTTGATGCTTGAGAAATGGATCCACGATCAGCGGTCGCTCTGGGAGAGCCGGCTCGACCGTCTTGGCGATCTTCTCGACGAAGCGGACGAATAGGGACTTTCTTCATGAGCCTTCGACACGTTGCGCCGATCTTGCTGCTCGCCCTCGTTCCTGGCGTGCAGGCCGCCGATGGATTGGGCAAGCTGGCTTGCTGGGTCGGCGACTGGCAGGGCAGCGGGTGGACGCAGTTCCCAGGTGCGCCGCGCATCGCTTTCGATGTCACTGAGCATGTGCAGACGCGGGCGGGCGGCGCCGTGCTTCTCGTCGATGGGCACGGCACAACGAACGGGCCGAACGGCGTGCGGGTCGTGACGCATGACGGTGTTGCCGTCGTCACGTTCAACAAGCAGACGCAGCGCTTTCGCTGGCAGGGTTACGACGCGGGCAGGGCTCCGATCGACGTCGAGCCTCTCGTGCGCGATTGCGGGATATCGTGGAGCGTTCCGGCAGATGACGGCAAGACGGTCGTTCGCTTCACGATCGATCTCGATGAAAGCGAATGGCGCGAGGTGGGCGAGATCGGCGCTGCCGACGGACCCTGGACGAAATTTATGGACATGAGGCTTCGACGCCAGCAGCGTTAGCTGTCGCCGTCGAGGCCGCCGATCAATGTCTTCACGTCGGGCGCAGAGGGCATGCCCATGACGGTGAAGCCGGCGTCGATGTGGTGGATTTCGCCTGTGACGCCGGCCGAGAGGTCGCTCAAGAAATAGACCGCGGCCCCACCGACGTGGGTCAGTTCGACCGTCTTTTTGAGCGGCGAATAGTTCTTGTACCACTTGAAGACGTTGCGGCTGTCGCCCACGACCGAGCCTGCGAGCGTGCGCATGGGGCCCGGCGAGAGCGCGTTCACGCGGATGCCGTCGCGGCCAAGGTCGGCGGCGAGATAGCGGACCGAGGCTTCGAGTGCGGCCTTGGCCACGCCCATGACGTTGTAGCTCGGCATCACGCGCGTGTCGAGCCCGCATAGGTCAGCGTGATCATCGAGCCGCCGTTCTTCATCAAGTGGCTGGAGCGGCTGGCGATGTCGGTGAACGAGTAGCAGCTGATTTCCATCGACTGGCGAAAGTTCGCGCGCGACGTGTCGACGTAGCGGCCTTTGAGCTCGTTCTTGTCGGAATAGGCGATGGCGTGGACGACGAAGTCGAGGCTGCCCCATTGGCGCTCCAGCTCGCCGAAGGCGCTATCCAGGGATTGGTCGTCTTGCACATCGGCCGGGAGTACGAGTTTCGCGCCGATCGTTTCGACCAGCGGCTTCACACGTTTGCCGAATGCTTCGCCCTGATAGGTGAAGGCCATCTGGGCGCCGTGTTCGTGCAACGCCTTGGCGATGCCCCATGCGATCGAGTGGTCGTTTGCGACCCCCATGATCAGGCCGCGCTTGCCGGCCATCAGTTTTGTGGTCATGGGTTAGCTGTGCCGCTGGAAGACAAGGCAGGCGTTCGTGCCGCCGAAGCCGAACGAGTTGGAGAGCACCGTGTCGATCTTGGCGTTGTCGATGCGCTTCCTCACGATGTTCGCGCCGGCGACTTCGGGATCGAGCTCTTCGATGTTCGCGCTTTCGCAGATGAATTTGTTCTGCATCATCAGGATCGAATAGATCGCCTCGTGCACGCCGGCGGCACCTTGGCTGTGGCCGGTCAGCGATTTCGTGGCGCTGATCGGCGGCATGTTCTTGCCGAAGACTTCCGTGATTGCCTTAATCTCCGGGATGTCGCCAACGGGCGTCGAGGTCGCGTGCGGGTTGATGTAGTCGATCGGGGTTTTTGCCTGCTCGATCGCCATGCGCATGCAGCGGATCGCGCCTTCACCTGAAGGCGCCACCATGTCCGCGCCGTCGGCAGTCGCGCCGTAGCCGGTGATTTCGCAGTAGATCTTCGCGCCGCGCGCTTTTGCGTGGTTCAGCTCTTCCAAAATCAAAATGCCGCCACCGCCGGAGATGACGAAGCCGTCGCGGTTCTTGTCGTAGGCGCGGCTGGCCTTCTCCGGGGTGTCGTTGTACTTCGACGACATTGCGCCCATCGCGTCGAAGAGGCACGAGAGCGTCCATTCGAGTTCTTCGCCGCCGCCGGCGAACATCACGTCCTGTTTACCCCATTGGATCATTTCGTAGGCGTTGCCGATGCAGTTCGCCGAGGTCGAGCAGGCGGACGAGATCGAGTAGTTTACGCCTTTGGTCTTGAACCACGTCGAGAGATTCGCCGACAGAGTGGACGACATTCCCTTCGGCACGGCAAAGGGGCCGATCTTCTTTGGGCTTTTCGTCTCGCGCGTGATGTCGGCTGCGGCGACGATCGCTTTCGTCGAGGGGCCGCCGGAGCCTACAATCAGGCCGGTGCGCTCGTTCGAGACGTCTGTCGGTTCAAGGCCGGCGTCCGCGATCGCTTGGTTCATCGCGACCCAGGCGTACGCGGCGCCGTCGCCCATGAAGCGCCGGGCTCTGCGATCGACGATGCTGTCGAGGTCTATCTTCAAGCTGCCGTTCACTTGGCTGCGGAAGCCCATACGCACCTGGTCGTCGGCTTTGACGATGCCGGACTTCGCGTCATGCAATGAAGCGGTAACTTCTTGCGCGTTGTTGCCGATCGAGCAAACAACGCCCAAGCCTGTGACGACAACGCGTCTCATGCGGCGTTTCCTTTTCTAGCCTTCGCGAGCGTCGCGCTCGCGCGCGTTTAAGCGGCGGCAGGCGCGTCCGGTGCTAGGAGGACGCGCAAGTCCTTCGCTTCATATGCGACTCTGCCGTCGACCTTCATGACGCCGTCGGCGATACCCAACACCAACTTGCGCAGGATGACGCGCTTCAAGTCGATGACGTAGGTCACAAGGCGGGCGTCCGGCAAAACCATGTCGGTGAACTTGACCTCACCTACGCCGGCGGCGCGTCCACGCCCCTTGCCGCCCGTCCAACCCAAGAAGAAGCCCACCATCTGCCACATGGCATCAAGGCCAAGGCAGCCGGGCATCACTGGGTCGGATTCGAAATGGCATTTGAAAAACCAGTGGTCCGGCTTGATGTCGAGTTCGGCGACAATCTGGCCCTTGTCGTTCGCCCCACCCTTGTCCGCGATGTGGGTGATGCGGTCGAACATCAACATCGGGGGAAGGGGCAGGCGCGGGTTCCCAGGGCCGAACATCCGGCCGTGCGCGCACTCGAGCAGCGCCTGAAAATCGAATGAACCCAGATGTTTGACGGCACTCGTCAGCGTGTCCGAAGCGGCGGCGGATCCCGGCAGGGCACTTGACATCGAGGGTTAAAGCTCCGAATTCCCTTGCGCGCAGTTTTGAGCTATTCAAAAGTGCGCTCTAAGGGTGAGATATGTTTCACCTTTGACATTATGCGGTGAGGGAGGGGGATTCAACCTCTCGTCGGTCATAGGATTGCAGCCTAGTCATGCGTTCCAGTGGATCAAAGGCGGTAACGGAATTGGTGCAGCGCCTGCGGGTCGCTGGATTGCGCCCAACGCGGCAGCGGGTCGCTCTGGGGCGGTTGCTGTTTGGAGGCGCCGACCGGCACGTCACAGCGGAATCCCTACATCTGGAAGCTGCAAAGGCGGGCGCCGAACTCTCGTTGGCGACGGTCTACAACACCCTGCACCAGTTCACGGCCTCGGGCTTGTTGCGCCAGGTGGTCGTTGACGGCGCGAAGACCTATTTCGACACCAACACCGGCGACCATCACCATTTCTATGCTGAGGATCGTGCGACGTTGATCGATATCCCAGGCAATGCGGTCGTCATCGACGGGCTGCCAAAGGCGCCAGCCGGAATGGAAATCGAGCGCGTTGAAGTTGTGGTGCGGCTGAAGCCTCGCGCCTAGCGTTCTTTCTTGTTTAGAATTGTTCTAAATCAATTGACTCATGCGGTTCGCCCGTTATGTTTCGCGCTTCCTTTTCTCGCTGGAGGCGAACATGTCAGCCGAATCCAAATGCCCGGTGCCGCATTCAAGCGGCCGTCAGAATCGTGATTGGTGGCCGAACCAGCTGAACATCAGCGTTCTGCACCAAAACACGCCCGAGTCCGACCCGATGGGTCCGCACTTCGACTATGCGAAGGAATTCGCGAGCCTCGATCTCGACGCGCTGGTCAAAGACTTGCACGCGTTGATGACGGACAGCCAGCCGTGGTGGCCCGCGGATTACGGCACCTACGCGCCGTTCTTCATTCGTATGACGTGGCATGCGGCGGGGACGTACCGCGTCGGCGACGGACGTGGGGGTGGCGGTCGCGGGCAGCAACGTTTCGCGCCGCTGAACTCGTGGCCCGACAACGGCAACCTCGACAAGGCGCGCCGACTGCTCTGGCCGATCAAGAAGAAGTACGGCCACAAGATTTCGTGGGCCGATCTCATGATCCTGACCGGCAACGTCGCGTACGAGTCGATGGGTTTTAAGACCTTCGGCTTCGGCGGCGGGCGCGCGGACAGCTGGGAGCCCGAGCAGCATGTGAACTGGGGTTCGGAAGACACCTGGCTCGGCGACAAGCGCTACAGCGGCGATCGCGAGCTCACGGGCACGCTGGGTGCTGTGCAGATGGGCCTGATCTACGTCAATCCCGAGGGTCCGAACGGCAAGGCCGATCCGATTGCGGCGGCGCGCGACATCCGCGAGACGTTCGGGCGCATGGCGATGAACGACGAAGAGACGGTGGCGCTTATTGCCGGCGGCCACACGACCGGTAAGGCGCACGGCGCTGGCCCGGCGAGCCACGTGGGCAAAGAGCCGGAAGCCGCAGACATCGAGAGCCAAGGTCTGGGCTGGGCGAACTCCTACGAAAGCGGCATGGCCGGTCATACGATCACGAGCGGTCTTGAAGGCGCGTGGACGCCTACGCCGAACAAGTGGAACTCAACGGCCTACTTCGACACGCTGTTCGGCAACGAATGGGAATTGACGAAGAGCCCGGCCGGCGCACAACAGTGGAAGCCGAAGGGCGGTACGGCCAACGTGCCGGATGCGCACGATCCGAATAAGAAGCACCTGCCGATGATGGCAACGACGGACCTGTCGCTGCGCATGGATCCGGCTTACGAAAAAATCTCACGCCGCTTCCACAAGAACCCGAAAGAGTTCGAAGACGTGTTTGCAAGGGCGTGGTTCAAACTGCTGCACCGCGACCTCGGCCCGAAGTCGCTCTACCTCGGTAAGCTTGTGCCGAAGGAAACGCTGATCTGGCAGGATCCAATTCCGGCCGTCGACCACAAGCTGATCGACGATAAGGATGTCGCCGATCTGAAGGCGAAGGTCTTGGCGACCGGCTTGACCGTGTCCGAGCTTGCATCGGTCGCGTGGGCTTCGGCCTCGACGTTCCGCGGTTCCGACAAGCGCGGCGGCGCCAATGGCGCGCGCATTCGCTTGGCGCCGCAGAAGGATTGGCCGGTCAACAACCCGCCGCAACTTCAGAAGGTGCTTTCGAAGCTCGAAGAGATTCAAAAGGCCTTCAACGGGTCTGCGGCCGGGGGCAAGAAAGTTTCGCTCGCCGATCTCATCGTGCTCGGCGGCGGTGCGGCAGTCGAGAAAGCGGCGAAGGCCGGCGGCGTCGACGTGAAGGTGCCCTTCACGCCTGGCCGTATGGATGCAAGCGCGGAGCAGACGGAAGTCGACTCGTTTGCCTATCTTGAGCCGCGCGCGGATGCGTTCCGGAACTATCAAACGAAGCGCAATCCGATGAGCGAGGAAGAAGCGCTTGTCGATCGCGCGCAGCTTCTGTGCCTGTCGGCGCCGGAGATGACGGTGCTTATCGGCGGCCTGCGCACGCTCAATGTCGGTTCGCCGAAGCACGGCGTGTTGACCAAGAAGGCCGATACGCTGTCGAACGACTGGTTCGTCAACCTGCTCGACATGGGCACGGTTTGGAAGGGCGTCGATGGCGGCACGTTCGAAGGCCGCGACCGCAAGAGCGGCCAGGTCAAGTGGACGGCGACGCGCGTCGACCTCGTGTTCGGCTCGCACTCGCAACTACGCGCACTCGCCGAGGTTTATGCGGCGGACGACGCGAAGGAGAAGTTCGTGAAGGACTTCGTCGCCGCGTGGAACAAGGTGATGGAACTCGACCGCTTCGACCTGAAGGCGAAGAAGGCCGCGTAGGCGTCTCGTAAGCATTCAAGAGGGCGCCACGCAAAACGCGTGGCGCCCTTTTTCGTTAGAAGCAGGCGGCGAGTTTGCTGACCCAGGCTTTCAGACTGTCCTTCAGCGCCAGCGGCGTCGCGCCATGGCGCACGATGATCAGATCGCGATCCGGCCCGATGATCGTGAACTGGCCTTCGTAGCCATTCGCCGAGAACGACCCCGGCCCGCCAAAATCCAGCCACCAATGCGCACCATAGCGATTGGCGTCGACACCCGCCTGCTGAAACGTGGGGGTTCGCGCATAGTCTACCCAACCGTCGGGCAGCAAGCGCCTTCCCTCCCAGACGCCGTCGCGCAGATAGAGCTGCCCAAAGCGAGCGAAATCGCGCGCCGTCATGAAGCAGTAGCTTGAACCGATGAAAACGCCCGCCGCGTCGAATTTCGGTATCGCCGAGCGAATGCCCAGTGGCTCGAACAGCCGCGTGCGCATGAACCGCTCGAAGTCGGGGCCATAGGCGTTCAACGCGCGTGACGCGATGCGGCTCACGATATTCGTCGTGCCGCTTGCATAGGACCAAAACGTTCCAGGTTTATGTTCCAATGGTTGCGACGCCGCGTATGCCGCGACGTCGTCCTTGCCCTCTTGAAACAGCATCGCGATCACGTCGGACGGCTTACCACCCGGCGCATAATCCTCGATGAACTTAAGCCCGCTCGACATCCGCAAGAGCTGATCGAGCGTAATGGCGCGCCGCGCATCGTTCGCCCACTCCGGCACATCGGCCGGTGACGACACATCGAGCTTGCCGTCCTTCACCAAAAGTCCGATCAGCGCGTGCGTGATGCTTTTTGCTTTCGACCACGAATGATGCGTGCTCGACGCATCGAAGCCTTCTCCGTAGCGCTCAAACGTGACGCGTCCTTGTTGTACGATCAGCAGCGCATGCGTCTCGCCCAGCGTCGGCGTCGATTTTGCACCGAACGCCTCGCCGACCAGTGCGTCGAACGCGGTGCGATCGACATTCCGCAAGGTTCCATTAGGCCAGTCCTGCGTCGGCCACGGCGTATCCTGAGGTTGAGGTGGAAGCGGCGGAAGGGACATGGCCAACCCATAGCGAAGCAAAGAGCCGCGCATTATCGGCGGCGCGGTCGTTCTCGCACGGCGATTGGTGAGACAGGAAGCGGAAAACTGCGGATGTGCGCGAGTGCAGCGGCCATCCTGCTCTACTGATATGGGGCGGAACTTTCGAACAACAAGACTAAACCCCTCCCGACTTTTCCACTAGAAAGCACGCCCCGTTGGATCGAGGAGTACGCCCTTGACGGAAGCTGCCGCACCAGCCCAGCCCACGCCGCAGGCGCGTATGGATCTGACGCAGGGCCCGATTGCGCGCACGCTCTTGATGTTTTCGCTGCCGGTGCTCGGTTCCAGCGTTCTTCAGTCGTCAAACGAAACGATCAACTCGATGTGGTGGGCCGCCTCCTCGGTCCGGAGGCGCGACGGCAACTGCAAACGCCACGCTCATCCTCTTGCTTCTGCTGGGCACGATGTTGGCGTGGGTATGGCCGCCACGATCATGGTGGGGCAAGCGATGGGGGCGAAAGACCTGTCGCACGCGAAGAAAGTGGTTGGAACGACGGCGAGCTTCTTTGTCGGCATCTCGTTGGTATTGGCGATCGGCGGCTTCATTGCGTCGGAGCAATTGATGCGCTGGATGGGCACGCCCGACGAAGCGCGACCGCTGGCCGAAGCCTATCTGCGCGTCGTCTTTCTCTCGATGCCGTTCATGTGCTTCTTCGCGTTCCTCGTGATGGTGCAACGCGGCGCCGGTGACGCGCGGACACCGTTTTGGTTCATGACGCTTGCGACGCTGCTGGATGTCGTCCTCAACCCGCTCTTGATCAGCGGCCTTGGGCCTTTCCCACGCATGGGCATTGCCGGCTCGGCAACGTCGATGCTGCTCTCGCAAGCGATCGGTATGACTGCGCTTCTTGGCTATCTCTATTGGCGCAAAGCGGACCTGCGGCTTGCACGTCACGAACTCCACTATCTGAAGCCGGATGTCGCGCTTCTGCGCACGGTGGTGTTCAAAGGTTTGCCAATGGGCGCGCAAATGCTGGTGATCTCGTCGTCGGCGCTCGTCATGATGTCGATGATCAACGCCTATGGCGCCGAGACGACGTCTGCCTATGCGGTGGCCGTGCAACTTTGGACGTATGTCCAGATGCCGGCGATGGCGATCGGGGCGGCCGTTTCGGCGATGGCGGCACAAAACGTCGGCGCCAATCAATGGGACCGGGTCGAACGAAGCGCTTATGCTGGTGTGCTGATCAACGTGCTGCTGACAGGCAGCTTGGTCGTACTGCTCTACGCGATCGACCCGTTCATCGTCGAATTGTTCCTACCCGGGCGCGCAAACGCAGTCGCGATCGCCGAGCACATCAACAGTATCGCCGGCTGGAGCTTCATCCTGTTCGGTATGACGTTCGTGCTTTTCGGCGTCGTGCGCTCGACCGGTGCCGTGGTGCCGCCCCTGCTCATCTTGTTCACGACGCTGATCGGCGTGCGCATCGGCTTTTCCATGCTGCTCCAACCATCATGGGGGCAAGATGCGATCTGGTGGAGCTTTCCGATCAGTATGGCGGTGTCTGCGTCGCTCGCGCTCGCGTACTATCGCTTCGGCGGTTGGCGAACGGCCCGCATGTGGCCGCCGGCGCACGAAGTCGAAGACGCGCCCGACACCGGCATTGGCGCGCCGCCGCTCGACGCGGTGCCCGCCAGCGAAGCGGCGCCCTCGCGGCGTTAGTTCTGGTGATGGTGAAAGGGAAGTCGCGTGTGACCGTGGGGAAGCGGTACGTACCGACATGCCCAAACCCACCAAGGGTTCACGAAGTTTAGCCTCTTCCAGGTGTTGCGTTTCCTATATGATCTTGGGCTATGGCCCTGTCCGACGAGCAGCTGGAAAGGTACGCGCGGCACATCATCCTTCGGGAGGTGGGCGGTGTGGGCCAGGCGCGATTGCGCGATGCGCGCGTGCTTGTCGTTGGTGCGGGTGGGCTGGGCTCGCCGGCGCTGCTTTATCTTTCGGCGGCGGGTGTGGGGACGATCGGTATCGTCGACGACGACGAAGTTTCGCTGTCGAATTTGCAGCGCCAGATCGCACATCGCACTGTCGATATTGGACGGCTGAAGGTCGAAAGCGCGTCGGAAGCGGCGCGGGCGATCAATCCGGACACGCATATCAACCGGCACGCGACGCGGTTGGACGCGCACAACGCGTTGGAACTGGTTAAGAACTACGAGATCGTGCTCGACGGGTCGGACAATTTCGCGACGCGGTTTCTGGTGAACGATGCGTGCTATTTGGCTGGGCGGACGCTCGTGTCGGCGGCGATCGGTCAGTTCGACGGGCAGCTTGCGACGTTCAAGGCGCATGAGCGTCCGCACGGTAAGCGCACGTATCCTTGCTATCGCTGTCTTTATCCGGACGCGCCGCCGCCCGGCACGGTGCCGTCGTGCACGGAGGCCGGTATCTTGGGTGCGCTTGCTGGTGTGATGGGAACGCTGCAGGCGCTTGAGGCGCTCAAGGAAATCTTGGGTATCGGCGACACGATGGCGGGGCGACTCACGCTTTATGACGGGCTTGGCGCAACATTTCGAACCGTCAAGGTGAAGCCCGATCCGGCGTGTGCGCTTTGTGGACCGGACGCCACTTTGCGTGATCTGTCGCACCATTCTGCGACAGCGGTGGCGTGCACCCCCTAGCGCGGGGGCTTGCCCAAGCGTATTCCTCGCGGCCCATTTTCTTGGAACCGGTGGTGTCATGACTGCGCCCGTGTCTGGACGCAAGATGAGGCCTCGCTTTGCGGAGCGCTTGCTCACGCGGGAGGCGGAGGCCGAAGCGTTGCCCGAAGTCGCGCGCGGCGTGCACGTGCCGGGAACGCCGTTCGCCTTCTTGTGGTTCCTCGTTTCGCGGCATTATCGCTTGCGGCTGGCAGCGTACGTTCTGCTCGCCGGGTTGTCGGCCGCGATCGATGCGATGATCCCTTACGTGCTCAAAGGGATCATCGACACGCTGACGAAGACGGTTGCCGGTGGTGCGCAGGAACTGACGCCGGTTCTGCCCTATCTCGTGCTCTTTGGCGCCGTCTGGTACGTGCCTGCGATTATCGTGCGGTGCGCGGACGCGGTCGACATTTACATGAGTCCGCGGATGCGTGCGCTCGCGCAGAAGTATCTGTTCGCTTACATGATGGGGCATAGCCCGCGGTACTTTCAGGAGAACTTCGCGGGTAAGCTTGGGCAGAAGGTGAAGCAGGCGGGGCAGGCGACAGTGTCGCTGCTCATCATCTCTGCGTTTGACGGCGTGCGGATGGCGGTGTTGCTTGGCGTGGGCGGCGTTCTGCTTGCTTTGCAGAGCGCGTCTTATGCGCTTTTGCTGTTTTGTTGGGTTGCGGTTTATCTCGTGATCGTGACGTGGCTGGCGCGGCGCTGCGTGACGCTGTCGAAAGCGTTTTCGGACGAGGTGTCCACATCCACCGGCCGTTTGATCGACGCCATCGCGAATGCCGACCTGGTTCGGGCTTTTGCGCGTGCCGCGTACGAGCGCCGCTTCCTGTCGCGTTTTCTTGCCGACGAGATGAATGCGTCGCAATCGCTCCGCTGGTTCCTGGTGGTGATGCGCACCTTCATGTCGACGGCGATGCTCGTTCTCTTGATGGGCCTTATCGTGCTTGCGACGCGCGATGCGCTTTCGGGTGCGATTACGGTCGGCACGTTCACGATGATTTTCTTCCTTGGCACCATGATCGCGCGGTCGGTGCAGGAATTGTCGTATCGGATGCCCGACTTCTTCGAGCAGTTGGGCACGCTCGCCGAGGCGCTGGAACTCGTGACGCAAAAGCACGAGATCGTCGATAGACCGGACGCCAAGCCGCTTGCCGTCGGCGCGGGCGAGATCGCGTTCGAGAACATCTCCTTCTCGCATGCCGATGGGCACCCGGTTTTCCAGGGGCTGAACCTCAAGATCAAGGCGGGCGAAAAGGTTGGCCTTGTCGGCAAGTCGGGCGCAGGGAAATCGACGCTCGTGAAGCTCTTGCGCCGTCAGTTCGAGCCGCAGGGCGGGCGCATCCTGATCGACGGGCAGAATGTCTCGGACGTGACATGGGATTCGGTGAACGAGGCGATCGCCGAAGTGCAGCAGATGCCCGGCGTCTTCCACCGGCCGGTGCGCGACAACATCCGCTACTCGAAGCCGGATGCCGACGAGCGATTGGTCGTCTCGGCTGCGAAGGACGCGCACGCGCACGACTTCATCTCGAACCGCGAGGCGGGCTACGACACAATCGTGGGCGAGCAGGGGATCAAGCTTTCGGGCGGTGAGAGGCAGCGCGTCGCGATTGCGCGGGCGCTGGTCAAAGACGCGCGGATTCTGGTGCTCGACGAGGCGACGTCGTCGCTCGACTCGGAGAGCGAGCATCTGATCCAAGAGGCGCTCTTCGAGTTGATGCGCGGGCGGACGGTGATCGCGATTGCGCACCGGTTGTCCACGATCGTGGGGATGGATCGCATCGTCTACCTCGAGAGCGGGCGCATCGTGGAGCAGGGCAGCCACGCGGAGCTTTTGGCGCGCGGCGGGCCTTACGCGCAGCTCTGGAACCGGCAGGTCGGCGGGTTTATCGACGCGGCTTGAGGGTCAAGGGCTGACCCTTCTTCTGCTTTGCTTTGATTTCGGCGATCGTGGCTTCGATGGCGCGCAAGCGTTCGGGGCCTGTTGGATGGGTGGCCGCGACGGATTTTGCCTTCATGGTCTCGTTCAGTCGTTTCCAGAAGCCTGCCGCCGCGTCGATGTCGTAACCGGCGCGGGCCATGAAGTAGAGGCCGGCGTAGTCCGCTTCCTTTTCGTATTGGACGGAGAACGGGCGGTTGATCGTGGCGGCGACGGCGGTGCCGATCGCCGATTTGGCGAACGCGTCCAGCAGCGTGCCGGATGCGGGCTTTGCGGACTTTACCAGTTCGAGATGGCGAAAGACATTGTGCGCAAGTTCGTGACCTAGAATCAAGGCTACTTCGTCGTCCGACTGCGTGAGTTCGAAGAGGCCCGACGTGATCGCGAGGACGGTACCGTCCGCGGCTGCGTTGATGTCGGCGCTGCGCACGAGAAGCGTCGGGAACTCGCAGACCGTGTCGGGGGTGACCGCGACGTCACTGCCGTCGTTGAATTTGAGGCGGACCGTGCCTTGCTTTGCGGCTGTCGTGGCGCGGGCGATATAGCGTTCGGTGGCGCCTTTGCCTTCGCCGATTGCCTCGCCGTTGACTTGCGTGACGATGGCGCCGTTGCGGACGCCGGCCGAGGCGGCGGGTGCGCCGTCGACGGCGAGCGCTACGGTGACGGCATTTGTGAGCGCGAAATCGCCGGCCAGGCGAGCGCGATCTTCGGGGTTCTGGAAGTTCACCAGCGACCACACGACGAGGCCGATATCTGCTTTCGTCTGTTTGCGCTCGGCGCAGTCGCTTGCTGCGGCTTTGCGGAGGCGGAAGCCCACGCGTTCGACGCGCGCGCGTTCGTCCATGTATTTGCCGAGACCGCCGGTAACGCTGACGGGCGTTGGACGGCTCGCGACCGGTGGCTCGCGCTCGGGCGTCGTCGTGCAGGCGGCGAGCGCGAATGCGGCGATCACGGGCAACAGAGCGAAACGCTTCATCGGGCGGCTCAATCGAGTTGGTACGTCAACGACTTCAGGTATGCGGTTTCAGGCAGCATAGGGTGCATGGGATGATCCGCTGCCGCACCTGCCACTCGGATCAGGCGCGCCGTTCGGTCCGCGCGCGAAAGGCCCAGCGCGCACTCGGCTTGGAAACGGGTCATGTCGATCGCGTGGCTGCAGGATGCGAGGCACAGGAACCCGCCGGGCGCGACCAATGGGGCGGCAAGCCTTGCGAGTTTGCGATAGCCGCGGGCGCCCGCCTCCAAGTCCTTTTTCGAGCGCGCGAACGGCGGCGGGTCGCAAGAGACGATGTCGAAGCGTTCGCCTGTGGGACGGATTTCTTCCAATTCTTCCAGCACATCGCAGCGGCGGAATTCGGCATCGAGCTTGTGGGCGCGTGCCGTGGCCGCACCGGCGTCGAGCGCAGATTGCGACGAGTCGAGCAGCACCGCTGACTTCGCGCCGGCTTTGAGCGCGCCCAAGGCCAGTGCGCCGAGGTAGCTGAATGCGTCGAGCAGCGTCGCACCCTTCGCCAAGGACGTGAGGAATGTGCGGTTGTCGCGCTGATCGAAGAACCAACCGGTCTTTTGGCCGTTGATCGGGTCGATCGTGTAGCGGATGCCTGCCTCTTCGACGTACACGCCGGCCGTCAGATCGCCATGTGCGACACGCACGTCGTCTTTCAGGCCTTCATGCGCGCGCGAGGGTGCATCGCTTTTGACGACAATGGCGCGCGGTTTGAATTCGCTTTTGAGCGCCGCGATCCAGTGCTCTTCCAACTCGTCCATGCCCGCGGTGCCCGACTGTACGACGAAGACGTCGTCGAAGCGGTCGATCACGAGGCCGGGGCAACCGTCGGCTTCGGCGTGGATCAGGCGGTAGTGAGGGGTGGCGACCAGCTTGTCGCGTAACGCTTTGGCGCGGTCGAAGCGGTCGCGGAAGAAGGCCGTGTCGACCTTTGCGCCCGCGTCGCGCGAGAGCAGGCGGGCGGCGATCAGGCTGTGCGGGTTGAAGTAGGCGGTGCCGAGTGCGGCCTCGCGGGCGTCGATCAGGTCGACCAGGGAGCCCGGCTTCAGCGCCTTCGCCGCCCCGCTCATGGCGATCTCGTTCGAATACGCCCACGGCGATCCGGATCGGATGCGTGCGTCGTGTTTCGGTTGGAGGCGGATCTTCGGGCGTGCCGTCACAGCATCGCCGCGAGCACGCGGTCCGGCGGCTTGTGGCCGTCGGCAAAGGTCTTGATGTTGATGATGACCTTTTCGCCCATATCGACGCGGCCTTCCATGGTTGCCGAGCCCATGTGCGGCAGCAGCACGACGTTCTTCAGTTTCAGCAGCTTCGGATTGACTGCCGGTTCGTGCTCGAACACGTCGAGCCCTGCGCCCGCCAATTCGTTCGCTTCCAGCATGCGGGCGAGCGCGTTCTCGTCGATCACTTCACCGCGCGACGTGTTGACGAGATAGGCGCTCGGTTTCATCAGCTTCAGCCGGCGTGCCGAGAGCAAGTGATAGGTCGCCGGCGTGTGCGGGCAGTTGACGGAGACGATGTCCATGCGCGCCAGCATCTGGTCGAGGCTGTCCCAGTAGGTCGCCTCCAGCTCTTCTTCCATCGGCTTCGGGACGGGCTTGCGATTGTTGTAGTGAATCTGCAGGCCGAACGCCTTCGCGCGGCGGGCGACCGCTTGGCCGATGCGGCCCATGCCGATGATGCCGAGACGCTTGCCCGTGAGGCGGTGTCCCAGCATCCAGGTCGGCGACCAGCCTTTGAAGTCGCCCTTCGCGAGCACGCCCGCGCCCTCCACCATGCGGCGGGGAACGGCCAGGATCAGCGCCAAAGCGATGTCGGCCGTGTCGTCCGTTAAGACGCCCGGCGTGTTCGTGACCGTGATGCCGCGGGCGCGCGCGGTTTCGAGGTCAATGTTGTCGACGCCTGCGCCGAAGTTCGCGATGAGCCTCAGCCGTTCGCCGGAACGGGCCAAAATTCGCGAGTCCAAGCGGTCGGTTACCGTGGGCACCAGCACGTCGGCTTGCTGCACCGCCTCGGTCAATTGTTCGCGCGACATCGGCGTGTCGTCCACGTTCAAGCGCGCGTCGAAGAGTTCGCGCATACGGGTTTCGATCGCGTCGGGCAGCTTGCGGGTGACGATGACGAGCGGTTTCTTGGCGGGCATTTCCACTCTCTAGCAGGGGTGCGGGCTCGTTCCTAGGGCCTCCGCACGGTGTCTTTTTATCTTCAGGCGATAACGCAATGTTAAGCGGCGACCTGCTGATATTGCTCATCATTTCTTATCTTCGGCACGAGCGCCGGGCGCCCCTTCCGGGACCGGCTACGAGGCAGGCTTTGCGCAACTGGGCGACTCTCATCACGTGGTTGGTTTTGGTGCCTTTCGTAGCGGCGAGCACGGGTATGCCTATGCCGCAGGCCAAGCCCGCCTTGGATGTCGTTGCGCTCGCAACCGTTCCGCCGCCGAGCGTGGCGACCGGCATGCCGGTTCCGCGCTGGGTCACGATCAAGGCGGCGCGCGTCAATGTCCGGCGCGGACCTTCGCTCGAAGATAACGTGTTGTGGACCTACGTGAAGCCGGGCCTGCCGGTCGAAATCATCGCCGAGTACGACAGCTGGCGGCGCATCCGCGATGTCGAGGGACAGACGGGTTGGGTGAAATCCGTGATGCTCGACGGACGGCGCCGGGTGCTGTTCACCGGCCGCGTCAACACCGCGATCTTGCGCGAGCCGAAGGGTGAGGCCGATGCAGTCGCGTTGGCCGCGCCCGGGCTGATTGCGGATCTTGTCGCCTGCGAAGGCGAGTGGTGCGAAGTCAGCGCGCGGGGCTATGACGGCTTCGTCACACGCGACCGGCTGTGGGGCGTGCGCGCCAACGACAACGGACGCTGAGAGCATTCGATTCCCGCCTAACGCGCGGCGGCAGCTCAGCTTTTCGACCGTGTGGGGCGAAATGTGCAAAATCGAATTCGTTATATGCGTTCTCATGGCGCGGCGAAACGCACGCGCTCTAGAGTCCCAGCGCCTTCAGGGATGTCCTGATCGCTTCCATGCGCGGCTGCATGTCGGTCAGCAGATGGGGTTGGGTCGGGATGTAGAACAAGCCTAAGTCCATGCCCTTGAGAGCGATCTCGGCGCAGCGTTCGGGGACGATGAGTTCGAGTGCGGGCGGGGCTTTCGAAGGGTCGGGGAGCACACGTGCAACCAGCGGCGTGTAGACGGCGCCGGGCAGCAAGACGTGAACATCGATAGCAGAGTCCTTAGTTTCATCGCGCAGCCACTCGAGTGCGACAAGCAGCGCATGCTTCGTCGCCCCATACAGGCCGAGGCGAGAGCCCCTGACAGCTGAGGGCACACTCAACGAATTTTCGGAAGCCGTGAACAGCATCCGGCCGCGCGCGTTCGCGGCGGTGAGGCGTGCGTTATAGGCTTGTGCGAGGCGTAGCCCCGCGAACAGGTTGACGTTGAAGAGGCGCTCGGTCTCAGCGTCGAGCGGTTCTTTCAGCACCTGTTTGTTGCGCCCGATACCCGCGTTCGAGCACACGAGATCGAGGCGGCGATTAAGCGCGTGCGCTTGTTCGATAAGACGTGCCGGCGCGTTCGGGTCTGCGAGGTCGCACGCGATTGTTTGGGTTCCTTCGCCCAGCTCTGCTGCCGCAATATCGAGGTTTGCCTCGTCGATGTCGGCAATGATCACCGTGGCCCCGCGTTTCCTTAACGCAGCGGCAATCGCCTTGCCGATGCCGGAGGCACCGCCGGTGACGAGGGCGGTCGTTCCTTTGTGGTCGATCATGTCAGGCCTTCGCGTTTTCGAGACATCCTTGCGCGCTCTTTGCGCCGATGGCAAATGCATGCAACGTTTTACGCCAGAGGCTTCATGTTGGACTGGATCAACACGACAACGGGCGGGCAAGCGCCGATGGTGATTGCGCTGCTGGCTGCGTTCGCTTTGATCGCGGTCGCCCGATTTGCGCGTTGGCTGGAGCCACGGCTTGCGGCGATGCGTATGGGGCCGCGGATCGCGAAGTATCTTAGGACGGCGCTTGGAAGCGCAGCGATTACCGGAGCGGTTGTCGTGGTCGTTTGGTGTCTTGCCATGACGAACGGAAACACAGACTTGGTTGCGGCGCTTTCGGACCTCGGTTTGCGGCTCGGGTTTGCACCCGGCGAAGGCGCGGCTGTAACGGCGGCCATGGTTGCGGCCAGCGCGATCATCAGTGCGCTGGTTGGCTGGGCGCGGGGGATGGCTGGCGGCGTTCCGACGCCAGAGGCGCTCGCTTTCCTACCGGTCACGCCCGCGGAGACGGCGACCTTCGCTCTCGTACTCGCGCCAATCGCGAGCGCCGGCGAAGAGATTGTTTACCGCGGCTTTTTGATGGGTCAGTTCTGGGCGTTCACCGGTGACGGTTGGATTGCCGCCGTCTTATCGTCCGTCGTGTTCGGGCTGATGCACGGCTATCAGGGGCCATGGGGGATTTTGCGCACCGGATTGATTGGAATGATTTTTGCGGCAGGCGTGATCCTGACCGGATCACTCGTGCCTTCAATCCTCGCGCATTTTCTGGCAAACGTTTCGGGGACAATTCTTCGGCCCGGGTCGCCTAAGTCCGCGCTCGGCTAGCTCCGTTTTTTAAGGAGGCTTGGATGAGAACGGCTTCGATCGCGATTTTGATGGCGCTTGCCGCCGTCGTTCCCGCGCACGCCAACGCGGACGGCGAGACGATGCGCGCGCTGGGTTTGCTTGGCACTTGGGCCTTTGACTGCGCAACGCCGTCGAGCGACGACAACGCCCACATTGTCTATGAGGTGGCGGCGAACGGTGGGCCGACGGAGCACATTAAGATGGGCGAGCTTGATCGCGTTTCGGCGCTTGCCGCCGTCGAGAAGCTCGAGGACGGCAAGGTTCAATGGGTTCAAGACGACAATGACGGCAAAGGTAAGCTGACAATCGTGAACTTGGTCGAGCCGTCGCGGCTCAAAACGTGGCGTTCAGCAACCGCGACCGGCGAGATCCTTATCAGCGACGGCCGCTTTGCGAACGGTGGCGAAGCGCCGTGGTTCTACCGGTGCGAGGCTGGGCAATAGTCACGCGGCATCCGCCCGTGTAACGGGCGCGAGGTTCCCATGCTCACGAAGATCGCCGTTTCCGGATATCGTTCGCTGCGCAATGTCGTGTTGCCACTCGAGCGGTTGAACCTGATCACCGGCGCAAACGGCGCCGGCAAGTCGAGCCTCTACAAAGCCATCGCGTTGTTGGCATCGGCCGCACAAGGGCGGATCGTGTCGGCGCTCGCACTTGAAGGTGGATTGAACTCAACGCTCTGGGCCGGGCCTGAGTCCGTCACGAAGCGGATGAAAACTGGCGAAGTGCCGGTGGAAGGAGCCGTTCGTGCGGCTCCGATCAGTCTTAGACTTGGATTTGCCAGCGAAGATTTCGGGTATGCGATCGATCTCGGGCTTCCGGTCCGAAGCCAGAGTTCGCTGTTCAATCTGGATCCCGAGATCAAGGTCGAGGCCGTTTGGGCGGGCGATACGCTGCGGCCCGGCAATACGCTCACGCTGCGCAAGGGACCTAGCGTGGTTGCTGCGTCGGGGCGGACGAAGAAGGTCGTGCACGCGCACATAGCTTCGTTCGAAAGCATGATGATGCAGGCGGTGAGCCCGGCGGATACGCCTGAGTTGCTGGAGTTGCGCGAACGCATGCGCGGGTGGCGGTTCTACGATCACCTGCGAACTGATCGCCTGGCACCGGCGCGCACGCCCCAAGTGGGCACGCGCACGCCGGTGCTCTCGGATGACGGCGCGGATTTGGCGGCGGCATTGCAGACGATCGTCGAGATAGGCGACCGAGACGGTTTGGATGCGACAATTGCCGATGCGTTTCCGGGTAGCGCGGTCGAGATCGCCACGCGGGACGGATTGTTCGAGTTGTCGCTGACGCAGCATGGCTTGTTGCGGCCGCTCCGCGCGGCGGAGCTTTCCGATGGGACGTTGCGCTATCTACTGCTGGTTGGCGCGCTGCTGACGCCGCGGCCGCCGACCTTGATGGTGTTGAACGAGCCGGAAACGAGTTTGCACCGCGATCTGTTGGCGCCGCTGGCGCGGCTGATCGTGCGCGCAAGCAGCGCCGCGCAGATCATTGTCGTGACGCACGCCGCGCCCCTGGTCGAGGCGCTCGCCCAAGAAGGCGCGAAACGCTTCGTGCTCAAGAAAGAGCTTGGCGAGACCGTGATCGAAGACAGCGAGTACGTGCGGTGGGAGTGGCCGGGGCGGTAGTCGACTAGGCGCGGCGCAGCACGCGTCCACCGCGCGCCGCCGTCGATTTGCCGTCTTGCACCGTGCATTTGCCGTTCGTGTAGACGGCTTTGATGCCGATGGGCGTTTTCTTCGGGTCTTCGAATGTACCGGCGTCGATGATTTTCTTCGGATCGAAGAGCACCAGATCGGCGGCGGCGCCGGGCGCGATCACACCGCGGTCTGCCAAACCGAATTTCTTTGCCGAAAAGCCGGTCATGCGATGGATGGCTTCGGCCATCGAGAAGAGCTTCTCGTCACGCGCATAGTGGCCGACGACGCGCGCGAACGTGCCGTAGAGGCGTGGGTGCGGTTTGCCGTCGAGCGTCGGGATGCCGTCGGAGCCGATCATCGTGCTTTTGTGGCGCATGACGGTGCGGACGTCTTCTTCGCGCATCATGTGGATGATGACGGTGGCGCCGGGCGCTTGTTTCAGCACGTGCGTGGCGGCGGCGGGCGCGTCGCAGCCCATTGCGGTCGCCAGGTCCGCGATCGAGCGGCCTTCCCATTCGCCGTGACCCTGCGCGGAGGCGATGACGATGTTCTTCGGCGCGGTCTCGCGTCCGGGTCCGCCGAACGCACCGTCGCGGAAGACGGCGCCGAGCGAGGTGCTGCCGGCCGTGTAGGGGTATTGATCGGCGTGGACGTTTTGGCCTTTCGCAAGCGCCTCTTCGATGAGTTTCAGGGACTGGGTGACAAGGCCCCAGGCGCGTTCGCCGGACGCTTTGTGGTGGGAGATCTGCACGGGCACGCCGGCGCGTTCGCCGATTTCGATTGCCTCGGCGACGGATGAGAGGAGGCCCAAGCCTTCGTCGCGCATGTGGGTTGCGTAAAGCGCGCCGGTGCCGTGGAGGAGACTTGCGAGTTCGACGAGTTCGTCGGTGCGGGCGTGGCGGCCCGGGTCGTAGATCAGGCCCGACGACATGCCGACACAACCGGCTTCCAGACCTTCGGTCACAATTTTTTTCATCGCGGCCATTTCGGCGCCGGTGGGTTCGCGTGCGTCGAGGCCCATGGAGGCGTGGCGCGCGGTGCCGTGGCCGATAAGGGTTGCGACGTTCACTGCGGGCGGGCTTGTTTCGAGGGTTTGCATATAGCCGCGGAAGCCTTCCCATTGTGGCAACGGGCGCGGATCCACGGTGGCCGCAAACCGCGAGGCTGGTTTCCACGGCGCGGGGCCGAATCCGCAATTGCCGACGACGACAGTCGTGACGCCGCCCAAGGTTTTGAACGCCATGTCAGGGTGCAACACGACTGCAAAATCGTCGTGTGTGTGCACATCGATGAAACCCGGCGCGAGCGCCAGGTTCGTGCCGTCGACAATTTCGCGCGCGGATTGTTTTGTGAAACCGAGCGCTGCGATCTTGCCGTCTTCGATCGCGATGTCGCCACGGCGAGAGGGCGTGCCAGTTCCGTCGAAGATTTCGGTTTCGCGGATGATAAGGTCGTACATCGGCAACTCTCGAAGCGATTCACGCGGATGTGAGCCTAGCTGGCTCGGGCTTTGCGTGTGAAATTTTGTTGGTGGCACGTGTTGCGCGCTTTTGCGAATTGCGTCTCGCGTGCGTTCTCGGTTATCTCATTCCTTGGGGCCGGGGGGCAGTATGAGTAAGGGCGAGTTCTCGACCAATTTTGAGCGCGTGCACCCGTCGCCCGGTACGGCAATCGCTCCACACAAGAAAAGCGACCGGTATCTTCGCGCGCGGCGCGAAGACTATGCGGAATTGTGGGCGCTGACGCAGGCGGCGCGGGCGCTTCGCCTCGTGCATCCAGACTGGATCGCAGAGAAAGCGGCCTTTGGGGGCAAGCGATCGGGCATTGGGTTCCAGCAGAAACAGCGACTCATGCAGCGCTATATCGTCGAAGGGAAAACGGGTTTCTCGGCGCCTTTCATCACGCGCGCTTGGGCGCAGGAATTGAAGAGCGCGCTGGTTGCCTCCGGTATTGCCGAGACGGGATTTCCGGCCGCCGATTTGATGGAGTTGCAGACTAAACTCGGGATCGAGGCTGCGCCGGTTGCAGACCCTGACGAGGATGTGGCGCCAGCGCCGGCGCCTCCGCCGCCGACGATCGTGCCTTCCGACAGTCTGGCGCAAATGATGCAGCATGCGCTCTATGGGAATGCCGGCGGACGTTACCTCAGCCGTTTGTCCGCCGAGTATTGCGGGCTTTACGACATCGTCGCGCGGGAGCGCAACGACAGCACACGCGATCCGAACGGCGGACATGCCATGCGCTCGCTGCTGGTCGTGCACGCGCAAGAGACACCGCACGGTTTGCAACATGTGGCGTGCGAGTTGGTCCCGCACTTGACGCCGGGGGCGGTGGCACGTTCGTTCGTCGTGCGCAGCGGGTATGCGTTTCAACTCGGTGGCGCTTGCGCCGTCATCTTGTTCGACACACCGGCGATGCCTTCGTTCTTGGCGACAGAGGACGGGAAAGCTTTCAATGTCGTCGGCTTGCAGAGTGGCCCCGGCATCAAAACGATCTTCTTGTCGGAGTTCGCGCCGGAGACGCAGCTTGTGAAAGCGTCGCATCAAACGGCGTTCAGCGCGGGTGTTGCGGTTGCGCGGCGGCGCGAAGGTGGTGTGAGCGACGGGCGGATGCATGTCGCGCGCGACGATCTGCGCGCGCTGCGCCGCTTTCCGATCAGCGAAGGCAGTGCGGATCCGATCGAGAACGAACTCATTCACGCGGCGCGGCAGTTCCCGATGCTGCACACCACCGTCGAAGCCGCGCCATCGTTGCCGATGGCTGCGGGCTTGCGGCGGTAGATCAGAGCCCGTCGAAAAGGGCCGTCGACAGGTAGCGTTCGGCGAAGGACGGTATGATCGTGACGATCGTTTTGCCGGCCCAGTCTTTGCGGGTTGCGATTTCGAGCGTTGCGGCGATCGCAGCGCCGGACGAAATGCCGGCGGGGATGCCTTCGAGTTTGGCGACTTTGCGCGCGGTCGCGAAGGCGGTCTCGTTGCTGATCGTGACGATTTCGTCGATCACGCTGCGGTCCAAGATGGCTGGAATGAAGCCTGCTCCGATGCCTTGAATCTTGTGCGGGCCGGGCTGGCGCCCAGAGAGGATGGCACTGTCTTCCGGTTCGACCGCGATCATCTTCAAGCCGGGTTTGCGCTTCTTCAAGACTGTGCCGACGCCCGTGATCGTGCCGCCGGTGCCGATGCCGGAGACGACCGCATCGACCTTGCCGGCGGTGTCGTTCCAGATTTCTTCGGCCGTGGTGCGGCGGTGAACCGCGGGGTTCGACGGGTTTTCGAATTGCTGCGGAATGATGGAGTTCGGGATTTCCTTTTGCAGCTCGTTCGCGCGGGCGACCGCGCCACGCATGCCTTGGGCCGCGGGTGTGAGTTCGAGTTTGGCACCCAAGATCAAAAGCATCTTGCGGCGTTCGACGGACATCGATTCCGGCATCACAAGAATGAGCGAGTAGCCCTTTGCGGCCGCGACGAACGCAAGCGCGATGCCGGTGTTGCCGGATGTGGGCTCGATCAGCGTCGTGCCCGCCTTGATCAAGCCGCGGCTTTCAAGGTCTTCGATCATCGAGACGCCGATGCGATCCTTGACGCTTGCCATCGGATTGAAGAATTCGAGCTTCAAGAGGATTTCGGCTACGGCGCCGGCTTCCTTGGCGACGCGGTTCAGGCGCACGAGCGGCGTGTCGCCGATCGTTTCGGTGATCGAGTCATAAACGCGGCCGCGGCCGGGGGTTTTGCTCATTGTTCTTGTCCTTTCGTTAGATCGCGAAGTCTGCGCGCGCGCCTAAGGGGTCAGCTAGGCCCTTTTCTTCGGCGCGGCGGCAGAGGTCTTCTACAGTTATCGCATCGAGTTGGCGCATCAGATCGTTGTGGATAGCTTCGATGGCGGGACGCACGATCGTTTCGCCGATCGGCGAGGAGCCGTTCAGAGGGGGCTCATCGGCAACTTCGAGTTCCGCGACGATGCGCACGATTTCGCCTGCGGTAATGCGTCGGCGCTCGCGCGCCAAGCGATAGCCGCCGCGGGGGCCGCGGACGCCTTTCAGCACGCCAGAGCGGACAAGCGCCTGCATCACTTGTTCCAGATAGCGATGCGGCACGCCTTGGCGGCGCGTGATTTCCTTCGACTGCACGGGTTCGGGCCGCGAGTTGCAGGCGATATCGACGACGGCTTCAAGCGCCAGGATCGATTTGCGGGAGAGGCGGAGCAAGATGTCTAACCTCCCTTGACGCCGGTGGAGCCGAAGCCGCCGGAGCCACGTGCTGTGTCGGTCAATGCTTCGACGCGTTCGAAGCGGCTTGCGCTAACCGGCGCGACCACGAGTTGGGCGATGCGATCGCCACGAGCGATGCGAAACGGTTCGCGGCCGTGATTGATCAGAATGACTTTCACCTCGCCGCGGTAGTCGGCGTCGATTGTGCCGGGCGCGTTCAACACGGTGACGCCGTGCTTCAGCGCAAGGCCCGAGCGGGGGCGAACTTGTCCTTCGTAACCTTCTGGAATAGCGAGGGCGATGCCGGTTGCGACCGCGTGAACGCCGCCCGGCGCGATGGTCGCTTCTTCTGCGGCGACGAGATCCGCGCCGGCGGCACCGGCTGTGGCACGTGCGGGTAGGTTGAGGCCGCGGCCGTGCGGGAGCGTCAGAACTTCGATGGTGACCTCGCTCACGCGCGCGCTCCTTTCAAGTGGGTCGCGATCTTTTGCGCCAGACGTTGCGCCACCTCGCCTTTGGCGAGCTTCGGCCAGGTTTCTGTTTCGGTTGCCGAGATCACGTGGACGGTGTTGTCGTCGCCGCCCATCACGCCAGTTGCCGGCGAGACGTCGTTGGCGACGATCCAGTCGCATCCTTTGCGTTGGCGCTTCGCCTTGGCGTGCTCGATCACCTTTTCGGTTTCGGCGGCGAAGCCGACGACAAGGCGGGGGCGCTTTGCGCTCAAGGTCGAGAGCGTGTGCAGGATGTCCGGATTCTCGACGAGTGCCAGCGTCGGCAGACCGCCGCTGCCTTTCTTGATCTTCTGATTGGCAGCGTGGTCGACACGCCAGTCCGCCACCGCGGCAGCGCAGACGGCGACGTCAGCGGGTAGCGCGCCTTCGCAAGCGGCGAGCATTTGATGTGCGGTTTCGACCTTCACGAATTTTACGCCGCGCGGGGCGCTCAGGTTGGTCGGGCCGGAGACGAGTGTCGTCGTGGCGCCGAGGTCGGCGAGGGCGCTCGCGATCGCGTAGCCTTGCTTGCCGGACGAACGGTTCGCGATGAAGCGTACGGGATCGATCGGTTCATGCGTCGGTCCCGCCGTCACGAGCGCGTGTAGGCCTTTGAGGTCTTGACTGTGCGCAAAGTGAGCTTCGACAGCGGCGAGGATTTCCGCCGGCTCGGCCATGCGGCCAGGACCAAATTCGCCGCACGCCATGTCGCCTTCATTCGGGCCTACGATCGTGACGCCGTCCGCTTTCAACTGCGCTAGGTTTCGCTGCGTCGCCGCGTGCAGCCACATGCGTACGTTCATCGCGGGCGCGATCAGCACGGGCTTGTCGGTTGCGAGCAACGCCGTGGAGGCAAGGTCGTCCGCGCGGCCGGAGGCCATCTTCGCCATCAGATCCGCGGTCGCCGGTGCGACGACGAGCAAGTCGGCGTCGCGCGAGAGTTGGATGTGGCCCATCTCGGCTTCGTCGGTGAGGCTGAAGAGGTCTTGGTAGACTTTGTCGCCGGTTAGGCTTGCGACGGAGAGCGGGGTTACGAATTCGGTGCCGGCACGGGTCAAGATCGCGCGCACTTTCGCACCGCGCTCGCGCAGGCGGCGGATGAGTTCGAGGCTCTTGTAGGCGGCAATGCCGCCGCCAATGACGAGCAGAATGCGTTTGTTGTCGAGCACACCTGGCTCCAATTTCACTCAGTAGATGGAAATTACCCCAATCCACGACAAGGGGTGTAGAAATTTTATTGTGATGGTGAGGGAGGGGTAACCGGCTGATTTGGTTCGATCACTACCCTCGCCGTCATCCTGGCCTGCGACCTGGGCAGGGTACCTCGTCCGACTGCCTCTGGCGGAAGGCCAGGTGGGGAATACCCCCGGCGCAATTTTGAGCGAACAACCCCATGTACCCGAGAGTTACGGACCGGAGATGGGGTTGCGTGGTCTTGGGACTTCCGCCGGCTACCCAATCTTTCTGGCCTTACGTTTGCATAAGTGTAGGATATTTAGAACAAGAGCAGAACATTTGCAAGAGCTAGGGCGCCGAGTTTGTCACATGTCCCCGAGCTCCGAACTCTCAGACGCATCAACGTTCAGCGGTGGCGCGAGAAGTCCATGCGCTGGTGCAGAATTCGGATGACTTCAACGTTGTCATGGAACAATCGGACGAACCGGACGTGCGATCCGACCGGGTGCTTCCCGAAAGTTGTTGCAAATGCGATGACGTCAGGCTGGCGAATCCGGGTGATGGGGTAACGTGTTGGATCAATTCTCGAACTGGCTTATTGAGCTTTGGGCGAGCCCGTACGTTCAAGCGATTGCAGGCATTTTGGGGCTCGTGCTCGGTGCGCTGACGGTTGCAGGCGTCGCTTGGAGAATGTGGGGTCGATTCGCCGACCCGGCGATGCGCGTCCCGAAGGAGGGGCAACCGATTCCGCTCGCGGGCTCCGACCTTGAACGGGCGCAGTTCATTCAAAGAAACCGGTTTCTGCTTCAGTCCATATGTTTGGAGTTTTATACGTCGGTGTTCGGACGCCAGTTCACTCAGCCGATTGGGCCTATGCGCGATGCTTCCGCCCAGGAACCAATTCCGTTGCTTGCAGCGCCCGGTTGGATCTTCGACGAGCCCGCGCCGTTTTCGGCGCTGCGCCTTACCTGGGATCCGAGCGTGCCGGCGGCGACTCACCTGGATAGCACCCTCGATCAGCGGCTTGAGGTAGAGCTCAAGAAACGTAAGTCGCAGAACCGTCCGGTCTATCGCTTGACCTCCGCAACGCCGGCCGAGGGCAAACTCGACCTCACGTTTTCGCACGACACCTATGTTGGATATGTCAACACTTGTGAAGCGTTGCTTTGGTCCACCGCTTCGGCCGCGATGAACTTTCTAGTCGCAAAGAAGTACACGGCATTCGTGCCCGATCGCGAGCAGGACATTCTGGTCGCCAACGCCAATACAATTATCTCTCGCGACAAGTTCCGGCAAAACCTCAATCCGAATATGCTGACGAATCGCTGCGCCTCTGTTGGCGTCAACACGCTAACCGTCTTGCGGCGGAAGGGCACTTTTCCGATTTTTTTGATGCATCGCCGGGGCGACGTGAGCCGGGAGGCGTCCGGGACCTATCACGTCATCCCCGCCGGAACGTTTCAGCCCATCCTTTGGAACGACCGTGAGCATGCAGCGGAGTTTGATCCGAATTTTACGCTGTTGCGCGAGTTCGCAGAGGAATGCTACGACGACAACGCCGATGTTGACGGTCACCTTGCCAGCTCCATCGCCGATATCTGTAAGTCGCACAGCGCCTTCGACACTGCGTTCAGGCTTCATCGCGACGGCGCAATAAAGACATTCGTTTTCGGCCTCACTTTGGACATGGTGACCCTAAAGCCGGAGATGCTGACGCTCTGCCTTGCGGACGCTCATCGCCTGAAGGCCGATTTCGGCGCGTTCCGCGAGCAGTACGAAGGAGTGCGCGTGGAAGAGCCGTTCGACAAGCATAGACTTGAAGAATTGCTGAGGCACGGCTCGCAGGAGCGACTGCTTGCGGCTGCGACGGGCTGTCTTGTGCTAGCGCACAGGAATTTCGATTTCATCATGAAACAGCTCGACGGCCTACCCGAATGAACTGCCAACTACCCGTCTTGATGTTCGACCTGGGCGACACGCTTATCGACGATCCGTTCGCCACGGTGCTTTCCAGCCCGCGGTTTCGCCGCGATCTTCAAACACAGATTCGCTCGCTGACCGCGGACACTGCTTGCAATCGTTTTCTTGCCGCGTGGGACATGGCAAACCGCTCGATCGATTTTCCGTTTGCGAGCCACTTCCTGCAAGAGCCGCCATGGATCGAGGCCGCGTTGCAGGCCGCCGAGCTCGGCCAAGGGAGCGACACCGGACCGGCGATCCTTTCGATCTACCGGGCACACGTCGCGGACGCGATCGCATCGCAGGCGCAACTGCCCCTGCTGCGCGGCGTTTTCGAGTGGTTGCATGGTAGCAATGTGACCGTTGCCGTCGCCTCCAATGATCGCGCATTCGCGACACCGGCGATGCTTCGCTGGGCTGGATTGGAGACCTTCGTCAGGCGCGTGTTCGTGAGCGAGACGCTCAGCCGAGAATTCCCAAAGGCGGAAAAGCCAAACGTCGAGTTTTTCACAGCGATAGCTCAGCTTGAGGGTTGGATGCGCGCTGACCTGAGGCGCGTAGCGTATATCGGCGATTCCGAGGCGCGCGACGTCGTGCCTGCCCGCGCGAGCGGCATGGTCACCGTTCGATACCGCGTAAAGCGCGCGGACGGCGGCAGCGGATGGCGCGACGAAAGCGCGAGCACGGCCGCCGACTATTGCTACGACGACCGCGCAGACATGCGGGCCATACTATCGCGCGTGCTTCAAAGCATGGGTCCGTGACGGACTAGAACTGTGCGATGGCGAGCGCCACTAGCGCCGCAGCGCCGATCCAGATTGCGATGCGGGCGTGGCTGGTTTGGCTGACTTGGGCGTCGGCAATTGCGCGGGTCGAGTCCGGGTGGAGGCGCAGGCCGTTCGTCGAGAGCATGGCGGCGATCTGTTCGGCGTTGCGCATGACTTCGGGGAGCGCCGTCAGGGCGCGGCCAAGCGACGACATGCCTTCGGCCGCTTGATTCAGGCGGGCTTGGGGGCCGACGGAGTCAACCATCCATTGCTCAACGATGGGTTTGGCCGAGTCCCAAATCGAGTGTTCGGGGTCGAGTTGGCGGGCGACGCCTTCGACGACGACCATGGTCTTTTGCAGCATTGCGAGTTGCGGCTGCATCTCCATGTCGAACATGCGCGTGACTTCGAAAAGCTGCGTCAGCAGGCGCGCCATCGACATATTGCTTGCGGGCCGCCCGAAGATCGGTTCGCCGATCGCGCGCAAGGCTTGCGCGAAGTCTTCGACGCTGTGGCGCGGGGGGACGAAACCGACCTGCAGATGGATGTCGGCGACGCGGCGGTAGTCGCGGGCGAGAAAGCCGGCAAGCGTTTCGGCCATGAAGCGGCGCGAGAGCGGGTCGAGCCTGCCCATGATGCCGAAGTCGACCGCGACGAGCTTGCCTTTGGCGTCGACGAACAGGTTTCCCGGATGCATGTCGGCGTGGAAAAAGCCGTCGCGCAGAGCATGGCGCAGGAAGCTTTGGATGACGTTCGTCGCGATGCGCTTTAGGTCGTGGCCTTTGGCGCGCAGCGTGGCGATGTCTTTGAGCGGTGTGGCGTCGATCCATTCGGTTGCGAGCACGCGGCGTGTGGTCAGATCCCAATCGACTGCCGGGACGCGGAAGTCCGGGTCGTGCGCGACATTCACCGTCATCTCGGCGGCTGCGGCTGCTTCGAGGCGCAAATCCATTTCGATCGCGACGGAGCGCGCGAGCGTGTCGACCGCCGCAGTCGGTTTCATGCGGCGCGCATCTTCGCCGCCGAAATATTCGGCTTGTCGAGCGGCCCAGGCGAAGGCTTCGAGTTCATTCGCGAACTCGCGTTCGATACCGGGACGCAGGATTTTGACGGCGCGGAATTGCTTCGGCTCGCCTTCGCTCGTGCGGATCTCGACCTTGTGTACTTGCGCGATCGAAGCGGCGGCGATCGCTTCGCCGATGTCGCCAAGACGCGCGAGGTTGGGGCCGAGTTCCTGCCTCAAGATTTGGCGGGCCTGGTCGGCCGGAAAGGGCGGCAGGCGGTCTTGCAACTCGGCGAGGTCGCGCGCGATTTCGGCGCCGATAACATCGGGGCGGGTCGCCAGAAACTGACCCATCTTGATGTAAGAGGGACCGAGCTTTGCGAGCGCGCGGGCCAGGCGCTCGCCGCTGCGGCCTTGCGCTTCGGCTTTCGATTTCGGGAAGATGAACTTGAGAAGCTTCGCTTGCGGCGGGACGAGATTGCCCCACTCCGGCGGCGGCAGCACGCCGTGCCGGCCCAGCACGCGGCCTGCGCGCATCAGCCGGCCGATCATGGCGAAGCTTTTGAGCATCAGCGCTTCCAACCCGAATGCATGGCGACGATGCCGCCAGTCATGTCGCGCCACTTCACCTGTTTGAAGCCCGCGGCTGTGATCATGCCGGCGAAGTCTTTCTGCGCTGGGAAGCGGCGAATGCTTTCGACAAGATATTGGTACGACGCGCGGTCGTTCGTGACCGCTTGGCCGATCACCGGGATCACGTTGAACGACCAGAGGTCGTAGAGGTTCGACAAGAGCGTGTCGTTTACCTTGGAGAATTCGAGGCAGAGGAAATGTCCGCCGGGCTTGAGCACGCGGTGAGCTTCGGCCAATGCCTTGTCGATATGCGTCACGTTCCTGATGCCAAACGCGATCGTGTAGGCGTCGAAGCTGGCGTCCGGCATCGGCAGAGTTTCGGCGTCGCCGCAAGAGAATGTTACGCGTTCGGTCAGTTTGCGTTCCTGCGCGCGCTCGCGGCCGACGGCCAACATTTCCCGATTGATGTCGCAAACGACGGCGCTGCCCGGCTTCGCGCCGAGGCGTTCGAGAAAGCGGAATGCGATGTCGCCGGTGCCGCCGGCGACGTCGAGCAACTTCATGCCCGGCGCAGGCGCGAGCCAATCGATGAGCGCATCCTTCCAGAGGCGATGAACGCCCATCGACATCAGGTCGTTCATGACATCGTAGCGACGGGCGACGCTTGAGAAGACCTCGCCGACCAAGCGCGATTTCTCGTCCTCCGCGACAGTGCGGAAGCCGAAGGAAACGGTTGGTTTTTCGTCTGCCATGGGGTTCACCCTTACATAGTGCTCGCAAATTCCTTGAGCTAGGTTACACAGCGTCCCATGCCCGAACTTCCCGAGGTCGAGACCGTCAGACAGGGGCTTTTGCCCGTGCTTGAGGGGCGTAGGTTCGCTCGCGTGATCGCGCGGCGCGGCGATTTGCGCTTTCCCTTGCCTGCAAAGTTTGCCGAACGGTTAACGGGACGGCGCGTCGAAAAGCTGACGCGGCGCGCGAAATATATCCTCGCATATCTCGACGGGGGTGAGGTGCTGATCATGCATCTGGGCATGTCGGGACGCTTTTCGATCGACGGTGCGAAGCTCGGGCGTTTTCTGCATAGGAACGCCGGAAGCGGGAAAGCACGATCACATCGTGTTCGAGACGGATCAAGGCGCGCGCGTGACGTTCACGGATCATCGGCGCTTTGGGATGATGGATCTGTTCAAGGCGTCGGAGGTTTCGACGTACAAATATCTAGCCGAGCTCGGGCCGGAGCCTCTGTCGGCGCATTTTTCACCGGCGATGTTGGATGCGGCCTTGAAGGGCAAACGCACGCCGATCAAGGCGGCGCTGCTTGATCAGCGCGTCGTGGCGGGGCTCGGCAATATCTATGTGTGCGAAGCGCTGTTTCGTGCCGGGATTTCGCCGAAGCGCATTGCCTCGACGGTCCCAGGCGAGCGCTCGCGAAAGCTGGTGCCGGAGGTGAAGGCGGTGCTCAAAGCTGCGATCAAGGCTGGCGGATCGAGCTTGCGCGACTACAAACAGACGAGTGGGGAGCTTGGATATTTTCAGAACAGCTTCTCGGTCTACGACCGCGAAGGCGAGCGTTGTACGAAGAAAGGCTGCGCCGGCGTGGTGAAGCGTATCGTGCAGTCGGGACGCTCGACGTTCTTTTGTCCGACGTGTCAGCGATAGGCGACGATCGTTCGCGCCGTCAACGCCAGCACAGCGGCAGCGAGCACGACGAAGAGTACCACCGGGTCGTAATGCGATCCGTCGTTCGGGAACAGGCTGTAACTCACGTTGATCGTCGCGTGAAACAGCGTCGCGAGAAAGAGGCTCTTTCCGCCGTGTACATAGAGATAGACCATCACAACGCGCATGAGCACCGTTAGAAGCGACTGGCCTATAACCCAATCGGCGGCGTGGCCTTGGATGATGTACCACGGCACGATATGCCAGATTGCCCACACTGCGCCGATGATGAGGCCGCTACCAAGAACACCGTACCTGGCTTGCAAGGGTTCGGTGCAGTAGCCGGTCCAGCCAACTTCTTCGATGGCGGCTCCCGCGACGTATGCCGCGAACGCAAAGGGAAGTGCGCCGGCCTCGACGACGGGATTGACCGGCAATGGCAGGTCAAGTGCGCGCATCAGATAATAGGTTCCAACCGTGGCTGCCGGCATCGTGAGAAGCGCGAGCGCCAACCAGCGGTAGCCCGCGATTCGGTCGACGTCGAATATTCGAGCCCAGGTGCTCGCGAGCGCAGCGCTGCCGGCGTCGCGCAGTATCATGGCTGAGGCAACGAGGGCCGGCACCACGATCATGACCACGGTGCCCGGAAGGCCGTAGGGCAGACCGTGAATTGGATTGAATATGCCCCACACATAGATCGGCATCGATAGCAGCAGCGTCCATGCGAGCATTGCAAGCGGACGCGGCGTCATTGGCAGAGCTCTGCCGAACGCGCCTGGGCCGCAACAGCGCCGAAGCCGCGGAAGCGGACGAATTCGTCGAGATCGATCCGGCGCGCACGCCAACAGTTCACAGGGTCGTTCGTGTCCATGACGCCAAGCGCCATGCCGCAAAAGAGCATGAGCTCAGGCGGCATGTTCACGTGCGCCGCCACGGTACGCGGGAAATTTGCCCAAGCCTCCAGCGGCGCGGTGTGAAGGCCATGCTCGCGCGCGAGCAGCATCACGGACATGATGTACATGCCCAGATCGCTCCACTGGCTTTGCTGCATGTCACGGTCGATGGCGAAGAAGAGACCAACCGGCGCCCCGAAGAACTCGTAGTTGCGGGCGAGGTGTTGCTTGAACAGGTCGGGATCGAGGCGCGTGATGTTGAGCGCGGCGTACATATCGGCCCCCACCTGCCAACGCCGCGATAGATAAGGTTCCTTCAGGACCGTGGGGAACACGTTGTACTCCGTCGGACCGTCCGTAAGTTCGCCTGACCGTACCCGGTTGGCGACTTCCATCGTCAGCGCCTTGAGATCGGCGCCGCTCAGTGCCCAAACGTGCTGGGGCTGAAGATTGCCGCCGGATGGCGCTCGGGTCGCTCCCTTCAGTATTGCGCGCACGGTCTCTTCCGATACCGGAGTGTCGAGAAACGACCGGCACGTAATGCGGGAGTTCAGCGCTTCGACGATGTTCATGGCCATCCTCCGTCGCTAGGCGAGCATTGACTTACAGCGTAAGTTTATTTTACTTACATCGTAAGTTTAAGGGAGTCAACGTGGCGCCGCGCAAGCCAGCCAAGCGCGCACCGCTGAGCCGGGAAAAAATCTTGGACGCGGCGCTCAAAATCCTCGATGCGGAAGGCCTTGCGGGGCTTTCGATGCGGCGGCTCGCCGCCGACCTCGGCGTGGAGGCGATGTCGCTCTACAATCACGTCGCGGATCGTCGCGACCTTATGGATGGCGTCGCAAATCTCGTTTTGTCCAAAATCAAGCCGCCGGATCCGGGCTTGCCCTGGCAACGGCGGCTTGAGGCGATCGCGATGGGGCTTTATGGCGCGCTTCTCGCGCATCCACCGCTGGTGCTGTTGCTTGCCTCTGCAGACGCACGGGTGCGCGATCCCACTGTGATGAGCGGCATGGACATGATTGCGGCGGCCCTTGCCGACTCCGGATTGCGGCCGGCGCAACAGGTGAGTGCGTTTCGCGGATTGATCGCCATGTGCTTCGGTTTCGTCATTGCGCACACTCAAGGATTGAGTTCGAGCAAGGCCGCGGCAGAAGAGCACTGGGCGCAGTGGGACAGTTCCCAATGGAATGCACCCAATCTGCCTCACCTCTCTCGTCTTGCGCCGCAGTTCCTCAAGACGCATGCGGACGACGATTTGCGGTTCATGCTGAATGCCTATTTGGCCGCGCTGGGCCGTGCGAGGTGACTGACGCTGGCATCGCGGACGGGCATACGCTAAACCGCTCGCCAAATTTCCAGGTGGTACCGCCCATGAACTACGAAACGATCAAGATAGAGACACGCGGCGCAGTGCTGTTGATTACGCTGAATAGGCCGCAAGCTTTGAACGCGTTGAACGGGCAGTTGCTGGACGAGTTGGGAATTGAGTTGGATCGGGCGGATGAGGACAAAGGCATTCGCTGCATCGTCCTCACCGGATCGGAGAAGGCTTTTGCGGCCGGCGCGGACATCAAGGAGATGCAGCCGAAGACGTATGCGGACACGTTCGGCGAAGACTTTTTCACAAGGAAATGGGAGCGGATTACGCGCTGCCGCAAGCCGATGATTGCGGCGGTTGCAGGATTTGCACTCGGCGGCGGCGCAGAGCTTGCGATGGTGTGCGACTTCATCTTGGCCGGCGACAACGCGAAATTCGGCCAGCCGGAGATCAAATTAGGCGTGATGCCGGGGTTGGGCGGGACGCAGCGGCTTACCCGGTTTGTGGGAAAGTCGAAGGCGATGGAAATGTGCCTCACCGGGCGCATGATGGACGCAGCCGAGGCCGAGCGCGCAGGGCTCGTCAGCCGGGTGATTCCTGTTGCGGAACTCGTGAATGAGGCGATGAAGGTCGCAGAGACGATCGCCGACATGTCGCTGCCGATTGCGATGATGACAAAGGAAACGGTGAACCGGGCCTACGAAACGACGCTTGCTGAGGGTGTCAGATTCGAGCGGCGGCTTTTTCACTCCATGTTCGCGACGGCCGACCAAAAAGAGGGCATGGCGGCCTTCGTCGAAAAGCGAAAACCGAAGTTCGAGCATCGCTGACGGATTGACGCGGGCTTTCCGGGTTGACGCTGCTTTACAGCCCCGTCTATAACCCGCGGCCCCTGAGCAACAGGGCCACGACTTTCTAGGGATTATCCACATGGCGAATATCCGCTCGGCAGCCAAAGCAGCGCGCAAAGGCAAGCGCCGCGAGGCCGTGAATACCGCGCGGAAGAGCCGTGTTCGCACTCATATCCGCAAGGTCGAGGAAGCTATCGCCTCGGGCGACGCGAAGGCCGCCCAAGCGCCTCCGGCGACGCGAAGGCCGCCCAAGCGGCACTCCAAGCGGCCCAGCCGGAAATCATCCGTGGCGCCAACAAGCGCATCCTTCATAAGCGTGCGGCGGCGCGCAAAGTGTCGCGTCTGACGAAGCGCGTGAAGGCCCTGTCCAAGTAAGGTTCGGGCGCGTTTCGCCCACTCGCCCCTTTGAGTTCTTAAAGGGCGCTGCGTTCTCCATTTAGGTTTTATTTGTCCCAAGGTTTCGCGCGCGGCGCGTTTTCCTGTGCACGACGTGCGCATTCGCGGATCGCTGCGGCGTTTGCCGATGATAATATTCCGTATACGGAGTATGTCGAGAATTGCCACATTGACGGCCTGCGGCAGCACTCATAAAGCGTAGGAAATACCTCGTGTTTGGTGTGATCGTTGTGCACAGAGTTTTCGATGCGAGTGGTCGTACATTGCGCTGTCGTGAAAGTGTTTTAATGCGCACCGAGTGCATGTTCTTGCATTGGACCACTTCCACCGTTCAAACACCTGTTGTATGGTTAAAGGGCGATGAAGATTGGGGCTACGACAATGAAGTTCATAAACAAGAAGGCGCGATTGGCGCTCAGTCGTAGAGCAGGCGGTTTGAGTACCGCTACGTCTTAAAAGCAGCAGGTCCGGTCCTCGGGTCTGGTCTTTTCAGTTCTTAACGCACGGTGTTTTGGACCGCGGATTCCGCGGACGAGGCCGGATTCTGCTCGCCTGGGAGAGCATTTGGACGATGGGTTACGCTGGTGACATCTCGCCGAAGGAGGCTTTCGCTCTCTTAAAGAGCGATCCGAAAGCCCAACTCGTCGATGTGCGCTCGGCGGCGGAATGGACGTTCGTTGGCGTCCCGGATCTCGGCTCTCTCCAGCGCAAACCGATCCTTGTCGAGTGGCAAGTGTTTCCTGGCATGGGCCGGAATGCCGAATTCGATCAGGTGGTTGCGGAGCAGCTGAAAGCGGCGGACGTGACGGCGTCGACGCCGATCGCATTTCTGTGCCGGTCGGGCGCGCGCAGCCAGGCGGCGGCGATCGCGATGACCGCAAAGGGTTTTACGAAGTGCTTCAACGTTGCCGGCGGCTTCGAAGGGGATGTCGACGCCGAACGGCACCGTGGAGCAACGAATGGTTGGAAGGCCGGCGGTCTTCCTTGGGTGCAGTCCTAGCGCAGCACGAATAGGCAGTTGCTGCGCGAGGATGGTGTTGGGGCGTTAGCGAGCACGTTTGTCGCTCGTGTTTCCAAAGTAGATGATGACATTGAGCTCGGACGGATTCATTGTCCGTCCGGAGTCCGGGGGGTCGCTGCTCAATGGGACGTGCCTTTAGTGCAGTAAGCCGTCGCTTGTTCAGGTGAAACATCACAGGCAAGTCGCGGTTCTGGGGTAGGCAAGGCAAAAAAGGGAAAAGAAAAAGTGACCTCTCAAGAAGCAAAAACTGTCGGCGACAAAATCGAAGCGATCTGGGCTCGCGTGTGCGAGCGGATGAAGATCGAACTTGGTGCGCGGTATCAATATTGGGTGGCGCCGTTGCGCGTGCTCTCGGCCGAAGGCGATCGCGTGGTTATCGCGTGCCCGAGCCGGTTCGATCGCGACAAGGTCGTGGAGAGCCATGGCGATAGAATTCTGGCGCTGATCCAAGAGATGGACGCGTCGTTCGTGCACGTCGACTTCGTCGTGGATTCGCGTCCTCGCTCCGTGCAAGCGCAAGCGGTAAGCGCTCGCGCGACAACGATCGACAGTCTTGGCGCGACGCCGGTCGAGCCGGTGTTGGTGACGGGCTCCATCCCGCTCAACAAGACGTTCACGTTCGAAACCTATGTCACGGGCAAGTCGAACCAGATCGCTTTCAACGAAGCAAAACGTACGGCGGACGCCGATCTGCCGATCGCCAATCCGTTGTTCCTGTTTGGGCAGACGGGGCTTGGCAAAACGCATTTGATGCATGCGATCGCGTGGCGCAAAATGGCGCGCAATCCGAATTTGCGCGTGCTGTTCATCACTGCCGAAACGTTCATGCGTTTGTTCGTGACGGCTTTGAAGGCAAACGACACGGTTTCATTCAAGAACCAAGTGCGCAACGTCGACCTGCTTCTTGTCGACGATCTGCACTTCATCTTGGGCAAAGAGGCCACGCAGGAAGAACTGCTCGCAGCGTTCGATTGGCTCTCCGACAATCAAAAGCAGATCGTCGTTTCCGCCGACCGCTCGCCGTCGTTGTTCGAAGGGCTTTCGGATCGTGCACGCTCGCGCCTTTTGAAGGGTGCGTCGATCGAAATTGCGCCGACCGACTTCGAGCTTCGCCTTGCCATCCTGGAAGCAAAAGCACGCGTCATTGCGCGCGAGCGTCCGGGCTTCGTTCTGAACACGCAAGCGGCGCACTTTATGGCGCAGCGCATCAACACGAATACGCGCGAGCTTGAAGGCGCGCTCAGCCGTGTGGTGATGCAGAGCGAAGGCAACAGGCCGATCACGATTGAGAACCTGAACCAGTGGCTCGCGGACTTCCTGCGCGCTTACGATCGCCGGGTTACGATCGACGAGATCAAGAAGAAGGTGGCCGAGCACTACGGTTTGAAGACGGCGGATCTGGAGTCACCAAACAGGTCGCGTTCGATCGTGCGGCCCAGACAAATCGCAATGTTCCTGGCACGCAAGCTCACACCCCGTTCGTATCCGGAGATCGGACGGCGGTTCGGCAATCGCGATCACACCACGGTCATGCACGCGGTCGAGACGATCGAGCGTCTCACCACGATGGATCCGACGTTCGCCGACGAGGTCGAACAACAGCGTTTGTCGATCCGCAATTGGCCAACGGATGCGTCTTCCGGGGGCGCGCGCCCGGGGGCTCAGGCCGAGGGCGATCAGCCTCAAGCTTGAGAGGAAATTCCCTCTATATATCAATTAGTTAAACAGGGCGTCCCGGGGCGAATTCCAGTTCCCTTGGGGCGCCCTTTATCGTTATATTGGCGACTGCGTTGCCGCGCCCTTTGTAGCGCGGCGCTTTTGTCTTCACACCCCCAGATATTCAACCGGACATTCGCATGCGGATTACAATCGAACGGGCGAGCTTTCTCAAAGCGCTTACGCACGTACAAAGCGTGGTCGAACGGCGCAACACGATACCAATCCTCTCGAACGTCTTGCTGCACGCGGAGAAAGGTAAGTTGTCGCTGACGGCGACCGATCTCGACATCGAGGTTGTTGAGACGGTGGCGGCGGACGTTGTGCGTGGCGGCGCCACGACGGCTTCAGCGCACACCCTGTTCGATATCGTGCGCAAGCTGCCGGATGGCGCGCAGGTCGAACTGCAATATGGCGAGAACGACGGGCGGTTGATGCTGTCGGCCGGGCGGTCGAAGTTTCAACTGCAAGCGTTGCCGCGCGAAGATTTCCCGGCAATGGCGCCTGGAACCCTGCCGCACAAGTTTTCACTCGCATCGAAGGATTTGGGCGAGCTGATCGACAAGACGCGGTTTGCCGTTTCGACGGAGGAGACGCGCTATTACCTCAACGGCATTTACCTTCATGCCCACCCGGAGAAGAACAAGACGTATCTGCGGGCTGTGGCGACTGATGGGCACCGGCTGGCGCGGTATGAGCTGAACGCACCCAAGGGCGCAGTCGAGATTCCGGGCATCATCGTGCCGCGTAAGACGATCAACGAAGTGCGCAAGCTGATCGAGGATATCGAGGATGCTGTCGAAATTTCTGTATCGGACACCAAGATCAAGTTTGCGCTTGGCAGCGTGACGCTGACGTCGAAGCTGATCGACGGGACGTTCCCCGAGTATCAGCGGGTAATTCCGTCCGGCAACGACAAGATGCTTGAAGTCGTTTGCGACGAGCTGAAGGAGGCGGTCGATCGGGTGTCGACGGTTTCGACCGAGAAGTCGCGTGCCGTGAAATTGAACTTGGATAAGGGCAAGCTGACGCTCAGCGTCGTCAGTCCGGAAGCGGGAACCGCAACCGAGGAACTCTTGATCGACTACAAAAACACGCCGATCGAGATCGGATTCAACGCACGTTACATCATGGACATTTTGGAGCGGATCGACGGGGCGAAGGCGGTGTTCGCGTTCTCCGACGCCGGATCGCCCACTCTGGTGCGCGACAGCGAAGGCGATGCGGCACTCTACGTTTTGATGCCGATGCGGGTGTAAGGCCTGAAATGAGTTTGGGTGAGATCAGGACGGAGGCTGCGCCTCGCGCGAGCGCGCGCGTCGCGATCACACGCCTGATGCTGACCAATTTTCGTTCGTACGGGATGTTGGATCTGAAGGTCGAGCCGGGGCACGTGGTGCTCGTCGGGCCGAACGGGGCTGGCAAGACCAACGTGTTGGAGGCGTTGTCGACACTCGCGCCCGGGCGCGGCTTGCGCGGCGCCAAGCTTGTCGAGATGGCGCGGTCGTTGCCTGGCGAAAGCACAGCGCGGCCGTGGGCCGTTTCGGCGACGCTGGGTTCGCCCGCCGGCGATACGCAGCTGGGCGTCGGGTATTTGCCCGGCGGCGAAGAGGCCGTGACGAAGCGGGCGGTGCGCATCGATGGCGTTGCGGTCGCCAATCCAGCGGCGCTGGCGGAGCGGGTTCGGCTCATTTGGCTGGCGCCTTCGATGGATCGGCTTTTCATCGACGGGGTGTCGGAGCGGCGGCGGTTTTTAGATCGACTGATTGCGAGCTTCGATCCCGCGCATGCGCGGCGCTGGGGTGCCTATGAGATCGCGATGCGCGAGCGGTTGAGCGCGTTGCGTGCTGGTGCGCAAAGCGCGTGGTTGTCCGCGTTGGAGCGGACGATCGCGGAGACGGGCGTTGTGGTCGCCGTATCGCGGCTTGAAGGATTGGCGCGGCTGGCGCGAGCGATGGAGGAACAACGAGCCTCCGCGTTTCCGCGCGCCGATATTGCGGTGGCAGGGACGGTCGAGATGTTGCTGGAGCAGCATGCGGCGGTCGACGTCGAAGATCAGTTCGCCGGAATGCTGGCGGGGTCGCGCGGCGCGGATGCCGAGGCCCGGCGTACCAGTGCCGGACCGCATTTGACGGAGTTCGTGGTCAAGCACCGCGAGAAGGGCCGGCCTGCGCAGGAATGCTCGACGGGCGAGCAGAAGGCGCTGCTGATCCGCTTGGTGCTGGCGAGCGCGGGTTTGCCTGCGCCGGGAGCCCCCGAGGCGCCAGTGCTGTTGCTGGATGAAATTGCGGCCCATCTCGATGAGGGACGCAGGCGGGCGTTGTTCGACGAAATCGACGCCCTACATGTTCAGGCCTGGATGACAGGTACGGATGCGCCGGCCTTTGCGGCGCTTGAGGCTCGCGCGCAGTTCAAGCGCGTGGGCGATGGCCAAATCCGGCCGATGAATTAGATGATTGATGGATTTCCAACATGACGACGATTGACGACGGCAACGAGCAAGAACGCGAAAACAAAAAGAAGAAAGACGCGGAAAAGCAAAAAGAGAAATCCAAGAAGAGCGTTGACGATTATGGCGCAGATTCGATCAAGGTCTTGAAGGGCCTCGATGCGGTGCGCAAACGTCCCGGCATGTATATCGGCGACACGGACGACGGGTCCGGGTTGCATCATATGGTCTACGAGGTCGTCGACAACGCGATCGATGAGGCGCTGGCCGGCCACGCGACGGAAGTGAACGTGTGCCTGAACGCCGACGGTTCGTGCACGGTCTACGACAACGGGCGTGGTATTCCGACGGACATTCACGCGGAAGAGGGCGTGTCGGCGGCGGAAGTGATCATGACGCAGCTACACGCGGGCGGGAAGTTCGACCAAAACTCGTACAAGGTTTCGGGCGGCTTGCACGGCGTGGGCGTGTCGGTCGTGAACGCGTTGTCGGAATGGCTGGACCTGCGCATTTGGCGCGACGGCAAAGAACATTACGTGCGCTTTCGGCACGGCGATCCCGAGGCGCCGCTTAAGGTCGTCGGCGAAACGAAGGACAAGCGCGGGACGGAGGTCACGTTTCTGCCGTCGACGGCGACGTTCACAAAGACCGAGTTTGACTTCGCCACGCTGGAACACCGCTTGCGCGAGCTTGCGTTCTTGAACTCCGGCGTCACGATTAAGTTCGCGGATGCACGCGGCGTGGAGCGGAAGGAAGTTACGCTGCACTACGACGGCGGCGTCGAGGCCTTCGTGCGCTATCTCGACCGGACGAAAACGCCGCTGATTTCAAAGCCGGTCACGTTCAAAACGGAAAAGGACGGGATCACCGTCGAAGTTTCGATGTGGTGGAACGACAGCTACCACGAGAACATGCTGTGCTTCACGAACAACATCCCTCAGCGCGACGGCGGCACGCATTTGGCGGGCTTTCGCGGTGCGCTGACGCGTGTCGTCAACGGCTACGCGAACGAGAGCGGGTTGGCCAAGAAAGAGAAGGTGGCGCTGACCGGCGACGACTGCCGCGAAGGGCTGACCTGCGTGCTATCGGTGAAGGTGCCCGATCCGAAGTTCTCGTCGCAGACCAAGGACAAGCTCGTTTCGTCTGAAGTGCGGCCGGTCGTCGAGGGCGAGGTGAACGCGCAGCTCGGCACCTGGTTCGAAGAGCATCCGAACGAGGCCAAGGCCGTCGTCGGCAAGGTGATCGAGGCGGCGGCCGCGCGCGAGGCGGCGCGCAAGGCGCGCGAGCTTACGCGCAAGAAGAGCGGGTTTGACGGCGGTTTGCCGGGCAAGCTTGCGGACTGCCAAGAGCGCGATCCGGCGAAAGCCGAAATCTTTATCGTCGAAGGCGACTCGGCAGGTGGCTCGGCGAAGCAGGGACGCAACCGCTTGAACCAGGCGGTGCTGCCGTTGCGCGGGAAGATCTTGAACGTGGAGCGCGCGCGGTTCGACAAGATGTTGTCGTCGGGTGAGATCGCGACGTTGATCACGGCGCTGGGCGCGGGGATCGGGCGCGAGGAGTTTGCGCCAGACAAGTTGCGCTATCACAAGATCATCATCATGACCGACGCTGACGTTGACGGCGCGCACATCCGTACGCTGTTGCTGACGTTCTTCTACCGGCAGATGCCGGAGTTGATCGAGCGCGGGTACCTCTACATTGCCCAGCCGCCGCTCTACAAAGTGACGCGCGGAAAGTCCGAGCGCTATCTGAAGGATCAGCGCGAGTTCGAAGTGTTCGTAATGGCCGAGGGCGTGCGCGATGCCGTGTTGCAGCTTGCGAACGGCGAGCAAATGGCAGGCCCGGACCTGGGTGCGATGGCGGAATTTGCGCGCACGGCGAAGGGCGCAGTTTCGAACCTCGCCTCAAAGTATCCGGCATTCGCGGTCGAGCAGGCGGCGATCGTCGGTGCGTTGAATGCCGATACGCTGTCGGATCCGGTGCGCGCGACCGAAGCGGCCAAGCTTGTCGCACAGCGGCTCGATCTGGTCGCGAACGAGATGGAACAGGGTTGGACCGGCGAAGGCGGCCACAACGGTCTGGTGTTGCGCCGGCGCGTGCGGGGCGTGGACGAGGAGGTCGTGCTCGACTCTGTGCTTGTCGCCTCGGCCGCTGCGCGACGTCTCGACAAGTGGTCGAAGGAACTGCATGCCGTCTATGGGCAGGCGGCGACGATCACGCGCGGAGACGACACGCGCCCCGTGCGGGGCCCCAGCGAACTCGTCGACGCCATTTTGGCTTGGGGTCAGAAGGGGCTCACGCTGCAACGCTACAAGGGCCTTGGAGAGATGAACCCAGAGCAACTCTGGGAGACGACGCTCGATGACAATGCGCGCTCGCTCCTCCAGGTGCGCGTCAACCACGGCGACACCGCAGACGACATTTTCTCCAAGCTCATGGGCGATGTCGTCGACCCGCGGCGCGAGTTCATCCAAGAGAATGCGCTGGTGGTGGCGAACCTCGACGTTTGAGTCCACGAAGCCGTAGCGTTGGCCTGGGAATGCTCGACCTTGGTGGCGTGCGTCGCTTAGTGTGGCGCGCACACTGATCACGAGGGTTGCCATGAAAGTCTCCGACGCGATCAATTCGCGCATCACGACGCGCGCGTTTCTTGATAAGCCGGTCTCAGGTGACGTGTTGCGCGCCATTTTGGAAACCGCGAAACGCGCGCCGTCGGGCGGCAACCTTCAGCCTTGGCATGTTTGGGTGTTGGGTGGCGCGGAGATGGCTCGTTTCAAGGCGATCATCAAGGCGAAGCTTGCGGTAAGCCCGCGCGGCGAGGGGACCGAATATCAAATCTATCCCCCGGAGTTGAAGGAGCCTTACAAAGCGCGGCGCTTCAAATGCGGCGAAGACATGTACGCGACGATCAACGTGCCGCGCGAGGACAAGTTCGGGCGGCTCTTAAATTTTGCGCGAAACTTCGAGTTCTTTGGGGCGCCGGCCGCCTACTTCTTTGCCATCGATCGTCAGATGCAGCAGGGGCAGTGGGCCGATCTTGGGATGTTCATGCAATCGATCATGCTGCTCGCGCGCGAGCACGGGCTGCATACGTGTCCGCAAGAGGCATGGGCCATCTGGCACAAGACTGCCGGCGAGTTCTTCTCAATACCGCCGGAGTTGATGCTTTTTTGCGGCATGGGGATCGGCACCATGGACGAGGCGCACCCGATCAACACGTTGAAGACCGAGCGCGCGCCGCTCGCCGAGTTTGCAACGTTCGTCGGCGTGTGAGCGGCGATTACGACTTTGCTTGTGCAGCAGCCTTGGCAGCGGCCGTGTCGGCAATCGTGAGGCCAAGTTCCGTCGCCACGCGATCGATCATCAGGTTTTCCATGCGATCGAGTTGGCCATCGATCAGGGCCACCTCCCACAGGTTCTTGACGATCTCCTTGCGCTCCTCCAGCGAGTAGCCCTTGCGGACGGCGTTCGTGAAGATCCAGTCGTCGTAGGTGTTCGCCTGTCTGATCTCGGCCAGGGACAGGAGCGTTCGCGCTTCGTCCGCCGGGAGCTTTAGCGTTTCTCTCAGCAGGCGGACGACCGTGCCCTGCTCGACCGGGTCGTAATGGCCGTCGAGACGCGAGGCTTCAATCAGGAGCGCGGCAACGGCGACCTGTCCACGTTCGAACGGGTCGGCTTTGATCGCGTTGTCCTCAATACGCTTCTCAAGGTAGGCAACGATCTTATCGAACATGGGGGTGTCATCCTGCGCGGCATTGGGGCTCGCGCCAAATTTGACACGTACGGGGCGAAAGGCAAAGGGCCGGAACTCGCGTTCCGGCCCTTTGCTCTTGGACAATCGTCCAATGGTTAGTGCCAGTGGCCGCCCGGCTCTGGACCCGGATAGGGCAGCTTCTTGCGCGGGAGCAGCGTGTCGATGACGACCGCAATGCCGGGCAGTGCCGTTAGTGCCATGACCATGTTCGTGAAGAACATGAAGGTCAGCAGGAGCCCCATGTCGGCTTGGAACTTCAGCGGCGACCACGACCAAGTCGAAACGCCGAGCGCGAAGTTCAAGGCGGTGAAGAACACACCGTTACCGGTCTCGAGGATCGTCTCTCGGTAGGAGTCGGTCACGCTGTTGCCTTGCGACAGGTGGTACTGGAGGCGGTTGTATATGTAGTACGCGTAGTCGACGCCGACACCGACCACGAGCACGATCACCGGCAGCGTGGAGACCTTTAGACCGATGTCGAGCTTCAGCATGAAGAAGTAGCCGAAGAACGTCGAGAACAAGAGCGGCAACATACAACCGACTGCGGCGCGCCAGTCGAAGTAGGTGATGTAGGTTAAGAACAGCACCATCGCGTACACGATCAGCGTCGACGGCTGTTCGTACAACTCGATCGTTTCGTTCACGGCCGCAGTCACGCCCGAGTTGCCCGAAGCGAGGCGGATCGTGAAGGAGTCGGGCACGCCGTCGAGCACGAACAACGTCGCGTTCTTGAACTCGGGCTTTGCGATCAACGAAGCGAGATCGACCTTCGCCTTGCCGTCAGGTCCGGGCTTTACTTCGATGGTTCCTTCAGCGCCTGCGACCGGTTTGCCGACGAGGCCTAGGTATTCGATCTTGTCGGGCGGCGGTTCGTAGCCTTTTACGTTGAAGACTTGCGTCTGGTCCTTGAGCTGGTCAGGCGAGCTATACGTCAAGCCAGCCGCTTGCTCGCGCGTCAGCGTCCAGCTTGATGTGGGTTTCGACGGTTCGCGACGCGGTTTGCCGTCGGCCAAGAACTCCGGCGGCATAACGCGGTCGCCGTTGTTGCGGCCGGCGGAAAGGATCGGCGGGAAGCCGCGTTCTTTCATCCAATCTTTGACAGGTTACCTTCGTTCCAGCCTGCCGCGATTTGCTTTGCGGTGAACGGCGTGCTTTGCACTTCGCGAACGCCGTCGACGTTACGCATGTACCAGCTGAACTCGTTCAAGTAATTCATCGAAGCGTAGTTCACGCACGCTTGCGGCGGCGTTTCGACGACGATCGTAAATAGATCGAGGCCGACTGAGAATTTCTTCGAAATCGTTTGCGCGTCGACGTTGTAGCGCGAGTCGGGCCGAAGTTCCGGCGACCCGGCGTGCAAGTCGCCGACGTGGCGGTCTTTACTGGCCCAGATCGCGCCAGCGAACAGAGCAAGGAAGACGAACGTGAGCGGGAAGGCGACCGCCGGCGTGCCGAACACGCCCAGCAGCTTCATAAAGCCCAAGCGCGACGCGCGCGCGCGCGAAATACGTTCGCGATAGCCGTCGTCGTAGGTGAAGTAGGACGAGATTACCGGCAGCATGATCAAGTTCGAGATCAGCTTCAGGCCGGTACCGATCGAGGCGGTGACCGCGAGTTCCTGAATTTGCGGGATCGGGACGATGTAGAGTGCCGCGAAGCCGACGACGGCCGTGATCAGCGAAAGGGAGCCCGGGATCAGCAGGCCGCGGAAGCTTGATCGGGCGGCTGCCTCGGGCGATGTCCCGTACGACAGCTCCGACGTGATCATATTTAGCTGCTGGACACCGTGACTGGTGCCGATGGCAAAGACTAAGAACGGCACCAAGATCGCTAGAGGGTCGAGGCCGTAGCCCAGAACCGTGAGCAGACCGAACTGCCATACGACGGTTGTCAGCGAGCATCCGACGGTCAGCCAGGTGAGCGGCCAATTGCGACAATAGAAGTACACCGCGAAAACGGTGAGAAGGAACGCGCCGCCGAAGAAGAACGGCGTCGCCTCAAGGCCGCCTTTGGCGATGTCGGAAATGCTCTTGGCAAAGCCAATGATGCGGATCTTGAGATCGCCCTTCTCGAACTTTTGGCGGATCTTCTGTTCGAGCTGTGTGCCCAGGTCGATGTAATCGAGCTTCTTTTGCGTTCCCGGATCGTATTCGAGGAGTTCGGCGACAACGAGAGACGCCGTAAAATCGTTCGACACAAGGCGGCCGACCAGGTTGCCCTTCAAGACGTCGTTCTTAAGCTGTTTGATCGCGACGCCTTCCATTTCTTCGGGCGTGATCTTGCCGGGAATCACGTCGCGCGCGGAGATGCCGTCCTCGGTGATTTCCAGAATGCGGGTGTTCGGCGTCCAGAGGCTCGTCACCGTGCGACGGTCGACGCCGGGCAAGTAGAAGACGTCTTGGGTGACGTCGTTCAGCGTGTTCAGGAACTGCTTGTTCCAGATGTCGCCCTTCGTGTTTTCGACAACAATGATGACGCGGTTGGCACCGAACAGGCGGTCCTGATATTCGAGAAAGGTTTCGATGTATGGGTGGCCGACCGGCAAGCCTTTGTAGAAGCCCGCATCCATTCGCAGCTTCGTCGCTTCGTATCCGAGCACGACAGTGGTGATTGCGATGAGCGCGAGGACGAGCACACGTCCGCGGAAAAAGATCGTTTCAAGAAACCGGATCATTGGACTCGTTTACTCCCATTCGCACGTGCCGCCGGCCGTGCGTTTTCTTTGCCTCAATAGCGAACGCTCGATCCCGCACGCTGTGCAGGCTCGCTCGAAATTCGATTGTCGTGAATCAGCCGGGTCATGGCCGGCGTGGGGGCGTATTCAGGCGCAATTCGACCACACACTGTAGCGTCCCTTCCCCCCGCAAGAGCGCCGGCGACGCCGCGCGCTCCCCAGCGCCTCGGTGCCGCATTTGGCTGGCCGCCCGTGATGGACAGCTTCTCCCTTTGGAATTGCTCTAACACAATCATGAGATTGCGCGAACCTGGCAGGTTGAGCCGAATCGATTACGCGGCCCCGGTGTGGAGCCAGCGCCGCACTGCCAAATCCCCTATGCCCCGCCGTTCTATCTATGGTTGCGCGCAAGATAACGGGCGCCCCCTTAAGGTGACTCTAACGGTCCAGGCGCTAACCGATTGGTGACGAAGGTGTCAGCGTAAAGTTGACGTACCCGTCATTTTCAAGTTTAATGACGCCCCTGGCGACCAATTTGAGGAGTTCTCCGTCCATGACCGCTGTGCAGATTACCAAGGACAACGCGTACGACGCGCTCGATCCGAAGGACTTTCCGGCGATGATGGAGGTCGACCGGTACAACACGCGCTCGACCGCGTTCGACAAGATCATCTCGGCAACCCATGACCACTTCTGGGATCCGCTCGACAAGAAATACATCGACTTTTCCGAGCCGTTCGACATCGAGAACGAGCAAATCCTGCCGGACGAGTTTTTCCCGATTTTTCAGACGAAGTTTGGCGAGCAGTTGACGCGTCAACAAAAAATCAAGTTTTCGAACGAGTCCGCACGGTGGATTTTGTCGTCGATCCTGCACGGCGAGCAAGGCGCACTGTCGCTGTCGGCCTCGCTCTGCCACATCCTGCGCGATCCCGGTGCGCAGGAATATGCCGCGAACCAGACCCGCGAAGAGGCGCGTCACGTGACGGGGTTCTCGCGCTATATCCAGGCCCGTTGGGGTAAGCCGCTGCCGGTGGGGGCGACGCTCGGATCGCTGCTTACCGAACTCGTCTTGGCGCCTGAGGTTTACAAGAAGATCGTCGGCATGCAGATGCTGGTCGAAGGCCTCGCGATGGGTGCGTTTGCGACGCTTTATACGCGCTCGCGCGACCCCTTGCTGGTGCGCCTGTGCCAGCTCGTGATGACGGACGAGGCGTTTCACCACAAGTTCGGCAAGATCTGGGCCGATCGCACGATCCCGAAGCTTTCGGTGGAAGAGCAGCACATCGTCGAAGATTGGGCTGCGAGCTGTTTCCAAACGCTGTTGTTCAATCTGATCAATCCCGAGCAGATGAAGTCGGTCTACGCGCTCGTCGGCATCGATTGGCAGGAAGCACACAAGTCGCTGATGGAAGCGATCACCGACGAACATCGCCGCGAGCGCATGCGCGAGGGTACGGACATTTTCCGCGTGCTGATCAAGACGCTGCTCAAGGCGGGCATCATTACGGACCGCACGAAGGCGTTCTATGCGATGTACGTCGACATGGAAGAGCTCAAGGCCGAGGGCGACCAGATGGTGGGCGACGCGATCGCCGAGGAAGGCATCAAATACCTTCAGACCATCAACTTCGGTGCCAAGAATAAGGGTTCGGTGTTGCTCGCGGCCGAATAATCTCCACATTGCAGATGCAGTTGAAGGGCGGTCCCAGCGGCCGCCTTTTTGCTTTTCTGGTAAGTGTTGACGATGAGCATCGATGGCTCCGGTGTGTTCGGATTGACCAGCGACGTCGCGCGCGGGGTGAGCCGGATGCTGCTCGACCGCGGGTATTCGCCATTGCTCGAATTTACGCTGCCGAATGGGCGGCGGCTGGACGTGGCGGCGATCTCGGATGCCGGAGACGTGGCCGCGGTCGAGATCAAGGTCAGCCTCGCCGATTTCCGGGCGGACGCGAAATGGCCGGAGTATCTCGAATATTGCGACCGATACTATTTTGCGGTGCCGGATGGGTTTCCGCTTGAGCTCTTGCCGGATGCGCACGGGCTTATCGTGGCAGACCGGTTCGGCGCTGCAATCGTCCGCGAGGCGCCGCATTCACCAATAACGGCGGCACGGCGGAAATCGTTACTGATCCGCTTCGGGCGCACGGCGGCGGAGCGTTTTGTCAGGGCAAGCGATCCGTTTGCACCTTAACAACGGCAAAGCGTTGATCCGCCCTTAAGAGCATGGTCAACATCACGACGATGATCGATCGCAGCACCCTTCAAAAGCATATCGAGCGCATGGCGGGGTTGAAGCTCCTCGTCATAGGCGACGTGATGCTTGACCACTTCATCTACGGGTCGGTCGAGCGGATTTCACCCGAGGCGCCGATCCCAGTTCTCAAAGTCGAGCGCGAGGCTCGGATGCTGGGCGGCGCCGGCAACGTGGCGCGCAACGCGACCGCGCTCGGTGGGCGCGTTTCGCTGATCGCAACGGTTGGCGACGACGAAGCCGGGCGCGCAGTGATGCACCTCGTAGGGGCGGAGGGACAGCTTAGTGGCAGCCTCCTCGTGCTACCGGCCCGGCCGACAACGGTGAAGATGAGGTTCGTTGCGCAGGGGCAGCAGCTACTGCGGTCCGACCATGAGGACTGCGCACCGATCACCTCCGACATCGAGCGTCGCCTGCTGGAAGCAATCGACAGCGAAGTGCGTGAGGCCGACGCTGTCGTCATATCGGACTACGCGAAGGGGACGATTAGCCCGAGAATTGCGCAGCGTGCGATTGATGCGGCACGCAAGGCGGGAAAGCCCGTCATCGTTGACACGAAAACGTCTGACATACAGGCATTTCGCGGAGCAAATTTGCTCACGCCGAATGCGCGCGAACTTTCGGCGTTGACCGGGTTGCCCGTTCAGAGCGACCTCGACGTCGAGACAGCGTCTGCGAAGTTGATCGGCGACCTTCAACTTTCCGGTGTTGTGGTCACGCGCGCGGAGCGTGGGATGAGTGTCATCGCGCAGGGCGGCAAGGCGCTGCATTTGGCTGCCGAGGCGCGCGAGGTGTTCGATGTCTCGGGTGCTGGCGACACCGTGCTGGCAACGCTCGCGCTTGCGCTTGGGGCTGGCGCGCCGCTCGGTGAGGCTGCGACGCTCGCGAACGTTGCCGCCGGGATCGTGGTTGGCAAGAGCGGAACAGCGGTTGTCGAGGCCGACGAGCTGTTGCGCGTTTTGCGAGCGTCCGAGCTTGCGAGTACGCACGATAAGATCATGTCGCTCGATCAGGTGGTAAAGCGCGCAGCGGCGTGGCGAGCGGCAGGGCTCTCCGTTGGGTTTACGAACGGGTGTTTCGATCTCCTGCATCCGGGCCATATCGCTCTGCTCGCGCAGGCGCGGGCGCATTGCGACAGGTTGATCGTGGGGCTGAACACCGACGCTTCGGTGCGCAAGCTGAAGGGCGAAGGGCGGCCGGTAAACGGTGAGACGGCGCGCGCGGTCGTGCTTGCCGCGCTCGAGACGGTCGATGCGGTTGTAATGTTCGCAGAAGATACGCCCCTCCAACTGATCGAAGCGGTTCGACCGAACCTGCTCGTGAAGGGTGCCGACTACACGCTCGATAAGGTCGTCGGCGCGGATGTCGTGGCAGGTTACGGCGGGAAGGTATTGCTGATCGATCTCGTGCCCGGACAGAGCACGACGGGAACGATCTCGCGGATGGCGCGCTAAACTATTTCGGCGAACGTTTGGCCAGGATGCGCTGCAGCGTGCGTCGATGCATGTTCAGCCGGCGCGCCGTTTCCGACACGTTTTGACCGCACAGTTCGTAGACCCGCTGGATGTGTTCCCAGCGCACGCGGTCGGCCGACATCGGGTTTTCCGGTGGGGCAGGCTTTGCGTTCGGGCGGGCAAGCAACGCGTTCGCCACATCGTCGGCATCGGCGGGCTTCGACAGATAGTCGATCGCGCCGTGCTTCACGGCGGTGACTGCGGTTGCGATGTTGCCGTAGCCGGTGAGCATCACGACCCGCGCATCGGGGCGCGCTTGGTGCAGGACTTCGATCACGTCGAGGCCGTTGCCGGATTGACCGAGGCGAAGGTCGACCACCGCGAATGCGGGCGGTGTCTTGCGTGCGAGCGATATGGCTTCTTCCGCGGTTTCGGCAGCCGTCACCAGGAACCCGCGCGCTTCCATGGCGCGCGCGAGGCGCTGGCGAAACGGCGCGTCGTCATCGACGATCAGGAGCGTTTTGTCCGGCAGTCCTTCGGCGGATAAGGCCACGGAATTCCCCTCAGAGCTTGGCTGGCGGCGAATATAGGGGGGCGCGCGGTTCGAGACCAGCGGGGTGTTGGCGCTTATCCTCTTGAAGTTGCAGGGGTCTCAAGACTCTTGCGCGGGAAGTCGACGCGCACCAAGGCGCCAGCCTTCGGGCGATTGCCGAAGTTAACGGTGCCGCCAATGCGTTCGATGAGCGTTTTGGCAATGAAGAAGCCAAGCCCCATACCCGAATGGCCGTCGGCATGCGCGTTGCCGGTCGCCTCACGCTCCGGATCGACGCCCGCGCGCGAGGTGACGTATGGCTCACCCAGCCGCGCCAGGATTACCGGATCGAAGCCCGTACCGTCGTCAGCGATTGTCATGTGGACCGTGTCGCCGTCCCATGTGGCCTCGATGTCGACTCGCGTCTCGGCGAAGTCGACCGCATTTTCGATGAAGTTGCCGAGGCCGTGCACGATCTCCGGCGTCCGGCGGACGGTGAGCGCGCCGGCGCCCGTGGTCGTAATGTTGATGTCGATGCCGAAGCCGCGGTGCGGTTCGGCGATTTCGTCGATGAGGGCGGGCAGGGGCAGGCGCTTGACGATCGTATCTTCGTCGGTGTCCTGCTGCGAAAGCTTTGACAGGATTTCGCGGCAACGTTCGGCCTGGCTGCGCAGAAGGCGCACATCATCGAGCCATTCGCTTTCTTTGGGCATGCCGCGTTCGAGTTCGCGGGCCACGACAGCGATAGTCCCTAAGGGCGTGCCGAGTTCGTGGGCCGTCGCGGCGGCGAGCGCGCCGAGGTCCGAGAGCCGTTGCTCGCGGGTCAACGCTTCTTGCGTGGCGGCGAGTGCTGTCTGCATCCGCCTGTTTTCGTCGGCGGTGAGCCAGGCGTAGATCAGGCAGAAGCCGATGCTGAGCGTTAGCGAGATCCAGGTGCCCACAACATAGAACGGCGGGAGTTCCAGCGGCGTTTTCGGGTCCCACGGCAATGGCCAATGGAACACCGAGATAAACGAGATGCTGCCGAACGCGAGCAGTGCCAGAATCAGCGTGGCGCCCAGGCTCAAGTTGCCGGCTGAGATTACGATGGGTGCGAGGTAGAGCAATGTGAACGGGTTTTCGATGCCGCCGGTGAGCGCCAGCATCGAGGTCAGCTGCAGAATGTCGAACGCCAATTGGGCGGCGGCTTCGCGTTCGCTCATCACGCGGACGTCGCGGTGGCGAAAGAACAGAACCGCGTTCAGGCCCAGAGTCGCGCCGATCACCATCAGGCATTGCCCGATCGGCATCTGATATCGCAGGCCGAAGAAGACGATGACGATTGCGACCAGCTGACCGATAAGCCCGAGCGTGCGCACGACCAGAAGTGTGCGCATGCGCAGATTGGAACTGGCATCGGTTCCGTCAGCCGAAAAAAGACCGACGGGAAGGAACGAAATTTGTGCGCCGGGCTTCGCGCCCTGCGCCGGAGCGGTTTGTCCGAGAGCAGCTATTTTGAGGCGGCCTTCTTGGTTTTGAACAATGCTTCGGCATCCTTCCAGCCAGCGCGCTCAACGATGTCGAGCGCCGTCGCGCCGGATGCATCGGTCTCGTCGGCGTTCGCGCCGCGATCCAACAAGAGCTTAATGACGTCGTTTTGGTGCGCGCGTGCCGCCTTGATCAGCGCGGTCTCGCGAAGGGCGCCGGTCTGATCGATGTCGGCCTTGTGATCCAGCAGGTAGGTCACGATTTCGATGTCGCCGTTCGAAGCAGCAAGCGTCAAGGGCGATGTCTCGTCTTTCTTGGACCGGTCGTCGGGGCGGGCTCCGTTCTCGACCAGAAGCTTGACGATCTCGAGATTGCGTTGGGCGACAGCGAGCACGATGACCGGCGTGCCATCGTCAGCGCGCGAATGGACGGATGCCCCATCGATGATGGCGGTTTTCGTCGCGTCGAGAGAGCCTTCGCGGATTGCCTCGACGATCGGCAAGTCGCCAAATAAGTCGAGTTTCGCTTGTGCCGGTACAGCGGCCGTCAGCGCACCGGTCATTGCCAGCGCGAGGCCGAAGAAAGCTGCTTTGAAACGCATGGGACCGCACCAAACTTGAAATTGAATAATACCAGGCTTCGCGTGGAATTGAATAGGCTAGGTCAAGGGTTTAGCGGGCATTAATCGCTCATCAAGTAAAGGGGATCACGTCAGGCGGAAAGGATTGCGGCGGTTCATGAGCAAGGGTGGCAAACGGCGTTCGCGCCCAAGCTCTTCCGGTCGCCGTGCGCGCGCAGAGGAGCCGCCTGAGACTGGCGGCGGGCCGCCGCGCGGCTGGCGGTGGCTTTATTTGCTTTCGATCGCCGGTATTTGGTGCGGGCTCGGAATCGCTGCGGTGCTTGCCTTTTTTGCGGCGGACCTGCCGTCGACCGAGGGGCTTTGGCGGCAAGAGCGAACGCATGCGGTGACGTTGCTCGATGTGAACGGGAGGGTCATAGCGCGACGCGGCATCGATTCAGGCCTGCCGGTGACGCTCAACGATTTGCCAGCATTCGTGCCGCAAGCGGTGCTCGCAAGCGAGGATCGCCGCTTTTACTCGCATTTCGGATTGGACGTTTGGGGGCTCGGCCGCGCGGCTTGGGTGAACTTGAATGCGGGGCGCGTGATCCAAGGTGGGTCGACGATCACGCAGCAGTTGGCGAAGAATCTGTTCCTGAAGCCCGAGCGTACATTCGGCCGCAAGATTCAAGAGGCGCTGCTTGCGGTCTATTTGGAGATGTCGTTCTCGAAGGACGAGATCCTCGCGATCTATCTCAATCGGGTTTATTTCGGCGCGGGTGCCTACGGGATCGACGCTGCGGCACGGCGATACTTCAACAAGCCGGCGTCGCGGCTGACGTTGGTCGAAGGTGCGATTCTTGCAGGGCTGTTGAAAGCGCCAACGCGCTATTCGCCGGTGAACGGTATCGAGCTTGCGCAAGAGCGCGCCAGCTTCGTGTTGCAAGCGATGGTCGAGACCAATGTCATTACGCGTCAGCAGCGCGACGAGGCATTGCGCACACGGCCGAAGCTTGCGACCAGCGCGGAGACGCAAGGAAACCAGTACTTCGTCGATTGGGTGATGGAGCGTCTGCCGGGCCTCGTTGGCCGGCCGAAGGTCGACCTTGTCGTGCAGACGACGCTCGATCTTGAACTGCAGCGTCTTGCCGAAGATTCCGTGCTGAAAACGTTGCGCGCAAAGGCCAGGGCGAATGTCCAAGGCGCACTGATTGCGATGACCACGGATGGCGCCGTCAAGGCAATGGTTGGCGGGAGGTCTTACGTTAGCTCTGAGTTCAATCGGGCGACGCAGGCTAAGCGGCAGCCGGGATCCGCGTTTAAGCCGTTCGTCTTCTTGGCTGCACTCGAGGCGGGCAAGACACCGGCGACCAAGGTCGTCGACGCCGAGGTGACGTATCGCGGTTGGGCGCCTGCGAACTTCTCGCAGAAGCATGAGGGCGAGATGACGATGGCGGACGCCTTGGCGAAATCCGTCAATACGATCGCAGTCAAACTCTGCCTTGAGGTTGGGCCGGAGACCGTGGCGCGTGCAGCGCGGCGTATGGGCGTTGTGTCGGACTTGGCTGCCGTGCCGTCGCTTGCGCTTGGTACGTCCGAGGTAACACTCGCGGAGCTCGTCGGTGCGTATGTGCCGTTTGCGACCGGCGGCCGGAAGGCGGTTGCGCACGGCGTCACGCGCGTGGCGACAGTTGATGGCGATGTTCTCTATGAACGATCCGGCTCTGGACTAGGCACCGCAATCAGCGCTGAGGTCGCCGGTGCGATGAACCGTATGCTGATCAAAGCGGTCCGCGAGGGGACTGGCAAAGCTGCCGCGCTGATGGAACGGCCGACTGCTGGCAAGACCGGAACGTCTCAAGACTTCAAAGACGCCTGGTTCATCGGCTACACGCGCCAACTCGTCACCGGAGTATGGACAGGCAACGATGCCAACCTGCCGATGGACAAAGAGAACCGCGGCGGCACGTTGCCCGCAGTTATTTGGAAAGCGTTCATGGAAGGTGCGACCGCCGGTCAGCCGGTTATGCCGCTACCGGGGAGCGATGTCGTCGACGAGCCTGCCGATGACGATGGTTCGGCTTTTGACGACTTGCTGGCGGGACTCTTCGACGACAAGAAGCCGAACTAGGCGGCGCGGCGACGCTTTGGGCGTTGTGCGCTGTACCGGTGCAGTTCGGTGCCATTTTCGCGGAGCCAAGCCTGTGCGGCTTCGGCTTCGTTTTCGCCCACCAAACGATCGACGAGACGCCAAAAGCGGGTGCCGTGGTTCATTTCGCGCAGGTGAGCGACTTCGTGCGCGACCACGTAGTTCAGCACGTGGTTCGGGGCCATGATCAGGCGCCAGGACAGCGAAATCGCGCCTGTCGTGGAGCAAGAACCCCAACGACTTGCCGCATCGCGGAACGTAACGCGCGTTGCCTCAACGCCTAGCTCGGCGGTCAGAGTGGTCACGCGGCGCGTAATGTGGGTGCGCGCTTGGCGCTTAAGCCAGTCCTCCACGCGGCGGGGTGCGTGTTCGCGGCGGCCTGAGATGCGGATTGTCGGGCGTGAAGCGTCGTTATCGACCCAGACGCCGCCGTGTTCCGGGCTCAAGCGCAGAACGTGTAGCGTGCCTTTGAACAGCACGGTGTCGCCCGGTTCGAGATAGACGGGCTCAGGCACCTTTGCGAGGCGACCGGCGATCCAATCACCTTCCTGGCGTGCGAAGTCGAGGGCTTTCGGGACCGAGCGCTCGCTGGGGGCGACGATGGCGACTTCACCGGTCGACGGATGTACTTTGACGATCAGGCGTCGGGCGCGCGGGTTCAACCGCACCTTCACGGACACGGACCTACCGCCGATCCTCAACGTTTCGTCCCGCGAGCGTCTTTTCACTTCCGTCTGCCCCCTCGAAACCGGATACACTCCTTACAGACTCCTCACCTCAAACCCAGTTTCAGACCATGACGGATCGACCGCGTTTTCACTTGGCCTTTCCCGTTCACGACCTGCACGGGGCGCGCGCCTTTTACGGCGGTGTGCTCGGTTGTCCGGAAGGTCGATCGAGTGACGAATGGGTCGATTTCGACTTCTTCGGGCACCAGATCGTCGCCCATTTGACCCCCTCCCAACCCGCTTTGGAAGGGGCAAACGAGGTTGACGGCGAAGAAGTTCCTGTGCGCCACTTCGGTATCATCGTAACCCCTTCAAAATTCAGGGAAATCGCCGAAAAGCTGCAAGCCGCGGGCGCGCGATTTTTGATCAAGCCGCAGACCCGATTTCGGGGGCTTCCCGGTGAGCAATTAACGCTGTTCGTTGCTGACCCGTCGGGCAATGCGCTCGAATTCAAAGCCTTCGCCGACGACCGCATGGTCTTTGCAAAGGATTAACGGGCGAGCCGTTTGTTAATACCACATTAGGGTTAACGAAGCGTTAGCCCCAGGTGGCCCTCGAGCGCCTCGATCGCTGGGGCCGCTGCCTCGACTTTGATCGTGGTCATGCCCATGTCGCGCGCGGGCTTCAGATTGATCCCGAGGTCGTCAAGATAGATGCAGCGGGCAGGTTCGACACCGAGTGCGTCGGTCATCATCCGATAGATGCGCGGGTCGGGTTTGCGGATGCCAGCTTTCGACGATTCGATCACATGCTGAAACAGGCTCATCGCTTCGTCGACGGTGCGATTGTTCCACATGCCGCCATGCTTGTTGTCGGATTTGACGTTGTTCGTGATGCAGCCAGTTTTGAAACGCGCGGAAATGCGGCGAAGGGCTTCCAGCATCGACGGGCGGATCGCGCCCTGCAGGCAAGCGATTACGTCGCGGCCGCCGAGTTCAAAGCCGTGTGCGCGCGCTTCGTCGGCGAATGCGACGTCGAAGGCGTCTGGATTGATTTCGGCGCGTTCGAACTTGGCCCAGGCGTTGTCGTGAGGATTTGCGGCGTTGATACGGCGGATGAAATCCTTAGGCAGTCCGCGTGCCGACTCCAACTTGTTGAAGGCCTCGAAAGGGCTTTCGGTGATGACGCCGCCGAAGTCGAAGATCACTGCCTCAAACATCGCTTTCCCTAATGTCTAACCTCTTGCACATAGCACCTTTTCCGCCATCTTGCGGCCCTATGTCCCTTGTGAAAAATTGGCGACGGACGCCTATTCTCCCCACGTAACTGAGCCATCCCGAGGAATTCTCCATGTCCGAGGCCCCTTCGAAACGGCCGCTTTCGCCGCATGCGCAAATCTACAAATGGCCGATCACGATGGGAACGTCGATTTTACATCGCGTAACCGGCATTGGCTTGGCGATGGGCACGGTGATCTTGGCGTGGTGGTTGGTTGCGGCTTCGCTCGGGCCCGACGCTTATGCCGTGTTCGAGACGGTGGCGTTCCACTGGTTCGGACGGATCGTGTTGTTCGGGTTCACGCTCGCGCTCGTCTATCATGCCTTGAACGGCGTCCGGCACCTCGCATGGGACCTCGGCTATGGCTTCAAAGTCGAGACAGCAAACATGACCGGCTTGCTCGTATATGGCGCAACCGCCGTGGTGACCCTCGTTGTTTGGATCGCGGCCTACGCTTCGATGGGAGCGTTTTGATGACCGTGCAAACGCCTCTTGGCCGGGTGCGCGGTCTTGGTTCCGCGAAAAGCGGGGTCGAACATTTTTGGCATCAACGGCTCACCGCCGCCGCGCTCGTGCCGCTAACGCTTTGGTTCGTGTGGCTCGTCGCGCGCTACGCTGGCGCGCCGCATGCGGATGTCGTTGCGGCGCTCAGCCATCCGATCAATGCCGCTTTGATGTTGCTGTTCGTGATCGCCGGCCTCTACCATATGGTGCTGGGGCTGAACGTTGTGGTGGAGGACTACATCACGACGAAGCTTACGAAGCTGGCGCTGATCTTTCTTGTCAATTTTTCCGCGTTTGCAATCGCCATGGTTTGCGCGGTTGCGATTATGCGCATTGCGATTAGGTTTTGATCTCCATGGCGCCTTATCCGATTACCGATCATACATATGATGTCGTCGTCGTCGGCGCGGGCGGTTCGGGCTTACGCGCGACGCTCGAGGCTGCGCGCCACGGCTTGAAGGTCGCCAACATCACAAAGGTGTTTCCAACGCGCAGCCATACCGTGGCGGCGCAGGGCGGCATCTCAGCCGCGCTCGGCAACATGGAGCCGGACGACTGGCGCTGGCACATGTACGACACGGTAAAGGGGTCGGACTGGCTCGGGGATCAGGACGCGATCGAGTTCCTCTGCCGCAATGCGCCGGAAGCCGTCTACGAGCTTGAGCATTTCGGAGTGCCGTTCAGCCGCACGGAGGAAGGCAAGATCTATCAGCGTGCCTTCGGCGGCATGACGAAGGATTACGGCAAGGCATCGATCCAGCGCACGTGTGCAGCAGCCGACCGGACCGGGCATGCCATGTTGCATACGCTCTACGGTCAAAGCCTGCGCTACGATGCCGAGTTTTTCATCGAGTACTTCGCGCTCGACCTGATCATGGAAGACGGTCGCTGTCGTGGGCTGATGGCGTGGTGCCTGGACGACGGGTCGATCCATCGCTTCCGCGCCCAGAAAGTGATTTTGGCGACGGGCGGCTATGGCCGCGCGTACTACACCTGCACCGGGGCGCACACTCAGACCGGCGACGGCAACGCAATGGCACTGCGGGCGGGATTGCCGCTGCAAGATATGGAGTTCGTGCAATTCCACCCGACGGGCGTCTACGGCGCTGGCGTCTTGATCACCGAGGGCGTGCGCGGCGAAGGCGGGTATCTCACCAACGCGAACGGCGAGCGGTTTATGGAGCGCTATGCGCCCACTGTGAAGGACCTGGCCTCACGCGATGTCGTCAGTCGCGCAATGACGGTCGAGATTCGCGAAGGCCGCGGCGTGGGTGCGCACAAGGATCATATTCACCTGCACTTGAGTCATCTCGACCCGAAGATCATTCACGAACGGTTGCCCGGCATTTCCGAATCTGCGCGCATCTTTGCGGGCGTCGATGTCACGAAGCAGCCGATCCCGGTCTTGCCGACGGTGCACTACAACATGGGCGGGATTCCCACGAACTATCATGGTGAGGTCGTTGCGCCGAAGGACGGCAATCCCGATGCGGTCGTTCCCGGATTGATGGCGATCGGCGAGGCGGCTTGCGTTTCAGTGCATGGTGCAAACCGCTTGGGCTCGAATTCGCTGATCGATCTCGTTGTGTTCGGCAAGGCCGCCGGCATGAAGTGCGCGGCCGACATCGAGCCAAATGAGCGGCAGGCTGACTTGCCGAAGGGCGCGGGCGACAATGCAATCGCGCGTCTCGATCGTTTTCGCACTGCAAGCGGGTCGACGCCGACATCGGAGCTCCGCCTTCGTATGCAGCGGTCGATGCAAAGTTATTGTCCGGTGTTCCGCGTGGGCTCAGAGCTCAAGAAGGGTGTTGAAGCGGTTGCGGCAGTCTATCGCGACATGCCGAATGTCGGGATTAAGGACCGGTCGTTGGTCTGGAACACCGACCTTGTCGAGACGCTTGAGTTCGACAACCTGATCTCGCAAGCGGCGGTCACGGTCGAGGGCGCATTGGCGCGTGAGGAAAGCCGCGGCGGGCATGCGCGCGAAGACTTCCCGAACCGCGACGATGCCAAGTGGATGAAGCACACGCTGTCGTGGTTCGACGAGAAGACAGGTAAGGTGAAGCTCGATTTCCGGCCGGTGCATACCTATACACTCTCAAACGACGTCGAATACATCGCGCCGAAGGCTCGCGTCTATTGAAGGTCCTCGTTACCGGCGGTTCGGAAGGCATCGGCCTTGCGATCGCGCTCGAGGCGATCAAGGCCGGTGCCGAAGTTGAGATATGGGCGCGGCGCGAAGGCAAGCTTCGCGAGGCGGCTCAAGCCCACGGCATGACATGGCAAGCTGTGGATGTTGCCGACCCTGCTGCCGTGCGCGTTGCGTCCGTGCGGTCCGGGGTGCCGGATCGCTTGTTTCATTGCGCCGGGTTTGCGACGGCGCAGTTCATCGATCAAGTCGGCGATGACGATGTCGCCGGGCTCGTGCGCACGAACGTGACCGGACCGATCCATGTTGCCCGGGCCTTTGCGCCGGCAATGGCTGAGCGCGGCGCCGGAGCGATTGTGCTGACGGCTTCCGACCTGGGTTATGTGGGTCTGTTCGGCTGGTCGGTCTATTCGGCGACGAAGCATGCTGTCGTGGGATTTGCTAGCGCACTGCGTAACGAGTTGAAGCCGTTTGGGGTCAGTGTGCAGGCACTGTGTCCGCCGGCAACGCAAACGCCGGGCTTTGACAAAGAGAACGAGACCAAGCCAGCGACCGTGCGCAAGGCCGAGGCGGCCGGCGGCGTGATGAGCGCAGAAGCTGTGGCTCGTGCCGCGTGGCTGCGCTGCGGCCGCGGCGGGCTGCACATCATTCCTAATCGAACATCACGTTTACTGTTTGCAATGTCCCGGGTATCGACGGATTTGGCGCACTCGTTTGTGCGGGCGCCCGGGCCCGGTCGCGTTCGTTAGTGATTCCGGTTACAGCCCGTCACATGTTGTCGCCACATTCGGCACCTTAGATGGCTCAATAATCGAGGGCTCAAATGGCTAATCTTCCTGACAGCATCGCGCGTTCTCCCGGACTGAAGTTTTTGCTGGTTGCGCTGATCACGGTCGCGATGTCGGTGCCGCTGCTTTTCATTTTCATCGCTCTGGCGCAGCGGGAAGATTACGCGCGGGAAGCAGCATCCGATATCGCGCGCGGCTGGGGTGGGGCACAAGTCATCGGTGGGCCTGTACTCGCGGTGCCCTATGTCGTGAGCGAGGCGCAACGTAGCGCCGAGGGCGTGGTCAGTGCCGTCGACGTGCGCCGAACGGCGGTATTCTTACCGAAGCTTTTGAAAGCGGATGCGAACGCGCGCACCGAGACGCGGTCCCGAGGGATATTCGATGTCACCGTGTACACGGCCGACGTCGTGTTGGACGGGACGTTCACAACGCCGGATTTCACGGAGCTTGGGGTTACGCCGAAATCGGTACAATGGGATCAAGCAGTTCTCGTGCTTGCAATCTCAGACCTTCAAGGGCTCGCCGAAAATGCTTTCGTGAGTTGGGGGCCGACCAAAACCGCGGTGCCGTTCCGGCCGGGCCTGGTGCAAGAGCTCGCGGCTTATCCCGGGATCAATGCGCGCGTGCCGTTGACGGCGGACAAGGCCGAGCTTGCGTTTTCGATCGCATTGAAATTACGGGGAACGGGTGATCTGCAATTCGCGGCGGCGGGCGAAGATACCGATGTCACTGCAAAGGCAAACTGGCCGCATCCGAGCTTTCAGGGAAATTTCTTGCCGGTCGAACGTTCGATCGTTGCGAACGGATTTAGCGCGCGCTGGAAGATACCGCACCTTGCGCGCAATCTGCCGCAAGCGATGCCGACGCCCGACAATCTGACGAACGGATTCAACATCGCCTGCTTTGGCGTCTCGTTCTACCAGCCCGTGAAATTCTACCTGCTCGTCGAGCGGGCTTTGAAATATGCGATCCTGTTCATTGGGCTAGCGTTTTTGTCATTCTTTCTCATCGAGACGCTGTCTGGATCGCGCATACACGGCGTTCAGTATCTTCTGATCGGTGGTGCGCAGGTCGTGTTTTATCTGTTGCTGCTGTCGCTTGCGGAGCAGATTGGGTTCGACCTCGCGTATCTGCTAGCCGCTGCGGCGACCGTCCTCTTGATCTCCGCCTATGCCTGGTCGGCGTTGAAGAGTTCGTCGCGGGCGCTCGTCGTTTTTGCGGTTTTGAGCGTTCTCTACGCGCTGCTGTTCCTGCTGCTGAAGCAAGAGGACTATGCGTTGATCATCGGTGCGTCGGCGGCGTTCGCCGCAGTCGCGGTCACGATGTATGTGACACGCAACGTCGATTGGTACCGCTCTGCGCGGCCTACGGTCGGATTCGGCCTTAGTCGCGAATGATCACGATGCGTGAAGGGCAGCGGCAAGTTCCGCTCCCTTCGCCTTGCGCCAGGCAACACAGCGGTCAACGGTTTCGAGAGCATTCGCATAGACACGTGGCGCGCCAGAGATTTCGGCGATCATCGGCTTGAAGAACCACTCGATCTCCGCGCGCGACTGGTCGGCGCAAAGGTTGGCGGTGAGGCTGACGAGGCGCGAACGGGCATCGCGCGGAACTGAAGCGCTGATGCGCTTGAAATCGCGTCGCAACCATTCCCAAGCGCCTGCGCGCCGCTCGGCGTCTAGGAAGGCGTTGCGCATATAGGCGCCTTGCTCCCGAACTGTTAGCGCACCAGACACAATGAACTCTTCTATCTCCTGGTTGGCTGCGGGATCGCGCGCTGCGGCGAGCGCCGCAATGGCGAGACTACGAAATTGTGCATCGGACGAACCCTTAATTGCACCCATCGCATCGCGCGCGATTGGCTCGCCGCCGGTGTATATCGCGGCCCATGTTGCGGCCTCTACCAATTCGGGAGCTATCGGCTCGGGCTGCTGTCCTTGCGCCATCGCGCGCAAGAGCGCCGCGCCCTTGGCGGCGAGCGCGGTGAGCGTGCCTGGATCTCGCGCCACGGTGACCATCGCTTGGGCGAGCTCGGCACGAAGGAGCGTTGTGGCGGGCGGTTCGCGCCGCTTAGGTGCGAGGCCAGTGCTTGCGAAAGCGGGGGCAATCCAAGATCGAACCGTTTGTTCGAAAGCTGGCAGGTCGTTTTTGGCAACAAGTTCTTTGCGCAGTTCGAGCAGCAGGTTGTGCGCCAGCGCGACGGTGTCCCACGTGTTGCCGGTCTCTACCGCCTTGAGCGCGGCTAGGTACGTTTTGGCGTCCGTTTCGCCGACGCGGAATGCAGCGCGCAGGCTGTGCAGCATGGCGAGTTGCTCTGCGGGCGAAAGGCGAACGCGTTGAGCTACCAGATTTTGCCAATCAGCGCTCGACATCGCAAAGCGGTAGTAGCCAGCGCCGTCGGCGTTCGGCATCAGTGTCGCGCCGCATTGCTGAGGCGCCGTCAGGGTCGCGGTGCGCTCTGCCAGCATTGTGCAGGCGCGGTATCGTCCCTTTGCGACATCGCGAACGCATACGGGTATGGACCACTTGCGCTTGTCATTCGCGCTCTTGGCGCCGAAGGGAGATTGTGCAAGTTCGATGATGAGGTCGCGGTCGCTGCAGGTTGATTTCATGCGAACCAACGGAACGCCGGGTTGGTTCAAGAAGGATTCGAACGCCGAGATGACTTCCGTTTTGCCGGAGCCTTGAGCCAACGATTCCATGAAGTCGTGCACGTTCGCGCTGGCGTGTGCGAAGCGGCGCATGTGGTTGCGCACGCCTTCGCGGAATGCGTCCTCGCCCAGGTAGGATTCAAACATCGCGAGCACACCCGCGCCCTTGTCATAGGTCAGCCGGTCAAAAGCGTTGTAGATATCGTCGGTCGATTTGATCGGTTGGCGGATGGCGCGGGCGGTCGAGAGCGAGTCCGTGTCCATGACGTTCAGCGCATCGCGGATTGTCTCGCGCGAAAACTCGTTCACAGGCCAGACGACGGCAGCGGCTTTGTTTCCCATCCACGAGGCGAAGGCTTCGTTGAGCCAAATGTCGTCCCACCATTTCGCCGTCACGAGGTCGCCGAACCATTGGTGGGACACCTCGTGAGCGTGCAGCAGAGCGAAGTAGCGCTTTTGTTGAATTGATGCGCTGTCATCGAGAAGGATGCCGCGTTCGGTGTAGGTGATGGCGCCCGCATTCTCCATGCCGCCGGCCGTGAAGTTCGGCGGCGTGATGAGGTCAAGCTTCGGATACGGGAAAGGTGCCGCGAAATAGTCTTCGAGATAACGCAGAAGCGGCGGCGTCTCGGTGAGTGCGTAGCGCGACCGATCGCCTTTGCCTTTCACCGTGATTCCGCGGATGGCGATGGCGTCCGGTCGCGACCGAATGCCCGGAAGCGTGGGGCCCTCTTCAATATCGTAGGGACCGACAAACATTGCGACGAGGTAGGTCGGCAATGGTTTCGTCGTTTCGAATACCGTCTTCTTTAGTGCTCCGGCTGCTTCCTCTTTCAGAGGGGGCGTGTTTGCGATGGCGGAATCAAGTTTGGGCGCTGTGATTGCGATGTCGAACGGTGTCTTGAACCGGGGCTCGTCGAAGCTTGGGAAAGCGCGGCGCGCTGAGATTTCCTCGAACTGCGTCCAAGCGTATTTTTCACCGTTTGCGGTCATCGAGGTGAGCGCGTCGGGTGTCGTTTCGAACGGCGCGTTGTAGGCGAGGTGAAGCGTTGCTTTCCCTTCTGGGAGTTTGGATTCGAAAGTCAGTTTGGCAACACCAGTCTCATGGACCTGCTCGTAAGTACCAGGGATGCTGCTACCGTCGGCGATGCGCGCAGAAACCGCGTCGACGGTGAGGTCCCGGCCGTGGAGGTAAATCTCTCGCGTTGGCTTTTTAAGCACGGCGTCGATCTCCGCGACACCGTTGAAGCGCGGCTTGTCCGGGTCGATCGTCAGGTCGAGGCGGTAGTGTGTCGGTTCGACCGTATTCGGAAGCTGACCGAGCGGGATAGTTGCGTCGGCGGACTTATTCTTCGCCGGTTCCGACGGTCCACAGGCGGAGAGCGCTATCAGCACGCACGTTACGGCAATACGGATTGGCAGACGCATTCGTTGCTTGACCCCAGCTCTCGGTGACACCCGCGACAATAAGGGGTTACAGTCTGTTTGTGTACCAGATGGACGCGCGGCTTGGCGCGCGTTACACCCATTGTCATCACATCTCAGCGCACCCAGGGTTCGTCATGGTTCAGTTTACGCTGCCGCAGAACAGCAAGATCAAACCCGGGAAGACATGGCCTTCGACCTCTAGCGCCAAGCGGCCGAGGGCGGTCAAGGTTTATCGCTGGAGCCCGGACGATGGGGAAAATCCGCGGCTCGATACGTACGAGATCGACCTCGACTCCTGCGGGCCGATGGTTCTGGACGCGCTTATCAAGATCAAGAACGAAATCGACCCTACGCTGACGTTCCGCCGTTCGTGCCGCGAAGGCGTGTGCGGATCGTGCGCGATGAACATCGACGGGTCGAACACGCTCGCCTGCACCAAAGCGATCGACGACATCGAAGGGCCGATCGCAATCTATCCGCTGCCAGCTATGAGCGTCATCAAGGACTTGGTGCCGGACATGACGCACTTCTATGCGCAGTACGCGTCGATTGAACCGTGGCTGCAGACGAAAACGCCGACGCCCGAGAAGGAATGGAAGCAATCGCCTGAAGACCGACAGAAACTCGATGGGCTCTACGAGTGCATCTTGTGCGCGTGCTGTTCGACGTCATGCCCAAGTTACTGGTGGAACCAGGAGCGATATTTGGGGCCGGCGATCCTGCTGCAATCTTACCGCTGGCTGGCCGACAGCCGCGACGAGGCGAAGGGCGAGCGGCTCGACAATCTTGAAGATCCGTTCCGCTTGTACCGCTGCCACACGATTATGAATTGCGCGAGCACCTGTCCGAAGGGGCTGAACCCCGCGCAAGCGATAGGCGAGATCAAGCAGATGATGGTCAAGCGATCAGTCTGATAGCTTAGACATCCATCGGGCGTACGCCGAGTTTCGACCATAGCGCGTCGTCTTTTGCCTTGGCCGGGTTTGCGGTCGTGAGCAGCTTTGGACCGATGAAGATCGAATTGGCACCTGCGAGGAAGCAGAGCGCTTGCAATTCTTCGCTCATGTTCTCGCGACCGGCGGAAAGGCGTACGACCGACATCGGCATCATGATGCGTGCGGCTGCTATCGTGCGGACGAATTCGAAATTGTCGATCGGAGCGCTGTCGCCGAGCGGCGTGCCCTTGATCTTCATGAGGGCGTTGATCGGCACGGACTCCGGCGGCGTGGAAAGGTTCGCAAGCGTCACCAGCATCCCGATGCGGTCTTCGCGTGCTTCGCCCATACCGATGATGCCGCCGCAACAGACCGCCATGCCGGCTTCGCGCACATGTTCGAGCGTGTCGAGCCGATCCTGCAGCGTGCGAGTCGTGATGACCTTGCCGTAGTGTTGGGGGCCGGTATCGATATTGTGGTTGTAGTAGTCGAGTCCGGCGTCGGCCAAACGCTGGGCCTGGCTTTGCGTCAGCATGCCGAGCGTCATGCAACTTTCGAGGCCTAGTCCTTTCACCTCGCGCACCATCTCGCACAGCGTGTCGATGTCGCGGTCTTTGGGTTCGCGCCAAGCCGCGCCCATGCAGAAACGGGAAGCGCCACCGGCCTTCGCTTGTTCAGCAGCCGTGCGGACCTCTTCAAGGGCCATGAGTTTAGAAGCCTTCAGGCCGGTCTCGAAATGTGATGACTGACTGCAATAACCACAGTCTTCGGGGCAGCCGCCGGTTTTGATCGAAAGGAGCGTCGACATCTGCACTTCGTTCGGATCGAAGTGCATGCGGTGCACGGTTTGCGCTCGGAAGATCAAATCTGCGAACGGGAGGTCGTAGAGTTCACGCGCTTGCGCGGTTGTCCATGCCTGCTTCGGTTCAGCCGCCATGGCGCGCCGGTCGAGGGTCGTCGTTGTCATTGGTCCCGTTCGTATGTTGAGCGGGGGCAGCATAGGTGGCCGAACGGCGCGGTCAAGCGCGGCGCTTAAGGCTTGATAACGATCGGGGTGCCAATGCGGACGTTCTTGTAGATTTCTTCGATTTCAGCGTTCGAGACCGCAATGCAGCCGGAGGTCCAGTCGCGCATAGCACCCGTGGATTGAAGCATCCCGAGATAACCAGGGGTGCCGTGGATCATGATCAATCCGCCCGGTGAGACGCCGCGTCTGGCGGCATCCGCGCGATCCTGTTTGTTTGGGTACGAAATACGCAGCGACAAGTGAAAGCTCGAGCCTGGGTTCTTGCCGTCGATCACGTAACGGCCTTCGGGCGTGCGTGAATCGCCTTCTTCTTGTTTGTCGCCGATCGGGTTGCCGCCGAGGGCGATGCGGTAAGTTCTGAACGGCTTTTTGCCAGCCCATAGCGTCATGACGCGGCGGGATTTGTCGACCACGATGAGGTTCACCGTTGCTGCTGCAACCGGTGATGTGAGCGCGATTAGCGCGAGGGCGAAGATGAGCGAACGCATGGCGGATTTCTGAATGCGGAAAGCGGCGGCCTCGTGGCGCAAACATGGTCAGTTGAGCCGCAATTCAGCCGCATTTTCTTCGTGCCCAACTCGGGTCAAGATTGCGTGCAGACTAAGGCGCAGTTTGAGAATGGGTGATCTCATGAGATTCATAGCGAAACTTCTGGCGACGCTTGCTTTTGCCTTTGTAGCGGTGGGTGTCGCGAGAGCGGATTACACGCCGCCCGGCACGTATAACCGGACGTGCAGCGACATCGAGACGACGTGGAACACGTTGTCGGCAACGTGCCGTACGCGCTCCGGCAGCTGGAACTACACGACGCTGCGAAACTATCGCGATTGCGACGGCGACATTGCCAATCGCAACGGACGGCTCGAGTGCGTCGGCGACTACAATGACGACGACGATGATGACGACAACGGCAGCGGCTGGTCACCGAAGGGCAGCTATCGCAACTCGTGCCGCAACATCGCGATCGAGCGCGGGACGCTGACTGCCGAGTGCCGCGACAACTTCGGCCGCTGGCGATACACGGAGCTAGCCGGCTACCAAACTTGCCGCGATATCGCCAACGCGAATGGAATCCTGCGCTGCATCCGCGACAACTCCGACGATGGGGATGACGACGATGCGGGTGACGGAGACCTGCCCGGCGGCACCTGGCGGTACTCTTGTCAAAATGCGCGTCTGTACGGGAACGTTCTCTATGCGACGTGCAGGGACAATTTTGGAAGCTGGCGTACATCGACGTTGGATCTCAAGAATTGCAGAGGCAACGTCGTCAACGACAATGGCCGGCTCGTCTGCAGCGGTTGGGGTGGCGGCAGCGGCGGTGGTAAGGGTCGTATCACGCTCTACCGCCACACGAACTATGCGGGGACCTCGCGCTCGTTCTCGACCGATGTCCCGGATCTAGGCCCCTACAGCTTCGGGAACTTGACCTCGAGCGTTGTGATTCAAGGCGGCGTTTGGCAGCTCTGCGACCGTCCGAATTACCGCGGCTATTGCGTGATTATTGATCGCTCGCAGTCAAACCTTTGGGCATTCGGCTTCAACGACCGCACGGAATCACTTCGTCGCATCCGTTAGGTTGGGGCTCGCACTGGAATAGAGCGATTGCTAAGGTGCGAAGGCCGGGGGCCATTTCCCTGGCCTTCCTATTTTTTGTCCCCGAGGATTCGACAATGTCCGATGTGATCGAGCGCACCTCCATGAACCGCCGCGGTTTCGCGATGACTGGCCTTGCCACGGGGTTCGCCCTTGCCGTGCAACCGGTTGCGGCCACGACAATTGCGACAGACGCTTCGGGACTTGACGCGGGCGAAGTGAAAATTCCTGTCGCCGACGGTGAGATGCCTGCGTATCGCGCGATGCCGGCGAAGGGAACCAAACTCGGCACGATCTTGGTCGTGCACGAGATTTTCGGCGTGCATGAATGGATCAAGGACGTTTGCCGCCGGTTCGCGAAGGCTGGTTACCTCGCGGTGTCGCCCGATCTCTACGCGCGCTATGGCGACGCGACAAAGATCGCAGACTTCAAGACCTTGATCGACACGATCGTGCGAAAGGCTGAGGATGAAACCGTGCTCAGCGATCTCGATGCAACGGCGAAGTGGGCTGCCGGCAACGGTGGTGATGCGGCTCGCCTTGGCGTTACCGGCTTTTGCTGGGGCGGGCGCGCAACGTGGATGTACACGGCGCATAACCCGAACATCAAAGCCGGCGTGGCGTGGTACGGCTCGATGACGAAGCATGCGAACGACACGCGGCCGGTGCATCCGATCGATCTCGCGGGGAAGATGAAGGGGCGTGTGCTCGGCCTGTACGGCGAACTCGACAAGGGCATTCCAGTGAGTGAGGGCGAGGAGATGCGGGCAGCCCTCAAAGCTGCCGGCGACACGAAGAGCGAGATCGTGGTTTATCCGGGCGCCGATCACGGGTTCTTGGCCGACTACCGACCGAGCTACAACGAGGCTGCGGCCAAGCAGGCGTGGCCGCGCGCACTCGAGTGGTTCAAAACGCACGGCGTTTGAGGGGACGTACTGAACGACGTGAACGTTGAAGCTCGCGCAGAGGCCAAGTTCCACGAGGAAGTGGCAGCAAATTTGACGCGTAATTACGTCAGCCAGCTTGCACACGGCATGCTGGCGATGACGGGGTTTCGGCTCGTCAACGCGCCTACCTTTGTGCCTGCTTATTTGTTTGCGCTGACCGGGTCGACGGCCCTCGTCGGGTTGGCGCTCGCGATGCAGTTTCTGGGGTCGTTCGTCAGCAGCATTTTTGGCGCGACCGCGATCGAGCACCGGCGGCGGATTGTCGATCTGGGATTGCGCTATGGCTGGATGATGCGGCTGTCGGTGTTGGGGCTTGCGCTCTCCGGTTTCTTCTTGCCGCCCGACATAACGGTCTACGTGTTTGCACTATTTTTGTGTGCGCTTGGCGTCTTTTCCGGCATGCAAAACGTGCTTTGGAATGTTCTGCTGACGAAGACGATTCCGGCCAACCGCCGCGGCATGATGATCGGGCTGCGCAACTTTTTGGGCGGGATGACCGCTTCAGCCGTTGCGTATGTCGGCGGCAAGTACCTGGTCGAAACCAATGCGCTCGGCAACGGATATGCGTCGACGTTCCTGCTCGCGTTTGCGCTGACTGCAGCCGGGCTCACCTTTCTTTACCTGGTGCGCGAGCCAGAGGCCCCCAGCGTGCGTGCGCCGGTGAGCGTGCGTGAGCGGCTCGGCGACATTCCGCTTTTGCTGCAAGACCGCGCCTTCGCGATGTATTTTTGGGCGCAGACGCTCGCGACGTTGGGAACACTCGCGCTTCCCTACTACATCCTCTTCGTCGGCAAGACGCAGGGGCTCACCGGCGAGAAGATCGGTCTGTTGTCGCTCGCACTTCTCGTTTCGCAGACGGTTGCCAACCTCGGTTGGGGCGCTCTCGCCGATCGCGTTGGGTTCAAAGCGGTCTTTGTGCCTGCGCTCTTCATGTGGGCAGGATCTACCACTGCGCTTGCCATGTCGACGGATTCGGCATCTGTGATGCTGTGCTTTGTCGGAATCGGGGCTGGGTACTCCGGTTATCTGATTGCCTCCCAGAACATGGTGCTCGAGTTCGGCAACCGGTCCGATTTGCCGATGCGCATAGCGATGGTTAACTCGGCGCAATCTCTGGTTCAGGTATTTGGGGCGATCGCTGGCGGTCAGATGGCCGCCTCGCTCGGTTTTGAAGTCGTCTTTGGCGCGGCAGTTCTTGCCAAGCTCGCTGCTGCTGGCATGTTGTGGTTCTATGTTCGCGAACCGCGCGCCGCACGCCGATCTGTGGGGGAGGTCGTCGTCGATGCCGGGGAGGGGTTCGAAATGTCAGTTGCCGGCGAAGGGACCGCAGTCCCCCCAAAAGCGGCGGGTACAGACCGCGCGCAAGCGAAAGCAAGCGCCGACGCTTCCAAGGCGGGCGACAAGCGTACACGCACGCCAATTTCCGTTCGGATGGACGATATCAAGTTGACACTCGCTGCTGCGTGCGGCGCGTTGTTCTTGGTCGCAGCTTGGACCGGCGCTTGGACGTTTTGCGCGGTGTTGGCGTCTGGTGTGGCCCTGATTGCGGTGGCGCGGCTCGGGTATGTGCGAAGCCTACCCGATCCGGTTTGGACACAGCCTACACCCGCGGTGGTGCAGCCGACCGATGCGCCAATCAAGCTTTCGCCGACCCTTTCGCGTGGCGATTATCTGCCTTCGGATCTGGTGCGGCGGTTGCCCGATCCCGTGCTGCTCACGGATCACACGGGACGCATCATCGCTTCGAACGATGCGTTCGAGCAGCAGTTCGGCGTCGTCGAACTGCGGAAGCATTTGGCCAGCGTTCTGCGTGCACCGCAAGTGTTGACGGCGCTCGATCTCGTTCTTGCAGGGCGCGGCCCGCAGCGGGTCGAGTTCCCGGTCATGGGCGCGCATGAGCAGAATTTTGACGCCTATCTGGCGCCGATTGAAGATAGCGATCGCATCTTGCGGTCGGCGCTTATCGTGCTTCGCGATACGACGAAGGCGCAGCGCGTGGAGCAGATGCGTGCGGATTTCGTCGCGAACGCAAGCCATGAACTGCGCACGCCGCTCGCCTCACTTACCGGGTTTATCGACACGTTACGCGGACACGCGAAAGACGATCCCGAAGCGCAGGAGCGCTTTTTGGGGATCATGGCCGAGCAGGCGACGCGGATGCGCCGCTTGATCGACGATTTGCTGTCGCTGTCGCGGATCGAGCTTAACGAGCACGTTCGACCCGCGGGCAGCGTGAACCTTGGCGATGTCGTGGAAGAGGTCTCAAGCGCGCTTGCACCGCAGGCGCACGGCGCGAGCATCCAACTCGAGATAGCGGAACCGACGTCGTTGCCGAACGTCGCAGGCGACCGCGACGAGTTGTTCCAAGTCGTGCAGAACCTCGTCGATAACGCGATCAAGTACGGCCGGCCACAAACGATGGTGACCCTGGAGTTGGGTACGCGGCGCGCCGATCCGGGCGAACCCGGCCCGTCACCCGCGGTCTATCTCGCAGTGAAGGACCGCGGCGAGGGCATCGCTAGGGAGCACATTCCACGGCTGACCGAGCGGTTCTATCGAGTCGACGTCCGTCGTAGCCGGGCAATCGGCGGCACCGGGTTGGGTCTTGCGATCGTCAAGCACATCGTGAACCGGCACCGCGGACGTCTGCTGGTCGAAAGCAAGGTCGGCGAAGGTTCGACGTTTACGGTGTTCCTGCCGCTCGCCACCGAAGTTGGGCAAAGCGACGCGCCGCAGGCCGGTTTGCTAACGGCGTCATGAATCCTTCACGGAATCGTTGCATTAGGTCTGTGAAGCCCGGGTAGTCGGGCTCCTGTTGCACAAGGCGAAGCATGGCCGAGCATATCGTCAAGTCATTCCACGATCAGCTTGAGGCGCTGAGCACGGCGATCGTGCAGATGGGTGGGCTGTGCGAGGCACAACTCGCCAACGCGATCGAGGCGATTTCCCGGCGCGATATGCCCCTTGCGGAACAAACCATCGCAAGTGACGGAAAGATCGACCTCCTTGAAGCCCAGATCGAACAGCAGGCGGTGCGCTTGCTCGCATTGCGTCAGCCGCTAGCGCTCGACCTACGCGAGACCCTTGCGGCGCTCAAAATTTCGCACGACCTGGAGCGGATCGGTGACCTGGCGAAGAACGTTGCCAAGCGCACACTGGTCGTCGCGCGCGACGCTCCTGACCAGCATTTGGCGCAAGGTCTTACGCGGATGGGTCGTCAGGCGCTGACACAGGTCAAGGACGTGCTGGACGCTTTTGCCAGGCGAGACGGTGAGGCGGCGTTGCGCGTCTGGAAGAACGATAACGACATCGACGAGCTCTACAACTCGCTGTTTCGGGAACTCTTGACGTACATGATGGAAGACCCGCGCAAGATAGGGCCTTCGACGCATTTGCTGTTCATCGCGAAGAACTTCGAGCGGATCGGCGATCACGCGACGAACATCGCGGAAACGGTCTACTACGCGGCCACCGGCACGAAGCTCGGCGAAGAACGGCCAAAGAGCGATACGACGTCGAGCACGACCGTGGCGCGGCATGACGAATCTTGATGTAGGCGCGCGGCCTGGAGCTGCAAGAAAGCCGTTGATTTTGATTGCGGAAGACGAGGCGTCGTTGATGACGCTGTTGCGCTATAATATCGAAAAGGAAGGCTACCGCGCCGTCGAAGCTTATGACGGCGAAGAGGCATTGCTCGTTGCGGCGGAGGATACGCCCGACCTCGTGGTGCTCGATTGGATGCTGCCGAAGGTCTCGGGGATCGAGGTCTGCCGGCGTCTTAGAGGCCGGGCAGAGACGAAAAACGTACCCATCATTATGCTGACCGCGCGCGGCGAGGAAGCAGACCGCGTGCGGGGCCTCGATACGGGCGCGGACGACTACATCACAAAGCCGTTCTCTATGACGGAGTTGCTTGCGCGGATGCGCGCCGTACTACGGCGCATCCGGCCGGCGCTCGCCGAGGATATCGTAGGCTTCGGCGACATCTCGATCGACCGGACAACGCGGCGCGTGCGCCGGGGCAATCGCGAGATTCACTTGGGCCCAACGGAATACAAACTGCTCGACCACTTCATCCAGCATCCGGGCCGCGTGTTCAGCCGCGAACAGTTGCTCGATACGGTTTGGGGATCTGGCGTTTATGTCGATGCGCGCACGGTCGATGTGCATATCGGGCGTTTGCGCAAAGCGCTGATCGAGGGCGGCGAACAGGATCCTATCCGTACCGTGCGTTCGGCCGGCTATGCGCTTGACGAGTCGCTAAAGACTTAGCCCATAACAAAAGGGCCCGCCTTTCGGCAGACCCTTTCATCTTCCCCTCAAACTCGTTCGGTCAGCTGTTCGCCAAATACCGGCGGTAATCTTTGTCGCGCTCGCGGTCCCGGCGGCCTTGCGTCGGTTGGAACGCCTTGACGCTGTGCGCGTCGCAATAAGGCGAGTTCATTTTCGGCGCGTGGCCGCAGAAGTGGAACTCTGCGGTCGACGGATCGCCGATCGGCCATTTGCACATCCGGTCGGAAATCGTGAGGACCGTCGTCTTGCGGCCCTGATCGTCGACCACCGGGTCCTTCTCGATGATTGGGACCTGCACGATTGGCGCCGGGCGCGGACGTGCCACGCGGCGGACCGTTTGAAGGCGGGGACGTTCGGCGCGGGCGGGGGTCGCGCGGCCGGCTAGCCCAAGGCGATGCACTTTGCCGATAACGGCGTTTCGGGTGACCCCGCCGAGCTGGCGGGCGATCTGGCTTGCACTAAGTCCTTCGGCCCAAAGCTGCTTTAGTTGTTCGACGCGTTCGTCCGTCCAACCCATTTTGTTCTCCCTCGCTGGGGGCGAGAATGGTTAAGCGAGGTATAGTAGGGATCGGGACTGGACCTACAAGTTCTAACGGTCGCCACAAGATGTAGTTATTGGGGATTTGTGGTCGCCGGAACACATAGTTAACGAATCGCCCGGAATCGTTGACATGATACCTTATGCCACCCATTAGTGGACTTAGCGGAAAACCTGGGTATTTCCGCGTGAAACCTTGAGGAAAAGCCTGGTGATAACGCCCGTTTTGCCGACTTACGCGCGCGCTCCAATCAGCATGGAACGGGGAGAGGGCGTCTACGCTTTCGCGAGCGACGGGCGACGCTTCTTGGATTTTGGGTCAGGCATCGCCGTGAACGCATTGGGTCATGCGCATCCCCATTTGGTGGCGGCGCTTACGACCCAGGCGGGCAAACTGTGGCACACGTCCAACCTCTACCAGGTGCCGGGACAGCAGCGGTTGGCCGAGCGCTTGGTCGCGGCGACGTTCGCGGACACGGTGTTCTACTGCAATTCCGGCGCGGAGGCCATCGAGTGTTCGATCAAGATGGCGCGCAAATTTCATTCGCACCATGGCCGGCCTGAGCGGTTTCGGATCATTACGTTTGAAGGCGCGTTTCACGGACGCACGCTGGCGACTATCGCGGCTGGCGGTCAGAAGAAGCACCTCGACGGCTTCGGGCCGAAAGTCGACGGCTTCGATCAAGTGCCGTTTGGCGACATCGAAGCGCTGAAGGCCGCCATAGGGCCGCATACAGCAGGGCTGCTAATTGAGCCTGTGCAGGGCGAGGGCGGGGTTCGTCCCGTCCAGCCGGAGTTCCTGCGGGCACTGCGCGACCTATGCGATGAGCACGGGTTGTTGCTTTTGCTCGATGAGGTTCAAACGGGGGTCGGGCGGACCGGCAAATTGTTCGCGCATGAATGGGCGGGCGTAACGCCTGACATTATGGCAATCGCAAAGGGTATCGGCGGCGGCTTCCCGCTTGGCGCCTGCTTGGCAACGGAACGAGCTGCGGCCGGCATGACGGCTGGTTCGCACGGGTCGACGTTTGGCGGCAATCCGCTGGCAATGGCAGTTGGTAACGCCGTGCTCGACGTCGTGCTTGAGCCTGGGTTCCTCGATCACGTGAACAAGATCGCGAACTATTTGCGTCAACAGCTTGCGATGGTGGTGGACCGCAATGCATCGATCATCGAAGACGTGCGCGGGCAGGGTTTGCTGCTGGGGTTGAAATGCAAGGTCCCGAACAACCAGGTTATCGACGCATTGCGCGAGCGCGGGATGCTGACCGTCGGGGCCGGCGATAATGTCGTGCGAATACTGCCGCCGCTAATCGCGACCGAGGAACATGTGCGCGAAGCGATCGGCATCTTGAACGACGCCTGTCAGAGCCTCGCTCATGTGCCGGCCAGGGACGCCGCGAAATGACTTTGAAGCATTTTCTCGATCTCGACGCTTTCGACGGCGCGATGCTGCGCCGTCTGATCGACGACGCGAAGAGGATGAAGAACGAGCGCAAAGGGCGACCGAAGGGTGCGCCAGACGATGCCCAACCGCTCAAGGGCCGAATGCTGGCGCTTGTCTTCGAGAAGCCGTCGACGCGCACGCGCATCTCATTCGACGTCGGCATGCGCCAGCTCGGTGGAGACTGCATGTTTCTGGACGGGCGCGACATGCAGTTCGGTCACGGCGAGACGGTCGGCGACACGGCGCGGGTGCTGTCGCGCTATGTCGATGGGATCGTGTTGCGCTCCAAGCGGCACCAGAGCCTGCTTGAGTTGGCGGCGAGCGCGTCGGTGCCCGTGATCAATGGGCTGACCGACAAGACACATCCCTGCCAACTCATGGCCGACGTTATGACGTTCGAGGAGCATCAAGGGCCGATCAAAGGCAAGGTCGTCACCTGGTCGGGTGCCGGCAACAACGTTTGCGCATCGTGGATCCATGCCGCGGTGAAGTTCGGATTCGAACTACGCGTCGCTTGTCCGCCCGAGGCCGATCCGGAGCCGCGCTTGATGGCGTGGTCCAAAGAGCATGGCGGTAAGGTTCATATCGTTCGCGATCCTTACGATGCAGTAACTGGCACCAGCGCCGTCGTGACCGACACATGGGTGCAGATGTCGGAGAGCGATCAACTCGGCGAAGGCGGGATGCGCTCGCGGCACAATGTGCTGGCGCGCTATCGTGTGGACGAGCGGTTGATGGCGGCGGCCGGCAAGCAGGTCATCTTCTTGCATTGCTTGCCTGCGCATCGTGGTGAGGAAGTCAGCGACGCTGTTCTTGATGGGCCCCAGTCAGCTGTGTTCGACGAAGCGGAAAACCGCCTGCACTCGCAAAAGGCGGTCCTCGCCTGGGCGATGTCGTGACGGGCGACTTCGTTCGTAGCTTCCAAATTGAGGGCATGAACGTACGCGGACGGATCGTGCATCTGACCGAGTTGGCCGATCGCGTCATCGCGGCGCACGGCTATCCGGACGCGGTGTCCGGTGTGGTGGGCGAGGCCCTGGCGCTCGCAGCGCTGCTTGGTGCCTCGCTGAAATTCGACGGAACGCTCACCGTGCAAACACGTAGTAGCGGGCCGCTGCGGATGATCGTTGCCGACTACACGACGCCCGGTCAGGTGCGCGCGTGCGCGATGTTCGATCGTGCCGCGGTCGAGGCGCTCGGAACGGCTCCGCCCTTCGAGGCGTTGGTCGGCGAAGGATCGCTTGCGATCACGATCGATCAAGGCGCCGATATGGAGCGCTATCAGGGGATTGTGCCGCTTGACAGCAGCGGGCTTGCCGAAGGCGCCATAGGTTATTTCGAACGATCGGAGCAAATTCCAACGCGCATAAAACTCGGTGTCGCAACGTTAAGTGCGCGTGGCTCGGACGGCGCGCGGCCGCATTGGCGGTCAGGTGGCATTATGATCCAGAACTTAGCAGCACTTGGCGGGCTCAACGCACCGGCCGTCGAGAACCCCGACGATTGGGTGCGCGCGTCATCGCTGTTTGCCACGACGGAAGCCCACGAACTCGTCGATCCGCAGGTCGAGGCTGAGCGCCTTCTTTTCCGGTTGTTTCATGAGGACGGTGTGCGCGTGTTCGACAGGCACGAGTTGCAGTTTGGCTGCCGATGCAGTTCGGATCGTGTGGCCGCCGTGCTTTCGCAGTATCCGGAACAGGAGATTCAAGCGCTCGCCGACCAGGACGGAATGATCCGCGCGACGTGCGAGTTCTGTTCGACGGTCTATCGCTTTCGGCCGCAGGACATTCAAGCGGCGCAGACGTGATCCATTAGGCGCCGCATGAATGCGGTGCAGGCGTCGATCTGGGAGAGTTCGATGAACTCGTTCGGTTTGTGCGCTTGCTGGATGTTGCCGGGCCCGCAAATGACGGACGGGATTCCAGCTTCTTGGAAAAGACCCGCTTCGGTTCCGTAGGCTACCGCTTCGGCGTGATTGCGGCCGGTCAGTTGTTTCGCCAAAGCCTCTGCCGGGCAGCCATCGGTTGCGACGAGGGCCGGAACGTGAGCGCGCGGCAATGTCACGATATCGGCTTCGGGCGCGATGCGGCGCAGGCGCGGTAGCACGTTTTCCTTCGTATGTGCGATGAAGCGTTCGACGATGTCGTCGCGGCTGGTGCCGGGTAGATAACGGAACTCCCACTGGAACATGCAGTGGCGCGCGAGAATGTTGAGCGCGGTGCCACCTTCGATCGTCGACGATTGCACGGTGGTATAGGGTGGGTCGAAGCGGCCCGAAGGATCGCCCACCTTTCGCATCTGCTCCGCGATGTCGCTCAAGTGCATGATCAGTTCCGCCGCGACCATCACGGCGTTGACTCCTTTGTCGGTTTGGCTCGAGTGCGCTTCGCGGCCGGTGACTGTGGTTCGGAACGAGCGAATGCCCTTGTGCGCGTTCACGACTTTCATGTCGGTCGGTTCGCCGATGATTGCGAGCTTCGGTTTTGGGACCGACTTGATGATCTCGGCAATCATCGGGCGGACACCCAAGCAGCCGACTTCTTCGTCATAGGACAGCGCAATGTGGATCGGTGTCTTCACCCGGCGTTTTTGAAACTCCGGCAGCAACGCGAGGATGACGGCTGAGAACGACTTCATGTCAGACGTGCCGCGGCCGAAGAGCTTGCCGTCCTTCTCGACGGTCTTGAATGGGTCCGTGTCCCACGGTTGGCCGTCGACGGGAACGACGTCGGTGTGGCCCGAAAGGATGATGCCGCCGGGCTCATTGGGGCCGAGCGTGATCAGCAGGTTTGCCTTGGTACCCTCGGCGTTTGGGATGCGGCGAGGCGTTAGACCATGTGCTTTTACATGGTCTTCAACGAACGATATCAGGTGCAGGTTCGAGTCGCGGCTCGTGGTATCGAACGCGACGAGGCGTTCGACCATTTCGCGTGGGGTGTATGTAGCGGCCATCGGCCAGCCTAGACCGGGCCGGTACTAGCCGTCGAGGCTTGAGGCCGGGTTGCCGATGATGTGCAGGAATTCGCGCCGAGTCATCGGGTCGTCGCGGAACGCTCCCAGCATCGTGGACGTCACCATGGTAACGCCCGTCTTGTGGACGCCGCGGGTGGTCATGCATTGATGCCGGGCCTCGATCACGACAGCGACGCCCTTTGGCTCAAGTATGTTTTGGATCGTGTTCGCGATCTGCGCGTTCATCTTTTCCTGCACCTGCAGGCGGCGGGCGTAGGCCTCGACCACGCGGGCGAGTTTCGAAATGCCGACCACCTTCTTCGACGGCAGGTAGCCGACATGCGCTTTGCCGATGATCGGCGCGAGATGGTGCTCGCAGTGGGATTCGAAACTGATGTCGCGCAAGACGATCATCTCGTCATAGCCTTCGACCTCTTCGAAGGTGCGCTTCATGTAGTCTTCGGGGTCTTCGTTGTAGCCGGAGAACCAGTCCTCAAATGCGCGTGCGACGCGCGCCGGCGTTTCGATTAGGCCTTCGCGAGTCGGGTCGTCACCTGCCCAACGTAGAAGCGTTTCGACGGCAGCTTCGGCGTCTTCGCGCGTCGGGCGCGACGGCTCGACCAATTTCGGCTTGGTTGCGTTCTTGCGGATTATGGACGCCATTGAATCAGCTCCTTGGATCATGACAGTACGGCCACGACCCCAGGTCAGATCAAAGCACCCGTGGCTATTATTTCAATACCGACTTTGAGGAATTTGTCCCGTGGGCGCCCTTGACGCGAAGTGTTTCGCGACCATGCAATCCCACATTCTCAAGCGGGGTTAGTGAACGCGGCGCGCTTCGTGCGGGCTGTCGAGAGGGAACAGTGGGATATCCACTTGGAACGCCACGCCCTCTGCCGTTTGCATCTGATAGGCGCCCAGCATCATTCCCGACGGCGTCTCAAGCGGCGTGCCTGACTTGTATTCGAACTTCTCGCCGGGGCGCAGGATTGGTTGTTGCCCGACGACGCCGGCACCCTTCACTTCGATCGTGCGGCCGTTGGCGTCGATAATGCGCCAATAGCGTGTGCGCAGCTGAACCGTTTCCAAGCTTCCGTTCTCGATCAGCACCGTATAGGCCCAGAAAAAATGGTTGCTGTCGGGCGCCGACTGATCGGCCAAATAGGCCGGTTGCACGGATACCTTAATCTGCCGCGTCGTGCGTTGGAACATTTGGCCCCCGCTCAACCCCTGAGCCGGAACCGCATCGTCCAGCTCTATCCCCGTATCGCGCTTCATCTCAACTCTACCGTTACTGCCGACTTCACTGAGTTCGCAACAAAGCAATTCTCATGCGCAGCGTGATGGAGGTCGGAAATCTCTTGGGAGGATGGTTGACGGTCGCCCGAAAACGCCACTTTGGGTCGAAGTGTGACACGACTGACCCAGTATTTTCCCTGCGCGCTCTTTTCCATGACCCCAATCGCCTCATCAACGTAACTGTCGACAGTGAACCGTTTGCGCGCGGCGACGGCCAAAAACGTCAGCATATGGCAGGTCGACAGTGAGGCGACATAGGCTTCTTCCGGGTTGACGCGCGTTGCCTCGCCCTTGAACTCGGGCGCTGCCGACCAAGCGACGACTTCGCCACCGCCGAATGTCACCTCGTGCGCGCGATTGTAATTTTCGTAGGAGAAGTCGGCGGACGTGCGCCGCCACCTCGTCGTCGCGCGGTATTCGTGCATTGAAACCTCATATTGCTTTCAGGGCCTGACGCAGATCGTCGGCGATGTCGGCCGGATCTTCGAGGCCGACGGACAGGCGCAACATGCCGTCGGTGACACCCAACTCCTGCCTTGCCTGCGGCGTCAAGCGGAAATGGGTCGTGGTCGCCGGATGTGTGATCAAAGACTTCGCGTCGCCCAAGTTGTTGGAGATGTCGACAAGGTTGAGCGCGTTGGCAAACCGGAACGCCTCGGCTTTGCCGCCGTCGATCTCGAACGTGACCAGCGAGCCGCCCAGTCCCATTTGGGCACGCGCGAGGGCTGCTTGCGGGTGATCGGGGCGGCCCGGGTAGATGACACGTTTCACCTTGCGCTCGCGCGCCAGTGCATCGGCGGCGGCGGCCGCGTGTTCGCACATCGCGCGAACGCGCAGGTCCAGCGTCTCGAGCGACTTTAGAAGCACCCAAGCGTTGAACGGGCTCAAACTAGGGCCGGTGTTGCGTATGTAAGTGAGCAGGTGGTCGGTCAGGAATTTCTTATCGCAAAGGATCGCGCCGCCGAGACAGCGGCCCTGACCGTCCATGTGTTTCGTGGCCGAGTAGACAACAATGTCAGCGCCGTATTCCATCGGCCGCTGCAGCACCGGCGTCGCGAAGACGTTGTCGACGACGAGGCGTGCGCCCGCCTTGTGCGCAATGTCGGCGACCGCTTTCAGGTCAATGATTTCGAGCGTGGGGTTAGCCGGGGTTTCGAGAAACAGCACCTTTGTCGTCGGTTTGACTGCCGCGCGCCAGGCGTCGAGGTTCGTGCCGTCGACCAGCGTCGATGTAATGCCGTAGCGCGGCAGCACGTCCTCGATCACAAAGCGGCAGCCGCCGAACATCGCGCGCGAAGCGATCACGTGATCGCCTTGGCGCAGATGGCACAGAAGCGCGGTGCTGACGGCGGCCATGCCGGTTGCGGTCGCGCGTGCGACTGGCGCTCCTTCGATGAGCGCGAGGCGCTCTTCGAACATCGCAACAGTCGGATTGCCAAAGCGCGAGTAGGTGTAGCCGTCGTCTTCGCCCTTAAAGCGGGCTTCGGCGGTTTCCGCACTGTCGTAAGCAAAGCCCGAGGTGAGGTAGAGGGCCTCCGAGGTTTCGCCGTTCGACGATCGTTTTAATCCGCCGCGAACGAGGCGGGTCTTGAGGCCATAGTTGTGGCCGGGGCGTAATTCTCCCATCGCTGCACCTTCCGAAAACAAAAAGCCCCGGACCAGGGGGCAATCCCTGTAGCCGGGGTCGGAGGTCACGCGACCCGGCCTTTTAGCTGTTTGTTTAACGTGGCCGCGAAGCTGACCGGCTCAAATCACCACGTGGGCACAACTTATGCGGGACCGTTTTGGCGCGCAAGGGTTGGGGACATTCCGCCGCGCCGCTTTGCTCCGCGTCGGCGGTGGCCTAAAACCAAGCTTATGGCTCAACCTTCGACCTTGTTCACGCCCGCAGCCGACGATGGCGACCTCCAACGCGGGCACTCGACCGGCATCCTGCCTGCGAGCCACCTACGCGGGATGATCCAGCGCGGGCGCATTCAGGCGCTCAAGGAATTCGAAGACGCGCAGATTCAGCCTGCCAGTTTGGATCTGCGGCTTGGGCCGGTGGCATGGCGAATTCGCGCGAGCTTTTTGCCCGGGCCAGATGCAACGGTGAAGCAGCGGATCGAGCAGCTGGCACTTCATCAGATTGATCTCACGAAGGGCGCGGTGTTCGAAGCGGGGTGCGTCTACATCGTGCCGCTGCTTGAGAGCGTGGCGCTGCCGTATCGTGTGTCGGGGGTCGCCAACCCGAAAAGCTCGACCGGCCGGCTCGACGTCTTTACACGATTGATAGTTGATCGCGCGAAGGAGTTCGACCGGATCGAGCCCGGTTACGAGGGACCGCTTTACGCCGAGGTGAGCCCGCGCTCGTTTTCGATTTTGGTGCGTGAGGGGTCGCGGCTCAATCAGCTGCGGCTTCGGCGTGGTTCGCCACCGTTCTCGGATAGCGAGTTGAAGCGGCTACAGGACGAGCAGGGGATTGTGGCGGGTGATGCCGACATCTCGAACGGCATTGCGCTGACTGTCGACTTGAAGGGTTGGGACGGACTCGTCGGTTATCGCGCAAAACGGCACGCAGGTTTGATCGATGTCGACAAACCCGGCGTGCATGAGGTCGGCGACTTTTGGGAGCAAGTTCGGGCGCGGCCGGATGCGTCGGTGGTGCTCGATCCGAACGAGTTCTACATTCTTGCTTCGCGCGAGGCGGTTTCGATCCCGCCCGAGTACGCGGCCGAGATGGTGCCGTACAATCCGCTCGTCGGGGAATTCCGCGTGCACTACGCGGGCTTCTTCGACCCGGGCTTCGGCTATTCCGGTGCCGGCGGTTCGGGTTCGCGCGCGGTGCTTGAGGTCCGCAGCCACGAGGTTCCGTTCATTCTGACTCACGGGCAGATCGTCGGGCGCCTCGTGTTCGAACGGCTGACCGAGCCGCCGGAGCGTGTGTACGGGCAGGGTCTGGGTTCGAACTATCAGGGCCAAGGATTGAAGCTCTCGAAACACTTCCGGACCTGAGCGCAATGCAGGCTGTCGCGTATTGGCCGTTCCTGCTCGCGATCGCCGGCTATGTGGCGTACCAGACGTTTCTGAAAGCAGCGCGGCCCGAGGTGAATATCCTTGGCCTTTTGATGTTTGCGTATCTGGTCTCGTTCGCGTGCGCCGGATTGCTGTGGTGGCGCAATCAAGAGCTCGGCGCGAACCGGTTGGAGGTTCGCGACTTCGCGATTGCGGCGGCGGTTGGGGCCTCGATCGTCGGGATCGAATTCGGATTCGCGTCAGCCTTCCGGCACGGGTGGCCGCTGAACACGGCAGGCGCGATCGTCAACGTGGCGGCTGCGCTCATCGTCGTGCCGATCGGCTACATGTTATTTGCGGAGCAAATGAGCTGGATGAAGGCGCTCGGCCTTCTGATGTGCTGCGGCGGGCTCTGGCTGATCGCGCAGCGCTAGGCTTTGCAGCTGGCGCCGCCCAACACGCAGAATTTCGCGCAGTGCGGATGATTGAGTTTCACGGGCCCAAGTGCGTCCGCGAGGTTGGACCCCAACTCGAATTGCTGGTCGTACGGTAGAAGCGTGCAGGCGACGACGGCAGGTTTCGTCGCACCTCGACGCTTTACGATCATGCGGCTTGTGGCGCACATCACGTCGTCCGGGCTCTTGTTCAGGATGCGCCAGCAATCGACGGTGATCTCGGGGACATCGATACGAGCGTCCATTTCCGGGAACAGGACGAGCGTGGGGTGGTCTGCTGCATCGATATTCAGGTCTTCGCGTGCGAACAAAGCAGCATAACCGGCACGCATGCCTTCGTCCGTATCGCCCCAGAGCAAGCGGCCCGCGACGGCGGTCGCGACATTTCGATCGCGCAACCAGCGAAGCCCCGCGAGCGTTTCGTCGAACGTGCCCAGTCCGCGTTCTTCGTCATGCAGGTCTTGGCGCCAATGGTCGAGGCTGACGCGCACGCTGAACTTTGCACCGTGCCGTTTGACGATATCTGCGACCGCCGCCTGCACGCGGGGCCGCATCATAGGTTTCATTGCGTTGGTTAGAACCAATGCTTCGTAACCGCGCGACAGCGTTGCCTCGAGGATTGCAGCTATGTCCGGGTTCATAAACGGTTCGCCGCCGGTAAAGGCGACTGTCTTCGGGCGTTGGCCCAGGACCTCCGCTTCGTCGAGATATGCCTCGACCTCGGCCGTGTTCAAGTAGACAAGGCGGTCGTTCGTCGGGGAAGATTCGATGTAGCAGTTCTTGCACTCGATATTGCAGAGCGTTCCGGTGTTGAACCAGAGCGTTTCCAAACGCTTCAGCGCGACGCTTGCCCGGCGCTCGCCCTTCGCGGTCGTATCCGCGTCTTGGAATTTGCGCGGGTCGATCGGCGAAAGCGTCGCAGGGGATGCTCCTGTTTCGCCGTAGAAGCCTAACGAAGTGCTTCACATCCGGCAAGGGCAGATGCTATCCGTCTACCTCACGCGGGTGTAGCTCAATGGGCAGAGCAGAAGCTTCCCAAGCTTACGACGAGGTTCGATTCCCTTCACCCGCTCCAGCCTACGCGTGAAAGCTGCCGCGCCGCAGCCATCCTGCAAAGGCGTGCTCGTATCCGCAGCTACGAGTTCAGCAGGCCAGCCTCGCGCTGTGCATTTCTGGAGATGCCATGGTTCTAGGTGAGGCATCTCGCGTTGCGACATCTACAATCATCGAGAACTTGCTTAGCAAGGCTCCGGGCGATTTCGTTACGCTTGATTGGTTGATCGGCGAACTTCGCGAGCGGTCGTTTGGGATCGTGTTGTTGGTCATGGCGCTCATTGCGCTGATACCCGGCGGGTCAACGTTTATCGGGTTCTTGCTTGTCTATCCCGCGATTCAGATGATGCTTGCGCGCCCCGGTCCGACACTGCCGCGTTTCATCGCCGAGCGTCGCATCGCGACCGCGCGGGTTGCCACGGTATTTCAGCGAGCGACACCGGTGCTCAGATGGTTGGAGTGGTTCATCCGACCGCGTTGGAGGACACCGTTCGAGGCCACAAAGCGCGTCGTAGGCTTTGTCGTTCTGGCGCTCGCGCCGACGTTGATCTGGCCGTTCCCGTTCAGCCATATCCTTCCATCGTTGGCGATCGGGGTGTTGTCGCTTGCCTATCTCGAAGAAGACGGCGTGCTGTTGTGCGCAGCGTTGGCAGCGGCCGTGCTGTCGCTTGCGATTACTGCGGCGACGGTTTGGGCGGGCATTCGGGTCGTCGACCTGTTGTAGGCGCGCTTAGCCCGTTTCTTGCCCGATCGCGGTGCCGATGCTTTGGTGGCCTTCTTTGGTGAGAAGGTCGAGCAACTCACGCTTGATGCGTGTGATGAGGCCTGGGCCTTGAAATGCGAGAGCGGTGTAGAGTTGGACGAGCGTCGCGCCGGCTTTGATCTTTGCGAAGGCATCAGCGCCCGAGGATATTCCGCCCACGCCGATCAGCGTGATTTTGCCTTGCGTCAGACGCCGAATCGAGCGCAACACGGCTGTCGAGCGGACGAACAACGGTGCGCCGGAAAGGCCGCCGGTTTCGTTCGCATAGCGGCTCTTCAGCGTCGAGGGGCGGGCGATTGTCGTGTTCGAAACGATGAGGCCGTCGAGCTTGTGCGCCAGCGCAAGTTCGGCAATGTCGGCGCACGCGTGATCGTCGAGATCCGGGGCGATCTTTACGAGTACCGGTACGCGGCGGAGGAGCTTCGCTTTCGTCTCGCCGAGAGCGGCAAGCAACGTTTGCAGTTCCGATTTGTTTTGCAGTCCGCGCAGACCTGGCGTGTTCGGCGATGAGATGTTGACTGTGACGTAGCTCGCAAAAGGTCCAAGTTCCTTCAAGCCTGTGACATAATCAGCGACGCGGTCGGTCGCGTCTTTATTCGCGCCGATATTGATGCCGCGGATGCCCGGACGTCCTTGCAGGCGAACGAGACGCTCGCGTGCAGCTTGAAGACCCTCGTTGTTGAACCCCAAACGGTTGACGATCGCGCGCTCTTCGCGCAATCGGAAGATGCGCGGCTTAGGATTACCTTCTTGCGGGCGTGGTGTGACGGTTCCCGCTTCGACGAAACCGAAGCCAAAACCAAGCATTGCTTCGGTTGCAGCCACGTTCTTATCAAACCCTGCGGCTAGTCCGACTGGGTTGGGGAAATCCAATCCGAGCGCTTGTACGCCCAAACGCGGATCATCAGGCTGAGGTGACGCATCGTGGAAGCAGCTCAGCGCTTTGATCGTAAGCGTGTGCGCGAACTCCGGGTCGAGACGCGTTAGCAGGGGTAGCCCAACAGTTGAAAGCGTGCGAAGGAGGATCATCGTGTTAAGATTGGACTCACCGGCAGCGGCGCAGTTGTAAGGCCAAGCACGGCGTTCGCAAATCGTGCAAAGTTGTTCGAAGGTTTCATCGGCTGACGATGTTGTCGCATAAGCAAATATGGAGCGCCATTGACGCGCTTGCCGCACGGCACGGGCATTCGCCCTCGGGCCTTGCGAAGGCTGCGGGGCTTGACCCCACTACATTCAACAAGAGCAAGCGGCTTGGGCCTCAAGGGCGGCTGCGGTGGCCGTCGACGGAGAGCCTTTCGCGGATTTTGCAAGCGACGAGCGCGAGCCTCGATGATTTCGTCGGCCTAATGGCGCGTGGCAACTCTTCGCGCGGATCGCGGCAGCTGCCGTTCTTGAAGTTGAAGGAAGCTGCGAAGAAGAAGATGTTCGATGGTGAGGGGCGGCCGGTTTCCAAAGCTTGGGGGAAGTTCGCATTTCCCGACCTTGGCGATACCGCGGCGTTTGCTCTTGAGATCACGAACGATTCTGCGGCGCCGTTGTTTCGCATCGGGGACGTCGTCGTTGTGTCGCCGGCCGCGAAGGTGAAGCGCGATGACTGCGTCGTCGTCAAAAGCAAGGAAGGCTTTTCCATCATGCGCTTCGTACGGCAGACGGGGAAGCGCGTGGAGCTTAAGGCGCTCAATCCCGAGATGCCCGATCGGGTAATGGACCGCGAAACGGTCGATTGGATCGCGCGCGTCGTTTGGGCGCGCCGTTAGCGTTCGGGTAGGTAGCCCTGATAATGACGGACGAGCGCTTCGATCTCGTCGTCATTTCCAACCCTCAAGAGATTGGTCAGCGCGTCTGCGCGCTTGCGCGTGAACTTCGTCAATGCGTCGTTGCTTGGGTCTTTGTACCCGGCTTCTATTGCGGCGGCCGCTTCGGTACGAAACTCGTCGGCATCGAGTGCCAGAATTGCGAGCGCGAAGTGGAAGTGAAGCAAGAGGTTTGCACGGTCCGCCGCCAGCGCTTCGTGGAAATATTTCAAGCCCTCGGCGCGCTTAGCACCGTAGGTAATGTCGGCTAAGAGCGGGCCGGCGCGCTGCACGATCTCAAGGTTCCAAGCGCCGCGAGCGGCCAGAGCCCAAGCGTTGCGGGGTGCGAGCTCAAGCGCTTTGTCGATCGCTTCACGGCCCCGCTCGGCCAATCGTTCGTTTCTTGAATCCATGAGCGGGATCAACCTGCCGCGGAAGCCCAACGCAATTGCAAGCTGGATGTAGCCGTCTGCAGTTTTCGGATCGCGGTCGATTGCCCGTTGCGCGATCATTTCGGCGACTGTTAGGCACGCCTTGCAGTAGTTATCGTCGCGCGTAACGGCGTCGGCAATGCGCGCGCGTGCTGCGAAGGCGAGTGCTTCTGCGGAACCTTCGCTTTCTGCAAGGGTTGCTGCGCCTATGAAATTTCCGGCGGCATATTCGCTTTGAGCCTTGGCCGGAATAGCAGCGTGTGCCGCACTCGCGACAAGCAACGACAGGGCTGCGACGCACCACCTCATGCGCGCGACCTTACGCGCGATCGGTTCCACTGTCAGGCGAGGAATTTGCCGGCGAGGCCGTCGCGGATCAATTTTGCCGTGTTCGTCACACCGTAGAGAGCGGCGAACGAGCCGAAGCGGGGGCCTTGGTCTTGGCCGAACAGCACCTCGTAGAGCGCCTTGAACCAATCGCGAAGCGGCTCGAATTGATGCTTTTTGCCGACTTCGTACACGTGGAATTGAACGGCCTCGCTGTCGGTAATGTTGCCGAGCTTGTCGAACGCTGCGGCCAAGTCTGCCATCGCAGCATGCTCTTTGTCGGTTGGAGCGCGGTACTTTTTCTTTGGGCGCACGAAGTCTTCGTAATAACGGATCGCATAGCCGACGAGGCGGTCAAGCGAGGGGTTGTCCTTCGGGTTTGCATGCGGCGCGTATTGACGGATGAACGCCCAAAGAATTTCCGGCGTCGACGCGCTGGAAGCAGAGACCAAATTCAAGAGCAATGCGAAGGAGACCGGCCACGACTCTTGCGGTGGGCTTCCGGCATGGATGTGCCAAACCGGGTTTTCCAAACGCTCGGTTTCGTTCTGCCCCTGATATTTGTCGAGGTAGGTGACGTAGTCGTCGACCTCTTTCGGGATCGCATCGAAGTAGAGACGCTTCGCGGTCTTTGGCTTGTGATACATGAAGAGCGCGAGGCTTTCCGGCGCCGCGTAGGTCAGCCACTGCTCGACCGCGATGCCGTTGCCTTTTGACTTGGAAATCTTCTCACCGACGTTGTCGAGGAAAAGCTCGTAGACGAAGTTGACCGGTGGCTCGACGCCAAGTGCTTTGCAGATTTTCGCGTACAGGGGCTGGTTCGGCAGATGGTCCTTGCCGAACATCTCGAAGTCGACTCCAAGCGCTGCCCAGCGCATGCCAAAGTCCGGCTTCCATTGCATCTTCGCGCGACCGCCGGTGACGGTTTGCGTGATCTCTTCACCGTCTTCGTCGTCGAACGTGATCGTGCCGGCCTCCGCGTCGTGGCGCTTTAGCGGCACATAGAGCACCCGGCCCGACTTCGGCGAGATCGGCAGGAAGGCGCTGTATGTGCGGCGGCGTTCTTCGCCCAAGGTCGGCAACATGATCGCCATGATTTGGTCGTACACCTTCAGCGCATGCAGCAGCATCGCGTCGAACTTACCGGACTTGTAGGCATCGGTTGCCGACATGAATTCGTACTCAAACCCGAAACCGTCCAAGAACGAGCGCAAACGCGCATTGTTGTGATGGGCGAAGCTTTCGTGCGTACCGAACGGGTCGGGCACCGACGTCAGCGGCCGTTGCAAGTGTTCCCGCAGCATCTCTTGGTTTGGGATGTTGTCTGGGATCTTGCGCATCCCATCCATGTCGTCCGAGAACGCGATCAAGCGTGTCGGCTTGTCGGAGATCTCTTGGAACGCGCGGCGGACCCAACTTGTGCGCGCAACCTCGCCGAAGGTTCCAATGTGCGGCAGGCCTGAGGGCCCGTAGCCGGTTTCGAATAGGACGTAGGGTTTCGACTTACCCGCGGCCTCGTCGCGTTTTACGCGCTCAAGCAGTTTGCGCGCCTCTTCGAAAGGCCAGGCTTTGGCCGCCATTGCCAAGTCGCTGCGTGTGGTCATGGGGAAAGCCATATGGGGCGCTAGGTTCAGCGTCAACGGCGCGGCATAGTAGCGGCATGGATTCTCCGCTCGCCCTCGCTGCGATCCCTGCACTTGTCGCGACCTTCCGCCGCGCAGTGATTGCCCATGGCGACGGGCGGTTCGAGCAACCGACGGCGGAGCAGGCGCTCGCCACGGCTTCATCGCAGCCGCACTTGACCGCACACACGGGGTTCACGCTGCAGCGGCTTGGTCGTGCGCGGTCGGAGCCACGGGCGATGCATTTCGATGTGCTGGAGCTCTTCGCGTTTGTGCGGCCGGCGCAGCCGATCGCGCCGAGCGTGACTGCGCTTGCGCGTGCGTTGAAGCTGGAACGTCCGGTCAGTTTACCGGAACAAGCGATAACGCTGCGTGCGGCCGCCGATATGTTAGTCGACGAAGCTGCGCAGATGCCGGGGCGGCCGATGGCGGCGCGTGTCGCTGCGGCGATGGGATTATCACGATGGGCGTGGGCGCCGCTGTTACTGGCGCGGATGGATCCGGAGGGGCGCGCGAAAGCCAGCCCACGGATGGATACTTGGCGTGAGTTACCGGAGTGGGAGGACGCGCCACCTTTGGGGCAACCCGGAAGCATGCCGATCTCGCCGGAAGAAGCGCGTGCTCATTTGAGTGCGATCGTGGGACCGGGGGCGGAGACGCGGAAAACGCAGTCGGACTACGCCGCACTGGCCTCACAGGCGTTTCGTCCGCGATCTCAGGAAGGCGAACCATCCGTTGTGTTGGCGGAGGCGGGGACAGGTTTGGGCAAGACCGCCGGTTACCTCGCTCCGGCTACCCTTTGGGCCGAGCGCAATGACGGCACAGTTTGGATTTCGACCTACACGAAGAACTTGCAGCGTCAGATCGCGCAGGAGCTTGTTCGGGTTTATCCGGATGAAACAGAGCGCGCGGAGAAGGTCACCGTCCGCAAAGGTCGCGAGAACTACGTCTGTCTGCTGAATTTTGAAGAAGCGTCGGGGCGGTTGCCCGTTTTGATCGAGCGGGAGACCGTGGCGCTCGGGCTTGTCGCGCGCTGGCTGACCGCGACGAAGAACGGCGATTTGCAGGGTGGCGATTTTCCGGCATGGGCTTGGCCTCATCCGGGATTTTCGAATGCGCTCACTGATCGGCACGGCGAATGCATCTATGCGGCTTGCCCGCACTACCGGCGCTGCTTTTTGGAGCGTGTCGTGCGCAAGACGCGCGCGAGCCGAGTGGTCGTCGCCAATCACGCCCTGACGATGGTCGAGGCGGCGCGCAATGCGGCGCTCGCCGATTCCGATCCGGAAGAGCGCAGCGTTCCACCGCTGCGGTACGTGTTCGACGAGGGGCATCACATCTTCGATGCGGCGGACAGCTTCTTCGCGATCCACATAACAGGGTGGGAAGGTGCAGAGTTGCGCCGATGGTTGCGTGGGGCCGAGGGGCGGAGCGCACGGCGTGGCCGGGGGTTGGTCGAGCGGTTGACGCCCGTGTTCGAAACCGACCCGGATGCGATCGACAAGCTGCAGGAGGTGGCGCAATTGGCATTGGCACTGCCCGGCGATGGCTGGCTCAGTCGTGTTGCGAACGAAGCTCCACGCGGGCAGATGGAACGGTTTTTGAGCGCTGTGCGCACGCAGGTGCGCGCGCGGTCGGAGGATGTGGGGTCGCCCTACGGGCTTGAGTGCGAGGTGGCGCCGGCGACCACATTGCTTGCAGACACGGCGCGGGATTTTGCGAGCGCGTTGAAGGCGCTCGCGCAGCCGCTGAACGAGATCGCCAAGGCTCTGCGTGAGATGCTGCGGGAAGACGGCGGCGATCAGTTGGCACAGCACCGCATGCGGGCCGAGGCTGCGCTGCGGGGGATTGAGCGACGGGCGAAACTGCAGTTGCCGAATTGGATCCAAGCGTTGAGCGGCGTCGGGGAAGTGCCGCCGGGCGGCAACGTCGATTGGCTGGGCGTCGAGCGGTTCGACGGGCATGACACGAACATCGGTTTCTACCGGCATGCGATCGATCCGACGATTGCGTTTGCGGCGGAAGTTCTTGAGCCCTCGCACGGGGCGTTCATCACGTCCGCTACGCTTCGCGACAGGCCGCCGGAAGACGACGGTGGCGCGGACGGTTGGCGATCGGCGGAAGTTCGCACCGGTGCTGGGCATTTGGTGACGCCACCGGTGCGGGCCGCGTTCGCTTCGCCGTTCGACTATTCGCGGCAAACGCGTGTGTTGGTTGTGCGCGATCTGAATCGCGACGCCGACCTGTTGGCGGGCGCGTACAGGGATCTGTTCGTCGCTGCGGGAGGTGGGGCGCTTGGGTTGTTTACGTCGATCCGCTCGTTGCGACATGTGCATCGATCGATTGCCGGTGCCTTGAGCGCGCAGGGGTTGCCCCTTTACGCGCAGCATATCGACGGGCTCGATACGGGATCATTGGTCGATCTATTTCGTGAGGACGAAGATTCGTGTTTGCTCGGTACCGATGCCCTGCGCGACGGTGTTGATGTGCCGGGGCGATCGCTTCGGCTGGTTGTGTTTGAACGCGTGCCGTGGCCGCGACCGGATATTTTGCACAAGGCCCGGCGCGCGGCCTTCGGCAAGGGATACGACGATCAGTTGACGCGGCTGCGTTTGGCGCAAGGATTTGGCCGGTTGATTCGCCGCGCGTCGGATCGCGGCGTGTTCGTGCTGCTGGACGCGCGCACGCCGAGCCGGTTGCTTTCGGGGTTGCCGCCGGGCGTCGAGGTCGAGCGCGTCGGCATTGCCGATGCCATACAAACCGTTAGGGACTTCCTGCACGCGCCCGGGCTTGCCGATCAGCGGCCGCACCAATAAGGTCCCGCGCACAAGCAAGGATACAGGCTAGCATGACGGCAACACTCAATCCGCATTCTGCGTTGATCTACGTGATGGTGGTCGTGTCGGCCGCGGATGCGCGGATGAGCGACGCCGAGCTCCATGCCATCGGCGACTCCGTGCGCCTGTTGCCGGCGTTTCGCGGCTTCAGAGATGACAAGATCATTCCCGTCGCGCGCGAGTGCGCTGCGATCTTGCAGGAGCGCGAAGGTCTCGATGCGATCATCGGACTGGTGAAGGAAGCGCTGACGGATTCCTTGCGTGAGACCGCGTATGCATTGGCGCTCGATGTTGCGCTGGCGGAGGCACCCGTGTTGCCGGAAGAGAACCGCGTGCTCCAGCGCTTGCGCACCGGGCTTGAGATTGACCGGCTGACAGCTGCTGCATTGGAAAAAGCCGCCGTGGTGCGTCACGCGCGCATTCCGGTTTGATGGGCGGATCCGAAGAAGCGTTCTTTCGGTTGTCAATTTTCGTTGGCGTGTTTGCCGCTTTGGCCTTGGCGGAAATCGTCTGGCCGCGGCGCGCGCCGGCTTATGGGCGCCGAAGGTGGGCCGGCAATCTGGGTCTGAGCGTGCTGAACACCGCGTTGCTGCGGCTCTCATATTTTTTCCTGCCCGCGCTCACGGTCATCGCCGCTGTCTACGTCGAGGGCGAAGGCTGGGGTTTATTGACGGCGCAGGGCGTATCCGGTGTTGCCGCCGGTATGATCGGGTTTGCGGCGCTCGATCTTGCGATTTATGGGCAGCATGTGGCCTTCCACCTCGTACCTGCGTTTTGGCGGTTGCACCGGGTGCATCATGCAGACCCCGAGATCGACGTTTCGACCGGGCTCAGATTTCACACGCTTGAAATATTGCTCAGCCAGTTGTGGAAGATCGCTGTCGTGCTTGTGGTGGGCGTTCCCGCCGCGGCGGTGCTTGTGTTCGAGATTGTTCTGAACGCGACGTCGATGTTTTCGCATTCCAACCTTCGTTTGCCGCCGGTGTTGGATGCGGCCATGCGACTTCTGATCGTGACCCCGGATATGCATCGTGTGCATCATTCGACGGCGGCGACCGAGATGAATGCCAATTTCGGGTTCAATCTTTCGCTTTGGGATCGGCTCTTCGCGACTTATCGTAGTCATCCCATGGTCGAGCACACGACAATGCCGATTGGACTTCCGTCGTATCGCGACGAACAACCCATTCGGTTTCTGTGGCTGCTGCGGTTTCCGTTTGCGCGGGGACCTGCCGCATGAAGACGATCTACATTCTGCGTCATGCGAAGTCGGACCAAGGCGACGGTTCGATCAGCGATCACGATCGTCCGTTGAATGCGCGGGGCCGCGAGGTCGCGCCGCAAATGGGTGCCTATTTGAAGGCCAAGGCGTACAAGCCTGATCTTGTTCTCTGCTCGACCGCGCGACGCACAGTCGAGACCTGCGATCTGGTGCGTCCGTCGCTGGGCGACATCACCGTGACTTTCGAGGAGGCGCTTTACCTAGCCGAGGCACAAAGCATCTTGGGTCGCCTGCGCCGGCTTGACGATGCTCTCGGATCGGTCATGACCATTGGTCATAATCCGGGGCTCGAGGAATTGGCGGATGACCTTTGCCAGTCGCCGAAGACGCCGGACGAGCAGCGATTGCACCGGCGATTGCGCGAGAAATTTCCGACCTGCGCGCTCGCCGTAATCGCGGTTCCGGTCAAGCGTTGGCGAGAGATAAAGCCAGGCACCGGAACGCTGATCGACTTGATGCGGCCGCGAGATCTTTAAGAAAAAAAACAGACTCCGGAGGAAATCCCATGGACGAAAGAATGACCGCGCTGGTGACGGGGGCGTCGGCCGGCATCGGCAAGGCGTTCGCCGATGTGTTCGGCAAGTACGGGTTCAACTTGATTTTGACGGCGCGCCGCGAAGACCGCCTCTCAGGGATCGCAACGGAGTTCGCCGCGAAGCATCGCGTGCAAGCGCATGCGATTGCTGCCGATCTGGCCGATCCGGCGGCGCCGGCGCGGCTGGTGAACGAGATCAAAACGCGGGGATTGCGTGTCGACGCGTTGATCAACAACGCGGGTTACGGCGTGCCGGGAACCTATCTCTCGACGAAGTGGGAAAGCCAACGCGATTTCATTCAAGTACTGATGACGGCGCCGTGCGAACTCGCGCATCGGCTGGCGCCGGATATGGTTTCGCGAAAGCGCGGGTACATTATCAACGTGGCCTCTTTAGCAGGGATGATCCCGGGAACCGCTGGCTCCACGCTTTATGGTGCGTCGAAGAGCTTCATGGTGCAGTTCTCGCGGTCGCTGCATCTGGAGCTTGAGAAGGACGGCGTGAACGTCACGGCGGTTTGCCCCGGCTTCACGTACAGCGAGTTTCATGATGTCGCGAACAATCGCGCCGAGGTCTCGAAGATGCCGGAGTTCATGTGGATGACGGCAGACGCGGTCGCCGAGGAGGGATACCAGGCTGTCATGCGCAACAAGGCCGTGCACATCAATGGACGCGTGAACAAAGGTGTCGCGCTGCTTGCGAAGTATCTACCGGATCAGCTGGGGCTTACAATTATGCGGGCGCGGTCGCGCAATGTTCGCAAGCCGCAATAGTCAGAGCGGCGGCTCGGGCTCAGCGTTGCGGTCGACCCGTTGCTTGGGCCGGGCGAGATCGAGCTTCGGCCAACCATAGGCGATTTCGCGAAACGTTTTGCCCCACATCGGATGCTGACGCTCGGCCACGAGTTGGCCGCCCATTGCTTCATAGAAGAAGCGCGATGGATTGTCGGCGAGCGCCCAGATGATCATGCCGTTGTACCCGCCCTTCGAAAAAAGGCGGAAGAGCGAGGCGAGAAGCCCTGAGCCGATACCTTGACCGGTCCAGCCCGGCGCAACGTAGAGCGTGTAGACCTCACCTTCGAACGGCAGAGATTTGTCGCGCGTAGGTCCCGCGCTTGCGAAGCCGTAGATGTTGGATTTCGTGTCGGCCGCAACGAGCACCGGATTGCGTAGGTTCGATTGCTTGATCGTGCGGGTCCAGGTTGCGGCGTGGTCGGTCTTCGACATGCGCAACAGCCCGGCGTCGGGCAGAAGGCCTGCATAGGTGTCGCGCCAGGATTCGACATAGACATGGGCGATGTCGGCCGCGTCGGTCGGCCGGGCCATTCGGATCCCAATGCGGATCGTTTCTTCCATGCGCGAATGCCTTCCCAAAAGAAAGCGAGGGGTGAAGCATTTCACCCCTCGCGCCACAGTTCAACAAAATTGCAGTTTAATCGCGCTTAGTAGGCGCCCATCGAGTCCATCGTCGCGGCACCGGCCACGCCGTCGGCGTTCAGGTTCTTCGACCGCTGATAGGTTTCGACGGCCTGCTTCACGTCGGCGTCGTAGTTACCGTCGATCGGGCCCTTGTAGACGCCTGCGTCTTTCAACGATTGCTGCAGACGCTCGACCTCGATGCCCTTATCGCCAGGTTGGAGCGAATAGCCCGAACGCTTGCCGGACTTGGCTTGGTAGAGGCGTTGCTTCGAGGCTTTCAGATAGCTCTTTTGCGCGGTTTCGGAGGCTGCTGCGCGGCTCATCTGCTCGTTCTCGACGTTCAACGCTTCGATCTTGCGGCGGACGCGTTCGTCGTTCAGCGACTTGTTTTTTTCTTCCAGGTCCTTGGCAAGGGCCGTCATGTTCTTCTTCGCTTCATCATGGCGGCCGGCTTGAACGAGCTTAACTTGCTCCTTCTGTACGCGGTCGCTTTCGGCGAGCGTTGCTTGCGCCGAAGCTTCCTTGTTGCGCGCGCGATCAACGGCGGCGCGGTCCGTGGTGGCGTCGACGGCCAAGTTTTGCGAGAAGCTTTTCGCTTCGCCGCCTTTGGCCGTTTTGTAGTTCACGGTGACTTGACCGAGATCGACGTGACCCGACGACGGGGCCGTGACTTCCATGCGTAACAGCACCGCGCGCTTTTCGCCACCAAACACGTCTTCGAGGCCGCGCTTCGTTTCGCGCGTTCCCGAGGCGTCGTCGTAGCCGACAACTTCGACCTTGCGAACGATGGCCGTGCCGCTGAAACGAATTTCGACGTCGCGAGCGACGGTGTCGAACAGCGAGCCTAGTTCTTCCTGGAACACGCGCGCCATTTGAGTCGGGTGCTCAATATAGTAGTAGCGGCCACCGCCGTTCTCGGCGACGGCCTGCATCAAGTCTTCGTCGTAGTCGCGACCGAGACCCATAGCGGAGATTCGGATGCCGTCATGTTTCGCGCCGCGCACGAGACCGGCTATCTCCTGCGGGTTCGTGATGCCGACATTGGCAAGACCGTCCGACATCAAAATCACGCGTGTGATCGTTCCGTCGGCGCGCGCGGGGCCGCCCAGCGCATTCTTCGCTTCGTCGACGCCGCGCATCATGCCGCCCGTGAGGTTCGTCGAACCGCGGGGGTCGAGCCGATCGATCATCGCTTTGACTTCGGCCGTGTTGCCAACGCGGCGCGCCGGCCACATGAGTGTGATCGTGTCGTCGTATTCGACGATCGAGAGCGTGTCGCGATTGCCTAGGCGATCGACGGCCAGCTTGGCTGCGCGGCGGAGATATTCGATTTTGCCTTCGTCCGACATTGAGCCAGAACGATCCAGTACGAGTGACAGGTTAAGCGGCGGGCGTTCCTTAACGGCGCCGGGATCAACGTCGACACCCTCAAAATTGACAACGGCGTAGACGACCGTGTTTCCGCCGCCGAGCAAGATGGGCTGGTCGAGTTGCACGTTACCCGTCAGCGGTTCTTTTGCGCTGGCAGGGAGTGCCGCACCGATCATTGCGATGCTGCAAAATGTGGCAGTGGCGGCCCGTCGGAGAACGTGGCCAATATCAACGGCAATTCGGTCCAGCATGAATTACTCTCCCTTGGGGGTGTTTGCGGGATTTCCCGCAAGCCAAGCCGCATGCGCGGACCCGGCATTGATCAAGGACCCAGTGACCTTGAAACCAAGCGGAGATAAAACGCTTGCTGTGGCGCAAAGCGGCCCGGAATGCGGCGGGATTGCGACGTTTGCTGCGGCGAATGGAACACGCGCGAATCGCATTGTTTTGCGGGCGCGAGAAAACTCTAGGATGAGCTTGACGAAGCTGTACACTTATTCATGCGCAAATCACCTCTGTGAGAAAACCGTTGCGGATCACGGGTTTCCCAAAGGTTTACGATTGCTTTAGGGGATCACGGCACTATTTTTGAAACTTGAGCTTAGTTGGCCCGTTTTGGCCCAGCTGCCGCCTCGACGCCACCGCAGACGTTTGAGCGGCCGTGCAGTCAAAAGAGCCTTACGGAGATAGGCGGCATCTCATGAGCAACTCTCTCGACGTCTTCGACGCGTTCACTCGTGCCTATGCGCGCGAGAAGTTTGAGACCATGTCATTGCGCGATTATTTGTTGGCAGCGCGCGACAATCCGATGATGTACGCAAGTCCGGCGGAACGCATGATCGCAGCGATCGGCGAACCCGAACTTCTCGATACGTCGCGCGACACGCGTCTCTCGCGGATGTTCTTCAATCGCACGATCAAACGGTATCGCGCGTTCGAAGGCTTTTTCGGGATGGAAGACACGATCGAGCGTATCGTCGGCTACTTCAAGCACGCGGCGCAGGGCTTGGAAGAGCGGCGTCAGATTCTCTACCTCTTGGGTCCTGTCGGCGGCGGCAAGTCTTCGCTTGCGGAGCGACTTAAGGAGCTTATGGAGGTTCACCCGATCTATGTGCTGAAGGCGGGTGATGCGATCAGCCCCGTGTTCGAATCTCCGTTGGGTTTGTTCAGGACAGCCGAACTCGCCAATCTGCTTGAAGAGCGGTACGGGATTGAGAAGCACAGATTGACCGGGATCATGAGCCCGTGGGCGGTAAAGCGGCTCGACGAATTCGGCGGCGATATTTCGCGGTTTGAGGTTGTGAAGCTGCAGCCGTCGAAGCTGCGTCAGATTGCGATTGCCAAGACCGAACCTGGCGATGAGAACAACCAGGACATCTCTGCACTGACCGGCAAGGTCGATATCCGCAAGTTGGAACGTTTCAGCCAGAACGACGCCGATGCGTATTCGTTCTCCGGCGGTCTCTGCCATGCGAACCAAGGCTTGCTTGAGTTCGTCGAAATGTTCAAAGCGCCGATCAAGGTCCTCCACCCGCTGCTGACGGCGACGCAGGAGGGCAACTACATCGGCACCGAGACGCTTGGACCGATTCCCTTCCAAGGCATTATTCTGGCGCACTCGAACGAATCCGAGTGGACGCAGTTCAAGGCGAACAAAAACAACGAAGCGTTTCTCGACCGTATTTGCGTGGTGACGGTGCCGTACTGCCTGCGCGCGACCGATGAGGTTGCGATCTACAAGAAGCTTCTGCAGAGCAGCGAGCTTGGCAGTTCGCCCTGCGCCCCGGAAACGCTCGAGATGTTGGCGCGCTTCTGTGTGCTAACGCGCTTGAAGGAGCACGAGAATTCAAACCTCTACTCCAAGCTTCGTGTTTACGACGGTGAGAAGCTGAAGGATACGGATCCGAAGGCCAAGACGCTGCAGGAGTACAAAGACGCGGGCGGCGTGGACGAAGGCATGAGCGGCATTTCCACCCGCTTTGCCTACAAGGTGCTGTCAGAGACGTTCAATTACGACACAACCGAGGTGACCGCCGATCCGGTGCATTTGATGTATGTGCTCGAGCAGGCGATCAAGCGCGAGCAGCATTCGGACGACACCGAGAAACGCTATCTGGAGTTCATCAAGGCCGAGTTGGCGCCGCGCTATGCGGAGTTTATCGGCAAGGAAATCCAGAAGGCCTATCTCGAGTCCTATAGCGAGTACGGTCAGAATCTGTTCGACCGCTACATCTCTTACGCCGACGCGTGGATCGAAGACCAGGACTTCAAGGACACCGATACGGGGCAGATGCTCGATCGCGGCAGCTTAGACAACGAGTTGTCGAAGATCGAAAAGCCGGCCGGGATCGCCAATCCGAAGGACTTCCGGAACGAGGTTGTGAAGTTCGCACTCCGCCATCGTGCGGCGAACGACGGCAAGAACCCCGCGTGGACTTCTTACGAGAAGATCCGCAACGTCATCGAAAAGCGGATGTTCAGCCAGGTCGAAGATCTGTTGCCGGTCATCTCGTTCGAGTCGAAGAAGGATTCCGACACGCAGTCCAAGCACAACGAGTTCGTCAAACGCATGCTCGCGCGCCATTACACGGCGCGCCAGGTTCGGCGGCTGGTCGAGTGGTACATGCGCGTGAACAAGGCGGGATAAGGCTCGCGCGGGGGCGATGCCCCTGCGCGGCCGCTCATCATGGCGAACTTCATCGACCGCCGTTTGAATCCGAAGGGCAAAAGTCTTGCCAACCGGCAGCGATTCATCCGGCGCGCGCGGGGCGAGATCAAAGAGGCCGTCCAGAAGTCACTGAAGGATCGAACGGTTTCGGACTTCGCGAAGGATCAGAAAATCTCGATCCCTACGAAGAGCACGAAGGAACCGCGCTTCCGGCACGACCCGACTGTTGGCGGCGAGCATGAGCGCGTGCTTCCCGGAAACAAAGATTTCGTCGAAGGCGATCAGATCAAAAAGCCGCGTCAGGGCGAAGGCCAAGGCCGCGGAAAGGATGCGTCACAGGGCGGGGAGTTCGACGACGACTTTTCGTTCACGCTGTCGCAGGACGAAATCCTCGACATCTTCTTCGAGGACCTTGAACTTCCGAACCTCATCAAAACCGCGCTGAAGGAGATCAAGGTCTTCTCGTGGCGGCGGGCGGGCATGACGACTTCGGGCTCGCCAAATCAGATCAATCTCGTGCGCACAATGCGCAATTCGTTCGGGCGCAGGCTTGCGATGCGCCGGCCGAAGGAAGACGACATCGAGGTATTGCGGCAGAAGGTGGTGGCACTGCGCTGCGGCGCGACGCCCAATGCCGACAATCGCGAGGTTATTGCCGAGCTCGAAGATGAGATCGCGCGGCTTGAGCACCGTCGTAAGTGGGTGCCGTTCCTCGATCCAGTAGACGTGCGCTTCAACGCGTTCGTTCAAGAACCTATCCCGACGAGCCAGGCTGTCATGTTTTGCCTGATGGACGTGTCGGGCTCGATGGGCGAGCGGGAGAAGGATCTCGCAAAGCGTTTCTTCATGTTGCTGCATCTCTTCCTCAAGCGGCGGTACGAGCGGCTTGATATCGTGTTCATCCGCCATACGCACGACGCGCAGGAAGTCGATGAGCATACCTTCTTCTATTCGCGCCAATCGGGCGGGACGATCGTGTCCACCGCGCTCGAGGAGATGAAGAAGATTGTGCACGAGCGTTATGCGACCGGCGAGTGGAACATCTATGCGGCGCAAGCGTCCGACGGGTACACGCAAACAGGCGACGCGTCGCGCTGCGTCGATCTTCTGAACCAAGAATTGATGCCGATGTGCCAGTACTACGCGTATATCGAGATCCTGGACGAGCGCGAAATGGAAGTGTTTTCCAGCGAGGAGTCCGGAGCGGAACTCTGGCGCGCCTATCGCACCGTTGCGCGCGACTGGAAGAACTTCGCGACGAAGCGCATCGCTAAGCCACAAGACATCTTTCCCGTGTTTCGCGAGCTGTTCGCGAAAGAAGGCGCGGTGGCCAAGGGGTGAACGCCGCCGGTGCACGGGTTTGGGGCCGGCTGCTCACCTGGCTCGATCACGACGATGCGCCAGGCGCGTATTCGCGACTGAAGCGTGCGCCGCATGGGTACGAGGATACGGCGAAGCTTGCGCCGTTCTTTTCCGATGGTCGCCTGAGCACCGCGCGGGCCGAGGCAGCGTTCACGCAGGTTGCGAGCCGCATTCGCGCTTCGCGCATCTTATTCGTGCCGGCCGTCTTAAGCGGGATTGCACTCAAAGCGAGCCGGTTGCGCTTGGTCGAATATCTGACCCATCAAGTTCGGCAGCTGAAGGACGACGGGTTTGACGCAGCGATCGCCGATATCGATACCGGCGCCACCGTCAGCGCCAATGGCGCACGTCTTGCCAAAGTTCTGGCACAGCACCCCTGCCCAACATGGATCGTGACGCATTCGAAGGGCGGGCTCGATGTGCTGGAGGCACTGGTCGCGCACCCCGAAGTGCGGCGGTTCGTAGATGGGTGGGTGGCGTTCCAGGCGCCATTCCAAGGATCTCCGGTTGCCGACGTTGCCTGCACGGCGCCGCGCGCGCGGCGGATCGGGTCGTCGGCGCTAAAGCTGCTGGGCGCCGATCCGCAGGCGATTTGCGACCTTACAACCGACGAGCGGGCGCGATATCTCGATGCCAACGCGGTCGAGATTGCACAGCTCTTGGCCGAGGTGCCGGTCATGTGCGTAGGGACTGCGGCGGGCAAAGGGCTTTTGCCCGCGTGGCCGACCGTCAAATGGATGGAAGAGCGGGGTCTACGCAATGACGGGCTAGTCCCCGTCGCCTCGACGATCCTGCCCGGTGCGCACTACGTGCTTCTGGAGGGCTTGGGGCACGGAGAGGTCGCGACCGGCAATCTGCTCTCCCGGCGCAAGTTCGAGCAAATCGATTTGCTGAAAATCCTGTTCGCGCTCATGCTGGCGCGGCAAACGAACCGGGCGGCGGCATGAGCGAACTACTCTTCTCCGGCGGCGAGTGGGACTTTGCGCTTCTGAAGCGCGTCTTTGCCGCGATCGAAGACGTCGGTCTCAACGACTTGAAGCTCGACGTCTATCCGAATCAAATCGAGATCATCGCCTCCGAGCAGATGCTCGACGCCTATTCGGCGCATGGAATGCCGATGATGTACCATCACTGGTCGTTCGGCAAAATCTTCGCCCGCGAAGAAACGATGTACTCCAAGGGCTGGTCCGGGCTCGCTTACGAGATCGTCATCAATTCGAACCCGTGCATCGCGTACCTCATGGAAGAAAACACCATGACGATGCAGGCGCTCGTCATGGCGCATGCGTGCTTCGGGCACAATCACTTCTTCAAGAACAACTATCTGTTCCGGCAGTGGACCAACGCGGAGGCGATCCTCGACTACCTCGCGTTCTCGAAGAAGTACGTCGCGGCTTGCGAGGAAAAGTACGGTGCCGAAGCTGTTGAGCAGGTGCTGGATTCTGCGCATGCGCTGATGGAGCAAGGCGTGTTCCGCTATCGCCGGCCGCCGCGTCCATCGCGTGCTCAACGCGAAGAGCGCTTGCGCAAGCGCCAGCAGTACGAGGAAGAGAGCTTCAACGATTTATGGCGCACGCTGCCCGGCACGGCGCGCGACATGAGCGCGGATTTGGCGGCTGTTGACGAGGACGAGGTCGTCGGACCACAGGCGCCGATGAACCTTCCGGAAGAGAACTTGATCTACTTTTTGGAAAAACACTCGCCGGTGTTGAAGAACTGGCAGCGCGAGCTGCTACGCATCGTGCGCAACGTGGCGCAGTATTTCTACCCGCAGATGCAGACGAAGGTCATGAACGAAGGCTGTGCCACGTTCGTGCACCACTACATCATGAACGCGCTCTACGACCGCGGGCAGATCAGCGAAGGGTCGATCCTCGAGTTCCTGCATTCGCATTCGAGCGTCGTGATGCAGCCGGGGTTCGACGACTCGCGCTATTACGGGATCAATCCATACGCGCTCGGTTTTGCGATGATGTCCGACATCAAGCGTATGTCGGAAGACCCGACGCCCGAAGATCGCGACTGGTTTCCAGAGATTGCCGGCAAAGGAAATTGGCGCGACGTGCTAAAACACGCGTGGGCGAATTACCGCGACGAGAGCTTCATCCAGCAGTTCCTAAGCCCGAAGGTGATGCGCGATCTGAAGCTCTTTGCCGTGCGCGACAAGACAGAAGATCCCGTCTATACGGTGGCCGCGATCCACAACGAGCTCGGTTACCGCAAGCTGCGCACATCGCTCGCGCGGCTTTACGATCTTTCGACGCATCAGCCGGACGTTCAAGTCGTGGGCGCCAATCTTGCGGGCGACCGGACGCTCACCTTGCGTCACAACCGTCACCGCGGCATTCCGCTTGCGCAGAATACGAAGGATGCCGTCCTCAAGCACATTCGCCGTCTATGGGGCTACAACGTCGTTCTAGAAGAGCCTGAGACGTAAGCGTCTTTATCGCGACGAGTTCGGCGTTACTACAATCTTGTACACGTACTCAGGCGTCGACAGGCCGGTCGTACGCTGCACATAGTACTCCGTGCCGCCGACAACCGCGATCGCCGCCAGTAGCGACCACGCAATCCAGTCACGATAGTAGGTGCGACGCATAGTGGTTTCTCCTCGGTGCGAGTTCATCGTTACGCAAACTGAGAAACACGATGTCGAACGCGATCCTACGCTCATGCGGTGGGGGCGCAAGCGGCGTGAACGCGATAGCTTCGCAGTTGCAATGCGGATTTGGCGCCGCAGTTAAGCGCGTTCGCTTTCGCGCGGGCGGATCAGGAAATGGCCGTGAAGCGCCGCAATCGGACGCGTATGCTCGTCCTGCCAAGCTTCAGCGCGCACATTGCACACGCGCCGTCCGTGCTTGGTCACGATTGCGCGCGCGTAAGTATCTACCGGCTTGCCTGAGCGGAGGTAGTCAATGCCGATGTCGACGGGCTTCGGAAGATCCTCGCTTTCGGCTTCCATCATCAACTGTATGACGGCTGTGACTTCCAGGAACGCGCCGACCACACCGCCATGAAGTGCCGGCAACACGGGGTTGCCGATCAGCCGCTGGCTGAAGCGCAGGATCGTGGTCAGCTCCGTGCCTTTGCGATCGACTTCAATGCCGAGAAATTTGCAATACGGGATTGCGTCGACCAGCGCTTGCAGGTCGGGTTTCTTGCCTTCGGCAGCAGCGCGGCGAATGAGCTCCATCACTTGCCTCCCACGCCGCTCCCACGCCGGGTGCGTTTGCGCCGCGCTGGCTTTTCGTGCCCAACATGAAGGCGGCTGCGCAGGTCGCGATGGGGTCGGTGCGATCGGTGTGGTAAGCGACGCCGCGGGCGAAGGCGATGTTCTTCGTCACCTTGTAGCATTCGGCGAAGGCGAAAATGTCTTCGCCCGGATTTGCGGCTTTCATATAGTCGATGCGTAGGTCGAGCGTCGCGATCTGGCCGATCAATCTGGTCTTCGAACCGACGGCTATCCCGCATGCGTTGTCGAGTAATGCCGTGATGACACCGCCGTGGATCACGCGTGAGTCGGGATTACCGACCAAGTGCTCGGCGTAGGGAACTTTGCAAACGGCTTCGCCTGCCTTGATCTCAACGACCATCAGTTGGAGGGCGGCCGCGTGTGGCACGCCGGCCAGGACGAAGCCTGCTTTGTGTTCGGGCACGGTCGAGGGCAAATCGCTCATCACCGGAATGGATGCTTGGGCGCCCACGGCTGTCAATGGCGGCCTTGGCTGTGCCACTTGGCGCAGCAGCGCGTTCGGTAAGGTCAACGGCTGCGAATTCTTTTGACTGTGCTGGGGTCAAGGGTCCAAGCGATCGTTGGGGACGCGTCGGGGGGCGCGGCGGATGGGGCGTGCGGTTTGTGCCGCTGCGTTGGCGCTATCGTTGAGCGCGGCGCAAGCAGGCGAGTACACAATCAAGTCGTTTCGTTGGGATGAGGACTATTCCTATCTCGCGACGCGTGCGCCTGCGGACGACCTTGAGGCGTTGAAGTTCATTGCGCTCGACGACGCGCGCGATGCCTGGCTGACCCTTGGCGCCGATACGCGTCTTAGGGCGGACGTGATCGAGAACGGCAGCTTCTCGCTTAGGCCGGGCGGCGATTACACGACCACGACGACGCGCGTTCTTTTGCATACGGATTGGCATCTCAGCGACTCGTTGCGCGCGTTTGCGCAGGTCGGTTTTCACGATGAGAACGGGCGGCGGCCGCGGGCACGCTCGTTCGACGAAGGCGCGATCGATTTGCAGCAAGCGTTTGTCGATCTCGATCTAACTGACGATGTACGCATGCGCGCGGGCCGGCAAGAGCTGCCGCTCGGGAACCAGCGCCTCTCCGACGCTCGCGAGGGCGGAAACATCCGGCGCAGCTTCGACGGATTGCGTGTCGACGCCAACGTCGACGATGTGAAAATCACGGTGTTCGCGGTGTCGCCGGTCGCGAACGGGCAGGAAGACTTCGACGACGAGGCGACGCGGGGTGAGGCTTTCTACGGCCTTTACTTGACGTCACCGCTCGCTTGGACCGGTGGCTCGGCCGACGCGTTCTGGCTGGTGCGCGAGAAGCCAAACTCAGTGTTCGCGACGGGCGTTGCAGAAGACGCTCGTTCGAGCATCGGCGGGCGCCTGTTCGGTGCGTCCGGCGCCTGGGACTACGATCTCGAGGCGTTGTGGCAATTCGGGACCTTCGGGGCTGACGACGTGCGCGCCTACGGCACTAGCGTCGATATTGGCTGGAAGGCGGCCCAGTTGCCGTGGAAACCGCGCTTCGGCATGCGGTTCGATTTGGCGAGCGGCGATCAACGCTCGGGCGACGGTGAGTTGCAGACGTTCGACGCGCCCTATCCAAATTTCTCGTATCTGTCGGCAAGCAGCGCGTATTGGCCGGGAAATGCGTGGTCGTTGTTTCCGTTGTTGACGGCCACGCCGCGGGATGACCTTACGTTCTATCTCGGCGCGCAGTACATGGCACGGCTTGAAGCTTCGGATGCGTTCTACTATCAGCCGCAGATACCGATCGCCCTTCCCGGCACTGACGCGCATGGCGTGATGACGCAGATTTACACGCGGCTGCGGTGGGAGCCGACGCTGCATTGGGTGGTGTCGGCGACGGCGATCTATCAAACGGCCGGTGTCGCGACGAACGAGGCGGGCGGCGAGGATACGTTTATCGGCTCGACCAGCGTCGCTTGGCACTTCTAGGCAATGCCTGCCGTAGGAAGGTTAGCGACGTCAAAGCTGCGTGGGCCGGCGAAAAGTTGACGGCGCGTCATCGATCCATGATAATACTCCGTGGGCTGAACAAAGCTTTGGGGACTTAATGCCAGTCACGCCGCGCGCGCCCGATCCGCGCCTTCCTAAGACGTGCATCATCGGCGCTGGATCGAGTGGGATCGCCGTCGCCAAAGTGTTTTCCGAATATGGGATTCCGTTCGACTGTTTGGAGAAATCCGACAGAGTGGGCGGGAACTGGGTCTTCAAGAACGCGAACGGGATGTCGTCTGCCTACCGGTCGCTGCACATCAATACATCGCGGGACAAGATGGCCTATTCGGACTTTCCGATGCCGTCGAACTTTCCCGACTATCCGCACCATGAGCAGATTGCGGCCTATTTCGATTCCTACGTCAATCATTTCGGGTTTCGCGATCGCATTACATTCGATTGCGGGGTGAGGCGGGCGGAACGGACAAGTGACGGGTTATGGTGGATCACGCTGGAGAGCGGGGAGCAGCGGCTCTACGACGCGCTCGTTGTCGCCAACGGTCACCACTGGGATCCACGTCTGCCTGAGCCGGGATATCCGGGTACATTCGACGGCAAGCAGATTCACAGTCACGCCTATATCGATCCGCGCGAGCCTTTGATCTGCCGCGACCGGAACGTACTTGTCGTGGGTTTCGGGAATTCTGCGCTCGATATAGCGTGCGAGCTTGGTCACAAGGGCGTGGCGAAGAAGGTCTTCCTGTCGCAGCGGCGCGGCTATTGGGTGGTGCCAAAGTACATGGCGGGCGAGGTGCTCGACGCACAGATTGCACACCCAAGCAAGGATCCGGCTTGGACTCAGCGTTACCTGCCGTCGAACCTGCTTCGCTGGCTTGCCGAGAAGCAGCTTGAATCCACTGCCGGACGGCCTGAGCAGTTCGGACTGACCGCCCCAGATCATGCGTTTCTCGCGACGCATCCGGCGATCAGTCAAGAGCTTTATGTGCGGATCGGCTCCGGCGACATCACGCCGAAGCCGGATGTTCGCGAACTGCGCGGCAAGCAGGTCGTGTTTACGGACGGCAGTGCCGAAGACGTTGACGTCATTATTTGGTGCACTGGTTACAAGATTTCGTTCCCGTTCTTTGACGAGGGGTTGATTGCGGCGCCGGGCAACGACGTTGCGCTTTGGAAACGAATGATCGATCCTCGGTTCTCGAGCCTTTTCTTCGTGGGCTTGGTGCAACCCCTCTGCGCGATGATGCCGATCGCGGAAGAGCAGGCGAAGTTCCTTGCGCACTATCTGACCGGTCACTATGCGGTGCCGCCGGTCGAGATGATGAATGCGGAGCGCATGGAGATGCACGAGCGCGTCAAGCGGGGATACGTCTCCTCGCCGCGGCACACCATCCAGATCAATTGCGGGGAATACACAACCGATTTGCGGCGGGAGCTGGCGAAAGGGCGCAAGCGTGCGGCCGCTCATGGGTATATACTGCCCATCGAACCGCGGGTGATCCGGCCTTCGCCCAAACAAACGGTAGCGGCATGAGCATCGACCTCGACGCAAAGACCCGCGGCAAGCGCGAAGAGACGAAGGCGAGCAATCGCCAGGCGATCATCGACGCGGCGCGGCGTGTGTTCGCGGAGTTGGGTTACGGCGCCACGACGGTGCGCGATATCATCCGTGCGACCGACCTCGCGTCCGGCACGTTCTACAACTACTTCAAATCGAAGGAAGAAGTGTTCCAAGCGCTGCAGGATGAGACCGCGCTACGTGTTCGTCCGCGGCTGCGCGCCGAGCGCATTCGTGCTCGCACGTTCGAGGAATTCATCTCAGGTTCGTTCCGCACGTTCTTCGATTTTGTGAAGAACGATCATGCGACCTTCGCCACGATGCGGCGCAATCCGGAAATGCAGCGGGTGCGTATCGATACGCCGGAGGTTGTCGCCGGGTTTGATGAATTGCGCGCGGACTTGGAGCGCGCGATCGAAAGCGGCGTCGTTCCGGATGCGGATCCCGATCTGCTAATGGCCTCAATCGTGGGTGTCGCGTTTGAGATCGCCAATCACTTGGTTGCCCGCGAAGATCTTAGCGTCGACGACGCGGCGAAATTCGCGACGGCGCTGTTCCTCGGCGGCGTGCAGGCGCTGCCGAAGCGGCGGCGCGGGTAGCCTTATCGCGGCGCTTTGGCGCTGCGTGCCAAAACGATCAACGTTCGGACACGCGCGCGTCTGCGGTACGCGCTACCAAACGCGAACGCGTTGATCCGGCGCCAGATAGAGCTTATCGGTCGGCTTGATCGGAAAGGCCGCGTACCACGCATCCAGATTGCGCACCGTGAGCGCACGGTATTGTGCGGGCGCGTGGCCATCGTTGATCAAGCGCTGCCGCAACGCTTCCGGGCGCATGTAGGTACGCCAGCTTTGCGCGTAGGCGAGGAAGAATTGCTGATCGCCGGTGAACCCGTCGACGACCGGGGCTTCCTTGCCGCCGAGCGAGGCGCGATAGGCGTCGTAGGAGGCGCCCAGACCCGCCAGATCGGCGATGTTTTCGCCCAGCGTTTGGGCGCCGTTCACGCCGAGATCGGGGAAGGGTTTGTAGCCGTCAAACTGCTTCGCCAGGGCTGAACCCGCAGCCTTGAATTGTTTCAGATCGGCGTCCGTCCACCAATTGCGCAGGTGGCCTTGCGCGTCGAACTGAGCGCCGGTGTCGTCGAAGCTGTGGCTGATCTCGTGACCGATCGTGGCGCCGATGCTGCCGTAGTTGACGGCGGCGGAGGCGGTCGGATCGTAGAACGGCGGTTGCAGGATACCGGCCGGGAAGTTCAGGGCGTTGAGGATCGGCAGGTTCACTGCGTTCACGATGTGGGGGATCATCACCCATTCATGACGGTCTATCGGCTTGCCGAGACGCGCACGTTGCTGCGCGTATTCAAAGCCTTCGGACCGTTCCAAGTTGCCGACGGCGTCGCCGCGCACGACCTTGAAGGACGCGTAATCCTGCCACTTGTCGGGATAGGCGATGCCGACGGTTAGCGTCGCTAGTTTGCGTTTGGCTTCGGCCTTCGTCTTTGGCGACATCCAGGCCAGAGCATCGATACGCTTGCGGAATGCGGCCGTGATGTTGGCGACCATTTTGTTCAGCTGTGCCTTGCCGGCAGCCGGGAAATACTTCGTCACGTACATTTTGCCGACGGCTTCACCGAGCGCGTCGTTCGTGGCATCGACCGCGCGCTTCCAGCGTGCGCGCTGCTGCGGCGTTCCTTGCAGCGTGGTGCCGTAGAACGCGAACGCCTCATCGGCGAAGGCTTTGGGCAGAATCGCGGCGTAGTGATCGATCGTGTGGAAGGTCAAATAATCCTTCCAGTCGTCGAGGCTCTCACCGGCCGCGAGTGCCGATGCACCTTTCACGGCGCCCGGTTGCCAGACGACGAAGTTGGTCTGCTTGTCTAGGCCGGCTGCGGCGAAGTAGATGTTCCAGTCGAGGCCGGGTGCTTTGGCTGCGAAGTCGGCTCGCGCCCACGGGTTGTTGCCCTTTTGGATATCGTCGCTGTCGCTTCGGCTTGCATTGCTTTGCGCGATCTTCGTTTCGAGCGCCATGATGCGCGGCGCCTTTGCCTCGGCGTTCGCGACCCCCGCAAGGTTCAACATCTTGACGATGTGGGCGAGGTAGGCCGCGCGCGCCTTCTTCATCGCGTCCTTGTCGGAGACGTAATACTCGCGGTCGGGCATGCCGAGGCCGCCTTGGAAGATGAACGGTGAATAGCGCGACGGATCTTGGAACGACGGCGAGACCCAAAGGCCGAATATGTTGTCGGTGAAGAGGTCCGTCGCGTTGAGGATGTCGATGTCGGCGCGCAGGTGTGAACCCAGGTAGCGGGCGAGCGCGGCGCGGTCGCCGATCGCGGAAATTTCTGCGAACATCGGCTTCAACGGTGCGACGCCCTTCGCTTCGATGCCGGCTTCGTCCATGAAGCTTGCGTAGAAGTCGCCGACCTTTTGCGCGTCGGAGCCGGGCTTTGCGCTCTTTGCGGCGTCTTGGATCAAGTCGACGGCACGTTTGGACGTCTCTTCGCTCAAGATTGCGGCGCCGCCGTAGGAACTGCGGTCGGCGGGGATGGGGTGACTCTTCACCCAGGCACCATTCGCGTAAGTCCAGAAATCGTCGCCGGGGGCGACGGCGGTGTCCATTGCGGCGCGCTCGACGCCGGCGGCGAAGGCAGCGGTTGCAGATGTGGCAAGGAGTGCGGCGATCAAGATGCGGCGCATGGCTGTGCTCGGGTTGTGGTGGCGGATTGATAGACCCGTCCGGTCCAAAACGAAACCGCCCCGGACGTGGGGCGGCTTCGCTTTCTCGTGAGGACTAAAGCGACTGCGCGCCGCGGATCAGCTTGCCGGGGAGCGCGGTGGTGGGCTTCCTGCCCCGGTAGGTGATCTGGCCGGACACGACGGTCGCGTCGTAGCCGTCGGCATATTGCACGAGGCGCCTGCCACCGGCCGGGAGATCGTAGGCGACGGTCGGCCGGTGCAGTGTCAGGCGCGTGTGGTCGATGACGTTGAGGTCGGCTTTGTACCCCGGCTTGAGGAGCCCGCGGTCGAGGAGACCGACGGCTTCCGCCGTGTCGCGGCTCTGCGCTTTGATCACCCATTCGAGCGGCAGCTTGTCGCCGCGGGTGCGGTCGCGCGTCCAATGCGTCAGCATCGAAGTCGGGAAGCTACCATCGCAGATCATGCCGACATGCGCGCCACCGTCGCCTAGCCCTAAGATCGTGTTGGCGTGGCGCATCATCGCGAGCGACGGTTCCAAACTGTCGTTTGCGTAGTTCAAGAACGGAAACAGGATCAACGCCCTGCCGTCGTCGGCCAGCAGCCAATCGTAAGCGAGTTCTTCGGCGCGCTTGTTTTGACGGGCGGCTTGCGCGCCCAAGCTCATGTCTGGCGTGGGCTCATAGTTCGGCGGATCGGCAAGCGGGAACATTTTTGCAAAGTTGCGCAGCAGCGCTCTAACAAACGGATTATCGCTGGCGGGTTCTTCAGCGAGCAGTCGTGCACGCATTTCGGGCGTGCGCATGGCAGTGAGGCGTTCGGCGAACGGCAGGTCCGCGATCTTCTTGTAGCTTTCGTGGGCGGAGAACGGGTTCAACGTCAGCGACAGGCCGAGAAGCAATCCAACCGGACGGCCGCAGACTTGCGCCTTCACTGGCAGTTTGTCGGCAGCGCATTGGTCGAGGAATTGCAGCAGCATCTTCCATGCGTCCGGCCCGCGGTCACTTTGCGCGAGCGAGAACGACAGTGGGCGACCCGATTCCGCGACAAGGCGGCGGAGCATCGAGAGTTCCTGTGCGGGGTCGAGAAAATCGGAGACGACCTGCAGCACGCCGCGGTTGGCTGCCTTCAGTCCCATCGCGATGCCGAGTAGTTCGTCTTCGGCGGCGGTAAGTGTGGGCGTCGGTTTGCCGTCGCTGGTGCGGTGGTTCAGTGTACGCGAGGTCGAGAAGCCGAGCGCGCCTGCTTCGACCGCGCCGCGTGCGATGCGGCCCATTGCGGCGATTTCTTCCGCGCTCGCAGGTTCGCGATCCGCGCCGCGTTCGCCCATCACATAGACGCGCAGCGCGCCGTGCGGGACTTGCGTCGCGAAGTCGATGTCGTGTGGACGGGCTTCGAGCGCATTGAGGAACTCAGGAAATGTCTCCCAGTTCCACTTCAGGCCTTCGGTCAGGACGACGCCCGGAATGTCCTCAACGCCTTCCATCAGGCGGATCAGCATGTCGTGGTCGCCGGCACGGCAGGGTGCGAATCCGACGCCGCAATTGCCCATCACGGCGGTCGTTACGCCATGCCAGGACGACGGCGTCAGGCGTTCGTCCCATGTCGCTTGGCCGTCGTAGTGGGTGTGGATGTCGACGAAGCCCGGGGTCACGATTTTGCCCTTGGCGTCGATCTCATCGCGGCCGGAGCCGGTCACGCGGCCGACTTCGACGATGCGGCCCGCGTTTACGGCGACGTCGCCGTCGATGCCCTTTGTGCCGCTGCCGTCGATGATCGTGCCGCCACGAATGACGAGGTCGTGCTTGTGAGACATGAGGCAATTCCTTCAATCGCGAGCTTCAAGAGGTTAACACGGGTCTCCGTGTCACCCAAACGCCTTGACACTGTGGCTGGCGCCCGCAATTTCGGCGCATGCAGAAGATGTTTGTACGCAGCTTGCTGAGCTTGCCGGGAAGTTGGCTCGTCGCAGCGTCCGGCGGAAAGCCGATTACGATCGAGGGGCGCACGCTCGATCCGCGGCTGCAATTCTTGGCCGCGATGGCAAAGCGTCAGCCTGGGCTAGAAACGATGGCGCCGGCTGACGCACGCAAGGCGGCGGCGGCTGGCTTGGCGATGCTCGACGGCGAGCCTGCGCACGACATCGACATCGCCGAGATCGACATTCCAGCGAACGGATACGCCATCCGTGCGCGGACGTATAAACCGCGCCTGCCGAACCGGCTAGTTCCGACGCTCGTCTATTTCCACATGGGCGGCTGCGTGATCGGCGATCTGGATACGTGCCATGTGTTCTGTTCCGAGATCGCGTACCGCGCGGGGTGCATGGTGGTGTCGGTCGACTATCGCTTGGCGCCCGAGTACCGGTTTCCCGCCGCGGTCGACGATGCGCTGGCGGCATTTCGCTGGGTACGGGACAATGCCAAGTTGCTCGGCGGCAATCCGAACCGGGTTGCGGTCGGCGGCGATTCGGCGGGCGGATACCTCTCGGCTGTCGTTTCGCAAGAGATGAAGCGCGCGAATGAGAAGCCGCCGGTGTTGCAGCTGCTCATCTATCCCGCCGTCGACTGGCAGTCCGACACGGCGTCGATGGTTTCGTTCGGCCAGGCCTATCCGCTGACGACGCCGATCATGGATTATTTCCGTAAGCTCTATTTCGCCCAGCCGGAAACGGAAATCGCGGATTTGAAGGCGTCGCCCGGGCGCTGTCAGGACTTGAGCGGGTTGCCGCCCGCGTTCGTCTATACGGCGGGGCATGATCCGTTGGTCGACCAGGGGAGGGACTACGCAGAGGCGTTGAAGATCGCGGGCGTGCCTGTCATCTATCGTTGCTATGACCATCTGGCCCATGGGTTCACGGCGATGAGCGGAGCGATTCCGCGAGCAAAGACCGCGTTGTTAGAGATCATCGAAGATTTGCGGCGGACGATCGGATGATCCGGGCGCTTGTTTGTCCTGCGCTCGCCGACGACTTTTCCACCCTGAAGATTGAAGAGCGCAGACTGCCGCCGCCGGCGGCGGGCGAGGTGCGCGTGAAGATGCGAGCAGCCTCGCTCAACTTTCCCGATGTTCTGATGACGCAAGGGAAATACCAACTGAAGCCGCCGTTGCCGTTCGTGCCCGGTATGGAAGGCGCGGGTGAGGTGACTGCGCTCGGCGACGGCGTTGGCAATGTGAAGATTGGTGATGCCGTTGTGGTGGCGTCGCGCTTCGGGATGATCGCCGAGGAAGTGAACGTGCCGGCGGCAACGTTGCGGCCCAAGGCCGCCGCAATGTCGTGGGCGGAGGCCGCGAGTTATCCGGCGGCGTGGCTTACGGCTTATGTGTCGCTGGTTCGCCGCGGATCGTTGCAGCGAGGCGAGACGCTGCTTGTGCATGGTGCGGCTGGCGGCGTTGGTATGGCGGCCGTCGACTTGGGGCTTTTTCTTGGCGCCACCGTGATCGCGACGGCAGGGTCGCACGAAAAGCTCGATGTGTTGAAGGCGCGCGGTGCACATTACGCTATCGACTACACCAAAGGATTTCGCGACGAGGTGAAGCGTCTGACGAACGACCGCGGGGCTGACGTGATCTACGATCCGGTTGGCGGTGATGTATTCGACGAAAGCGTACGTTGCATTGCTTTCGACGGTCGGTTGCTGGTCATCGGGTTTACGAGCGGGCGGATACCAACAGTCAGCGTGAACATGCCGCTGATCAAAGGATTTTCCGTCGTCGGCGTGCGGGCGGGGGAGTATGGGCGTCAGTTTCCGGAACGCGGTCGGGAGAATATCGCCGCGATTGATGCGCTCGCGCATGAGGGCAAGATCAAGCCGCATATAGGCTTGAGCGTTCCCCTCACCCGGGCCGTCGATGCATTCCGCGCGCTGAGCGGGCGGCGGGTTGTTGGAAAAGCTGTGGTCGTTTTCTGAGGAAGGGACGTGCATGATCCAACCTGCAAACACGCATCTCGCGCAGCTCAATGTCGCGCGTGCGATAGACGATCTTGATAGTGCAAGGTTGGCCGATTTCATGGCCGCGCTCGATCGGGTGAACGATATCGCCGAGCGCTCTCCCGGTTTTGTGTGGCGCCTCAAGGGCGACAACGGCAATGCGACTGACGTGCGCGCGGGCGACGATGCGCGCTTCATTGTCAATCTATCGGTTTGGGAAACTGCCGAGCAGTTGGAGCACTTTGTTTGGAATACCGTGCACGCTCGGGTCTATGAAAAGAAGGCCAAATGGTTTGAGCCCTTGAGCAAGCCTCACCTCGTGATGTGGTGGGTGCCGGTGGGGCATTTTCCCACCGTCGATGAAGCGACGGCGCGTTTGGCCAAGCTGACGCTACAGGGTCCATCGGACCAGGCGTTCGGATGGGAGCGGCTGCCCAACATCAAGTTGTGGATGAGTCGCCGTTGCGCCTGACGTTTTGGTTCGACTTCACGAGGTCGGGGCGTTCGCGAAGCAGCTTGGCGATCGCTTGCACACGGCTTCCGACGTTCAGCTTCGTCTTGGCGTTGTCGATGTGGAAACGCACGGTGCGCGGTGCAACGCCAACGATGCGGCCGATGTCCTGATCAGTCTTCCCGCGCGACACCCAGCAGAGGCATTCGAGCTCGCGCCGCGTCAATGTCGTGGTGCCCGCGGTCGATGTGCCGGCGTTCAGTTCTTGGCCACGATGCCAGCCGGCGTGAACCGCGAGTTTCAGCTTGTCGTGGCATAGCGCGGTGAGCGCGGGCTTGGCGCCCACCAACGTTGCGATTGCAACGGTAGCGCCGGCTTCGCGCAACGGGACGATGAGGCCGTGCGACACGGATTTCGTCTCGGGCCGGTGAGCGTTCTTGCCAAAGATGCCCCAGGCTGCCGGGAGCGAAAATTCGAACGGAACATGCGTTTCGCGCGCGCGTTCGATCAAAGGATGCGTCGCCAGATCAACAACGCGATCAAGACGACGCAGCACGCGTGAGGGAATGTTCGAGTAGAGGACTGAGTCGCTCGGACGCGTCGCGGTGCCTCGCAAGTCGAAGAACGATACGCGCGTCAGACCGAAGCCCGATCCGTATTGCTGGAGCAGCGTGCCGACCGACAGGAAGCTTGCGGCGGTCGCGAAGCGGCCGAACAGCTCTCCCAATTCCAAAAATGCGTCCACGATTCTCGCTTTTGCTAAGGATGCGCGACCGCTGAACCGACATGTGGGTCCGGCTTGATTCCAGCGACGGATTTACAATCGCGAGGAAGCGCGCCGGGGCGAGGTGACATGCGCCGGTTGCGGTTGCGACTGCCATAAAGGCCAGGGGGCAGAATTCCGTTACGTTTTTTGCTGCGGCGAGGCGAAGAGTTGATCAGACCGTCCGCTTGGCCCGGTCTTTGTCGTTTGCACCTTTGATCATGTCGCGGATCGCGGCCCATTCGCTGTCGCCCAGTTTGGAGAGCTGCGAGAAGTTGCCGCCGCCGCCGAGGAAGCCGCCGCCGTCGATCGCGATCGTTTCGCCGGTGAGATAATCGCAGCCGTCTGCCATCAGGAATGTTGCGAGATTGCGCAGCTCTTCCATTTGGCCGACGCGGCCCATCGGGTTGCCGCCGGCGCTGCTGTCCGTTTCGCTGCCCATCGTGCCGGAGCGCATTGAGCCTGGATTTAGGCGCTCCCATGCGCCCTTGGTCGGGAAGGGACCGGGCGCGATCGCGTTGAGGCGAATACCGTGCGGCGCCCATTCAACGGCAAGCGACTTGGTCATGATGTTGATGCCAGCCTTCGACATGGCGGAGGGCACGGTGAACGGACCGCCGTTCCAAACCCAGGTCGTCAGGATCGAGATCACGTTCGCTTTCTTCTTCGCTTCGATCCAGCGCTTACCGGCGGCCAGCGTCACGTAAAACGTGCCGTGAAAGACGATGTTGGCGATCGCGTTGAAGCCGTTCGGCGAAAGGTCTTTTGTGCGCGAGATGAAGTTGCCGGCCGCGTTGTTGACCAGGCCGTCGAGCGGGCCTTCGTTGAATGCGCGCGTCATCATGTCTTCGACGGCATCGGGAACGCGGATATCGCATTCGAGCGCGGTCACGCGCGTGTTGTGCGCTTTTGAGAGCTCCTTCGCCGTTTCTTCAAGCACGGAGCCGCGACGGCCGCAGATATAGACTTCCGCGCCCAGCTTCGCGAACTCGTCGGCCATCTCGCGGCCCAAGCCCGTGCCGCCGCCGGTCACGAGGAAGCGTTTGCCCTTCATCAAGCCGTCGCGAAACATCGTCATCGTCAGAGTCCTTCCAATCCCTTTGGCCGGTCGCATGCGTAAACCGCGACGAGTGCAGCCGCAATGCTTTCCGCATGCGGGCGATAGTCCATCGACGGCACTTGCTCGCCGATCCAGTAGGTCACTTCAGAGACAAGCGTTTCGTCGGAGATGCCCGGCGGGATACAGATCTTTTTGCGGGCCTCGACGCCGCGTTCGACGGCGCGGCGCGCCTCGCCGATTTCGCGTGAACACCATCCTTCGTCTTGCTCGCAGCGCTCAAGGAAGTCGCGCGTACTGCCGGACCAAGAATAGGCCGGCGTTGCAACGATGGCGGTCACGAGCAAAGACAGTGCAACCCATCTCATGGTTTCAGGTCCCCTTTTTAACGCTCGCAACTATGCACGTACGTAGGATTGGCGCGCCAGACCTTTGTCGTAGGTCTGCGTGCTGGCGAGCTTCAGAGCTGTTTCCGGGCGGCCCGGTGCGAACAGCGAAATGCCGCCGCCCAGCAAGATCGGAACGGTAAATAGATCCATGCGGTCGATGGCGCCGGCCTCTAAGAATGCGTTGATCGTTTGCGCGCCGCCCATGATCCATGTGTCCTTGGCGCCCGCGCCGCGGAGCGCAACGACTAGGCGGGGAATGTCCGACCCTACGCGAGCGACCGTCGGCGGCGCGTCGTCAAGCGGGCGTGAGGTGATGACGAGGCTTTGCATATCCGGGTACGGCCATTCGCCGAAACTGCGCGCCAGTTCGTAGCTCGCGCGGCCCATGACGACGGTGCCTATCTCTCGCGTGAAAGCACTGTAGCCATAGTCGACGTCGTCGAACGGGCGCAGCCAATCGACACCGCCATCGGGGCGGGCGATGTAGCCGTCGAGGGATTGGGCGATGTAAATGCGGATCAGGGGCATTCGTTGACTCTACGTTGGATGAAGCTTCGCTTCCAGCGCTGCAACAGTGGCCGCGTCCGACGGCGCGGCGGCATTGATCACGCGCAGTAGGCGCGGTGCGCGCAACGAGAGCCCCGCCTTGCGGCGCGGGGTCGGCGTGATGGCTGTGAACGCGAGTTCGGCCACAAGGGCGATTTCGCGGTCGTGGCGAACCTCACGTACCGGGCCGAAGCGGGCGGTCGTGTGTTCGACGATGAAGCGTTCGATGGGCTCGGCTTCGTCGGCGGAAACTTCGCAGTGACCGATGGGAGACAGAGCATCGCCGTTCCAAACGCCGAACGTGCAGCGTAGCGGCGAGGTGCGTGCACGAGCGTTTGTGCGCTCGGCATAAAGCAGGATCGCGGCGACCGTGCCGGCCGTGTCTTTTCTTGGCGTTGTGCGAAATAATTCGTTCTGCGCGATGGTTTTTGGCGTCGCTTCTGTCTCGCGCGATTGATCGACGCGCAAGGTTCCCGTGATGAATTTGATGAGAAGAAAGCGACCGATCTCGTCGCAGGCGTCGAGCCATGCTTCGATGCGCTTCGGCAATTCGCTGCGGCCGAGGGTTGTTAGCGCCTCGACAATTTCGCTTAAGCCCGGATCGCGGTTGGCTAGGCGTCGCGGGTTCCAGGTCAATGCGATCGTTTCGGCGATGTCGCCGGTATAGGCTTGTGCGAGACCGAAGAGCGTCGAGTCGGTGCGCTCTTCGGAGAGGCCGCGGATCAGCGCAAGCTTGATCGCGCGCGGCTTCAGTTTTCCGGCTAGGAGATCGTTGGCGAGCGAACGGTCGGGTTCTTGCGTCTGGTTCAAGTAGTCCGCGACGAACGCGGCTTTCATCTTGGCGTCCGTCAGCGTTTCCAAACGTGCGATGAGAGCGGCTAGGCGGTTCACGGAGGTGGCGCCTCTTCGGGGCCTTCTTCGTCGCCGTAGCCCGCGATCGCAAGCGGGCGGGCACGAAGGCCCTTGAGCTTCGCCCAATGCAGCAGAGCGGCCTCTTCGCCGTGCGTGATCCAGAGTTCGCCGGGCGAAACTTCTTCGATTGTGGCGGTGAGTTCGTGCCAATCGGCGTGATCGGAGACGATGAGCGGTAGGTCGACATTCGCGGCTTTCGCGCGCTTTCGGGTGCGCATCCAACCGCTGGCATAAGCGGTCACCGGATCGTTCGTGCCTTCGGGCAGATCGACTCGACCTACGATAATCGCACCGTTTAGTTCGGCCGCCGTTGCCGTTTCCAGGCTGCGAATGTCGCCGAGCGGAACGTTGTGCGCTGCGTAGACGGTGCAGAGTTTTTCCGTGGCAGCATCGACGTAGACCGGCGCGATGTAGCCCGCCTCGCGGAACAGCGCGATCAAACGTTGCGCCTTGCCAAGCGAGTAGGCGCCGATAACGTGCGGGCGATCCGGGAACAAGCGCAACGCATGCAGAAACTTCGCCGCTTCTTGCGCGGCGGGCGGATGACGGAAGAGCGGCAAGCCGAACGTCGCTTCCGTGATGAAGACATCGCACGGCGTCGGCTCGAATGGCGGACATGTCGGATCGCGGGCGCGTTTGTAGTCGCCCGAGACGACAACACGCTTTCCGTTCACTTCGATTGCCACTTGCGCCGAACCAATCACGTGGCCTGCCGGTTTCAGCGTCACCTTGGCGTTGCCGAGCGTGATCGTTTCGCCTAGGCGGGCCGTTTGTGGGCTTGCCGTGAACTTCGTGCCGTAGCGTGCGGCCATAACGGCAAGCGTTTCCGCCGTCGCAAGTGCGGCTTCGTGACCCGAGCGCGCGTGGTCGGAATGGCCGTGTGTGATCACCGCGCGTGGCACCTTGCGCAGCGGGTCGACGTAGAAATCGCCGGCTTCGCAATAGAGTCCGGCGGGCGTCAGCTTCAGTATGTCAGCAGTGCGATGCGAGGCCTTAAGGGACATTCGCGGCCGTCGCGCGGCTGCGGCGCCATGCGCCCGGCGGCACGCCGACGAGACGCTTGAAGGCGCGATTGAAGGCCGCTTCCGATTCGTAACCGACTTCGGCGGCGGCTTGCGCAATGCTGACGCCCGGCCGCTCGAGCGCGCGCGCGGCGAGTTGCACGCGCCAGTTCGCAAGGTACTGCATCGCGGGCACACCCATAAGTTCGGTGAAGCGTTCGGCGAAAGCAGAGCGCGACAGCGCCGCCTCCTTGGCCAGCGAATCAAGCGTCCAATTCTCAGACGGCCGCGAATGCATAACGGTCAACGCGGCGCTGATTTGGCGATCGCGTAGACCTGAGAGAAAGCCCTTCGCCTCCGGGGGCAGGGTTTCGATGTGTTGGCGGATTGCTTGTAGGAACATCAGCTCGCTGAGCTTGGAAAGGATCGTTTCGCCGCCGGCGCTTGAGCGAAGGCTTTCCTGCAGCGCCACGCGCATCAAGTCATGGATCAGTTGACCGCCGACGCTGGTGCTTTGAACGCGCATCAGGCGCGGCAGTGCCCCCATCATCGGGTTAAATGGTCTGGCATCGCAGCCGAGATATCCGCACACGAAACGAGCGCTAGCCCCTTGGCCACCAAATTCCGTGATCTGGAAGGGCAGGGGGCGGTCGGTTGGACGGCGGTAGAGCTGCATATCGGGCTGCGAGCGCAGGTTCTTGTCCGTGCTCATCACATGCGCTTCGCCGCCCGGGATGATTACCGCGTCGCCTGCTTCGAGCTTCAGCACGGGTCCGGAGTTGTCGGCCAGCTGAACCCAGCACCAGCCGTCGAGCATGATGTGAAATGAAACGACGTGCTCGAACTCCGGCATCACGTTCGTGCAGATCGCCGACGTCGCGGGCGATTCCGCAACCCACGGCTCGCGCGCGTTGATGTCGAAATAGATGGCGCCCGTCAGCCGCACGGCGCGCAAAACTTCCGATAGAACGTCCAAAAACTTCTCCTCGCCGACGATCGGGCAATTCTGCCGGACGATCAGTCATCGGCCAACCATGTGGCCGGACGGCTGGTCAAAGATCGCCGATGGCCAGTCATACCGCAAGACCGGCCTGCTGCTTACGTTCTGGCCTCACATTCGGGCCGGTTTTTGGCCCCTGAGGAGGCCACAATGTTGGACAAGCAAAGGGTTACGGACTTGAAGGCCGCATTGCGCGGCAATGTCATCGAACCCTTGGACAAGAACTACGACGAGGTTCGCGCGCTCTACAATGGCATGATCGACAAGAAGCCGAAGCTCATCGCACGCTGTACAAGCGCTGCCGATGTGATCGCTGCGGTGAATTTCGGGCGCGAAAACGGCATCGTCATCGCCATTCGCGGCGGCGGTCACAATGGGCCGGGCCTCGCCAGTGTCGACGGCGGCCTCATGATCGACCTGTCGCTTATGAAGGGCGTGCATGTCGATCCGAAGACGTCGCAGGTGCGGGTCGAACCGGGCTGCACGCAGGGTGACGTCGATCACGCGGCGGCAGCGTTTGGTCTTGCAGTGCCTGCGGGCATCGTCTCGTCGACGGGCATCGCCGGCCTCACGCTTGGCGGCGGTACAGGTTACCTCACGCGGCAGTATGGGCTCACGATCGACAACTTGGTCGAGGCGGACGTCGTGTTGGCCGACGGTAGCTTCGTCACGGCGAACGAGAAGCAGAACGCCGACCTCTTCTGGGCGCTGCGCGGCGGCGGCGGAAACTTCGGTGTGGTCACGAGCTTCCTGTTCAAAGCGCATCCGGTAAAAAACGTCTTCGGTGGCCCGATTTTCTGGGACATCAAAGATGCCGCCAAGGTGATGAGCGTCTATCGCGACTTCATCGGCAAGGCGCCGGAGAAGCTTGGCGTATTCTTGGGCCTCAAGACCGTGCCGCCATCCGCGCCGTTTCCGGAGCCGCTGTGGAACCGCAGGATCTGCGCGATCATCGGTGCCTATGACGGAACCCAGGCCGAAGGCGAGGCGGCGATGAAGCCGCTGCTCGACAAGGTTCCGGCGCCGATCATGAACGGGATGGGCATGGTGCCGTTCACCGGCTTGCAAACGGCTTTCGATCCGCTCTTCCCGAAGGGACTGCAGTGGTACTGGAAGGGCGACTACGTCCAGGAACTCACCGACGAAGCGATCGCGACGCATATCAAGCACGCGTCGCAGTCGCCGAGCTGGATGTGCCTGACGCACCTCTACCCGGTCGACGGCGCAGCCCATCGCGTGGGGCCAAGCGATACGCCATGGGGTGCGCGCGACGCGCGCTGGTCGATGGTGATCGCCGCGATCGATCCGAGTCCGTCGAAAGCGGCCGAGATCAAGAAATGGGGTCGCGCCTATTGGGAAGCGGTGCATCCGTTCAACATGGGCGGTGCCTATGTGAACTTCATGGACGCGGATGAGAACGACGGCCGCGTGCAAGCAAGCTACGGCGCGAACTACAAGCGCTTGAGCGAAGTGAAGAAGAAGTACGACCCGAAGAACTTGTTCCGTGTGAACCAAAACATTCGTCCTGCCGCCTAAGGCTGTTCTTCCGGCCCGCAGCCACGAACGTGGTTGCGGGCCAGCGAATGGGTTGACGGCGCGGCGAGCCAAAATGGAGACTTTTGTGTCCGACGCTTCCAAACTCCGTCACTTGCGCCTGCACCAGATGCGCGCAGGTTTTGGCGCTGTCGCATTGGTGGTTTTGATCGCAACGGTTTTGACCGTTCACGCCTTGCCGCAATAGGCCATGACTTCGACTTCGACTTGCGCTCCAAGCGCCAGTCCGTTGGCGCCGAAGGCAGAGCGCGCGGGCATGCGATCCGGCTTGAAATATCCGACGTAGACTTTGTTGAAGTCGCCCCACAGCTTCATGTCAGCCAGCATTACGGTCGCCTTGAACACGTGATCGAAGGTCAGGCCGTTTTCGGTAAGGACGTTCTTGATGTTCTCCATCGTCTGGCGGGCTTGGGCTTCCATCCCGCCTGGCACGAGTTCCATTTTTCCCGGTACGTTTCCGAGACAGCCCGAAAGGTAAAGCACGTCGCCGACGCGCGTTGCGGCGCTGAAGGGAAGCTTGGCGGCCTTTACGGCTGGCGATGAGATGAATTCGAGCATGGCGTTCTCCACAATTCGAGGAGTAGGAGGTTAACCCGGGCGACGGTTTGAGGGCCAGGCACCTTATCGGCGGCGTGCTTGCGGATTCCGATCGGTGCTATGTTGCGTGACCGCAAGCTGCGGCATCGAGGGGATCGACTGCGCATGACGCCGAAATATTTGGTCGTTTTCATTTGGGTTGCCTGGGCCGTGTCGTGGATCATCGCTGCGAACCTCACTACGGCGCCGGTCGTGAAGGCCGCCGGGTGGCGTCGTGAGTTGCCCTATCGCGTGTTGATGATTTTGGGGTTCGCGTTGATGTTCATGTCGTTGGGACAGGCATCGAGTCCGGTGCCGTTGCCACCCCTGCGGACCGCGATCCTTTCGTTCGGGTTTACCCAGCTTTGGGAGGTGTCAGACGCCGTTTCGTGGGCGGCGGCGTTCCTCGCGGCTGGCGGGTTTGCGTTTGCATGGTGGGCGCGGCTGCATATTGGCGGTTTGTGGTCGAGCGGGGTGACGCGCAAAGAGGACCATAGGCTCATCGACAGCGGGCCCTACGCGTTCGTTCGCCATCCCATCTATACGGGGCTTTTGATCGGCACTGTAGCGCTGCTTGCGATCAGTGGGCGGACGTTCGCGGTCGGTGGCTTCGTGCTGGTTGTGGTAGGCATCTTTCTCAAGGCGCGGCTTGAAGAGCGGTTCTTGCGCGAGGAATTGGGGGCCGATGTTTATTCGGCGTACGCAAAGCGCGTGCCGATGCTGGTGCCAGGGTCGCCGGTGTGATTGCTGACGCGGCGACGCAAGCGCTGTTGCCGCCGGCGTTCGCTGCTTGGTTCGCTTCCCGTGGGTGGACGCCCAGACCGTTCCAGTTGGCGTTGATCGAGGCCGCGCAGGCGCGGGAGCATGTATTGCTCACGGCGCCCACTGGCGGCGGTAAGACGCTTGCCGGGTTTTTGCCGTCTCTTATCGAACTGTCCGCCGCGCGGCCTACCGCTAGCGTCAACGTGGAGGCGCGCCCGCAGAACCCGATCATTGCCCGGCTGAAGGCCAAGGCGGCGGCGCGGCCGCCTGGCGTGCATACGCTGTACCTTTCGCCGTTGAAGGCGTTGGCGGTCGACATCGCGCGCAATTTGGAAGCACCGGTGCGCGAGATGGGGTTAAAGCTCAGGCTTGAGACGCGCACGGGCGATACCTCCGCGCACAAGCGGCAGCGGCAGAAGGTTTCGCCGCCAGATATTTTGCTGACCACGCCGGAGCAGTTGGCGCTGCTGCTCGCGGCGCGCGAGGCGGCCTCGATGTTCGCTGATTTGCGGTGCGTCGTGCTCGACGAGCTGCATGCGCTTGCGCCCTCGAAGCGAGGCGATTTGCTCGCGCTCGATTTGGCTCGGCTTGCGACGCTGGCGCCGCAGCACCGGCGCGTCGGGCTGTCGGCGACTGTCGACGATCCGAACGTTCTCGCGCGGTATCTGGCACCGCAAGTGCCCGGCGTGGTGCGATTGGCGCGCGTCGTGCGCGGTGCGCCGGGCGCAACGCCAAACGTCTCGATTATGCACACAGAGGCTGAGGTGCCGTGGGCTGGCCATATGGCGCGTCATGCGATGCACGACATTTTGACCGCGATCAAGAGCGCGCAGACGGCGCTCGTGTTCGTCAACACGCGCATGCAGGCGGAGTTCGTGTTCCAAGCGCTTTGGAGCATCAACTCCGAGAATCTGCCGATCGCGCTACACCACGGATCGCTCGCGCCCGAGCAGCGGCGCAAGGTGGAAGGTGCGATGGCGAAGGGCGCGTTGCGCGGCGTCGTTTGTACGTCGACGCTCGATCTCGGTATCGACTGGGGTGCCGTCGATCTTGTGATCAACGTTGGTGCTCCCAAAGGGGCCAGTCGCATCGCGCAGCGGATCGGACGATCGAACCACCGGATGAACGAGCCCAGCCGCGCTTTGCTGGTGCCGGCGAACCGCTTCGAAGTGCTCGAGTGCGAGGCGGCGCGGGACGCGCTGTTGCACGGCGAATTGGACGGCGAGAAGCCGCGTGCCGGAGCGCTCGATGTTCTGGCGCAGCATGTGCTGGGTTCGGCGGTCGCGGCGCCGTTCGATGCGGATGCGCTCTACGCGGAGGTTCGCACTGCCGCGCCTTACGCCGATTTGCCGCGCACCGACTTCGACCGTGTGCTGGACTATGTCGCAACCGGCGGTTACGCGCTGCGCGCGTATGAGCGGTACGCGAAGCTGAAGCAGACGGTTGAGGGGTTTTGGCGCGTCGCGAGCCCGCAGGTGGCGCAGCGCTACCGTTTGAATTGCGGCACGATCGTCGAAACGCCGATGCTGAAAGTGCGCGTTGTGCGGCACTACCGCGGGCCACGGGCGACCTATGCGGGGCGTATCGTGGGACAGGTCGAAGAGTACTTCCTGCAGCAGTTGCTGGCCGGCGATACGTTCCTGTTTGCCGGGCAGATTTTGCGCTTCGAAGGTATCGTCGAGAGCGAGGCGATCGTGACGCCGGGGCCGTCGGGCGATCCAAAGATTCCGTCGTTCGAGGGCGGCAAGTTTCCTCTCTCGACGTTCCTGGCGCAGCGCGTGCGCGAGATGCTGGCCGATCCGAAGCGCTGGGAGTTCCTGCCCGACCAGGTGAAAGAGTGGCTCGCCATTCAGCGGCTACGCTCGATTTTGCCGAAGGCGAACGAGATGCTGGTGGAGACGTTTCCACGGGGGCCACGGCACTTTCTGGTTTGCTATCCGTTCGACGGGCGACTTTGCCATCAGTCGCTGGGCATGCTGCTTACGCGGCGATTGGAGCGGATGGGAATGAAGCCCTTGGGTTTCGTCGCCAGCGAGTATTCGCTTGCGATCTGGTCGTTGGGGAAGCTTGCGTCGCTCGACATGAACAAGCTGTTCGACGAAGACATGATGGGCGACGATCTGGATGCGTGGCTTGTCGAGTCGGCGCTGCTGAAGCGGAGCTTCAAGACGTGCGCTGTGATTGCGGGGTTGATCGAGCGGCGCAACCCGCGCGAGGAGCGGACGGGGCGCCAAGTCAATTTCTCGTCCGATCTCATCTACGATGTCCTGCGCAGTCACGAACCAGACCACATCCTGTTGCGTGCCGCGTATGACGACGCGTCGACGGGCGCGCTCGATATTGCGCGGCTCGGTGCGTTGCTGAAGCGCATCAAGGGGCACATCGTGCTGAAGAAGCTCGACCGCGTTTCGCCGCTGGCCGTGCCGGCGTTGCTCGACATCGGCAAGGTGCCGGTTGGCTCTGACGCGAACGAGGCTTTGCTGGCCGATGCGAGCGACGAGCTTATAGCTGAAGCGATGGGTGAATAGTCGTTACTTCAGTTGCGGCAGCGTCTCCCACAGGCGCCGGTCGTGTGCGGGGACGACGACGAGGCCAGGCACCGCTTGCTTGAGCTGGTGCAGCCGGATGAGAAGACCGCGCACCTCATCGGGATCATTGTCGACGAGGCGACGTGCGATCCACGGCTTTTCCGCCGGATGGTCGACCCCTTCGCTTTGCCATGCCGTGTCGCCGATTAAGACGTAGTGGTTTCCGCCGGACGTGTTGATGAAGGCGAAGATCGAGCCTGGCGTGTGGCCTGGAGCGGGCACGAGAACGACGCTCCCGTCGCCGAAGAAGTCAAAGCTCTTGTCGAAACCCATATAGGGGCCGTGCGGAAAATCGTAGGTCTTGTACGCGCTGGTGCCGATCTTGCGCGCGAGTTCGGTTGCCGGATTGCCGCCGTTGACGAAATCCAATTCGGCTCGCGTGACGTAAACCGGGATGTTCGGCAGATCCTCAAGGCCGCTCACGTGATCCCAGTGTGCGTGGGTCAATACGATGCCCGCCGGCGCGATACCCGCGGCCGCGAGTTGCTCGGCGACGGTCGGCTCTTGCTCGAAGCGCGCGGTGTTTTGCATGAGCCACGGCGTCGTCTTGAAGTGCTCGGCGACGTTCTTGCCGAAGCCGGTGTCAAAGACGAGTGTGCCTTTCGGATGGACGAGCAAAATGCCGCCCATGTTGAAGATGCGCTCTTCCATCAGGTTGCCGCCGCGATAAGCGAAGCCCGCGCTCGAATACATCTTGCCCGCAAGAATTGCTTTGATCTCGATGCCTGGCGTCGCCGGCACGGAGGGGGCGGCAATCGCTTGCGCAGGCGGTGCCGCCAGATCTTGCGGCACAAATGTCCACGTAAGCACGGCGACGCCAACGAGGAGAAGTAAGAGGATAAGACGGATGACAATGCGCATGAGCGGCTCTTTCAAATGGCCATGATGCCGGACGCTATCATGTCCCTCGCGGTTTGGCGCGGGCGGTCGGGATTGCGGTCCAGGGATCGTCCGGCCAGTGGTGTTTCGGGTAGCGGCCTTTGAGGTCGCGCTTCACTTCGGGATAGCCGTTCTTCCAGAAGCTTTTCAGGTCGCGCGTGACTTGCACGGGTCTGCGTGCGGGCGAAAGCAGATGCAGTGTCAGCGGCACGCGGCCGTTCGCAACCGTAGGCGTGTCGGCGAGGCCGAACATTTCTTGCAAGCGAACGGCCAGGAAGGGCGCGTCGGTCGTGTAGTCGACGGCGATGCGCGATCCGGACGGCACTTCGACGTGTGTTGGGGCCATGCTGTCGAGGCGCTTCTTCTGTTCCCAATCAAAGCGGCTATGGAGCGCGTTCGAAAGATCGATGCGTGCGAAGTCCGTCGCGCGCGTGACGCCGCCCAGAAAGGGTGGCAGCCACTGTTCGAGATCGTGGGCGAGCGCATCGTCCGACAGGTCGGGCCAACCGGCGTCGGGTTCGAGTTTGCGGATGAAGGCGACGCGGGCGCGAAACGCGTCCAGTTCCGGCGTCCATGGCAGGGAGTTCAAGCCCAGTTCGCAGATGCCGATGAGTACGGCGGCGGCAAGTTTCGCTGTGTCCGGCTTCCTCAGCGGGCGTTCGGCGAGCGTGAGCGCGTGAAGGCGTTCTTCCTCGCGCGCGACGGCGGCCTTTTCGCGGCTCGACCATTCGTAGACTTCGCGCGTTTCGATGTGGGCGCCAAATAGGTCTTCGATTTCGGCGAGCGTCAGCGGTGCCGCTTGGTGGATCTTCGCGTTTGCGCCAGCACCGTCGAGCGCCGCGATCGCGAGATAGTCTTCGCGCGCCAACGCGTCCGTCTCAGGCAACGTCGCGCCGCGACCGCTGGCCAAGCGGAAACTGGCGGGGCCGCGGCGTTTGGCGACGCGCTCAGGATAGGCGAGGGCGGTGAGGCGACCGGCGGCGTTCGCCTCGATGCTCCCTTTCACATCCAGTGTGCGCGACCACGCGCGGGCCTGGTCGCGCGCGCGCGCGAGCGACACGCGGTCAGCGTTGGCGGCGCCAGCTTCGAACGCTTCGAGGCGCGTGCGCAGGTCGGCGTCTTTGCCGCCGCGGATGACGTCGCGTTCGCTCAGAATCGCGGCGAGGGCTACGGCGGTTGCTCCGTCGCCCCTTTCCTTGGCGCGCAGCATCATATGGGCAAGGCGCGGGTGTGCGCCGAACGTTGCGCAAGCACGGCCGTGCGCCGTGATGCGGTTTTCCGCGTCGATCGCATCAAGTTCGCGAAGCAGTTCTTGCGCTTCGGCGAATGTGCTCGCCGGTGGCGGGTCGAGCAGCTTGAGGCGGTTGGCGTCGCGCTCACCCCAGAGTGCGACGTCGAGCGCGAAGGGGCTGAGATCGCTCGTCAGGATTTCTGGCGGCGTGTAGGGGGTAAGCGCCCGGGTTTCGGCTTCCTCCCACAGGCGGTAGCACACGCCCGGCGCGACGCGACCCGCGCGGCCACGGCGCTGATCGGCCGAGGCGAGGCTCAAGCGCTGCGTCACAAGCCTCGTCATGCCAGTGGCCGGATCGTAGCGTGCGGAGCGCTGGAGCCCTGCATCGACCACGACGCGGATGTCTTCGATGGTGAGGCTGGTTTCGGCGATTGCGGTCGCGAGCACGATCTTGCGCGTGCCCGGCAGCGGACGGATGGCACGATCTTGCGCGTCGGCCGGCAAGGTGCCGTAGAGCGGCAACAACGTCGTGCCGCGCAAGTCTTCGGCTTCGAGCAAACGCGCGACGGAACGGATTTCGCCTTCACCTGGCAGGAAGACGAGAAGGCCGCCTTGCGTTTCGTCGAGTGCGCGTAGAACTGCGTTCGCAGTTGCTTGTTCGATCCGCGCGTTTGCAAGCGGCGGCGTGTAGCGGATTTCGATCGGGTGAAGGCGGCCTTCGGAGCGGACGATCGGCGCGTCGCCGAGCAACTTGGCCACGCGCGTGCCGTCGAGCGTTGCGGACATGACGAGGATTTTCAGGCCTTCGCTCAGCGCGCTTTGGGTTTCAAGCGCGAGTGCGAGCCCCAAATCCGCGTTCAGGCTGCGCTCGTGAAATTCGTCGAAGATGACGGCGGCAACGCCTTTCAGTTCCGGATCGCTTTGCAGACGGCGGGTGAGCAGACCTTCGGTTACGACCTCGATGCGTGTCTTCGCGCTGACCTTCGCGTCAAGGCGCACGCGGTAGCCGACCGTTTCGCCGACCTTCTCGCCGAGTAGATCGGCCATGCGGGCGGCGGCCGCGCGAGCCGCGACCCGGCGCGGCTCCAGCATCAGAATCTTCTTGCCCTGGGCCCACGGCTCACGGATCAGCGCCAGCGGCACCAGCGTCGTCTTGCCCGCGCCGGTCGGTGCCTCGAGCACGGCGGCGCGGGCGACCGCCAGCGTCCGCGATAGTTCCGGCAAGGCCGCTTCGATGGGTAACGTCATCCGAATACCCCTACCAGACGCCCGGACTGCCGACGTCGCGAAATTCGCATCCGGTATGTGCGTTATTTCGAGACCCCGTGGCGCTACGGTTGCGCGGGCCCTGCAAAGCATGGCGGCCGCCCGTCGATTTCTCTGGCACTGACGCATTCGCGAACTAGGCGATTCCGGCGAATCCTGGCATGGGTCGGGTCAGGGTTTTTGAGGTTTCTTGCCTTGTCCGAATCTCGTGTTGACGCGCCTGCAGCGGCTCAATCTCAACCGCGCGATGCTCGCGCTTGGGCGCAAATCTTGACGCGGTATCGCCAGCCATCTGTGCCGCGTAGCGTGGTCGAGATTGCGATTACGGCCGTGCCGTTCTTCGCGCTGTGGGTGGCGATGTGGTTTCTGATGGGCTTCAGTTACTGGCTGGCGCTGCCGCTTGCGATTCCGGCCGCGGGGTTTCTGGTACGCCTCTTTCTCATTCTGCATGACTGCGGGCACGGCGCGTTTTTCGAGAGCAAGCAGGCGAATGCTTGGGTCGGCCGGATCTGCGGCGTGCTGACGTTGACGCCGTTCGACGTCTGGCGGCGGACGCATAATATGCATCACGCGACGTCGGGCAATTTGGACCGGCGGGGGCTCGGCGACATCGAGACGATGACGGTCGGCGAATACCTGGCCTCGCCTTGGTACGAGCGGTTGCGATATCGGGCTTATCGTCATCCGATCACGCTGTTTCTGATCGGCCCCGCGTTCGTGTTCTTTCTCGCGAACCGGTTGCCGGTTGGACTCATGACCTCCGGCTGGCGGCCGTGGGTGTCGGCGATGGCGAACAATTTGGCGATCGCGGCGGTCGTGGTTCTTACGATGTATTTCGTTGGGGTCAGCGAGTTTCTGCTGATTCAGATTCCTATTCTTCTGCTCGCGTCTTCGATCGGCGTCTGGCTCTTCTTCGTGCAGCACCAGTTCGAAGGGACGCAATGGGCCGGTGCCGAGCAATGGGACATGCAGCGCGCGGCCCTTCAAGGGTCGTCGCACTATGATCTGCCGGCCGTGTTGCGCTGGTTCACTGCGAACATCGGCGTGCATCACGTGCATCATTTGTCGAGCCGCATTCCCTACTACCGGCTGCAGCGTGTGCTGCGCGATCATCCGGAATTGAAGGACATGGGTCGCCTCACGTTGTGGCAAAGTTTTTCGTGCGTCCGGCTGGCGCTTTGGGACGAGGTTAAGGGGAGGCTGGTCAGCTTCCGCGAACTGCGCCGGGCCTAGGCAGGCAAACCACTCCGAACATTGTCATGAGAATTTATCCGAACGCGCCACGGCGCGGACCGGATGTTGTTGCTTTGGATTTAGTCCATTGAGGACTGGGTGGGCCGGGGATTGCCCTCCCACCCACTTTTCCCCGCCCGAATGTACTTCGTTCCCGCCGATTGTGCCGGCAGCGCCTTGGCTGGAGGCGACGCGGACGTCTAACCTTTGGCGCATGATGCGAAACATCTTGGCTGTGATTGCCGGTGTGGTTGTCGCGGCGGCATTGATGATGGCGTGCGAGTATGCGAACTCGCTCCTATATCCGTTTCCCGACGGCTTTGATGTGTACGACGCAGAACAGGTGCGGTCGTTTGCTGCGGCGATGCCGCTTTCGGCGCTGGCTCTGGTCGCGATCGGTTGGACGGTGGGCTCGTTTGCCGGCGGGTTTGTGACGACGCGGATCGCGCAGGCGCCATCGCCCTTGCCCGCACAGATCACAGGGCTCGTGCTCACGGCGTTCGGCGCTGTCAACGCGTGGATGATCCAGAACCCCGCGTGGTTTCATTGGGGCGGGTTGCCGGTGTTCCTGCTCTTTGCGATGTTGGGCGAGCGCGTGGGGCGTCGATCATGATCCGAAGTATCGCCGCCGTTCTTGCGGGGCTCGTGTTCATCTTCGCCACGCATATCGGCACTGATGCGGTGCTGCATGCACAGGGCGTGTTTCCGCCCGAAGGCGAGCCGATGTTCGACCCGTTGCTGAATGCACTGGCGCTCGGTTATCGCTCGGCGTTTTCAGTGGCCGGTTGCGCGATCACGGCGGCCCTCGCGCCTCGTGCGCCGATGGCGCATGCGCTGACGCTGGGCGGCATTGGGACGGTGCTTGCCTCGCTCGGCGCCTACATGGCGATGGGCCTCAACCTTGGACCGATGTGGTATCCGGTCGCGCTTGCGGCTTCGGCTCTGCCCTGCGCGTGGCTGGGCAGGATGCTGGTGCGGCGCTGAGCCCCTGGGGCGTTGGGCGGGTTTGCGCTTGGCGGTGCAACGGGCTACCAGGCCGGTCAACGAGCGAGAGACCCATTCCATGAAGAAGAAAAAGGGGCTGAATCCGCCTTACGCCCAACTGACGAAGGACGCGCGCTTCGAGGGCACGTTCGAAGTGTTGGTCCCCGTGCCCGACCGCGTGCGTCCGCACCGCGTGGCGCTGCAGTTCGACAGCCAAGCTTCCGCCGAAAGCTGGATCCATTCGCCCGACGGCGAAGATGCGATTGCGGCGATCATGAAAGAGGCTGCGGCCGCCGTTTAGGCCTTAAACGCCTCGGGGTGCTGCTTGCCGGCATCGCCAATTTCATCCCAGACCGCTTTCGAGTCGACCCAGATGTGGTGAGCGACTTTGAGGTCATCACCGCCGCTCACGATCAATCCGGCCGGGATGAACGTTCGCGTCGGATCGTTGGCGCCCGGCACAGGCGAGCCGCACACGCGGCAGAACCAGCCATGCCACTCGGTGTTCGGCTTCTTCCATGATGTGATTTGGTCTTCGCCGCGCAGCCAGCGAAACGCTTCGTTGGCGACCAAGACCACGGCGATGCCGTTGCTGCCCGTGGCTTTACGGCAGATCGAACAGTGGCACACGAAGACGTCCGAGAGCGGTGCGTCGACTTCGAAGGCGACCGCCCCGCAATTGCATTCGCCGCGCGCCATGACGTCGTCCTTTGGACCTGCCTGGCGCTAGCCGCCGGCGCGCAGGCGCGAGGCGCGGTCCTTCAGCGATGCGGTGAGCGAGGCGATGTCGCCGCGGTTCTGCGAGAGAACGGAGGCGAATTGATCGCGCTGTTCGACCGAGAGCCAGATGCCCGCGACCTGCACGTCGACGATCTTGTAGGCGCCGCCGTCCGTCGTCAGGCGGAAGGCGATGCGCAGCGGTTCGCGCAGCGTGCCGCCTTCGGCCACCGTCATGACGGTGACGTCGCCGGGTTTGTTCGAGACATCGCCGGTGACGCGCAACGTCGAGGCCGCGTAGTCGACGAGATGCGTTCCGTAGATCGCGGTCGAGTAAGCCGTGAACGCTTCGACGAACGGTTCGACAACGCTGTCGGGCGCACCGCGGCGATAGTTGCCGAGCGTGAACAGTGCCGTCTTGCGCGCGTCCATGTGCTGGACGACGAAGGCGTTGAAGCCCGCGACGCGCGAGGCCTTGTCCATGCGTGTATCGCGCAGGATGCCAAAGCCTTGGTCGATCAGGGTTTGCGTGAAGGCGCGCGCACCGTCGTCAGCTGCGGCAGGTGCCGCCTGCGCCAGCGCGAAGGTCAATGAAATCGCCGCGACCACCGCAGCGAACAGAGATGAAATTCGAAAGTCGCGCATGGCTACCCTCCTTGCACGAGGAGGGATGCTAGCGCGGAACGGAGTCACTCAACCGCAACGCGCGGAGTGAATTTGTTTGCTGCAGATGCTCGCGACGGCATGCAAAAAAGGCGGGTGTGTTAACGCACTCTTAACCACACAGTTCATTCGCATTTAAGCCCGGTCAGGCACCGCGTAGTCGTCGCCGTAGAATTTGGCGGTGCTGTGGGTGTGGAAGGTGATCGCCTTGATCGGTTGGTATTTCGGCGCACCCAGGCCTGGCAGCACCTCCAGGATTTCGTCTTCCCAGACATAGACCGCGATCGGAAACGAAACACGGGCGGCCGTCAGGTGCGAACCGTCGGCGGGCTTGCCGACGCGATGGGTGGTGGAGGGCAGGCGGTCGTTCGAGATCCGCTGCATGTAATCGCCGGTGTTGATGATGATCGCGTTTTCGGGCGCTTTGAGGCGGATCCATTTCTGACTCCGATGGTTCCAAACCTGCAGTCCGTCAACGCGCGGCGCCGGCAGGATTGTGAACAGATCGACGTCTTCGTGCCCAAGCAAGCGCCCAGCGCCCGAGCCCTCCTGCTCGGCGCTCATCGGCGGATAGTAGTTGAGGCGCAGACCGAAATTCGTGTCCGTGAGTTTGCGGTCGTAGATATGCGGGTCAACGCCTAGGCCTTGAAGCATCGCCTGCGCGATCGGTTTGAAGAGCGCTTCGTGCGCAAGGGCGAGCTTGCGAAATTGCGGCTCATAGCGCGCTTGCGGCCAGTAGTCCTGCGCGCGAAACGGCCGCTCACGTGTCTGCTTCATCTCGAAGGCGCGCCGGCACCACACCCAACCTTCGACAAGATCGGGGTGGATGTTGCTCGTCTCTTCGATCGGGAAATAGCCTTGGGAGACCGACCCGTGGCGGGCGGCGCGAAAGCGCATCTTCTCGCTCAGCAGCGTGGTCGTGAACAGTTCGCGCGTACGCTCGTCGATTTCGTCGTAGAGCGCGGTCGGAACGCCGTGTCCGGTGAGGATCGCAAATCCGATGTCCGAGAGCGACGCGCCGAACGCTTCGGCAAAGCGCGCCTTGTCCATCACGTTACCGTTCAGATAGGCGCCAAGGTCCAGCGCGGCAATTCGATAGTCGTTGTCGAACTCGTCGCTCTCGTGTTCAGCCAGGCGATAGGTGTGCATCTTCGCCACCTGATCGTATCTGGTGAAGTCCCGGTTGAGCGCGTTCGCGTCGGCCATGCGCTGAGCTTAGCGCCTGCGGTGAGGCTTTTACAGGGCTGGCGGTGGCGCGCGAAGAGCGCGACACTGAGCCCATGCGAGGTCTTATGAAGTACGCCAACTGTACGGTCGCTTTTGCCGCCGGATTGTTTGCCGCGTTGGCCTATGCGCGGGAACTCGAGGCTGTGCCCGGGGCTATGATCGGCACTTGGGGTTGGGACGGCGAGAGCTGCCGCCGCGAGGACGATGGCCGCGTCACAGTGTCGGCGACGTCGGTGGCGTTCTTTGCTGCCTCCTACGACGTGCAGAGCATTGTCGACGAAGGTGACGGGACGATCCGCGTTACCGGGATCGTTCATGAGGAAGGCGAACCCGAAACTGCGCGGGGGACGGTGCGATTGAAGCTTGTCGCCGATGGCCGGCTTTGGGTGCTCACCGACACCGGTCTCGATCACGTTTACAGCTTCTGCCCGCAACGTCCGTGATTAACCGGCCTTCGCTGGCAAGCGATAGGCGAGCCACGCTGCAACGGCGGTAAGCGCGAGGAGCGTCGCGATACCGCTTTCGCCCGCGACATAGTCGAGCGCAACTGCGTTGTCCGTCGCGGTGAACGCTGAGAGGCGGTCCCAGAAAATGTTGAAGGCGGCGTGCGCGAGCGCGGCCGGCCAGACGCTGCCCGTCGTCAGGCGCAGGTAACCGTAACAAACGCCGGCCATGGTCAACGTTGCGAGGAACAGCGGCACTACGATCATTGGATTGCCTGCGCCATGATAGGCGCTCGTGCCCAAGATTGCGGGCAGGTGGAAGAGGCCGTGCGCGAAGCCGCTGATCAAAAGCGCTTGGGTTGTGCCCAGCTTCAACAGATGCGGTAGCATGTAGCCGCGCCAACCGATCTCCTCGCCGATGCCGCCCATCAATGTGACGATGGCGATGGAAGCGACGATGTCGAGGATGTAGAGCGGCACGCTGCCGACGTCGGCGGGCGGTGCGAAGCGTCCGACGCCCGAGCCCCAAGCGGTGGCATAGGCGAGGCTTAGCACGATCAGCGGCACGGCGAGCGCCAAGCCCCAGCTTTTGAAACCTGAGCGGTGGAGGCCGAGCGACGCCCACGCTTCGCGCGTTGTGCCGTCGCGCGTGACGACGGCGAGCATCAAGAGCACGGCGACAAGCGGCGTTCCCATCACGAGCTTCAGCGCCACGTTCTCGCTGACCGGCGCGAACGCGATCACACCGGCGCATAGTGCGAAGGCGATGAGGTAGTAGGTGAGGGCTTTGATCGGAGAGGTGAGCGGGGTGAGCATCCGGCGATGATACCATCGTTTCACAGCCGTTTGACCGCGAGATTGATCCGGGCGCGCGCGCTCATGCGAGAGGAAGGCGCTGGCCGGGACGGTCATCGACCTAAGACTCCGCCCCCAGCTTCTTTAGCCCATGCGGCGTGGACGCGGACCGGTCAGTGCGGGTTGCGACTCGCTTTAAAATTTAACTTAGTATAGAAATTGTTGTACTTATATTGCGTTCCTGCCGATTGGCGCTGTGGGCTTGTCTGGGCAGGGACGTTCCCGCGCTGGGTTGGCGTGCGGCTGCGACTTGAACCTTTGATCTCCTCGAAAAACGCGCCGGCCGAAATGGGCTCGCGTGCGGCTTTCGAGCGGGCTGAGGCCTGCTGGCGCATAACGGGTGCGAACGGATTCCGAACGGATAAATAACGGATGAAACGGCGGCGTTCTACCAAAATAACGGATATAACGGATTCGATTTTGCATTCGGGCCGCAACCGTTGGCTGCGGGCGCGCTTGCCGCTCCCGCGCGGGCCGTCACCCGCGCGGCGGTCTCGCGGCAAGCGAAACTTACTCTGCCGCGCGTGCCAATGCCGGCTTCGCGACGGCGCCTGCTTTCGTGAACTTCAGCACGCCGTCCTCGATCGGGGCTTTGCGCATTTCTTTGAGGTCGGTGAAGTAGTTTTGGTTTTGGCGCCACGGGAAGGCGGGACCCTGTTTCGGGGTCGCTGCGATCGCGCGCTGGACGTAGCCGGACGAGAAATCCAGCATCGGGTCGGACTTCATGTTCGTGTCGGCAAGGCGCGGGGTCGCGATCTGAGCGCCTTTCGCGTCCATTGCGTTCAACAGGCGCGTCACCCACTCGCACACGAGGTCGGCGCGCAACGTCCAGCTTGCGTTCGTGTAGCCGAAAACGCTGGCCAGGTTCGGCACGTTCGAGAACATCATGCCTTTGTAGGTGAACGTCTTGCCGATCTCGACCGGTGCGCCGTCGACAACCAGCTGCGTGCCGCCCAGCAGCTGCACGTGCAGGCCCGTTGCCGCAACCACGATGTCGGCTTTCAGTTCCTTGCCCGACTTCAGCTTGATGCCGGTTTCAGTGAACGTATCGATGTGATCGGTCACGACGTCGACATGGTCTTGGCTGATCGCATTGAACAGGTCGGCGTCGGGCACGAGGCAGAGGCGCTGGTCCCAGGGATTGTAGCTCGGCGTGAAGTGGGTCTTCACGTCGTAGTCCTTCGGCAGAAGGTCGCTCACGCCCTTCAGCAGCATTTCTTTGATCTTCTCCGGACGCGTGCGCGCGCGGTTGAAGAAGAAGCGCTGCAGCACGATGTTGCGCCAGCGCGGGATCATGTAAGCCCAGCTTGCCGGCATGATCTTGCGCAGGAAGTTTGCGGCGGCGTCTTTCTCGGGGCGCGAGACATAGTAAGTGGGCGAGCGCTGCAGCATCGTCACGTGGCCTGCGGTCTTGGCCATGTTCGGAACCAGCGTCACCGCTGTCGCGCCGGAGCCGATGACGACGACGCGCTTGCCTGTGTAGTCCAGGTCTTCCGGCCAGTGTTGCGGGTGGAAGAAGCGGCCCTTGAAGTTTTCGCGGCCCTTGAATTCGGGCGTGTAGCCTTCGCTGTAGCGGTAGTAGCCGGCGCAGGAGAACAGGAAGTTCGTCGTGAAGGTGACGGGTTCTTCCTTGCCGCTTGCATCGCGCCTCGTTGCTTCGACGGTCCAGCGGGCGGTCGGCGTGTCCCACGACGCACGCTTCACGCCGTGGCGGAAGCGGATGTGCTTGTCGATGCCGTTTTCGGCAGCGGTTTCGGTGACGTAGTCGCGGATCTTGTCGCCGGGCGAGATCGTGCTGTCGTGCGTCCAGGGCTTGAAGCTGTAGCCCATGGTCAACATGTCGGAGTCGGAGCGGATGCCTGGGTAGCGGAACAGGTCCCACGTGCCGCCGATGCGTTCGCGGTTTTCGAGAATGACGTAGCTCTTCTTCGGTGCGAATTTGTTCAAGTGGTAGCCGGCGTCGATGCCGGAAATGCCGGCGCCGATGATGAGTACGTCGAAGTGTTCGGCCATGCCTTGGGATTCCTTGAATGGCGGTTTCATGAGGACGATAGCACAGCGTGCGAAACTGATAAATTGTCAGATACAAAGGCTGCTGGCCGTGGTGGGCCATGGCGTTTTTCCACAGTGACGATGAAGCCTGCGCGGATGCGGCGCACGTGGTTAAGTGATTGGCGCAGCGGGCAGATTGGGCGCGCGCTGATTTCACTGACAATCGCGTCACTTGACCCCTCCGGGCCGGTGCCTCACGTCGCGCCCACCAAGTTCGTTCCCCCAACGTTAGGCGACAAAACCCATGAAGACGATCTTCTTTGCTGCGGCGGTGGCCGCGATCACTTTCGCCGCGCCGCTGCAGGCTGCGGAAGGTGTCGGCATTCTTCTCGGCGGCGGCGGTTGGAGCGTTCCAGCTTGCAAGCAGGGCCGGGTGCTCCGCGAGGTGCGCGACGTGCAGACCGGCAAGCTCGTTTGGCGCTGCGTGGCCGCGCCCCAGCAGACGGCGCAAGTGGTGACGGGCCCGCGGACGTAAGCGCTTCCGTTTTCCCGGAAAAGGATTGGATCGCTCCCGATGTTCGGGAGCGATTTTTTTGCGTAGGGTCAGCACCGTTCGTTCGGGAGTTCGTTCCAAGTGCAGTTCGATGTCGCCGGAGCTTCTCTTGCCGCAGATCCGTCCGGTGCCTTGTGGTGGGCGGACGAGCGGTTGCTTGCGGTCGCCGATCTGCATTTCGAGAAGGGCTCGTCGTTTGCTTCGCGCACGGGGCAGATGCTGCCGCCTTACGACACGCACGCGACGCTCACGCGGTTGAGCGATGCGGTCGAGCGGTTGCAACCGAAGACGATCGTTTGTCTCGGCGACAATTTTCACGACAGCGACGGGCCTTCGCGGCTCGATGCAGCGGCGCGGCGGGCGATCACGGGCCTGATGCGCAAGCGGCGGTTCGTTTGGATCGAGGGCAACCACGATGCGGCTTCTGCACTTGTTCTGGGCGGCGAGTGCGCGGTCGAGTTCGCGAAGGGGGCGCTGACGTTTCGGCACGAACCGAAGCGCGGCCGTGCGGCGATGGGTGAGCTTTGCGGGCATTTGCATCCGGTCGCGCGGGTCGCGACGCGCGTGCGCAGCTTGCGGCGGCGCTGCTTCGTCGCTGACGGAATGCGCTGCGTTCTACCGGCGTTCGGTGCGTTTACCGGCGGGCTCGACGTGTTCGACAATGCGTTCGCGGGGATGTTTCCGCGCGGGTTCCAAGCGTATTTGTTGGGGCGCGACCGGGTTTATCCGTTCGCGCATTCGCGCCTCGCGGCAGAGTGATCAGTTCGCTCGCGCGGTTTGGCGCGACCAGGCGCCCTCGGCCAGCTTGGGTGCCCACTCGCCATAAATGGTGATGTAGAGCAGCGCTTCCGTGCCGGGGCGCGTCATGCCGGCCAAGATGTAGTTCTTCGGGATCTCGGCGAACGTACCCGGCGCCTGCACGAGCTCGGTGCGCTTGCCGTCTGCAGTAAGGGCGTCGAAAACGAATGTACCTTTGAGAACAGTGTAGTTGCCTTGCGCTGTAAACCAGCAGGGCGGCAGCGTGTATGCGGCGGGCGCTTTCAACACGACGCGCGTTGCGCCGATCGTGTCGTTGCGTTCGACAATCGCGACGCGCAACGGGTTCGACTCAGGCTGATCGGGCGTCAATTTCTGCCAATTCGCGTTGGTGAGATCGATCGCCGGAATTTTCGGCTGCGGCGCGGTGAACGCGTTTTTCGTCGTTTTGTCGATCGCCGCGACGGTTGCTTGATAGGTCGAGCACGCGCTGAGCGCGAGCGCGAATGGGAACGCTACGATGCGAATCAAGGTTCTCGTCATGGTTCGACTGCTAGGTGCAACTCACGTTCACAACAAGCGCGCCAAAGCGCTCACGAATCGTCTTCAGTGAGTCTTCGCCGCAACGGCGTTTTAACCATTTGTTAACCACCTGGGCGTTAACGATCGTTAACGACGATATGAAAGCCACAGCGCCAAGGGTAGTGCGGGTGCGTGAGCTTTACACAAGATATCCGCATACCTAACGTCAAAAACGTGTTTCGGGGGAATGATTCGATGCGGCCCGGCGTTCCGTGGAATGTGAAGGGGATTGAGGCAGAAGCGCGCGAAATGGCGCAGCTGGCCGCCCGTCGTAGCGGCGTAAGCCTCGGCGATTACTTGACGCAATTGATCATGACCGAAGGGCGTCCGAACGGCGCCATGGGGCATGGATACCCACAGCAGCAGTTCGTCCCTGGCGACGGCACCTATGGCCCGCAACCGCAGCCACAGTTTCAACCGCCGCCGCCGAGTCTGCGTTATCCGCAAGTGTTCCCGCAGGGTAATCCGCAAGGTTACGCACAGGCGCAGCCGCAGCCTTATGAACCTTTGAATCCGCACGCGCCGTTTCCGCATCAAGCGCAGCCTCAGCGGCAACCGCAGCCGTCGTACGACTCTCAGATTCGCGGCAGCGAATTCCAAATCGTCGCTCATGGCTTGCGCGATCTCGCCGATCGTCTCGAGACTTCGGAGCGGCGCGCGCAAACTGCGATAGCGACGGTGAACCAATCGGTCGCCGCGATGCAGGATCGCATCGATTCGGCCGAGCGCGTGAAGCAGCTTGCCGATGTTGCCTTTACAAGTGCTGCCGACGCGCTGGCGCAATCGGCGCGCGATCAGTCGTCGGCGTTCGAAAGCCTCGAGACGACCGTGCGTAGCGTGCAAAAACGCTTGATCGACATCGAGAACGGGCGCGCAGAATGGCCAGGCAAGGAGTCCGTGTCGCGGCTTGAGACGGCGCTAACCCAATTGCAGAAGCGGCTCGTCGAGATGGAGGCGGCGAACAAACCCGACTCCGCTCAGAAAGATCAGTTCGCGCGGCTTGAGATCACGCTGAACCATTTGCAGAAGCGTCTTGCGGAGATGGAAACGTCGCGCGGCGACTTCCCACACAAGGACGCGTTGGTGCGGCTTGAAGCGTCGATCGCCGAGGTTCGCCACGGTGTCGTCGACAACGAGAAGCGCTCGCGGGACGATTTGACTCAGCTGGCGCGCTTCATGCGCGAACTCGGCAATCGCGTCGATGCGACCGAGCGCGGGATGGCGAACGCCGGTGGCAACGGTGTTGCAGCGCGGCTCGACTCGCTGGAAGCGCGTTCCGCGTCGATGTTCGACGAGATGCGCGGGCAACTCTCGACGATGGACGCGCGCATTGCACAGACCATCCAGAAGGCGAGTGCGCCGCCAGAAGCGTTTATGGCGCTCAAGCGTTCGGTCGACACGCTGCACGAGCGCATCGATCAAGTTGGCGATCCGAGCAGCAATGTGACCGGGCCGATCAACGCGATCGAGGCCACGCTGGAAACTCTGACGACGAAAATCGAGCATAGCGAACGACGCGCGGCCGAATCCGTGTCGACGGTCAGCAATGCGCTGAAATCGATTTCGGCGCGACTTGACGAGTCCGACGCGAAGCACACGCAGGCGATGACGACGTTGAACCGCCGCTTCGACGACACCGACCGGCGTACGAACGAAACGTCTAGCCTTGTCGAAGAAACGATGCGCTCGTTGACGCAGCGTCTGGAAGCTTCCGACAAGAAGCACAAGGAAGCGATCGGGGGCTTGCGCCTTACCGTCGACGGGCTGGTTGCGAAAGCCGCCGCGGAATCGGTGCCCGATCCGCGTCAGCGCTTGTCGACGATGGCGACGCCGTTGTCGTCGCAGTATGCGCCGCCACCACCGCCGCCGATGGACGAAACCTACTCGACGAGTGCGGCAGAGATGTTGTCGAACTTGTCGCCGCACGAACCTATGACGCTTGAGCCGAAGCATGACGGCCAAATGTCGGTTTCTGCGCTTGAGACGATCATGGCCAAAACGCTGGCGCCAGAGCCGGCGTCGCTCGACCATGAGATGGACGAAGACCAATTTGCGCCGCCGCCGATGGACGACGACGACCTTGGTCCGCCGAAGAAGGACTTTTTGAGCCAAGCGCGACGTGCCGCAAAGGCTGCCGCTCAAGCCGAGGCCGAACGTCCGCATGGCAAAAAGCAGAAAAAGACGTCTGCCACGCCATATCCGAAGGATGAGACGCAGAAGAGCCGCTTCGGCCGACTGATCGTCATTGCGGTTGCAGGGCTTGCCGTCGTTGCTGGTATCGTCGCGTTGTTGTTCACGATGCCCAGCGGCAAGGACGACGGGATCAATCGTCCGGGTGCGGGCGAAAGCATCGGCGAAATCTTGAATGGGCCGCCGCAGCCGGGCGTTGCGCCGCAGCCGGGTCCGTCGGCCGAATTCGCACCGCCGTCTGCTCCCGATGCGCCGGCCGCAGGAGGAACGAGCCTCACTGCCGAAGCGAACGGTCTTGGAACGCCTGCGGGCGCCGCGACATCGTTTACGTCCGGCACGTCGATGCTGCCGGGGTCTGAGGTACAAGATACGTCTGTTGCCTCGCTTGAAGCGAGCGCGGTTAAAGGCGATGCCAGCGCTCAGTTTTTGCTGGCCTTGCGCTACGCGGAAGGCCGTGGCGTCGTGAAAGACGATGCGAAGGCGCTGTCGCTTTCAACGAAAGCGGCGCAGCAGGGCTTGGTCATAGCGCAATACCGCCTCGGCGCGATGTATGAGCGCGGGATCGGCGTCACGAAGGACCTGCCGCAAGCCAAGGCTTGGTACGAGCGTGCTGCCAAGGGCGGCAACCGCAAGGCAATGCACAATCTCGCCGTGCTTTTTGCCGATGGCGTCGGCATCGGGCAGAGCTTCCAGCAGGCAGCAACGTGGTTCCGTCAAGGCGCGGAGTACGGGCTTCCCGATTCCCAATACAATCTGGCTATCCTGCTGGAGCGTGGGATGGGGGTTGAGAAGAACATGCTGGAGGCCGCGAAATGGTACGCGATCGCCGCGAGCCAGGGCGACACCGGCGCGACTGAGAAACTTGACGCGTTGAAGAAAGTGATGAGTGCGGGCGACGTCGCCATGGCACTCGAGAACGCGCGTACGTTCCAGCCCAAGCCGCTCGACAAGGCGGCAAACGAGTTGCCTGGCTTCTCCGGTTAAGCATCCGTCGAAGTTAGGGCGCGACCAATGCGCTCAATGGTGACGAGTTCACCTAGCCAGCGCGCGCGTGTGGGGTTAAGCGTTTAACGGTCGCTGCTCGACCGACTGCGCTTTTCCGCCCATGGAAATCTATCTACCGATCGCCGAGATGCCGGTGAACATTTTCCTCATTGCCGGCCTCGGGGCGGCGGTGGGGTTTTTGTCGGGCATGTTTGGCGTCGGCGGCGGCTTTATTCTGACGCCGTTTTTGATGTTCATCGGCATTCCGCCCTCGGTCGCTGTCGCCACGCAGTCCACACAGATCGTGGCGTCGTCGGTGTCGGGCGTGCTTACGCATTGGCGCAAGGGCAATGTCGATATCAAGATGGGCGCGGTGCTGCTCGGCGGTGGACTGACGGGCTCGGTGCTGGGCATTCAGCTGTTCAACGCGCTCAAAGCGGCGGGGCAGGTGGACCTGTTCGTCGCGCTCTCCTACGTAATCTTTTTGGGTTCGATCGGCGGGCTGATGTTCTATGAGAGCCTGCATGCGGTGCGCGCGGGTGGGTCGAATTTGGGGGGTACGCGGCGCGAGCCTGGCGGGCACTATTGGGTACATGGTTGGCCGCTGAAAATGCGGTTTCAGCGGTCCAAGCTCTACATCAGCGCGATTCCGCCTGCACTGCTGGGGCTGTTGATCGGGCTGCTTTCGGTCGTGATGGGGATCGGCGGCGGGTTCGTCCTCTTGCCCGCGATGATCTATTTGTTGCGTATGCCGACCAGCGTCGCGGTCGGTACGTCGCTGTTTCAGATCATCTTCGTGGCGGCATTTTCGACGCTTCTGCACGCGCTAACGAACCATAGCGTGGATGCGATCCTGGCGCTGTTGTTGATCGCGGGCGGCGTCATCGGTGCTCAGTTCGGCGTGCGCTATGGCGAGCGGTTGCGCAGCGATTGGATGCGACTTTGTCTTGCCGGTCTCATTTTGTTGATTTGTTTGCGCCTCGCCGCCGATCTCGTTTTCACACCAGCCGACCCGTTCAACCTCCTGATCGAGGGGGTGGAATGAGGTTCGCGCCACTGCTTGCTGTGTTGATGTTGCTCGCGGCCGTTGACGCGCGAACGGAAGATTTGGCGGCGGGGATATCGCGCGACAAGATCGAGATCACGTCGAGCTTTAGCGGCACAGATGTCGTGGTGTTCGGCGCCATCGAAAACGAAGAGGGCGAGGCACTGCCCGCCACCGAGATGCGCGATGTCGTCGTCGTCGTTCGCAGCGACAAGCCCTACACGATTACAGTACGCAAGAAGGAGCGCCTGGGGCCGATATGGGTCAATCGCGAGATGCAACGGTTCGCGGGCGTGCCGGGGTTCTATTTCCTGTCGTCGACGCGGCCGCTCAAAGACATCGCGCGCGCCGATATCCTTTCGCAGTACGAGTTGGGACTCGACCGTTTGGCCTTCGGCCCGGCGCCGGGATCAATCGGCGGTCCAAAGGAATTCCGGCAGGCGATCGTCAGGCACAAACTGTCGGACGACCTCTATTCGCAGCACGAAGGCGGAGTGAGCTTCTTGTCGGGATCGTTGTTCCGATCGACTGTTCGTCTGCCGCCGAACGTACCGGCGGGCAATCTCAAGGTGCAGGTGTTCGTGTTCTCCTCCGGCGACGTGACCAGCACGAACACGATGACGCTCTATATCGACAAGAGTGGAATCGAACGCAGCTTGTCGGAGTTCGCGTTGGACGAGCCGCTGTTCTACGGACTTGTTGCCGTCATTCTCTCGGCGTTGGCCGGGTTTGCGGGCTACATGGCGTTCCGCGAGCGCGGCTGAAGTTCGCCAAAGCAGGCCATGTGGGCCGCGACGTCTTCGTATGTGCGGGCAATAACATGCGCGCCCGCGGCGGTGAGGCGCTCGCCATGATCAGGTCCGCAATGCGATGCCGCCGTGAGGCCGATCACGGTCATGCCGGCCGCGACTGCGGCTTGGACGCCGAGTGGGCTGTCCTCAATGACGGTGCAATCGCCAGGGTGTGCGGCAATTCCTTTGGCGGCTTGCAGGAAGATGTCGGGATGCGGTTTGCCGCGTTCCAGCTCGGCGGCACTAAAAATGCGGCCGACAAAATGATCGGCGAGGCCTACGGTCTCTAGCGACCGCTCGATCTCACGCTTGCGGCTCGACGAGGCGATCGCGGTTCGTTCGGCATGTCTCGTGCGCACGAAGGCGACGGCTCCGGGAACGGCTTGCAGATCGTGGCGCATGGAATGAAACTGCGCGCTGCAAAGTTCGTCGAAGTTCGGCGGGAGTTTGCAATCGTGACGGCGTTCGATCGCAATCACGCAGTCGCGCATGCGCATGCCGGTGTATCGCGCCATCGCTTCGCCGGCAGTCGTCGGGAATCCGAGTTCAGTGAGGCATTCAGCGAGCGCGCGGTTGGCGATGATCTCGCTGTCGACGATGACGCCGTCGAAGTCGAAAATGATGGGGAGGGACATGGCAGAATTCCTGCCATCTCGTCGCTTTTCAGGCGAACCAAGATTGCCTTCGAATTGTGACAGCGTTGTTTTCTATTATATTTCAAATAGTTAAGTTGTGAGTTGACGCTTACGTCAACGGAAGCATATTGGAGTTATCCGATATCAACCGAGGTCGAAGCCCATGCGCACTTGGACCATCAGCGAACTGTCCACCGAGTTCGGCATTACGCCGCGTGCCATCCGTTTCTATGAAGACGAAGAATTGATTCAGCCGACGCGGGTCGGTCAGTCGCGCGTTTATGCGGCACGCGACCGCGCGCGACTTGCCCTTATTCTGCGCGGAAAGCGCGTCGGGTTCTCGCTCGACGAAATCAAAGAGATGCTCGACCTCTATGACGTGAGGGATGGGCAGGCGACGCAGCTTTCCTACACGATCAAGAAATTCAGCCAGCGCATTTCGGCGCTCGAGCAGCAGCGTGCGGATATCGAGCATTCGCTCGATGAGTTGCGCGCCGCGCGGGCACGGCTTGAGGTCTTGCTCGGCGAAAAACAGCCGCACCGTAAACCTGCAAACGACGACGGGCACGGACGCCTGATCGGATATTCGATGAACGCCGCCGCTCGGGATTGATCCCGATGGCGGCGCTCCAAGTCGAATCTCCGTCGTGGATGAACGAAGACCTCAAGATTTTTGAGGGCGAGGCACGCAAGTTCTTCGAACGCGAGTGCGTTCCGCATGCCGAGAAGTGGATCAAGCAGCAGCACGTCGATCGCGCTGCTTGGAAGAAGGCCGGCGAAGCGGGATTGCTCTGCACTTCGACGCCGGAAGAGTTCGGCGGCGCGGGCGGCACGTTCGCGCACGAGGCGGTGATCATCGATCTCCTCGGTAAGATGGGAATTGACGGGTGGGGCCTTGTGCTGCACAACGCAATCGTCGCGCCCTACGTCACGCATTATGGAACGGACGAACAGCGCAAGCGTTGGCTGCCGCGGTTGGCGTCGGGCGATCTTGTCGCTGCGATCGCAATGACGGAGCCCGGCACGGGATCCGATCTTCAGTCTGTGAAAACGACCGCGCGGCTGGACGGCAATCACTATGTGATCAATGGGTCGAAGACGTTTATCACGAACGGCGGTACGGCGAATTTCGTGATTGTCGTGGCCAAGACCGATCCGAAGCAGGGTTCGAAGGGTACGTCGCTTCTGGTCGTCGAGACGGACGAGGTGCAGGGCTTCCGGCGCGGCCGTGTGCTCGACAAGATCGGGCAAAAGGCGAACGACACGGCGGAGCTTTTCTTCGACGAGGTGCGCGTTCCTACGTCGAACCTGATCGGCGTGGGCGACGGTCAGGGCTTCGTCCAGCTTATGCAGCAATTGCCGCAAGAGCGTTTGATCATCGCCCTGCAGGCGATGGCCGTGATCGAGCGGGCGCTTGAGACGACGATTTCGTACGTCAAGGAACGCAAGGCGTTCGGCAAGCAGCTGATCGAGTTTCAGAACACGCAGTTCAAGCTTGCCGAGTGCAAGACCGAGGCGACGGTTGCAAAGGTGTTCTGCAATCACCTGATGGATTTGCACCTCAACAAAAAGCTCGACCCGTTCATGGCGTCGATGGCGAAGCTCTGGCTTACGGAAGTGCAGTGCCGCGTGGTGGACGAATGTCTGCAGTTGCACGGCGGCTACGGCTACATGAACGAGTATCCGATCGCGCGCATGTACGCGGACAGCCGCGTGCAGAAAATCTACGGCGGCACGAACGAGATCATGAAGCTGCTGATCGCGAGGTCGTTGTGATCAAGGCGTGCAGATAAGCGATGTACGTTCCGAAGCATTTCGCGGTCGATAACCTTAGCGCCCAGCACGATCTGATCGATGCGTGCGACTTTGGGGTTGTCGTCAGTTCCGGTCCGAATGGGCTGTTCGCGACGCATATTCCGCTGATGTTGAAGCGCGACGAGGGGCGGTTCGGGACGCTGTATGGGCATGTCGCGCGGGCGAACCCGCATGTGAAGCTATTCGGATCACAGGCGCTTGCCGTTTTTTCCGGGCCGCACGCCTATGTGTCGCCGGCTTGGTATTCGGACCGTGCGGCGAACGTACCGACTTGGAACTACGTCGCGGTGCATTGCGCCGGAACGCCGGTCGAACTCGACGGCGATGTGCGGACACATTTGGGCGAGATGGTCGCGCGTTATGAAGGCGCGGACGGCTGGTCGTTCGGCGAACTTGCTCCGCAAACACAAGAGACGATGGCACGCGCGATCGTCGGGTTTCGCATGCAGATCACGCGGATCGAGGGCAAGGCAAAGCTGTCGCAGAACAAGCCGCGCGCGGAACGCGAGCGGGTGATCGAGGGATTGAAGGCTAACGGCGAGACACGGCTGGTCGCGCTCATGGCCCGAGAATTGGACAGGGTTTGAGTTTCGAGTTTTTGAGAAAACGGAGGAAGCTATGACTGAGTGTTTCATCTACGACACCGTGCGCACGCCGCGCGGCAAGGGACGTAAGGACGGCGCGCTGCACGAGGTGACGGCGCTGGAGCTGGGCACGCAGGTGCTGAAAAACATCCGCGACCGCAACAAGCTGGACACGTCGATCGTCGACGACGTCGTGTTCGGGTGCGTCGACCCGGTGGGCGAGCAGGGCTCGAACATCGCGCGCATCGCAGTGCTGAACGCCGACTACGCCGAGAGCACTGCGGGCGTGCAGATCAACCGGTTCTGCGCGAGCGGTCTGGAAGCCTGCAATATGGCGGCGGCGCAGGTGATGTCGGGGCAGTCCGACATGACGATCGGCGGCGGCGTCGAATCGATGAGCCGCGTGGGCATGGGCGCTTCGGGCGGCGCGTGGGCGACGGACCCCTCGGTTGCGATCAAGACCTACTTTACGCCGCAAGGCATTGGCGCCGACCTCATTGCGACACTCGACGGGTTTTCGCGCGACGACGTCGATGCGTACTCGGTTGAGAGCCAGAAGCGCGCGGCGAATGCGTGGAAGAATGGCTACTTCAAAAAGTCGGTTACCCCGGTGAAGGACATCAACGGGCTCACGATTTTGGACCGCGACGAACACATGCGCGCCGATACGACGATGCAAACGCTGGCGGCGTTGCAGCCGGCGTTCGCAATGCCGGGCGAGTTCGCGTTCGATTCGGTGGCGCAGCAGCGCTATCCGGAGGTCGAGCAAATCAATCACGTGCATCACGCGGGCAACTCCTCGGGCATAGTGGACGGCGCGGCTGCTGTGCTGTTGGGCACGAAGGAGGCCGGAAAGAGCCAAGGCTTGAAGCCGCGCGCGCGCATCCGCGCGTTCGCGTCGATCGGGTCGGAGCCGTGCATCATGCTGACGGGCCCCGCGCTCGTTACGCAGAAGGTGCTGAAGCGCGCCGGCATGACGGCGAAGGACATCGACCTCTTCGAATTGAACGAGGCGTTCGCGTCGGTCGTGATGCGCTTTATGAAGGTGCTCGACGTTCCGCATGACAAGATCAACGTGAATGGCGGCGCGATCGCGATGGGGCACCCGCTCGGCGCTACGGGCGCGATGATTTTGGGCACGGTCTTGGACGAGCTTGAGCGGCGGAACCTGAACACGGCGCTTGTGACGCTCTGTGTCGGCGCCGGCATGGGCACGGCCACGATCATCGAACGCGTCTAAGGGAGAAAAAGAACAATGGAACTCAAGGTCTTTAAGTGGAATCAGGATGCGGACGGGATCGTGACGCTGACGTGGGACGACCCGGAGCGCTCGATGAACGTGCTGTCGAACAAGGCGTTGGCCGATATCGGCGCTGCGATCGTGAAGATCGCGGGCGATGCGACGATTAAAGGCGCAGTCATTACGTCGGGTAAGGCAAACGGCTTTTGCGCCGGCGCGGCTCTGGACGAGATGGAAGGTGCCGCTTCGGGCGAGGGTCAGCCCAAGAGTGAAGAGGAACGCGTGCGGCAGCGCTATGAGGGCGTGCTGCAGTTCAACATGCTGCTTCGCAAGCTTGAGACGTGCGGAAAGCCGGTTGTGGCTGCTATCAACGGGCTTGCGCTCGGTGGCGGGTTGGAAGTGACGCTCGCGTGTCATTATCGCGTCGTGGCCGACAATCCGAAGATCCAATTGGGCCTGCCGGAGTCGAAGGTCGGCCTGTTGCCGGGCGGCGGCGGCACGCAGCGTTTGCCGCGTCTGATGGGCGCGCAGAATGCGATGCAATTGATCATGCAGGGCTCATCGCTCAGTCCGGGCGACGCGGCCGCCAAGAAAGTCGTGCACAAGGTCGTGCCCGCCGATCAGCTGATCGCCGAGGCGAAGCGTTGGATCAAGGAAACACCCGATCCGGTGCAGCCTTGGGATAAGAAGGGGTTCGAGGTTCCGGGCGGCTTGCCGAACGACAAGGGCACGTCGACGGCCTTCACGATGGGCAATGCCCTCTATCGCAAGACATCGTTCAACAACTATCCGGCGCAGCGCTACATCCTGTCGTGCGTCTATGAGGGGCTTGCAGTGCCGATCGATGCGGGTCTTCGCATCGAGGCGCGCTACTTCACGAAGCTGCTGATGGATCCGGCGTCGCGGAACATGATCCGCTCGCTGTTCCTTTCGATGCAGGATTTGGGCAAGGGCGCGCGGCGTCCGGCGAATGTTGCGCCGACGGCGGTCAAGAAGCTCGGCGTGCTGGGTGCCGGCATGATGGGTGCGGGCATCGCTTACGTGTCGGCGCAAGCCGGCATGGAAGTTGTGCTGATCGACCGCTCCATCGAAGAGGCGGAGAAGGGCAAAGCCTATTCCGTGAAGCTGCTGGACGGGCAGATCGCGAAGGGGCGGTCGACGGTGGAGAAGAAAGAGAAGCTGCTCTCGCTGATCAAGCCGTCGGCGAACTACGACGATCTCAAGGGATGCGATCTTGTGATCGAAGCGGTGTTCGAAACCCGCGAGATCAAGGCGGACGTCACCAAGAAGGCCGAGGCGCATCTGACCGACAAGGCGGTGTTCGGATCGAACACGTCTACGTTGCCGATCACGGGCTTGGCGGAAGCGAGTGTGCGGCCGAACAACTTCGTCGGCATCCACTTCTTCTCGCCGGTCGATAAGATGCAGCTCGTCGAGATCATCACCGGCAAGAAGACTGGCGACTATGCGCTGGCGATGGCCGTCGATTACGTGAAGCAGATCAAAAAGACGCCGATCGTCGTCAACGATTCTCGCGGGTTCTATACGTCCCGGTGCTTCGGTACCTATGTCGCCGAAGGCCAAGAGATGCTCGCCGAAGGCATTGCGCCGGCGATCATCGACAATGTCGGCCGCATGACCGGCATGCCGCGCGGGCCGCTGGAGCTTGCGGACGACGTGGCGCTCGACCTTGCGTACAAGGTGCGCGAACAGACGAAGAAGGACCTCGGCGACAAGTACGAGTCGGGGCCTGCAGACACGCTGATCGAAAGCATGGTCGCAAAACTCGGACGCTATGGCCGCAAGAACGGCAAGGGCTTCTACGACTATCCGTCGGACGGCGGAAAGAAGCGTCTGTGGCCGGGCTTGAAGGACATCGTGAAGTACAAGGTCACGTCGTCCACGCCGGAACTCGTGGACGAACTCAAGAAACGCTTCCTCTATCGCCAGGCGATCGAGGCGGCTCGCTGCTTTGAAGAAAACGTCGTCACCGATCCTCGCGAGGCGGATGTCGGCGCGATCTTAGGGTGGGGCTTTGCGCCCTACACCGGCGGACCGCTTTCGGTGATCGACACCGTCGGCACGAAGAAGTTCGTCGAAGACTGCGACCGCTTTGCGCAGAAATACGGCAAGCGCTTCTTGCCGGGCAAGCTGCTGCGCGACATGGCGGAAAAGGGCGACACGTTCTACGGCCGCTTCAACCCGGCGAAGAAGGCGGCGTAGGTTTACGCTTTGACTGTTAGGGGCGCGGCGTCGCAAGCCGCGCCCCTTTTTTGTTGGGCGAAGCTCTAGGGCCGCCAAACGGCAGTTGTCCGAAGAGAAAATGCGCGATCTGCAGTTGCGCCAAGGCGTGATGGGCATCCTCTTTGCCTTAGGCTTCTCGTCGTGTTAGCTCACGACAACCACAAGGGGTGTTCGCCATGCGCGCCGTCGTTGCTGCCATTGCCGTTCTTTTCGCCTTTGCCTCCGTTTCCGCTCAAGCCGCCGACCGCAATGTCGCGGACTTCTACGGCGTCTATCTCGGCCACGGCGAGGTCGATGCGACAGCCGCGAAAGGCAAGGAGAAGGAAACCCGTTTCAGCCAGGTCGTGATTCGGCCGGCGCCGGCAGAGAAGGGTTTTACGATCGAGTGGTCGACGTTGAAGTTGGAGGGCGACGAGCTTCCCTCAACTGCGAATACAAAGACGTACAGCCAGACCTTCCGTCCGGCGGACAAGCCCGGGCTGTTTCGGGACATCACTTCCGGTGACCTCAATCTCAATCAGGACACGTCATGGGCGGTGATCAAAGGCGACACGCTCAGCATCGTTCAGGTTTCCGCTGGGCCGGACGGCGGGTATTTTATCACGCACTACGACCGTACGCTGACGCAAAAGGGCATGGATGTGCGCTTCACGCGGTTCGAAAACAGCCGGATTGTGCGGGCTGTTCATCTGAACCTGCTGAAGGGTCCCGCGAAAGTTAACTAGGCGGGCGTTGCGCGCCGGCGGCCGGGCATGATTTGATGCGACCTGGTTAGGGCAGGGGCGCCCGGCAACTCTTATCCCAAGGGGACACGAAACATGCGCATCGCTCTCGCGCTCGGAACAGCCGCTTTGCTGTTGGCAACAGCGGCACATGCCGCTGATCGCAAAATCGAAGACTTCGTCGGCCGCTGGATCGGCAGCGGACAGGCAACGCAAGGCGCGGCCACTGCAAAGGCCACGCAATCGCGGGATTCCGAAGTGGTCATCGAAAAGGCGGCGGACGGGTTCAAGATCTCTTGGACGACCATGTCGTCGAGCGTCGATGACGGCTCGAAGTCGAAGGTGAAGACCTCGTCGTTGACCTTCAAAAAGGGCAAGGGGCCAAACGTCTATGCCGACGTGAAATCCGGTAGTGCGACCGAGGGCAAGAAGACGACCTGGGCGCGCATTTCGGGCTCCACACTCAGCATCACGCAGCTCGTCATCGCGGACGATGGGCAGTGGGATGTGACGATCTACGACCGGACGCTGAAGGACGCGGATCATATGAACCTCGCCTTCAAGCGCATTACGAACGGAACTGTGGCCCGGGAAGCGGCCCTTTCGATGACACGCGCCAAGGATTAGGCGCCAAGTCCGGCGTCTTTTTGAACGCCGTTCAAATTCGTCGTGCTTTTGTTGTGCGCGCGGGGCTGGCAGAGTCCCCGCGCGCTGCAACTGATTCAGGCGTGAATCGTTGCGCGACGTGAGGGGATCCGATGACCGCCGCTGCGGCCGTTCGTTTGGTGCAACAAGCGCCCGAACGGCGCGCCATCAAGATGTGGGATGGCGAAGTTTCATACCTTGCCTGGGAGGCGGCGAACGTGCGCGCGCCGGCTGCGCACTTTGCGCATGCCAACGGGTTTAACGCGCTTACCTACCGCACGTTCCTCGATCCGCTCGCGCGGGATATGCGTATCTATGCGAGCGATCTACGCGGACACGGGCAAACGACGCTGGCTGCGAATCCAAAGGGCATGCGCTCGTGGCACATCTATCGCGATGACATTATGCGCACGCTGCAAGAACTCGACGGGCGGCCGAAGATGCTGGTCGGGCATTCGATGGGCGCGACCGCCAGCTTGATGGTGGCGCTTGCCAAGCCGACCTGGGTCACGGGGTTGGTCTTGGTCGAGCCCGTGATCTTGCCACCTGGGTATATTCGCTGGCTGAAGATCATGCGCGCGCTGGGTCTTGCGGATCGGGTTTCGCCGCTCGTCGCGCAGGCAAAGAAGCGGCGCGGGATTTGGCCATCGCGCGAGGCGATGTTCGACGCTTATCGCGGACGCGGTGCGTTCCGCACGTGGCCGGAAGAGGTCGTGCACGACTACATCGTCGGCGGCACGGTCGATTTCGTCGACGACAAGCAGATACGTTTGGCGTGTACACCGGGATGGGAAGCCGCCAACTACAGCAGCAACGCGGTCGACATCTGGCGCGAGCTTGACGGCCTGCGTTGTCCGTTGACGCTGATCGTCGGCGACAAGCGCTCGACGTGTCCCGATCCGGTCGTGGAACTGTTGATCGCGCGCCGTCCCGACATTCGCGTCGTGAAGGTTCCGGGCGCAAGCCACTTCTTGCCGATGGAGTACCCGGGCATCGTACAGCGCGAAGTGCGCGCGATGGCGGGGCTTTAGGCGTCTTAAGCCGAAAGCCCCGGGATGATGAGGCTCTCGAGCTGTGTGCGCATGTCGGATGGGATGTCGATCGCCTTGCGAGTTGTTAGGTCCATCGCGATGGCGACGGCCTCCGCAGTGGCAAAACACTCGCCGCTTTCCGCGTCGAACAGCCAATGACACCAGATATAGGTTTTCGACGAAACCGAGCGCAGTCCGCTTTTCAGTATGAGCAAATCGCCCTCGCGCGCAGGCATGCGGTAGACGAAGCGGTATTCGAGCGCGGCACCGCCGGTGGAACTTGTCGAGCGATCTTCGCCGCGGGTCTGCGCGATCAGGTTCGGGATGGCGTCCGAAACGCGGCCCATGTAGTGGCGGGGGAGCATGTAGCCGTGCGCGTCGCAATGCTCACGCAAAACCGCGCATCGCAGCGTTGTGATGAGACCAAGCTGTTCGGCCTCGGACAGCGACGGTGCAGGCCGTGCCGGCGTCAACTCCAGGCCGCGAGGCTGGCCATGCTGAGGCAGTTCGACCATGACGGGTGCTGCTTTCGCCACGGCGGTGATGGGTAGCGGCAGGCCGCCGCCGCGCAGAGCGGCATCCGCCCATTCGGCACGCGTCACAAAGGTCGCGGCGATAGCTCCGCTCGCGATGTTTTTCATCTCCTCGTAAACGATCAGGCCTTCGCTTTTGGCGAGCAGCACGCCCGCTTCAACGACGTAGGGTGCCCCGGGGCGAAGCTCACGTTGGAAGCGGATATGCTGTTCGCGGGGCACCAGCGTGGCGCGGTCGCTACCTCGTGCGCGCGGGCTCAAACCGAGGGTGGCCGCGAGTGCGCTCAAGCCGTCATCGGCCTTTGCGACATAGAACTGCACGTTCATGTGTCCCATTTGATCGCATTCCCAGGTTTGAACGCTGGAGCGTGCGACTTCGATCATGCTCGCCATGTTTGTCCGTTGTGCTTCGACAGATGTTGATGCCACAGGCGCAAGGGTCTGTCAGCCGTTTCGGCCACGACATTTCGGCGTGACGTTACGTCGGCGGAGGCTGGACTTCCGGACGGCCAGGATCGAAAAGAGGCGCAGCCAAAGGGAGAAGCTCGTGGCGCAAGGACCGCTCAGCGGGGTGAAGGTCGTCGAATTCGCGGGGCTTGGGCCGGCGCCGTTCTGCGGAATGTTGCTTTCGGATCTCGGCGCCGACGTGGTGCGTATCGATCGCAAGGATGCGCGTCCGGCGCAACCGCATCACGTCACCCATCGCGGACGAAAATCCATTGCGCTCGATCTAAAGAACAAAGGCTCCATCGAACTTTGCCTGCAGCTGTTCGAGCGCGCGGAACTGGTGTTCGAAGGCTTCAGGCCTGGCGTTATGGAGAGGCTGGGGCTTGGGCCGGACGCCGCTCTGAAACGAAACCCCAAGCTCGTTTATGGGCGCATGACGGGATGGGGGCAGACGGGGCCACTTGCGCACGCGGCCGGGCACGACATCAACTACATCGCGATCACCGGTGCGCTGCACGCGATCGGCACGCGCGAACGGCCGGTGCCGCCGCTCAACTTGATCGGCGACTTTGGCGGCGGCGCGCTCTATCTCGCGTTCGGCTTGCTTGCGGCGCTGACGCATGCGCGAGCAACGGGTAAAGGTCAGGTCGTGGATGCCGCCATGGTGGATGGCGCTGCTTCGTTGATGTCGTATTTTTACGGCTTTCGGGCCGAGGGGGTGCATACGGCTGAGCGGGCGGCGAACCGCCTCGACGGCGGGGCGCATTTCTACGATGTCTACAAATGCGCGGACGGCGCGTGGATCGCTTTGGGCTCGATCGAGCCGCAGTTTTATGCGCTGTTGCGCGAGAAAGCAGGGTTGAGCGATCCCGATTTCGATGCGCAGCTTGATCGTACGCGATGGCCCACGCTCAAGGAGAAGCTCGCGAAGGTAATTGCTACAAAGACGCGAGCCGAGTGGTGCGCAATCATGGAAGGCAGCGATGTCTGCTTTGCGCCCGTGCTTGAACTTGGCGAAGCGCCGTCACACCCCCACAGTATGGCGCGCGATGCCTTTGTAACGCTTGAGGGTGTCGTCCAACCGGCGCCGGCGCCGAGGTTCGACGCGACGCCCGGCGCCGTGCAAGGGCCACCGCCAGTTGTCGGCGGGCACAACATATCAAGCCTGCGCGATTGGGGCTTTGCGCCGGCCCGTATCGAAGAGCTGACATCTATGGGAGTGATCTGATGACACGCCGCGCCGCTATCGTTGCGCCAGTCCGTACCCCGGTCGCCAAGTACCTCGGCGGATTGAAAGACATTCCGGCGGAGGCTTTGGCGGCGCATGTCATCAGGGAAACGGTCAAGCGTTCCGGCATAGACCCGGCGCGCATCGACGACGTTGTCTTCGCACAGAGCTATGCCAACAGCGAGGCGCCTTGTATCGGTCGGTGGGCAGCGCTTGCCGCCGACTTGCCGATCGAGGTGCCGGGGATGCAGCTCGACCGTCGTTGCGGCGGCGGTCTCCAGGCGATCGTGACGGCTGCGATGATGGTGGAAACGGGTGCGGCCGACGTCGTGATCGCGGGCGGCGTCGAGAGCATGAGCAACATCGAGTACTACACGACTGCAATGCGTTCCGGCGCGCGGGCAGGGAACGTGCAGATGTACGACCGGTTGGAGCGCGGGCGCGAACGGTCGCAGCCGGTCGAACGGTTCGGCGTGATCTCGGGCATGATCGAAACGGCGGAGAACGTCGCGCGCGAATGCCAGATCACACGAGAGGAAGCGGATGCGTTTTCGGTCGAGAGCCACCGCCGCGCGACGCGCGCTTGGGCCGAGCAGAAATTCGCCGACGAGATCGTTGCGGTTCCGGTACCACAGCGGAAGGGTGATCCGGTCCTCGTCAGCCGAGACGAAGGCGTGCGCGCGGATGCGACGATTGAAACGCTGGCGGCGCTAAAGCCGATCATGAAGGGCGGCGTCGTCACGGCTGCGAACGCGAGCCAACAGAACGATGCGGCGGCGTCGTGTTTGATTGTGGCCGAAGACAGGCTTGCGACGCTGGGCTTGAAGCCCATGGGAACGCTGGTCGGGTGGGCGGCGGCCGGGTGTCATCCCGGGACGATGGGTTTAGGCCCCGTGCCCGCCGTCGAGAAGCTGTTCGCGCGGACGAAGCTCTCTTGGAAAGACATCGATCTGGTCGAGCTCAACGAGGCGTTCGCCGTTCAGGTGCTCGGCGTTTTGAAGCGTTGGGGCTGGCACGACCACAACAAGCTGAACGTCAACGGGTCCGGCATCTCGCTTGGCCATCCGATCGGGGCCACGGGTGCGCGTATTCTTGCGACGCTGCTTCATGAGATGAAGCGCCGCAAGGCGCGCTACGGGCTCGAGACGATGTGCGTCGGCGGCGGCCAAGGTATTGCCGCCGTATTTGAGTCGGCTTAGGCCGCAGCTATTG
>JBGAPZ010000042.1:0-32206 GCA_044220975.1 Micropepsaceae bacterium | reverse complement strand
AGAATGATCTTTCGGACGTGCTGGCGGCGATTGCGGAAGAAGTTGGTGCGCCGAAATCCCCTACGCTTGCGGACGGCCCCATCGCTGCGCCGCCGGGACCGGGCAAGATCACGGTCGAGAGCATTGGTTCATTGCTCGCGGCGCTGATACCGGAAGGCGCGATCGTCTCCGATGAAGGCAACACGAGCGGACTTTGGCCTTACATGGCCACGCAGAATGCAGCACCGCATGACTGGCTGATGCTGACGGGCGGTGCCATCGGGCAGGGCATTCCCGTTGCGGTGGGTGCTGCTGTTGCATGTCCGGGTCGACCGGTGATCAACCTGCAATCCGATGGCAGCGCCATGTACACCGTGCAGGGTCTGTGGACTGCCGCGCGCGAGAACCTGCATGTCATCACGCTGCTCCTCAACAACAAGTCCTATGCGATCCTGAACATGGAGCTCGATCGTGTGGGCGCCACGGCGCAGAGCGAACGCTCGCGTTCGCTGTTGTCGCTTGAGCGGCCGCTGATGGACTTCACTTCGATGGGGCGTTCGATGGGCGTCAATGCCGTCCGCGCGGAAGACAACGAGACGCTGGTGCGCGAGTTCAAGCGTGCGCTGGCGGAGCCGGGGCCGCATCTGATTGAAGTGATGCTGTAGAGCTGAGCCCAAAATAAGAGCGGCAGGTGTCGTTGGGGGCGAACACCTGCCGCATTCGGCACCTAGGCGATGGGTTTGACGGGAACGCTTGGGTAGGGGGGCATCCCGTCTCTAGGCGCGAAAGAATCACTTCAGTGATCTAACTCTAGCAGCCGATCCGGAGCGCAATAGGGGGCCACTGTGGACGAACGCAACTTTGGCTGGGAAAGACCAAAGCGAGATCGCTCAGTCACTCGCACGCGAGTCACAACCACATGTTGGCTGGACCAAACCGTCCAACGAATCACTTGCACTAAGTTTTCAGCCGTAACGCTCGATGGTTTCATGCTATCGATTAGAGACGATCCGTATGAGATCATTCGATCAGGAAACAAAGTTCAATTACCGCGTGCACTCGAACGTCCCCCTGTCGTTGACGCATCGCCCCTACTGCCTTCATGGTTTTCCACATGAACGTGTCCCCACTCGCATTCGACTCCTCATCCTCGCGCCTAGCCGCGCTTTGGATTGCGGTGTCCATCGTCTCGGTGGCGTCTGTTGCCATCGCCCCGATAGCGGCGTTCGTCTTGATGATCAGCGCCTTCGGCCTGCCCCACGTGCTCTACGAGCTTCGCTATGTCGATGAGCGCTTCAGCGCGCGGATGTCCACCCGACCGCTAGCCGCTATCGGCGCCCTCGTGGCTCTCATAGCCGCCGCCAGAATAGCTAACGGCATGCACATCCTGATGGGCGATGCCTTCCTGTGGATCGAACTCGGCCTTGGCGCCGCCCTGGCACTGACCGCAACCGCGGTTATGCGCCAAAACAAGCCGCTCGGCGCCGTCATCGGGACTGCCTTCGCCTTCGGCGCAATATTCGCACCCGTCCCCACGTTCCTGATCTGGGCTTGGCTGCACAACCTAACGCCGCTCGGATTCGTCGCCGAAATCACCGAGGGTGAAGAGCGCCGCCGCTGGCTCGTGCTGCTGACTATTCCGTTCTTCGTGCTCCCGGCGCTAGTCGCAACGGGCGTATTCCATGACCTCGCGAACCTCGTGTTCCAAGCCGCCGAACTGCAATGGACCTCGATGTTCGGCGCCGGCGACAAACCTTTGTTGTCGTTCCTGCCGCCTGATTCGTTGGACCTGAACCTGTTTTCGGCGGCCGTCGTCGCCCAATCGATGCACTACGTCGCCGTGATCGTCCTGCTGCCGCAGCTCTTACGCAGTAAACAAGGCACAGCCACAAAGACGCTCGTCCCTTGGCCGACCTGGCCCGTATTTGCAGGCGGCGTCGCTGCGGTAGCCGCCGTGGCGTTCGGCATCTACGCTGTCAGCTATACCGACGCGCGCGCAGCTTACGGCGTTGCCGCCGCAATCCACGCCTGGATCGAACTTCCCATCCTCTTGCTCGCGATCGGCCAAGGCTTCAAATCAGCGCGTAAATAGCCTCGCCGGCCCACCACGACGCCGCGTTCGCAAGAACCGAGAACAACGCTGCCTCATCCCATCGCGAAGTCGCGAAGAGACGGTAAGCGAAGATCTCTGCGACAATCACACCAGCCTCCAGCACCGGCGTCACCAGCTGTCCAAACGCCGCCTGCGCATCATAAAATACCGCCCAGAGGATAGGGTGCGTGATCGAGCTCCCGACAACAGCCGCGGCGGCGCACAGAAGAGCGGCACGGCCGAACGCAGGCGCAAGCGCTGCCGCGACCGCAGCCTCGATGGCATAAGTCAACGCCATCGCCTCAAGCTGCGTCACCGCTTCCACCCAAGGCCAAGCACCGTCAGCGCGTAGGCCGCAAGCGTCAGAAGGCCTAGAATCGCAACGTACACGAGCGACCGCTCGAACGTGATGCCAGCCAGCGAGATCAGCAGCGGTTGCGCAACCAATGCGGCGACGAGGCCCGCAAGCAGCGTCCCTCCGAGAAACCGCAATCCGTTGTCGATGAGCTGCGCATCGACATGCACCATCCCGCGCCTCCACGCGAACCCGCCAAGCACCAGCACGTTCACCCAGACGCCGACAGCCGTTCCGAGCGCCAATCCCTCAACGCCGTAGCTCAATCCCACGATGAGGCCAAACTTGACGGCCAGGTTGCAAACCATCGCGACGACCGTCGCGATAACGGGCGTTTGCGTGTCGCCAGTCGAATGAAACAGCGGCGTAACCGTGCGCAGAACGACAAACGCCGGCAACCCGGCAGCATAGGCAACCAACACGGACGCTGCAGCGCGCGCCGCATCCACATTGAACGCACCGCGCGCGAACAAACCTTCCATGATCGCGTCAGGAAACACGAAGAACGCGGCCAGGCAGGGCATCGTCAACAGCAGCCCCATCTCCGTACCGCGATTGAACGTGCGCGCCGTCTGCGCCACATCGCCCGCCTGCGCGCTACGCGACATCTCGGGTAACAGCACCGTCCCTAGCGCAATCGCAATCACGCCCATCGGCAATTGGTTCACACGATCAGCGTAGTAGAGCGACGTGTAAGATCCTGCGCCGAGAAAGCTCGCCAAGATGGTGTCCGCAAAGAGCGCCAGTTGAACGCCGGCCGCACCCAAAGTCGCTGGACCAAACCGCTGCAGGAACGTGCGTGCGTTCTCGTCGGCAGCCGGAACCTCCGGCGCGACCGGCAGCTTCGCGAACAATGCCGCGAAAATGAGAAGAAGCATCTCCGCGACACCACCCGCAACCACGCCCCATGCTGCCGCATAGCCGGCGCTCGGAAATAGGAACGCGACGCTGAGCGCCGCCGCCATCGAGATATTGAGCAAGATCGGCGCTGCCGCGGCCGCCCAAAACTTCTTCTCCGCGTTGAGCATGCCGCCCAAATGCGTCACCACCGCAATGCAAAGCAGGTAGGCAAAGGTGATCCGCGTAAAGACGACGGCAAGTCCCATCTGCTCGGGTTTGCCCACATAGCCGGGCGCGAGCAGCGCCACCAGATACGGCGTCGCGATCAGCGCCACGATCAGCAGCACCACCTGCACGGCGATCTGCCACCCCAGCATGACACGCGAGAAGTGGTGCGCACTCGCTTCGTTTTGCGCCCGCAGACCCGTGTACATAGGCACGAACGCCGCGTTATAGGCCCCCTCGGCAAAAATCGTGCGGAAGTGGTTCGGCAACCGAAACGCCACGAAGAAAGCGTCAGACAGCACGCCGTGCCCAAGAATGGGCGCCATGACCATGTCGCGAAGGAGGCCGGTCAGGCGGCTTAAGAGTGTAAAGCCGCCAACCGAAAGCAGGGAACGAAACATCGCGACCGCGTCGAATCTCTAGTTGAGACCAGCCCACTCGTTACAGGCTGGCCACCCAAGCTGCAAAAGCATCCAGTATTTCGGCGCGAACCTGGGCATCTTTGCGGCCGCACTTGGCCGGAACGTGGAAAGAATGATCGGCATCCTCGACAAGATGCAATGCCGCACGTTTGCCCAACGACTTGACCACCGGCTTCAGCAGCATGACGTCCGCAAGCGCATCCCGCGTCCCCTGCAAGAACAGCATCGGCACACGAACATCGGACAGGTGCGCAGCCCGTTCATCTGAGGGCGCACCAGCAGGATGCAGCGGAAAGCCGAAGAACGCGAGACCCTTCACACCGGTCGGCTCCAACGCCTCCGCCTGAGATGTCATACGCCCGCCGAACGATTTGCCGCCGGCAACAAGCGTTATCCCGGGCAGCAGCTCCCGCGCCTTCGCGACGGCTGCCCGGACGGCTGCATGCGCAACCTTGGGCGAATCGGGCCGCTTACCGCCCTGCTCCATGTAAGGGAACTGATAGCGCAGCGTGGCGATACCACGCCCTGCCAACTCCTGCGCCACCGCCTCCATGAACGGATGCGCCATGCCCGCGCCCGCGCCGTGCGCAAACACATATCCCGCGCGCGGCGATTGCGGCGTCAGAAGCAGGCCGGAAACCTGCCCCGAGCCAACCGCGATCTCGACGGTCTTAGGGCGCGCCATCCCAAACACAATCCAAAATCTTAGGCTCGAAAACCGAGCCGATCAGCAAACGCTTATCGACACTCGCGCCGACGCTGACGCCCGATATTTCGTCACCCAAATTGTAGTAGATCGTGCTCGCAACAAAGCCGCCCTTCCCATCCGCCTTGAAATGCATGATGTGACTAGGCGAGGGCTTGGTGGCATCGCCCACATGCTCCAGGAACTGCAAAATCTTGGAATGCAGCCCAAGCAATAAGTCGCCATTTGCCAGCACATCGAGGTTATCGGCGAATCCAGGCACCTTGATCGCCGCCCTCTGCTTCAACGCGTTCGTCGAGGGATCACGGTCATAAACATACACCGTGCGTTCCGACGCTGCGGACAGGTAGAGCGAGTGTCCGTCGGCACTCACGTTGATGCCGTTCGCGCCACCGATACCGGTCAGAGCGGTCGTGAATTTTGTGCCATCGAAGAACTGCACTGTCGACTCCCTGAGCCGCATGTAGTCCTCGGCAGATCGCCGCCAGCCGGCCGCATTGCCGTGATCGTTCGTCACGAAGAACGCATCCGGCCCGACCCCGACAACGTCATTCGGCGACAAGAGCTCCGGCCCCATAACCGTTCGCCGATGCGTTAGGGTCGCGCCATTCACGTCGAAGATCTCGACTGAGTGCTTTCCGCCGGCATGGCTGATCGCAAACAACACTTTATGTCCATCTGCACCGCGATAGAGGCTGATACCGTGCGGCGAAAACCCGCCCGGTAACGCAGCCGTTGTGCCGTCGACGGGTGCGGCGTCCGGCGCATTCAGATCGTAAGTCCAAATGGCGCCGCGAACGTTCGCGTTGGGTGTCGCCCCGGTACCAATCGCTTTCCGACGGTCGTAACCCGCGAGGTAGGCGATCTTCGTTTCATGATCGATGGCGATATCTTCAACGCCGACAACACCGCCGCTCGTCACCTGCCGGCAAACCCCGACAGACGTCGGCTTAAGGTCCAAGAAAACCCCGGCATCGACCAAAAAGAAATAGATCCAACCGCCGGCCGCCAACAGCAGCGCGAGGAACAACCACAGTAGAACCCGGCCCATTTTCACCACCCTCCTTATTTGTGGTCGAGGCTAACAGGAGCTCCGTTCCGGGTCGCAGGTCCAATTGGCGCAGACCCAATCGTGCACGGCCGCAGTTCCGTGCTAACCCTTGCCCTGAAACCGTCTGGAATCGCAACACACGGGCAATCACGGGAACACTATGACGACGCCAAGTATCCTCAGTCCGAATGAAACGCTAGGCCTCGCTGGGGCCTCGCTCGACAGTCGAGTCCGCAAGGCAGCAGGCCACATCAACGACCTGACGTTCGCTCAGATCGGTCAGCGCATTCGCGCGGATTCGGTGAAGAACGAATTCACTTACGAACGCGACGGTGTATTCGAGCCGATCCCCATCATGCTGCGCCCACTTTTGGCGATGAACGAGCAGCTCGCTTATGTCCAGCACGTCTGCCAGCGCCTGACAGACGCGCTGAAACGCCTGCCATCGATGTACCAGAATGATCCGATCGTGCGGAAAGTCATCGCCATCACACCTGGCGAAGAAGCGTTCCTGCGCGATACCTGGACGCCCGCACACGAACGCAACAACACCGTTTACGGACGCCTGGACGCGGTGTGCGATTTCACCGCCGCCGGCTGGCAAGACACGCTGCACTTCATGGAAGCGAACCTTTCCGGCGTCGGCGGCATCAGCTACTCGCCGCTCGCCGAACAACTTGTCATGCGCGACATCGTGCCGACGCTGCTCGACCATGACCCCGCATTGCGCATAGAACTTCCGCGCGACCAGCGCGACCTTTTCATCCAAACCCTCATTGACCACGCCAGATCGCTGGACTGTCACGGCTGCCGCCTAAGCTTCATCGAACCGAAATACGCCGAAGACGGCATCAACGAACAAGCCGTGCTGTGCGAATACCTGGCAAAGCGCCACAACCTGACGATCACCCACGCCGACCCGACCGAACTGCGCGTCAAAGGCGATCAAGTCTTCTACGGCGACGATTGCGTGGATGTCGCCTACCGGGACTACGAAGTCCGCGACATCATCGAACTCGAAGAAGAACTCGGCAAACCGCTCGATGCGATGCGCCAGCTCTTTCGACAAAACCGCATGGTCTCCTCTCTTGTCGGCGACTTCGACCACAAAAGCTGCTGGGAAATCCTAACCGACCCCGCGATCGCCGAACGCTATTTCAGCCAGCAAGAATGCCGCCTATTCCGCCGTCACGTTCTGTGGACCCGCATCGTCGGCGACCGCAAGACGACGCTCCCCCACAACGTCGAAGGCGACTTACTCGAATTCTTGCGTCTGCACCGTGAAGAGCTCGTGATGAAACCGAACCGCTCCTATGGCGGCGACGGCGTCACGATCGGTGCATCGACATCGGCCGCCGATTGGGAGAAACTTATCGACGAAGCCGTCGCGAACGCGGGTGACACCGAAGAAAACTGGGTGGTCCAAAAAGCAACGCGTCTTCCGGTGCACGAATTCCCAATCGTGGGCAAAGACGGCCGCGTCTTTGCCGAACCGTTCTACGCGGTCATGGGCTTTGCGCCGACCGAAAACGGGCTCGGCATCATGTGCCGGGTCAGCCAAAAGCAAGTCGTCAACGTGGCACAACATGGCGGCATGGCGGCGGTTCTTCTCGCACACCCGCCGCGCGAACTTCGCGTACCCAAACGCTCCCAAGGTGGTCGTAGCGATGGCGCCGAAGAAGCTCTTCGTTCGAAGATCGCAGAACTTCAGCATTTCGACAACGCCATCGCGCTTCTCGAATGGGATGAAGAAACAGTCTTGCCCGACGGCGGCCGTGACGAACGCGGCGAACAACTGGCAACGCTCGAAACCGCCCGTCACGCGTTACTGACATCCGATCACCTCGGCGACTTGATCGAAGAGGTCGCTGCAGCCCGCGACGGCGACGAACGATGGCGCCGCGAAATCGAACTCCTCCGTGACCTTCGCTCGAGCGACCTTGCCATTCCTTCAGAACTAGTCCGCGCTTACGCCGCCGCACGCGCCCGCGCGACTGCTGCATGGGAAGACGCTCGCGAAGCCAACGACTTTAAGTTGCTCGCACCAGCGCTCGGCGAACTCGTCGCCATCGCCCGCGAAACGTCGAACGCGATCGACTCCGGCAGCGACCCCTATGATATCCTGCTCGACGAATACGAACCCGGCATGACGCGCAAACGTCTGGAGCCCGTGCTGCACGACCTGCGGGCGCGCCTTGTGCCCATGGTCCAATCCATCGGAAAAAAGACAACCTCTTGGCCGGAAGCCACAGTGCGCGGCCTCCCAGAACCAAAGCTATGGGACGTGTGCAATGAAGTACTCGAAGTAATTGGCTTCGACTTCACCCGCGGACACCTCGACCGCGCCACCCATCCCGGAACCACAGCGCTAGGTTTCGATGACGTGCGCCTCTCACTGCGCCCGAACCATGAGGACTTGCTCGAAGCGATCCTAACCACGCTGCATGAAGGTGGCCACGGCCTCTACGACCAAGGATTGGCGCCGCAGGACCGCGCGACCCTCCTCGCACAGGCCCCATCGATGGGCATGCACGAAGCACAAGCACGCCTTTGGGAAAACCACATCGGCCGCAGCCGTGCGTTTTGGACTTTCTTGTTCCCGAAACTCCGCGACGCGTTGGGCGATGCGGCTAAAGGACTCGACGGCGAGAAGTTCTTCCAAGCCGCCAACCGCGTCCGCCCCAGCCTCATTCGCGCGTCCGCCGACGAGATCTCTTATCATCTGCACGTCGTGCTCCGTTACGAACTGGAAGTCGCGATGATCACCGGCGACCTCAAGGTCGGCGACCTCGCCCACGCCTGGAACGACCGTAGCGCCACCTTGATCGGCATCACGCCGACCAACGATCTAACCGGCGTCCTGCAGGACGGCCATTGGGCCTCCGGCATGTTCGGTTACTTCCCGACCTACACGCTGGGCAGCCTCTACGCCGCACAGATGGCGGAAACCTATTCGAGAACCGCAAACCTGAACGAGCAGATCGCACACGGCGACTTCACACCGCTGCGCACGTGGTTGCGCGATAAGATCTACAGCTCCGGCGACCGCATTCCGACCGAGGACCTCGTCACCCGCGTCACCGGCAAAGGCCTCGACACCGACGCCTACTTCCGTCACATCGCGACGAAGTTCGGCTAAGCTTCGATCTCGGCGCGGATCGCCCGTTGGCGTTCCGCGTCGAGCGGAAAGTTCCACATCATGGCCATCGCGATGAGTTTCAGCGCGACAGGCGCCACAGCGTACAACGTCGTAAGTACGAGCAGCGCGTAGGGCCCATTCGTCGATCGCCCGGCGGTATCCAGGGCGCTCGCATCGAACCCGACCGCGTGCAAGATCGGCAACGACACTGCGGCAAGCGCAAAAGACAACTTCGTTGCAACCCCCCACAACGCAAAGAACAAGCCCGTGCGCTGCTCACCCGACGCGCGCGTGTCGACGTCCACCACGTCGGCTTGAATAGCGCTCGGCAACACCAAGTCCGCACCGAACCCAACGCCCGAAATGATCGAAATGATAAAGAACGCAACGACATCGCCCTGCCCCACGACAAATGGCGTGAACGCGAACGCGCCGCACGCGACCACCATGGCAACCACCCATGTGCGATGCTTGCCCATGCGCCGCGCAATGACTGACCAGATCGGAATGCCCAGAAGCCCCGCTAAGAAATAGCAGAGCAACAGCGGCCCATACGCGTCGACAGCGCCGACGACATGGCTGACGAAAAGAAGAAACAGCGTTGCCGACAAACCATTGGCAAAGCCGTTGATCAGATAGGCCCCGATCAGTCGCCGGAACGCTACGTTCTCGGTCATCGCACGTAAGCCGGCACGCAGCGTCACGCGCGCGTGCGTCAAAGGTCGCGGCTCCGGCACTTTGATCAAAAGCCAAGCCACCGTGGGCACCATCAACACGATCACAAGCACCGCGAGCGCCGCCATATGCAGGCGCGGATCGCTGTAGCCCGCCACCGTCAGGCAAGACGGCGTCGCCGCGGCGAGCAGAGTACCAACGAGGCCAACGCCCTCGCGCACGCTGGTGATGCGCGTCCGCTCGTTGTAATCGCCCGAAAGTTCGGCGCCCCATGCGTTGTAGGGCAACAGCAAAGTTGTCCAAGCAAGCGTGAGCACGAATATGCCGAATGCAAACTGGCCGAGCGACGCCTCCCCTGGCACAAACAGAACGATCACACCCAGTATCGCAAGCGGTGCACCGGCAAGGATCCAGGGCTTCCGCCGCCCGAACCGCCCGCTCGTCTCGTCGCTCAGGTAGCCCACGCAAGGGTCGATGACCGCGTCGAACACGCGCGACAAAATGATGATGTAACCGATCCAGTCGAGCGGCAGTCCCAAAGTCTGCGTATAGAAGCCGGGCAGAAACACATAGGGCGGCAAAAGCAGGATCGCGAACGCGGCCGCTGGCGCTCCATACGCTGCCAGAACCCCGGCCCTCAGCCGCTCCGTCATATCCCAGTGATCCGCTCGCGTGCACAGGCCGTAAAGCACCCATGGCCAGCATCGCAATTATTGGCAGCGGCATCGCGGGGCTTTCCGCCGCCTATCTGCTCCAGGACAAGCACACAGTTACCCTTTACGAAAAAGATCGCGGCTCGGCGGTCACAGCCGGACCATTACGGTCAAGCACGGCGACCGGATCATACCCGTCGACACCGGTTTCATCGTATTCAACGAGCGCAACTACCCAAACCTGACCGCGCTGTTCGCCCGCCTCGGCGTCAAGGTCAAGAACAGCGACATGACGTACGCCTTCACCATGCGCGACGGCTGGTTCGAGTGGGGCGCAAAGGACCTGAACACAATCTTCGGCCAACGCCGCAATGTACTTCGCCCCTGGTACTTGGGCTTGTTGCGCGAAGTGGCGCGCTTCAATAGTGAAGTCGTCGACCGCGTCGCAAACGAGCCGGCGATCACGCTTGGACAACTGATCGACGCCATGGGCCTCAGCGAGACCTTCAAGCACCTCTACTTGCTGCCGATTTCCGGCGCGATCTGGAGCTGCCCGCCGGAGCAGATGCTGGCGTTCCCAGCGCAGACTTTCGTGAACTTCTTCGCGAACCACAGCTTGCTCTCCATGGACGGCCAGCCGCAATGGCTGACCGTCGACGGCGGCTCCCAGCAATACGTGCAAAAGCTCGCCGCCACCTTGAAGAAGCGCCCGCTCAACGCCGTTGCGGCCGTTCGCGTTGAGCGCAGCCGTACCGGCGCACGCGTGATCGACAGCGCCGGCAACGAGACCGCGTTCGATCACGTCGTCTTCGCGTGCCACACCGACCAGGCGCTTGCCCTACTCGCCGACCCCAGCGACAAAGAACGCCAAGCCCTCAGTGCCATACGTTATCAAGAAAACCTTGCGATCCTGCACAAAGACCCGCGCTTCATGCCGAAGCGTCGGCGCTGCTGGTCGGCATGGAACTATCACGCAGCGAATGGGGGCAAGGAACCCGCAGTGACGCTGACCTATTGGATGAACAAGCTGCAGTCGATCGACGAACGCTATCCGCTGTTCGTCACGTTGAACCCCTCGTCGCCGATCGCCGACGCCGACATCTTCGACAAGACGACGTTTCACCACCCCGTTTTCGACACAGCCGCCATCACCGCACAAAAGACGCTCACCGAGTTGCAGGGCGAGAGGAACACATGGTTTTGCGGCGCCTACATGCGCAACGGCTTCCATGAAGATGGACTGATGAGCGCCATGACAGTCGCCGAAGGCCTTGACGCACGCGCCCCGTGGCTCCCCGTCACGCCTATTGAGCCCACAACGCTTGCCGCGGCCGCCGGCTAGAAAACTCTAGGCGTGCACCAATTCGACCTGATGCACGTCCGTCCGCCCGACGGCGAACGCTGCGGCGCATATGCCGAGGTAGAAGTGCCAATTGCGTAGGAAGGCATCACCGTGACCGAGCGCACGGATCTTGTCCTCCGCAGCTTTCTGCCGGGCCGACCACGCGCGCAACGTCCGCGCGTAATCGGGACCGAACGAAAGCACGTCTCGAACCTTGAGACCCGCGCGCTGAGCTTCCTCGCGAAACCGTTCGAGCGACGGAAGCATCCCGCCCGGAAACACGTAGTGTCTGATGAAGTCGCTGCGCGTCCGATAGCCCGCAAAAAGATCGTCGCGCACCGTGATCGTCTGCACGACCGCACGTCCGCCGCGTTTCAGCCGCTCGCTCAGCATCTGAAAATACCGCGGCCAATACCGCTCGCCGACCGCCTCGAACATCTCGATCGAGACGATGCTGTCGAACTGACCCTTGGTGTGCCGATAGTCCTCCAGGCGGATGTCTGCCTTGGGTCCCAAACGCGCGGCGGCGAACGCATGCTGCGAAGGTGAGATTGTGATGCCTGTCACATCATGCGCACGTTCGGCCGCCGCCTCCGCAAACCCACCCCAGCCGCACCCCACCTCCAGCACGTTCCCACGCGCCTCGCCGACCTTGTCCAGAATTCGCGCATACTTCGCACGCTGAGCCTCACTCAACGCCGCGTCCGGCACGTTGTAGAGCGCCGACGAGTACGTCATCGTCTCGTCGAGCCACAGCGCGTAGAAATCGTTTCCAACGTCATAGTGCGCTTCGATGTTGCGCCGGCTCCCGCTCTCGCTGTTGCGCCGCGCGACAGTGTTCAAAAGCATAAAGCCGAGGCGATTCAACACACCGCCGTGCGCGAAGCCTTCAAGCTGCTCGATATTGAGCAAAAACACGGAGAAGAGCGCTTCGACGTCGTCGCTCTCCCAAGCTCCCGCAATGAAATCCTCGCCAAGACCGATATCGCCGCGCGCCATCGCCCGCGCAAGTACGTCCCACGATTTGATCCTAAACTGCGCCTTCGGTCCGCGTTTCGAGCCTGTGATAACATGCTGCTCGCCGTTCGGCGCGACGAACGTAAGCTGACCCGTGTCGATGCGGCCGATCGCTTCCAACCAGCGCCGCTCAATCAGAGAATTTGGAATAAGTCCCATCGGTCCAACCTTGGGCCCAACGCCCTGCTAAAAGCTATACGACCCCTTCGGTTAGCTGGATTGCGATCTACCAGGAGCCTAGATCGGCATCCTCGCCGCTGCCGCCGTCTTTACCGTCCGCGCCGAGCGAGGAGATGTCGAATTTTCCGTGAACCCCGGGTTGTTTGTAAAGGTAGGGCCGCCCCCACGGATCGATGATCCCGTCCGCGCGGTTGAGGTAGGGCCCATCCCAGGCCGGCGCGCCTTCTGGCCTCTCGACCAGCGCCTTCAGCCCCTGCGCTTCGGTCGGATAACTGCTGTTCGAAAGGTAGTAGAGATCCATCGCCGTCGACAAATTCGAAATCTGAATCTTCGCGGTCTTGGCCTTCGACGCCTCGAAGTATCCGATCAAACGCGGCGCCGCGATCGCGATGATAAGGCCCAAGATCGCGAGCACGACCAAGAGCTCGAGCAGCGAGTACCCGCGCTCAACCTTCTTCGTTTGCCTCTTGCTCGTCCGGCGCATAGCCGTCACCCTTCCTCTTGCGCAACGCGGGCAACTTCCTCCGCGGTCGTGACACCTTCAAGTACTTTTCGAAGCGCCGCACGCCGCAGGCTCTCCATTCCACCGGCTACCGCGGCCGCATGAATCTGAGAGGCCGACGCACGTTCGCTGACGAGCCGGCGTATGCCTTCATCGGGCACCAACAGCTCCGACACAACGCTGCGCCCCTTGTACCCGGTGCCATGACAAACGGCGCAGCCTTTCGCGCGGTAGACAGCGGCACCAGGGCCGTGCCCAAGCGCCGCCAGCTCGCCCGCCCATTCGGCGCCCAAAACCGTTCGCTCTTTGCACGCACCGCACAGCATGCGAACCAAACGCTGCGAAAGAATGCCCGCAACCGTCGACGTCAAAAGATAGTCCTCGACGTGCATATCGAGCAGGCGTGTGAGCGCGCCCGCCGCACTGTTCGTGTGCACGGTCGACAGAACCAAGTGGCCCGTCAGCGCCGCTTGTACCGCAATCCGCGCGGTCTCGGGATCTCGGATCTCGCCAACCAAAATCACGTTGGGATCATGCCGCAAGAACGCGCGCAGCACGTTCGCGAACGTAAGTCCAATTTCCGGCTTCACTTGAACTTGGTTGACGCCCGCGATCTTGTACTCGACGGGATCCTCGACCGAGAGGATCTTTCGCTCGCTAGTGTTCAACCGCTGTAGCGCCGCGTAAAGCGTGGTTGTCTTGCCGCTGCCCGTCGGCCCTGTGACCAGAAAAATGCCGTTCGGCCGCGTCAACAACGCCGCAAGTCGCGCCTGCATAGCTGCGTCAAATCCAAGCGCGTCGAAATCGAGCGCAACTGAGGATTTGTCGAGAATGCGAATCGCTACCGCTTCCCCGTTCGTCACCGGCGCTGTCGCGATACGCAGATCAATCTCTTTCCCGCGTACCGCAAGCTTCACCGCACCGTCTTGCGGCAAGCGCCGCTCGGCGATGTTCAGCCCGCTCATGATCTTCAGCCGCGAAACGATCGCCGGCGCAAGCTCGAACGCCGCCGGCTCTTCTTCCTTCAGCACACCGTCGATACGCGTGCGAATGCGCAAACGACGCTCGAGCGGCTCAATGTGGATGTCGGACGCTCCCGCCTCCACTGCACGCGAAATCAGCGCGTTCACAAACCGGATCACAGGCGCTTCGCTGGCGCTTTCGCGTAGCCGCGCAACATCGGCCTCCGTTGCGCCTGACGCGTTCTCCGCAGCAGCCGCCAAACCCTCAGCATCGCCCGACGTGTAGAGGCGGCGCAGCGCTTCCTCGATATCGCTGGTTGGTGCCGCTTTCACGATCACGCGCCGGTTCGTTGCCAGCCCGATCGCATCGATGAGAAAACCGTCCAGCGGATCGTGTGCCGCGATCGTCACGCTGTCGTCGGTCGCCGCCAGCAATACTGCCTTTGCATCCATCAAAAATCGCGACGTCACACTATCTGCGAGCACCGGCTCATGCGGATACTCGGCAGCGTCCACCACAGGAATGCCGAGAACCTTGGCGAACGCCGCCACCAGATCGCGCTCCGGAACCAGGCCTAATTCCAGCAGAATCTTGGTAAGGCTAACGCGCGTGTGTTCGAAAACGCGCCAAGCGCGGCCCGCCCCCTCGGCATCGAGTTTGCCGCTTTGGCGCAAATGATCGATCAGCCTCTGCTCGGCGCTCGCAGGCACCGGTTCGGCGGCGGCCATGACTTTCCTCAAGGTTTGCAGCCCCACGCGGCTGCCCCCAGTGGCCGATTAGCCCACCAGCAGCGGCCCGTAAAGCCACGTCAACCAAAACCCCGCTGCAAGCCCCGCGCCGAACGGGATCGGCGTGTCCGCCTCGAACGTGCGGCCGAAAAGGCGCAGCGCCGCCACGAGACCAAGCGACAAGACCGCACCATAGAGCAGCGCCGTGCCAACACCCTCAAGCCCCGTCCAAGCCCCTGCCGCCGTCATCAACTTCGCATCGCCGAAACCAAGCCCCTCACGCCCACGAACCGCCGTGTAAGCAAAGCCGACACCCACCATCAGCGCGAAACCACCCGCTGCCCCCAGTGCATGCCAGAGGACAGCCTCAGGCACCTGCCACGCCATCAAGCCGAGGCCTGCAACCACCAACGGGAGCGTCAAAGAATCCGCTAAGATGAAATCGCGAAGGTCCATGATCGCGAGCGTGAGCAGCACCCACCCAAGACCGACGGTCGCCCAAAACATCGCGTCGGACATACCTGCCGTTGCCGCCCACACAACGACGACCGCAGCCCCCACTTCCATTCCCGGATAGAGCCACCCGATCTGAGCGCCGCAGGCCCGGCATTTGCCGCGCTGCGCCACCCAACTGGCAATTGGGATGAGCTCAAGCGGTGACAGCGCCTTGCCACACGACCGGCACTTGGAGCGCGAAACGACAATGTCCTCGCCGCGCGGTAACCGCACAGCCAGAACACTAAGAACACTTCCAACGAATGGCGCCGCTATGAGCGCAATCGGCCACGCCGCGGGTGCGAGCATTAGCGCGCGCTCGCCGTTACGCGCCGCGGGCAACTGCGCGCCGCCGCCTCGTCCAGCGGACGAGCAGGCTCAAACGAAAGCACGGCATAGGGATCGTCAGGATTGCCCGTGATCCGAACGACGGTGCGCTCCGACCGGCGAACAGCACGCTTCCCATCGTCGAGACGCGCGGTGATCTCGAATGCATCGCCGGGCTTGATCACCACCGGCGCCGCGATTGCGTCCTTGTCGATCCCCGCCGCTTGCCGGATCGCCGGGTTAGCCGCATCGATATCGATGCCCTGGCGCTGCGATAAGATAGTCACTTCCGGGCGCACACAATCGTAGATCCGCCGATCGAGACCGAGCACTAACCGAAGTTCGTCTGGCGAGCGGAAAAATTGGTTCGCAGGCACATAGCCCAAACCGGCCATCGCATACTCCTGCCGTTCCGCACCGTTCACATGCAATAAGTCGTCGCCGTCGCGCCAATCCTCGACGGCAGCGGCCAACGCGTCCGCACGCACCTGATCGGCGCCGCCCGCAACGAACAATAGCGCCAACAAGTTCGCGTCCGCGTAATTCAAGTCGACTTTCGCATGCTCGGGCCGCGCTGAGACAACCACCCGAAACCCGTCGACGGTGATCACCTCGGGTTTCGTCAACAGCGACGGCGCGAATCCCTGCGCCGTCAGCAGGGCGCTGATCGCGTAATCGATACCGCTCTCAACCGCGGCTTGCGCCTGCGCGCGCACAAGCTCGCGCGACGCGCTTGTGGCTGCTGTCCGAGCCGCACCGACGATGCCAATTGTGATCAGCGCCATCACCGCCAGGAATCCCAGCACTACGACGAGCGCAATGCCGCGTTCGTTTGTCTTACGGCGAAGCGCCGCCACCAGCGCGGGTAACACGGTCCGTCTCCAACAGGTCGCCGAGGCCGCGGAAGCCGTTGCGCAAATCCTCGGTCATCTCGCGCGCGGCAGCGGCACTACGCACGATACGCGGGCGCAGGAATACCAGCAACTCCGTACGGTCACCCTTTACGTCCGTGGTTCCGAACAATTTGCCCAGAACCGGCACATCCTTCAAATACGGGACGCCGGAGTCGCCGTAGGTTTGCGTGTCGCGGATCAAGCCACCGAGCACGATCGAGTCGCCGTCCTGAACCGCAATCGTATTCGAGATCTTGCGCTGCTGGATGGTGGGTGAATCGATGTCCGACGTATCGGTCGTCACCGCGTTGCTGACCTCTTGTTTGACGTCCACGAAGACCGTCCCGCTCTTCCCGATCCGCGGCGTCACGCGCAACAAAATGCCGGTATCGCGCAACTGCACCGAATTCACGACCGTCAGATCTGTCGCTGTCCGAACACCTGTCGCCGTTTGCGTGATGATCGGCACCTGATCGCCGACCTGAAGCATCGCCATCTTGTTGTTCAAGGTCAGCAGCTTCTGCGAGAAAATCACCTTCACGTCGGTGACTGTCCCGAGCGCGCTCAAGGCGACGTCGACATCGGGCACCGTGTAGCGGAACGCAAAGCCCGGGAAGAAATTGCTGATCGTGCCGCTCTTGCTCAGCTTGAACGATTGATCCGCATTTTTGAAGAACCACTCGACGCCGTACTTCAATTCGTCGTTCAGCGTGATTTCGGCGATCGTCGCTTCGATCAACACCTGATCGGGCGCCACATCGATTTCGCGCAAGAACCGCTCAAGCGATGCGTACTCCGTCCCATCCGCACGCACGATCAACGCGTTGTTGGCTTGATCGATCGCGATGTGTGGCCCCCGATCACTTCCGCGCACCCCTTCAGCGCGGGTCTGCGGTGCAGTGGTCGCCACCGGCGGGGCGTTCGGATTTGGCGGAGGCGGCGCATCGACGCCGGTCTCGAAACCGTCCACTGACGGCTGATCTTCGGGTTCCGATTGGATGCTCGAAAGGTCGACCGCGCCGCTGCCGTAGACGGACGCCAATGCGCGCGCTACATCCTCAGCCTTCGCGTTCTGAAGGCGATAATAGTAGATGCGCCGCCCCGGCCCGCGCGGCGGCACGTCAAGACGCGTCACCCATTTCGACACGTCTTTCAAAAGCGCCGAACTTGGCGAAGCAATCAGCAACGTATTCACGCGCGACAGCGGCACAAAGCGCAGCAAGCTGGCGCCCGGCCCCTTCACGGAGGCAAACACACGTGTCAGTTCCTGCGCCAACTGGGGCGCATCGACATGATCCGGACGGACCAGCGCATAGGACATGCCGCGCATGTAGTCGACATCGAACAACCTGATCGTATCCAGCATCGCGGTACGCTCTGGGCTGGTTCCGGAAAGGATCAGAAGATTGCGCGTGGCATCGACGCTAAGAATGCCCCCAGTCGGCGCAATCGGCTCCAGAACCTTTTTCATTTCCGCGGCCGCAATAAAACGCAGAGGCACAATTTCGATCCCGAACCCGGGCATACGTGCACGCGCAGTGCCCGCAATTTCGAATCCATCCGTACGCTTCTGCGCTTCGGTCGCCGGCACGATATTGTAGACGTTGTCCGCGTAGACGATTACGGCGCCGTTGACCTTGAGCGCGGTCTCAAGCGCAGAGATCACGTCCTCTCTGCGAAGCGGCGCGCTCGTTTTCAACGTCACACGGCCCTGCACCGCTGGATCGATCTGAAACGCGACCTTCAGCGAGTCGCCGAGCACCGCACGCACGACATCCCTAACATCGGCATCCGAGAAGTCGATCGTCACATCGCCAGGCCTAGTCGGCCCCTGCGCGCGCGCGCGCGGTGGTATCTGCACGCCTTCTGCCGGAAAGATCACCGTCTTTGGATCGGTGGAGTCCTCATCGCCTGAAATGACAACCGGCTCGTTGCTGCGGGCGCTTGGCGCGGGCGCGCGAACTTCAGGAGGCGGCGTCATGATGACGGGCCGCTCCGGTGTGCACGCAGCAAGCATGACGACGAGCAGAATGCCGCTTACGGCATTTCTCAAACGTCCGCTGGCATCGCGGTGCGATGTCATCCCGTCCCCTAAAATGTCCCAGTCATCCCCTCAAGCGCACGAATCGCAGCGCACTTGACGATCCATGCTGGCCACTCAGGGTTGTTACACGCAAGAAAAGACACGTTAGCGGTGCGGCGCGTGCCGCTTCGAAAATCTAGGGTGATGTCGTTCCAGGCGGCCGCGGACGAGCTTTTGGAATCCCGATCCGGATTGAGCGCGCGTCCTTACTCGCAACGATGCCTGCCGCGTCGATCTTGTCGATCCGCCAACCAGCCAGCCGATCACCCGGCGCCAAGCGCATCGATGGCGACCCGCTACGCTCAACGATCGCCCGTTGGGTCGTGCTGTCCACGACAATGCCGACGAGACGAAACTCCGAGAGATCGCCCTGATCCGCCGCACTCGCACCCGGCGAGGTGGTGACGGACCGCGTCGCCGGATCGGGCTTCCGCCCAGCATTGAAGATCGGTCGCGCCACGACCTCGGCGAAAGCGGATACCGGCGGCATATCGCGCAACTTCAGGGCTGGCGGCTTGCGCACGGTAACCGTCGCAGGCGCGTCGAAGAAGTCGAACACGCGCAATGGCGACGGCACGAAGGCCGCAACGAGGGCAACCAAGCCCGCACCGACCAGGGCCCAAAGCCAACGCGTGAGTGCGCCATCTGCCGCCATCACGACCCTCGCCTTGTCTGGGCCGACACGACCAAGTCCACGATCAGTTTTGTTGCGACGTTGGGGGCGGGTCCAACTGGTACTGCGGCTGCGAGCTCGGCGTCGGGCTCGTGAACACTTATTTTCTCGATCCTGAGCAGCGGCCGCGAGACCGCGATCTCGTGAAGCGCTTGCACGAGCGAGGCGATATCCGCCTCGACCGTCAGCTGCACTCCAATTTCGCCCGCTGGCGCACCAGGCCGATCGGCCGCGGCTTGGCCGCTCGTCACCGTCGCGCCATTTGCCGAGAAGATCCGCGTCAGGGTGGACTGAAGCTCAGCGACGGCGACGCCGGGGGCACCGCCAAACGCCAAAGCCTGCACATCCGGATTCGCGGCCATCTGGCGCGCTGCCGTCTCCAACTGCGGCGTGGCATCGGCAAGCGCCTGAAGTTTCGCGACCTGTTCGCGCAACATTGCAACGCGTTCCTCTTGACGCGCCACCGACGCCCAAACCGGCGCTATGACCAAAACAAACACGACCAAGGCCGTGAGGCCCAACAAACCAAGCGCCAACCAACGTTGCTGCGACGGCGACAGGGTGATCCTCATGGAGCCGCGCCTTCAAGCTGCATTGCGATCTCGAACCGCTCGACCCCAGTTCCACTCGACCGCACCACCGGCGAAACGAATTTCGCACTTTTGAACGACGTTGCATTTTCCAGAACGCCGATCAAATCAGGAGCGCTCTCGGCGATACCTGAAATCTGCACCGCGTTGCCTTCGATCTTCAGATCAAGAATCCGAACATTGTCAGGCAGCAAACGCGTCAGCTGCTCCAGCACATTTAGCACGGCCGCCGGATCATGCGCGTTCGCACGGGCGATCGGTACGATCATCCCCTCGATGTCTTGGCGCAACGCCGCGCCACGCTCCGCCGCTGGCCGAAGCGCCGCAACGCGCGCTTCCCAAGATCGAATGTCGCCCTCGCCCGCCTGTCCCCACGCTGACACAGCAAGGCCCCAAACAACCGCTGCCGCCGTCGCAAGTCCCGCATTCAAAACACGGCCACGGCGCACGTCTTCCGCGCCCGGCGGCTCGCCAAGCGCAAAGCCCTGCCCGACACCGTTGTCGCCTTCGACATCCACCCCCGCCGGCGTGAGCCCGAGCGCGCGCAACCGCTGCTCGACCGGCCGTACCCGCACCAGCGGCACTATGGCCACATCGACGTGCATTGCTCCCTTTTCAGCGTCGTAGCCGGCAATACGCGTGGCGGTGCGAACCGCATCGGCCTTGAACGGCGACAAGCGGTCGACCTGTAACTCCACCGCCTGGCGCGCATTCGCCAGCGTCATCTGCGGCAACTCCAGACGCCGGGTAATCACAAATTCCCGCGCCAACAAAAGCTGCAGCCGCGACAGCGGCGCACCGTTCGCCGCGTGGAGGATATGCTCGGCCAAGTCCGCGTCGCTGAGTGACGTGTCGAGCGGCACCGCCGCTGCGTCCGGCGCTGGGCGCAAAAACCACCGATCGGGGCGCGCATAAAGCGTCGCTTGCCGCGGCGCACCTGCGGTCTCTTGCTGCCAAGGCAGGAGCGCGCGCAACTCACCGCCCCACCACGCGAAGAACCGCCCAGCCATAGCAGGCAAGTCGGACGCCTTCGCCGGTGCGCCAAGATCGATGGTGACCGGCTCACGCATGCGGACACCCGAACGTGTCGGCATTGTAGAGGCAAAGCGGATCTTGCGTGATGCGCGTGCGCACGACGAGCGGCGGCCAATGCTGCGCCGACTTCGCGGGAAACGCGGCGCGGATCGTCACCAGCCGCGGTGCTCCCGATTGATCCATCCATCGGTCGGTCCAGCGCAATGCCGAGCCTTCCCGAGCGGCGTACGATATTCCGATCGACGACGCGCCCGTGATCAGCGCTTGCGTCCGCGCAGGCAACGCCTTGTTCGCGCCTTGCCACGAGAGCAGCAGTTGCTGCGCCCCAGGCTCGCCCTCAACCCGCAAGTCGAAGCGTGTCAAACCCTCCGCGCCGAAAGCCGATGGCGCCGCCGCCGTGAAAGATAACGAGCCCGCCGTACCGCGAAAGAGATCGAGATCGACCGCAAATGTCGGATCGAGCTCGCGCGGCATCGCCCGTTGCAGCAACGTGCGCAGCAAGTTCTGTGCACCCTGAACGCGCTCGACCGCCTCGACCTTCGCGTCGCTTAACTCCCAGGCGCGCGCGCCGAAGCGAACACCGCCAGATATCGCAACTGCGATAAACCCAAGCAGCGCGAGCGCGATCACAAGTTCGAGCAGTGAGTACCCTCTCATGGCGCACCCCGCCCGGATTCGAGCAGAACCATGCGCTCGATCGCGATCCCTTGCGTCCGCCCGGGCCACGTCACCGTAAGCCTGACCGTCGCCAGTTGCGCCGCCATCGACACCAAACCGAGCCGCCAACCGAACGCCGTGCCCGCGACCGTGCCCTCGCGCACGTCCGGCAAACGCCTGAGCGCAACGACGCTGTCCATCTGCGACTGCGCGATAAGAACTGCCTCTTCGATCTCGGCCGCCTGATCGAACGTGCGAAAGCCCGTTCCGATCGCCTCATAAAGCGCGACGATCATGACCGCGAGCACCGCAAGCGCGACCAGAGACTCCATGATCGTGAACCCGCGCTGACCGCTCATCGCGCAGCCCCCGAAATCGGACGCCCAGTAAGGAGTTCTGCGGTCACAGACACCTCCGCCTCGCCCCGCGTGATCTGAAGCGTCCCCGAAATCGTGCCGTCCCACGCGATAACAAGGCCGCGCGTGCGCACCGCTGTTCCGGGTGACAGCGCGATCGTCTCGCCGCTCGACACCGCAATCTCGTTCGAAGCACCACCGGATGCGCTGAGTGAAAGGTCGGCCTGCCGGTCCAGCGCCTCCTCGCGCAAACGTCGGAGCGCCGTCATCACCGTGCGCGCGTCGGAGCGAAGCGTCATACGCTCGACGGACGCCTGCACCGTGGGTGTGGCGACCACAATCACGAGCGCCATAATGCCAAGCACCACGATCAACTCGAGGAGCGAATACCCCCGCGTCATAGCGCAATCTCGTTCGCGGCCAGAATGCCGCTCACGACCCCGCTCATAATTCCGGCCACCACGAGACCCAAGACGATCGTCACCGCCGGCAGCAGCAACGCTGAAAGCCGATCAAGTTTCGTCTGCACGTCGCGATCGAGAATGTCTGCGGCTTGGTCCAGCATCGGGCCAAGCTTGCCCGTTTCCTCGCCCACACCGGCAAACTCGACCAGCACCCTGGGCAACGTGTCGCTTGCACCGAGCGCGGCCTTCAACGACTTGCCTTGGCGTACCAACTCGATCGCACCCGACAGCCGCTGCTTCAGATGCACGTTCGCGACAGCCGCCTGCGCCGTCTCGAGCGCGCGATTGAGCGGCATACCGCCACTAAGCAACATTGCAACGTTCCGCCCGAACTGAGCCGCATGCATGCCCCGCGGGATGTCGAGCAAAAGGCGCGACCGCAAAGCCCACCGACCCAACGCCACCTGCACACCGGGCTGTTGCAGCCCATAAAGGAGCGCACCAAGCGCGGCGACGACCGCGATGAAAAACACCGTGCCGTACGCGTTCAGGAACTGCGAAACGGCGACCAGGATTGCCGTCGGCCAAGGCAACGCGTCTCCACTTTGCTCGAACAACGGCGCCAGGCGTGGAATGACGGTCGTGAAAATGATCCCAAGCACGATGATCATCACGACGACAAGCAACGCCGGATAAATCATCGCGGAGAGTGCGCGATCCGAAAGCTCTTTGTTGCGCGCCTCGCCAACCGCAAGACGGGCCATCACTTCGGGCAAGCGTCCGCTCGTCTCGCCGGCAGCCACAAGCCGCCGCATCGGTTCTGGAAACAGCGCGCCGGCCCGCCGCATCGCACCCGACAATGGCTCGCCAGCACGCAGGCCCTCAAGCATACCCTGCACGGCGCGCTTGGCTCGCGTACGCGTCGTCAAGCTCTGCATCGCGGTAAGCGCGCGTTCGACGCTCAAGCCCGCCTGCAACAGCGTGCCGAACTCGCGCAGCAATGTCAGACGATCGTTCGCGATTCCAAATTCAGGTAGCAGCCGCGTCGGAGCAAACCCGGCAGCCGCGCCGTCTTGCTCGACGATCCGTACCGGCGTCCGGCCCAAGGCCAGAATCCGCTCGACCGCTGCACTGCGGTTTGGCGCGTCGATAACGCCGCGCCCGATTGCGCCGTCGGGGCCGGCGGCCTCATACGCAAAACTGGGCACAACACTCCATCCCGACGCTAGCGCCGAGTTGTCGGCTTCCGCCGTTAATTCTTTCTTACCGTCGCCCGGCGGATCAAATTTTCCAACCGCTTGACGATTACGTCCTGCGGCGTCCCGTAAGCGAGCGTGTCCACAACGGCGCCATTCCCATCCAGCAGAAACACCGCCGCCGTATGGTCGAGCGTATAGTCGCCATCCTGTAGCGCCACGCGCTCGCGCACGACCTCAAACGCCTTTGCCACGCGATCGATATCGGCCATCGCCCCCGTCAGAGCGCGAATGCGGCCCCCAAAGCTCGAGAAATAGGACTTGAGCACTGAGGGCGTGTCCCGCTCCGGATCGAGCGACACGAACATCACCTGCACGCCATCCGCCGTCTTGCCAATCTTCTTGAACGCGGCGTCCAACTCCCACACCGTCACCGGACAAATCACCGGGCAATGCGTGAACCCGAAGAAGAGCGCCCGAGGCTTCCCACCGAGTTCCTGCCAGCGAACAGAGCGACCCGACTCATCCGTCAGGGACACGTCGGCAATGCCGCGTCCTAGTTTCGCAAACTCACCCGCTACAACCGGGTTCAAAACCGACTCAGCCGACGCTGGCCCAACGGACACAGTCAGAGCACCGCCAAAAAATAGCCCCGACAAAACAAAAGCCTGACCGACAAACTTCAGCATTCGCATTCACCCACAACGGCAATTCACCGGCGCATACGCACCGCCAAGAAAGGCCGGTTTGCTTGACACCCGATACTAGCTGCCGCGTCTTCAATGTTAAAGGCGCCGCATGATTCGTCGCTAACGGGGATAAGAACACGGGGGTTTCATGGACAGCATAAGGATTCGGCTGTTTGCAGCCGCGATTTGCCTACTGGGCGGGGTGCCCTTGGCCCACGCCGACAAGCTCACATTTGCGGCCGGCGGCGAATATTCCGTGGGCGATTACGGCGATACCGAAGACACCACCGTTTGGTACGAGTTCGTTTCCGCGCGCTATGTGATGTCGCCCCTCGCCTTCAAAGTGACCGTTCCATTCCTAGAGATCGACGGTCCTGCAACAGTAACCGACGATGGCGAAGTCGGCGGCGGCGGCACCTCCCGCATGGTAAGCGGCATCGGCGATGTGTCGCTGTCCGCGACCTACATGTTCGCGTGGAAGCCGGAAAGGATTTATCTGGACTTCATGGGTCGCGTCCGCCTGCCCACCGGCGATCAGGACCGCGGTCTCGGCAGTGGCGAGGTCGACTCCGCGATCGCCACAACGCTGACGAAAGAATTCCAAAGTCTAAGCACCTACGTTGAAGCCGGCTATCGCTTTTTGGGAAGCTCCGCCGCACACCCTCGCGAAGACGGCATGACATTCGGCGCCGGCGTATCGACGGACGTGAGCAAGGAAACCCAACTCGGCGCCTCGTTCTCCTGGCGCGAGGCAGCGTTCGAAACCTCGCCCGATCCGTCCGACGTCACAGTCTACGTGCGGCACAATCTGACGAACGACTTGCGGCTGAACGTCTACGCGCTAGCAGGGCTCTCGAACGGCAGCCCGAACTACGGCAGCGGCCTGACGCTAACGTGGACCGCGTACCGGAGCGAATAGCCATTTCTCAAGCGCCGTGCTTCGGCTTTGCCTTGCGCTGAAGCTCGACGCTCTTCTCCCGCGCCCGCGCCGCCTCGCGGTAAGCCTGCGCCATGCCAGTGAGGTACTGCGGCGGCGTCGCTTCCTTCACACCGTACCAAGCCGCAGCACGCCGCGCGAACGAAGGATCGACCAAATGCGGCCTCGCCAGCGCCACCAAATCGGCGCGCCTGCACGCGATAATCGTGTTGATCTGCGCAGGTTCCGTAATCGCACCGACAGCCATCGTCTTGATGCCCGCGATGTTGCGCACCGCTTCCGCGAATTGAACTTGATACATGCGCCCGTAGGTCGGTTTCTGCTCCGGCACCGTCTGCCCGGACGAGGCATCGATCAAATCCACTCCCGCTTCCGCAAATAGGCGAGCGATCGCGACAACATCGTCCTCGCTAATCCCGCCCGGCATCCAATCGCTGGCAGAAATGCGCACCGACATCGGCTTCCCTTCCGGCCAAGCCGTTCGCATCGCTTTGAAGACCTCAAGCGGAAACCGCGCGCGGTTCTCGACCGAACCACCGTAGATATCACGGCGAAGATTGGTGAGCGGCGATAAGAAACTCGCAAACAAATACCCGTGCGCCGCATGCAGTTCGAGCATGTCGAACCCCGCACGATCGGCACGTTGCGCCGCCTGCACGAAGTCGGCGGTGATGCGCGCCATCCGCGCGCCGTCGAGCTCAACGGGCATCTGACTGACGCCGGGAAAATACGGAATGGCCGAGGCCGAAAAGACCGGCCAATTGTCTCCCCGCTTGGGCAGCGGATGATCCGCCTCTTCCCAACCAAGCTGCGTCGACCCTTTCCGCCCCGCATGCCCCAGCTGCATACAAAGCTTCGCCGCGCTGTTGGCGTGGACGAAGTCCGCAAGCCGCTTCCATTGAAGCTCTTGGGCGTCGTTCCACAAACCCGTGCAACCCGGCGAGATCCGCGCATCAGCCGACGGACACGTCATTTCAACGTAGACGAGGCCCGCCCCACCCATCGCGCGCGAGGCGTAGTGCACGAAATGCCAATCGTTCGGCACGCCGTCGACTGCCGAATACTGCGCCATCGGCGAAACCACGACCCGGTTCGCGACCGTCATCTCGCGCAGCTTCAACGGCGTAAACATCGGTGTCGGCCGCGTTTTGCGGCAGTCGATCCCCGTTTCCTCGAAATAGGTTTGGTACCACTCGTCTTCGAAGCGCTTCACGAAAGAGGCGTCGCGCACAAGCAGATTGTCCCACGTAATGCTCTTCGCGCGGCACATAACAACCATCGCGAACTGCATCGGCTTCATGTCAGCCGAGCGCTCCATGTGCTCGAACCAGGCCAGGCTGACATCGGCGTTGTGCTGCGTGATTTGGACCTCGGTCCGGCGCGCAGCGTCATAGGCGCGAAAGGCGTCGGCGACCGAGCGCGCGCCGTGAGCGACCAGCGCCTTCGACAACGCGATCGCGCATTCCATCGCAAGCTTTGTCCCCGACCCGATCGAGAAATGCGCGCTCGCTTTCGCATCGCCCAACAGCACGATGTTTTTGTGCCACCAGTTTTCGCAGAAGACTCGCGGGAAACTGCGCCACAGCGACCGGTTCGTAATCAGTTTGTGCCCCTGCAGCTCCTCAGCAAAAATCCCTTCGAGTTTGCGGGCGCTCGCCCCCTCGTCCAACCGATCGAACCCAAACCCCGACCACGCCTTGGGCGACATCTCCATCACCCACGTCGAGTACCCGGGCTCATACTGGTATGTGTGCGCACAAATCAGTCCGAACGGTGTCTCTTTGAAGAAATAAGTGAAGGCGTCGAGCGGCCGTGTCGACCCCAGCCAGGCAAACTTATTGGCCTTGAGTTCCAGCGACGGCTTGAAATGCTCGGCATACTGCTCGCGAATGCGGCTGTTGATCCCGTCAGCCGCGACGATGACATCGCAGTCGGCGAAGCGGCTGAGATCGTCGACCGTCGTCTGATAGTGCAAACCGACGCCCACAGCCTCGCACCGCGCTTGCAAAATCGTCAGCAGTGCGAGCCGCGAACAACCCGCAAAGCCGTTTCCCGCGCAGCGAATTTCTTGCCCGTGGACGCGGATGATGATGTCGTCCCAGTACGCGAACGTATCCTTGATCGCCGCGTAGGACGGCAGATCGTGGCTCAAAAACTCTTCCAGCGTCTCGTCGGAAAAAACGACGCCAAACCCGAACGTGTCGTCCGCTCGGTTCTGCTCGTAGACGTCGATCTGCCAGTCGGGCTGCGCCTTCTTCGTCAGAAGCGCGAAGTAGAGCCCGCCCGGTCCGCCGCCCACGACTGCGATCTTCATGCGCGCGGCACCACGGCTGTCGTTTCGATTTCGACCTTGGCCTCAGCCTCGACCAAACCGGCGACGATGACCACTGCCATCGTCGGATAGTTACGCCCCATCAACTCGCGCCACGCCGCGCCGATCTCCGCCAACGACGACGCGTATTCCTCGCGGTTCGTCACGAACCACGTCATTCGCACGACATGCTCAGGCCCCGCGCCCGCCTCTTTCAGCACCGCCAAGGTGTTCAGCAGCACCTGACGGAACTGTCCGCCAAAGTCGCGCGCCTTAAAGCTGCCGTTGTCCCACCCGATCTGACCCGCAACGAAGACCAGGCGTCCTTCCGCTTCGATCCCGTTGGAATATCCCTTTGGGCGTTCCCATCCCTGCGGCTGCAGAATGCGCATGTGCGTCCCTCCTAAAACCAAACGTCGCGAACGCAGCGACCGTCGCCCGGAAGATCCTCGAACGTATCGAGGCCATCGAACCGGTCGATCGGAAGGTCCGCAACCGCCTCCGGCGCAGCGAGCCGAATATTCACTGCAATTCGCCGCCGCCCTTGCGGATCGATACGCAATCCGCGCCAGTACGCCACGCATCCGCACGTCGGACAGAAGTGAATCGCAAGCGCAGGGTCTGGCTTCCCGGGCCGCGTATAGGCGACGCTCGGCCCTGCAACACGAATGCGCTCGTTCTCATGGTCATATGCCCAAAGCACGCCGTAACGCCGACAAAGCGTACAGTTGCAAGCTGTCACCGATCCCGGATCGCCCTCAAGCGTCCAAGTCAACGACCCGCAATGGCAGGAGCCTTTCAACATGCGCGCTTGGTCTCTTCTGAAGCCTTACCGTGCGGGGTGAGAAATCACGGACGGAGCAATCCCTCGCTGCAAGCAGTTGCCAGAAAACGCTTGTGAAGCCAAGGCTTGAAGTCCCCGCGCACACGCCCCAGCATGTCGCAACGCGTAACCGCGTGCTTAGAATGCGTTCAAAACCGCCGCGCAAATGAACCAGCAGGCGGTCGTGGAAGGCAAGAATATCGGAGTTTGTGAATGCGTTACGATGAGGTTGTTTTGGGGCGGCGCAGTATTCGTGGCTTCAAACAAGTACCTGTGCCGAAGGCTTTGATCCGAGAGGTGATCGAACTGGCGATGCGCGCTCCGTCGTCGTTGAACACGCAGCCTTGGAATTTTCACGTTGTGGCGGGTGAGCCGTTGAACCGTATCCGCCGAGGAAATACGGAACGCAATCTGGCGGGCGTACCGGACTCGCGCGAGTTTCGCGGCCACGGCGGTTATGAGGGCGCGCATCGTGAGCGGCAGATCGAAATCGCCAAGCAACTGTTCGGCGCGATGGGCATCGAAAGGCACGATCAGGCGGCGCGTAAGGATTGGGTGCTGCGCGGATTTAGGCAGTTCGATGCGCCGGTATCCGTCGTCGTGACCTATGACCGTTCGATCCATGGCGGCGACATCGCGCCGTTCGATTGCGGCGCAGTCACGAATGCTTTGGTGAACGCGGCGTGGTCGCGTGGTCTGGGCTGCGTAATCAACAGTCAGGGGATCATGCAGTCGCCCGTGGTGCGCGAGCATGCCGGCATCCCGAACGATCAGGTCATTATGATCTGCGTCGCCATGGGCTTTCCGGACGACAACTTTCCGGCGAACGCCGTGGCATCGCGCCGCAAATCCGTGGACGACGCGACCGTATTTGTCGGCTTTGACGATTGATTACACCGGCGAATTACGAGCGGTGGCGGATGGGGTGAGATTCGAACTCACGGAGGGTTTCCCCTCGCCGGTTTTCAAGACCGGTGCCTTAAACCACTCGACCACCCATCCCGCTTTGCTGCGAGCGCGAGATGTAGCATCGGCTGAAGCGTTGGAAAAGGCCGTTGCGGCCTTCGCGCTTGCGGCAAAACTGGGGCACGTTTTTCGCGATTGCTATTGAAACGATGCTGCACGTGCGCTTGTCACAACTCACGTCTTGTTACGATTATTTGTGAACTCGACCGCAATCAATGTGGTGTAGATTAACGCAATTCAGTGCCGTGCTTCGACAGATTCGCGAAAGCAGGTCCAAGGGGCAAAGTAGACGGGTAGATCTGCAAGGCACGCATGGGAGATACGAATGCCCACGATTACCGCCTACAACACTCTTAAGCCCGCCATCGTGCGCACGATCCGCGAGGCCTTTGACGACGCGGTGAAAGAGATCGAAACGCGCCGCGGCGCCCTGCCTGAGTGCGAGCGCATCAAAGTCGCCAAGCAAGTGGTCGAGATGGCCAAGCATGGCGAGTGCAGCTTCGAACGGCTGCGCGGCGCAGCAATGAGCGCGCTTCCGCTCTAAGAACTGCACCACACCTCACCGCTTGCCCGCCGGCACGGTCGCGTGGAACACTTGCGTCTCCATGCGCATCCACGTGCTCGCCGCAGCGTTCATGCTCGCCTCCGTCGCCGCTGCAGCGGCGCCGCTCGATCGTATTGAACGCGCGCCCGCAAGTTGGAACGGCCCCACCTTCACGCCGCGCTTCGACTTTCCGAAAACCGCGCGCCGCGAGCCGCACCCGTGGAGTGCGATCAGCTTCCGCAAGCAACCGGAGCGCTATCTGCGTCACTTGCTCGCCTACGCGCTCGAAGGCCAAGACCGCATCGATTGGCGCCTTGCGGAAAATAAGATTCGCCGCTGGTACCACGTCCCATGGCTCGGCCCTGGCCCAACCGGCCGCGAGTTCATCCACGGCCTCACCCGCGCACGCAACTTTGCCCCCGGCGAACTCGGTCCCACGCAATCCGCTTGCCGGCAGAATTGGGGGCTCGCCTTCTACAACGACCTCGGCGGCGTCGTATTGGGCAAAATTTGGGGACAGGGCCGGCGCGACCCGAACCTCGACGCCTTGCCGTTCCCCGAAGGCACCGTCGCCGTCAAACTCGTCTTCACGGAGGCAACGGCGGCCGACGATCCGAAAATCGCGGGCGCCCCGGAATTGCGTGCGAACATTCACGCGGCCAACGCTCCCAATGTATGCGCGCCGGACTCCGCACCGCGCACACCGAAAACCCTGCGCTTGATCCAAGTCGATCTTGCCGTGCGCGAAAATCGTGCGAGCTACAAAACCGGATGGTCTACGGCAGCTTTCGCTACGACAGCACAATGCCCGGCAACGATCCTTGGGCGAAGTTGACGCCGCTGGGCCTCATGTGGGGCAACGACCCGCAGCTCAGCGATGCGGATGCCGCTGCAGGCACCGCACCACGCCAAAGCGTCGTCTTCGCTGCCGGCAAAGGCTTCGGTCGCGGTGGACGCATGAACGGCGTCGCCGACGAACGCACCTCCGCCTGCTCGTCCTGCCACATGGCCGCGCAGTGGCCGACCGTTGCCCCGATGATCGCGCCCGCAAACTGGGCCGACGCGAAGTGCTGGTTCCGCAATCTCGACGCCCGCTACACCTTCGGCTTCCCGCCGGGCTTAAAAGGCGGCTGCGCCGATCCGTCGGCGCTCGAAAAAATCCGTCCGCTCGACTTCTCGCTCCAACTCACGATCGCACTCCGCAACTGGAGCTTGGAGCAGACGAAATCCCGAACGCACGTGGCAACGCGAATTGGCAAACTCGAACACACGGCCAATCGACTGAATGTCGACGGCCTCGTCAGCGTCCCGCTGAAGCGATAGGGCCTACTGCTTCACCGGCCGGTTTCGACCTTCGCGCCGGCCATAGCGGATATAGTGCTCATAGGCCGAGCCTAAGCGGCCTTCCGAAATCGCGGTAGCAACGTCCGGGTTTTGCCGAAGGTAGTAAGCCTCGTCGAAGTCGGGCGGCGTGAGTGTCGCTTCGATCATTGTCGAGTCGCGCCCAAGCTGCTCCTTCAAGAACGCAGCAGCCGCGCGATCGAGATCCGCTGGCCGCGCAGGACCTTGCGCACCCGCAGCCATGCCCACGCGCGCAAGCAGACCGCCGGCACTGCGCGCAGCGGCGCGAATCTTCTCCAACGCGGCCGTGTCGTTTTCGACGACGCTCCGCATCAACTGCTGAAACGCGACCCAATAATGGTCGGTCCAAGCTGACGACGACGTAGCGGCGGCGACGCGCTGAGCCAACTGCGTCATCCGGTTGTCGGCGGCGCGCAGCGTATTGCGCTGATCCTCGAAATAGAGCCCCACGCCGGCAAGCGTCGCTGCCGCAGCATGCCCGCGCTGTACCAGACCGCGCACCAAGTTATTGCGCACGATGGACGAAAACTCGAGATGCTTGGACCGCCCCGCGATGACGGAATTGCCGAACGTCGTCGTATCGCCACGGTCGCGGTGATGATAGTTCGCCAGCGCCTCCGGGATCAGCGCAATATCGGCGTCGACCAAGAAGCGCAGATTGAAATCCCAGTCGCCCAACACAGGATATTGTTCGTTGAAGCCGCCGAGCTTGTCGTAAACTTCGCGGCGGAAGACAAACGCGATCGGCGGATAGAAGTTCGCAATCGCCATTTCCATCAAATGCACATTCTCGACCCACCCGTTATAGGGCGCGCGGTCGTGCACGACGATGCCTTTGGATGTCACTTCTTCCGACACGTAGGTCGATTTTGTGATGGCGCCGCCGTAGTGCTTCCCACGCTGGCTGTCCAAGAACGTCACCGTCTTGGCCAGGAACGTAGGCTCCCACGTGTCGTCGTCATCGTGAATGACGATGAAGTCGCTGTCCGAGTTCGC
>JBGAPZ010000002.1:0-173215 GCA_044220975.1 Micropepsaceae bacterium | reverse complement strand
TCTCGCGCCTCGGGCCTTACGACATAGCTGCCCTCGACAAGCTTTCGCAGACGGCTCCGCGCGCTCTCTTCGAATATTGGGGACACGAGGCCTCGCTGATCCCGATGGACTACCAGCCGCTGTTTCGCTGGCGCATGCAAGAAGCGAGCGAGGGGCGGGCTAGGTGGAGCGGCTCGCGCCTCGCGAGCGAGCGCCCGGACTTCATCAAAAGCGTCATGCAGGAAATTGCCGATCGCGGCCCGATCGGTGCCGGCGAACTCACCGGCGGCGGTAAGTCGACGGGCAATTGGTGGGGCTGGAGCGACGGAAAACGCGCGCTCGAATATCTGTTCTGGACAGGTCAACTCACGTCGGCGGGCCGCCGCGGTTTCGAACGCCTCTACGCATTACCCGAGCGCGTGATCCCCGAAGCGATCCGCAACACCATGACGCCCACGCGCGAAGACGCCGAGCGCCGGCTCTTGATGATTGCCGCCCGCGCGCACGGCGTCGCCACGGAGTTCGACCTGCGCGACTATTTCCGCCAGGGCGTTGCCGAAACGAAGGCGCGGTTGCAGGAACTACTCGACGCGGGCGAATTGACCGAAGTTACGGTGGAGTCATGGAAGCACAAAGCCTACATCCCAACCGGCGCGAAGCTTCCGCGCAGCGTCGAAGCGCGCGCGCGTCTCTCGCCGTTCGATTCGCTGATCTGGATGCGCCCGCGCACGGAGCGCCTGTTCGGCTTTCACTATCGCCTTGCGTTCTACACGCCCAAGCACAAGCGCACGCACGGCTACTATGTCATGCCGTTCCTGTTGGGAGACCGTCTCGTCGCCCGCGTGGATCTGAAAGCCGACCGCAAACAAGGCCGTCTGTTGCTCTTGGGCGGCCACGCCGAACCCGGCATTGATCCCAAAGAAATCGCCCCGGCGCTAAACGGCCAGCTAAAGACAATGGCAACCTGGCTCGGCCTCGATCGCGTCACCCTTAAGAGCCGAACCGAACTCGCAAACGCCCTTCGCCGCGCTTAATGCGCGAGCAAGTCCTGCGTTAGCGCCTTCTCGCTGAACCGAAACACGATCGCGGGATCCACTTTCAAGAGCTTCTCGTCCCGGCCCTTGTAGTCGAACTGGCTCAGCAAGTGACGGATGATGTTCAGTCGCGCGATCTTCTTGCGGTTCGCTTTGACAATGAACCACGGCGCGGCGTCGTGGCTCGTGCGCATGAACATCGCGTCGCGCGCTTGGCTATAGGCATCCCATTTCTTGATCGCCACCGCGTCGATCGGACTGATCTTCCATTGCTTCAACGGATTGTTTCGCCGGTCGGCCAGCCGCTCCTTCTGTTCGTCCTTCGAAATATCGAGATAATATTTGACGAGCTTAAGTCCCGCCCGCGCAAGCATCGCCTCGAAATCCGGCGCCTCGTCGAGAAACGCCTTTGTCTGCTCCGGCGAACAGAATCCCATCACGGCTCGACGCCAGCGCGATTGTACCAAGAGCGGTTGAAGATCACGATTTCCCCGCCGGCGGGCAGGTAAGGGACATAGCGCTGGAAATACCAAGATGCCCGGTCGTGGTCGGTGGGCTTGCTGAGCGCGACGACGCGCGTTTCCCGCGGGCTCATATGCTCGACGATTCGCTTGATCGTACCGTCTTTGCCGGCCCCGTCGCGACCCTCCACGATGATCGCGATCTTCGTCGCGTTCTCGATGACGTCACGTTGAAAGCGAACCAACTGCATTTGCAGCTGCTCAAGCTGCTGCTCGTATTCCTTGTCCGACATCTTGTCGTCGGCCTTCGGCTTGTCCTTCGCCATCGCGTGACCTAGTTTGATAGAGCGAGACTTTGACCGGATGTCCGCGCAAAGAAAAAGGGGCCGCGCACATGCTCTCCTTGCTTATGGTGAGTCTCAGGCGCGAACGAGCAGCGCCTCGGCAATCTTGCCGTGAATGAAGTCCGATCACGCGCGCCAGGTGCAGGGTAAAGAGGATGCCCACCATGCCCGCGACGACGAGCAGCACGAGCCCATGCGGCGTGTTGAAGAGCGCGTCGAGCTCCGGATAACCGTCAAGCCGCACGACGTTCTTGCCGGTGCTGAGCTCGTAGAACGCGCCCGCGATCACCGAACCGGATGTCACGCCGAGCACGACAACGACCGTGAAATAGATGATGCCGAGCGGCAGCTGCAGGATCATGTAGATCAACGAACCCCAAGTCCGCCCGTCGGTGAGCACGCGCTTGATCCGGGTCAAAGCGTTCCGCCTTCTTCTTGTGTCGGCAGCCGCCGCGGCATGCGCACGCCAAGCAGCGCCTCGACCACACGACCTTCGACCCAGCTGATCACGCGAACCGAGTACACAAAGAGCAGCTGAAGCGACACGCCGATAATGAGGATCGCAAGTCCGAGCGACAGGCTGACGCCCGTGACCGCCCAGGTGAAATAGAAAATGCCGGTCGCCAGCGACAGGAGCATGTAAATGAGCGCTCCATACGCTTGCGGATCGACAAGCACGCCGAATAAGCCCGGCCCGCTGCGCGCGGGCGCCTCGTCTTCGGTGCGTGCTGGGAATGGGCTGATCGCTTGTTCCATGGCGATATACTCCTCGGCCGTTTCGTGTGGCGTTCCATAGGTTTCGATGATGCGCGCGAGCAGGGCAGCTTCGCCTTCTTCAGGCACTTCGGCTTGCTCGCCGCGTAAGTACTCTTCGGCGTCGGCCAGCGCGTCTTGGATCAACCCGGGCGGCTGGCCCCTCAAACAAACTCTGAGCTGATCGAGATAATCTTTGATGCTCTGTGGCGGCACGGCGCCGGCTTTGTTGCCTTCAGCCATTGGCGCCTCCCGGCTCCACGAGATTGTCCACAAAGCCGCGCAAGTCGGCCCACACGACGCGCCATGTCTCCAGCGCTTCGCGTCCGAGATCGGAGATCGCGTAGTAGCGCCGCGGCGGCCCCGACATCGAAACTTCGACGCGGCTGGAAAGCAGCCCTGCAGCATGCAGCGAACGGAGCACGGGATAGATCGCGCCTTGCTTCAAGAACGATGCGCCGCCTGCTTTGGCGCCGATCTCCTTGGCGATCTGGTAGCCGTACATTTCTTCCCCCGTCCGCTCCAGCAACGCCAAAAGCACCATAGCGGCGATGCCGCTATGCAGTTCCTTGCGGAACTTTTTTACGTGTGCTTCGGCAGACGTCACTGCGCCCTCCCGCTGGGTCGCTTGGGCGCCGCGAACCTCGGCGTTTTGGTATCGGTATCATGGAGACGCATATAGTGGGAAGCTCGTACTAGTCAAGCGATGGAACGAGGTTAATCAACGGAATCCCTACCAGTCACGGAATCGTGGCCGGTTCGCCACCCTGGACAGACATTTGGCTGGGGAAGAAGCCCCCTCGATTGACGCCTCGTGCGCGACAGCTAGCTTGGCGCTGCAGTCTGTGCCGGCGATCTGGGGGGATTGAGCGTGCGCCGTCGTTACGTAAGCTCGGTCTTCGCCGGGGCGACCGCTTTGTGCCTGCTCGGCAGTTGGACCGAGGCGTCTGCACAGGGCATGCCGATCGCCCAGCCGCCCGTTCTTCAGCCGCCACCACCGTCCGCGCCAGCACCGCAACCGCAACCGGCGGCGCCTGCGCCTACAACGCCGACGTGCAGCCGCAAGACGCGCCCGTTCTGGCGCCGGTCGTCAGCACGTCGGCCTACCGCGTCATGCGCGATGCGTGGAGCGACGCTGATGAACGCGGCTACTCCGAATTCATCACCGCACTCGGCAACGCGCCGTGCCGCACGACCGATCAGTGTTTGAAGAGTTCCGCAAATCCGTTCGCGCGCACCGATCGACCTGGCGTCTTCTTCGCCTCCGATTGCGCCGACCTGCCGTACTTCCTGCGCGCCTACTACGCGTGGAAGCGGGGCCTGCACCGTTCTCGACTACGCGTCTCCGCTGTCGGCCGCGCAGCCGCCTGGCGACATTCCGGCTTTCACCGCCAGCAGCAGCGGCGATATCGCAACCCGGCGCGACATCACGACCGGCTCGATCAACGGAACGACCTGCTCGTCAATTTGCTGGCGCCTGATCTCCTCGGCGATGGCCGCTTGCATCCGGATGGAGAACGCGGACACTCTATCCGATCCGCCTTGATCGCAAAGCGTTGAAGCCGGGCTCCGTGCTCTACGATCCGAACGGCCATCTCGCGGTCGTCTATCGCATCGAAGACGACGGCCGAATTCTTTACATGGACGCGCATCCCGACAACTCGCTCACCCGCGGCACCTATGGCCGCAAGTTCGTGCGCTCATCGCCGGGCATGGGCTCGGGCTTCAAGAATTGGCGCCCTGCGCGTCTCGTGAACGCAACGAAGACCGCCGATGGCATTTACCTCGGCGGTGCGGTCGTCTTCGCCAAGAACGCCGAGTTGCCAGACTACTCGGCTGAGCAATTCTTCGGCAATGTCGCGCGTCCGGAAAGCGATCGGCAATGGGCCAGCGGCGTGTTCCTGCTCGACGGCCAATGGTCGACTACTACGACTACCTGCGCGCCAAGATGGGCGGCGGCTCGCTTGCCTATGAGCCTGTGCAAGAGCTGCGCAACATGATGCGCGCGAACTGCGAGGACATCAAATACCGCGCCGAAGCCGTGGACCTCGCGATCATACGCGGCATCCACCTGAAGGCCCAGCCCGCGCGCTTGCCCCAAAACATCTACGGCACCGAAGGCGAATGGGAAGAATACTCCTCACCATCGCGCGACGCGCGGTTGAAGACATCGTTCAAGGAACTACGCGACCAGGTTCAGCGCTTCGTCGAATGGCACGCCGCCGGAGACAAGCGCATCCATTACCAAGGCTTCGACCTGCTGTCGGAGCTGCTAGCGCCTACGACCAGGAAGCAACGGCCTGTACGATCAGTCTACAAGCGATCGAACGGCGCACCGTTCGTACTCGGCTACGAAGAAGTCCGCCGCCGCATGTTCTTGCTCTCATTCGACCCCTACCACTGCATCGAACGCCGCTGGGGGCGACGGATACCGCCGAAGTCGCAAGCTGCCGCGACGACGGCTACAAAGCGGAGTGGTATGCAGCCGAGCAATCGCTGCGCAACCAGATCGACCGCACATACGACGCCCGCATGGACTTCGGCCTCGGTGAATTGAAACAAGGACCGGGCCCCGGCAAAGGCGTATGCCACCGCCCGACATCGACGCCCGCGGTTACCTCATGAACTTGATCGCCAGCCGCGGCAACGTGCAGCCTTCGCCACCGGATATCCCGGCGTCCCGTCGACGGCGACGCGCTAGCCGATCGCAACCGGGGTCGCCTATCGCACCAACTTGCCGAGGAAGGTGAACGAGAGATGCCCTTGCCCTTCACGGCCAGCGTCCAATCCGTGAAGTCGTAGGACGACGTAGCATGAGTTCCCGCTCCCGTGGAGGATCAGTGTCGCGATCGCAAACGAACCCGCGCCCGCCGCCACACCGCTCAGTCTTGCGGGACCGCTCAAGCGCCATTCTTTGTACAGGCCGGGACCGTTCGGCGGCGTTGCGTCCGTGCGTGGATCGACTTCAAAGCGTGACATCGCGCGCGGCGTCGCAAACTGTATGCGCCCTGTCTTACCCGCCGCATCCACGATATCGAACGAAACCGTGCCCAGAATGGCGGCGCGAACGCGATAGGAATCGGACGAAGGATTGACGATCCCCAAGATGTCGTCCGGAAATCCCGGCTGCTGTAGAGCAAAGCCGTCGGCGCAAAGCGCATCAGCGCAAGCTCGCCGCGCACGTAACTATCCATCGGGCCGTTCGTCTCGAACCGTTGCCCGGGATCCGTGCAGCAGGCGCAAGCCTGTGCGGCTTGTGTTTGTACGAACAGAGCAGCCGCGATCGCGAGCGCCGTGACGGTTGTGCGCGCGTTGCATCATGCGTGGATCCTTAAGTGTAAGAAGCTACCGCGCCGTGACGCCGTAGGGCATCGGGCCTTCGTTCTCGGCGATCGGCACGTTGTCCGGCGCAATCGGTGCCTTGTACTGATCGAACTCCGAAACCTCGTCGAGGGTTACGAACTGGAAGCCCTCGGCCACCAGCTTCGGCAGCAGCGTACCCAGCATCCAAAGCGAACGCTCGCGAATGTCGTGCATGAGAACGACACCGCCCTTCTTGCGCTTGATCTCGCGCAGATAGCCTTGTCCGCATTCGTCCGCCGACAAGTCGTGCGACCAGCAATCCCAATCCGCCGCCGTGCGCAGGTTTCCGTTGTCGTCGTAGGAAATGTCGCCGCCGATATCCCAATAGATCGGCCCGACATATTTCTGCAGCACGGGATCCTTGTTCAAAAACTCGGCGTGCACGCGCCGCCACACGCCATACGGCGCACGAAAATAAAGCCCTTGACCGGGCCGCAATTAGGGCGCGATGGCCGCATTCGTCTTGCCGACCTGCGAGATCAAAAGCTCCGGGTTCGTCGCGTAACGATGACCGAGGACGCGCATGGGTGAACGAGTGGTTCGCGATCACATGCCCCTCGCGCATCATCCGCTCCATCACCGCAGGGTGCTGGCGCACGCGCGCCCCGACCACGAAGAACGTCGCCCGCGCATTGTTGCGCGCAAGCGTATCGAGCAGTTGATCCGTAAAGGCCGAGGGGGCCGTCGTCGAATGTCAACGCCAGCGTCTTGGTGCCGACGAGGCCGGAGTGATAGATGTTGGTGGGCTGGAAATACGCGTTTGCAGGCTCGATCTGAGACGGTGGAAGCGTCACGAAAGCAAGCACAAGCACGACCGTGACAACGGCCGTTGCAACGAACGACAATGCCTTGAAGAGCATTTCGTTTCCTTCCCCCAGTCCCCAGCAGCCGCCAGTGTCGCCGTAACGTCGCGCCACACTCAAGTGGAAGTTAATATTGCCGCACCTACAACGGTGGACCGCTTTGAAAACCCGCCAAAAACTGCCAAGGTAACCGTCAATGACAGACTGCCGCACAAACCAAAGGGTTGCACGATGAAGACTGAAGGGCGCCGGGAAAGCGAAAACGTCGAGGACCGCCGCGGGCAGGGCGGCCGGATGCCGATGGGCCGCGCCGGTGTGGGTGGCTTGGGTCTGATCATTATCGTCATTTGTCGCTGATTTTCGGCGTCGATCCAGTCAGTTCTTGGGCCAATTGGAACAGCAACAACCCGGCACCGAAACCGCACCCGGCCAGCCTTACCAAGAGAGTGCCGAGGAAGCCAAGCGCAGTGCCTTCATCAAGGTCGTTCTCGCCGACACCGAAGACGTCTGGACGGAAATCTTTAAGAACTCAGGGCAGTCCTACCGAACCGACGCTGGTATTGTTCTCCGGGATCGTGCAATCGGACTGTGGCGTCGCGCAGAGTGCGGCAGGACCGTTCTATTGTCCGCGCGACAACAAGGTTTATCTCGACCTCTCGTTCTACGACGAAATGGCGACCAAGCTCGGCGCGGGCGGCGACTTCGCGTTCGCCTATGTTGTCGCGCACGAAGTGGGCCATCACGTTCAAACGCTGCTCGGCACGTCGGCAAAAGTCCAAGCCATGCGCCAACAAGCCAGCGAAGAAGAAAGTAACGCGCTCTCCGTGAAGCTTGAACTGCAAGCCGACTGCCTCGCGGGCGTATGGGCCAACCACACCGAAAAGCAAAAGCACGTACTCGAGCAAGGCGACATCGAAGAAGCGATGGGCGCGGCCGCGGCCGTTGGCGACGACCGCCTGCAGAAAGCCGCGCAAGGCTATGTTGTCCCCGAAAGCTTCACGCACGGTTCTGCGGCGCAGCGCGCGAAGTGGTTCCGCCAGGGGCTGCAGACCGGCGATCCAAACCAATGCGACACATTTGGAGCTACGGAGCTCTAAGTCTCTCCCCGTGTGCAGTTGCCCAGTTCGCACAATTGTGAGGGGAATTGCGGTCGATTTGCGCAGAAGTTCGCAAGAAAACTTGATGCGGCCTTAAGCGGCAGCCTTGTAAGGTGCCCGCCTCTGGCACCATCTATGTTGCTGTAATTCCCAACCTTTGTTCCTAAGGGGGCTTATCTCATGTGGTCTTGGTTCTTGGCGCGTCTCGGCGGCATTTTTAACCGCATCGCCTCGATCATCATTTTCTTGGTCCTGCTCGTTGCCGTGTTCAGCGTGGTTGGAGTATTCACGCAACCCAAGCTGCCGGGAGAGATGGTGCTGACGCTCGACATGCGCAACGGTCTGCCCGACGCGCGGCCGAATAACCCATTCATGGAACAAGGCCGCGTTGCCTCCGTGATCGACGCTGTGGCGGCCCTCGCGAAGGCCGAAACCGACGACCGCGTGAAGGGGCTGTTCGTCCGCGTCGGCGGCGGCGGCATCTCCAGCGCCCAGGCGCAGGAAATTCGCGACGCGCTGAAAGCGTTCCGCGCCAAAGGCAAATTCGTGATCGCCCACGCGCAGGCCTTCTACTCGGGCGGCATGGGCGACTATCTTCTCGCATCCGCTGCCGACGAGATCTGGCTGCAGCCGGTAAGCTCGATGAACACGACGGGCGTGTCGACGACTTCGGCGTTCTTGCGCAGCCTGCTCGACAAAATTTCGGCGAAGCCCGAATTCACGCAGCGTTATGAGTACAAGAACGCGGCGAATATGTTCACCGAGAAGGACTTCACGCCGGCCCACCGCGAGGCGAGCTATCGCCTTATCGAATCCGTATTCGAATCGTCGACGGCAGCGATCGCCGGCGACCGCAAGAAGACGCGCGACGAAATCGTGGCGCTGATCAATGGCGCGCCGTACCTCACGCAGGAAGCGATCGACAAGAAGCTGATCGACAAGCAAGGCTACGACGACGAAGCTGAAGACGCGGCGCTGGCGAAGGCCGGTGGCAAAGCCGAACTGAAGACGCTGTCCGAGTACTTCAAGCTCGCGGGCAGCCCGTGGGAAGGCTACGGCCGTCCGACGATCGCGTTCATCCAGGGCGAAGGCCAGATCAACGACGGCGAATCGGAAGGTGGCTTCAGCGGCGACACGTCGATGGGCGGGGACACGGTGGCGAAGGCCTTCCGTGACGCGACCGACGACGACAACGTCAAGGCGATCCTGTTCCGCGTCAACTCGCCGGGCGGCTCCGCAATCGCTTCGGACCAAATCCTGCAAGCGATCCGCAAGGCCCAAAAAGCCGGCAAGAAGGTCGTGGTCAGCATGGGCGACGTGGCTGCCTCGGGCGGCTACTACGTCTCGCTCTCGGCCGACAAGATCTTCGCGCACGAAACGACGATCACCGGTTCGATCGGCGTGCTCTCGGGCAAGATCGTAACGGGCGGCACGTGGGCGCTGCTCGGCGTCGACCTGAAGTCGCTCGGCGTCGGCACGAACGCGCTGATGGATTCGGCGACCCAGCCGTTCACGCCGGAACAGTGGGCGACGTTCAACAAAGGGGTCGACCAGATCTACGAAGACTTCACCGCCAAGGTTGCGCAAGGCCGCAAGATGGACGTGGCGAAGGTGCGTGAAATCGCCAAGGGCCGGGTCTGGACCGGCGCCGATGCGAAACCGCGCGGCCTCGTCGACGAGTTCGGCGGCTTCCGCGCGGCGCTTGAGGCGACAAAGGCGTTGGCAGGTATCCCCGCCGATGCCGAGATCAACCTGAAGCGCATGCCGAAGTCCAAATCGCCGTTCGAGGAAATTGCCGACGCATTCGGCACCTCGGCCGAGGTTGTTCGCACCGTGGCGATCCTGGGCAAGGTGATGGAGAACGAGTCTGTGGCTGAATTCTTCGGCATCGTCGCCGATGACAGCAAGGTCCAAGGTCCGCAGCTTCGGCTTCCGCAGCAAAAGACGCGCTAGAACTTAGCGGCCAAGTTAAGGAAGGGCGTGGGGACGTTAAGGCCCCGCGCCCTTATCTTTTGCGAGACCCCGCGCCAGCCGCTAAAAGCCTCCCCATGGACGAAGCACTTCGCCGCAAACAAACGATCGCAGCCGGACAAACCGACATCGCCCGCTGGTCCGATCCGAAGCAGCTGGAACCCGCATGGGAAGCCCGCGCGGCGACCGCAGCCGCGTTCGTGCCCGCAGGCACGCGCGTGCTCGACATCGGTTGCGGCGCGATGGCGCTCGAACGTCATTTGCCGTTCGGCGCAAGCTACCAACCGTGCGATATCGTCGCCCGCGACGCCCGCACGATCGTCGCTGATTTGAACGCAAGTGGCGCGCCGCTCGATGCGGTCGCGAAAGCCGACCTTGTAACGATGCTGGGTGTTTGGGAATACATCTACGATCCCGGCAAACTCTTTGCGGCGCTTGCCGCCACCGGCAAACCGATCCTGTGCAGCTACTGCGACGCCGCACTGACGCCCGATGTCGAACGCCGCCGGACGCTGGGCTGGGTCAACGACTTCACGTTGGCGCAGTTCATCGAGGTCGCGCGCGCTCAAGGCTATCAAGCCATGCTCACCCGCCAGATCGATCCGTTGCAACACATGATCCGCTTCGATCGCGCGGCGCCTGCCGCACTGGCCGCGCGCAAACGCGTGCATGTGATCTCGTACAACAACGTTGGCAATTTCGGCGACCGTCTGGGCTATCACCTGTTGAACGATGTGCTTCCCCCCCACGCGGAAGTCAGCTGGGGCACGCTCCGCCCGTTCGCGCCCGTGCCGCAAAGCCTCGACCTTCTCGTCATCGGCATCGGCAATAGCTTGTTCGGCGACCTCATCGACGACCAACTGCTGGCCGCCACTGCGAACGCCAAGGCCACAATCGGCATTTTCGGCACGCAGTATCGCGCGCAGTTGCCCGCCGACAAACTCCAGCAATTGATCGCGCGCCTCACGCACTGGTACGCGCGCTATGAAGAGGACATCCTGCTCTACGGCCGCGACAGGAAGAACGTCTCGCATCTGGGCGACTGGCTGATCAACGCGTTCCCGTTGAGCGTGCCCACGATGGATCAGCCGTTGCGCATCGGCCCACAGGTGTTGAACGAGTTGCCGATCGACCGCACGATCCAACACATCCAGCGCTACAAACGCACATTCTCCGAACGCCTGCATCCGTTGCTCTGCGCGCTGACGGCAGCCGAGCAGGTAGCCTACATCGAACAGCGCGAGATGGACGGCAAAACGGTCTCCGGCAAGTTTCGTTCGATGCTGGTCGACATCTTCGGCCACACCTACGCGGAAAATGTGTTCTGGAAGGTCGATCGCGATGCAGTCGCTGCGTACAAAGCGAAAGTGCGCGCGAACACAGATGCGATGCGCACGGACATCGCAAAACTATTGGCCTGACGCCAACGCCTCCAAAGCGCTCCGCACCTCCGCAAGCACAGGCGCCCATGCCCCCGGCGCTTGCTGGCGGAACAGTTTTGCCGTCGGATACCACGGGCTCGTGGAGCCCTCGGCCATCCAACGCCAATCGACCCGCGTTGCCAGAAGGATCCACACCGGCTTGCCCAAAGCACCGGCCAAATGCGCCACCGACGTGTCGACCGTGATCACCAAATCGAGTTCGGCGATCAGCGCCGCCGTCTCCGCCAAATCGGTCAAGTCACCGCGATAGTCGACAACGCCACTTCCAGTGAGCACCGCATCGTCGGCAGGCCGCACGTCCTTCTGCACCGAAACGTAAGTGACGCCCGGAAGGCCGAGTATCGCAGTGAGCGCCTGGAACGGGATCGATCGCGCCCAATCGTTCACATGACTGAGATTTCCCGACCAAGAGAGGCCCACCCGCAAGCCCGCCTTCGGGCCCAACCGCGCACGCCACGCAGAGGTGAGCTCCGCGGGCGCAGCTAGATAGGGCGTCTTCGCCGGGATCGTTTCGACCGTCATCTGCAGCAAATGCGGCGTCGACATAAGCGGGTACGCAAATTCGCCCTCGGGCCGCAGATCGTCGGACACAATGTCGATGTCCGGTCCAAGGCTCGACATAAGCCTGGCGAGGGCAGGGTAGGTGAACAGCGTGACCTTCGCGCCGCGGTCCGCGAGCTCGCGCGCAAACCGGGCGTATTGGATCATGTCGCCGAGCCCCTGCTCGCGATAAAGCGTGAGGCGTCTGCCGCACACATCGTCGGTGCTGAGAGGTTCCGGCGCATCGAACTGGGTCAATTTCAACAACGGCGCGGGGCCGCGCCGCCGCCACTCGTACTCGGCGAAACCTTCGCGTAGCTTGCCCTGCGTCAGCAGCGCGAGCCCCTTGTAGAAGTGCGTGCACGAGTCGTCGGGCTGCACGGCTATAGCCGCGTCGAGCGCCGCAACGGCCTCGTCGAACCGGCCAAGCACGAGAAGCAACATGCCCTTGACGGTCAGAAGTTCGTTGTTCCCCGGCGAAGCGACGAGCTTGGCTTCGCAAGCCGCCAACGCTTCCGGCCCACGGCCCAGCTGCACCAACGCACCGCCCAAATTCTGCAGCGCGATCCAGTTCCGCGGGTCGAGTTCGAACGCCCGCTCGTAGCAAGCAAGCGCGTCTTCCGTACGTTGCAACTCCTCGAGCAGCACGCCTTTGTTCGCATGGAGCAGCGAACTCGATGGCTTGAGCTTGAGCGCCAGCTCGCAGTCTGCGAGCGCTTCTGTGCGCCGCCCGAGTTCGCGTTTGACTTGCATTCTGAGCGTAAGCGTGTCGGCGTCGTCCGGCGATAGCTCCAGCGCGCGCTCCGCGTCGTAGAGCGCTGCCTGCAGGTTTCCGAGCCCCCGCGCCGCGCGCGCCCGCCCGAAATACGCAAGCGCGTTCCCGGGCCGCGCGTTCGCTGCCCGGCTGAATCCTTCGGCAGCCTCGGCGAACTTGTCGCTCTCAAGGCAAACAGTGGCGGCGGCGATCAGCGCATCCCAATGCTGTGGGTCGGCTTGCAGCGCTTGCTGAAAATTGGCGAGCGCGTCCACACTTTTTCCGAGACGCCTCAACGCCTCGCCGCGAAGCGTCCACGTCGTCGCGTCCTGCAACCCAAGCGAAATGGCGCGATCGAGCGACACGAGTGCATCGCTATGGCGCTCGGCCGACAGCAGCACGTGTCCCTTCGTTCGATGCAGCCCCGGGTTCTGAGGCTCCATGGCAATGGCCGCATCGCAAGCGGCAAGCGCCGCATCCGTGCGCCCAAGCTTCAGGAGCGCGAGCCCTTTGTTGCCGACCGCAGCCGCAAAGCGCGGATTGACCTTCAGCGCCGCGTCGAAGTCGGCAAGGGCCGCCTCGCCGCGCTCAAGTTCGAGCTGCGCAAGGCCCCTGTCGTTCAATGCGACCACATCCTGCGGCGCGAGCGCCAGAATGCGCGTGTAGCAAGCGACCGCTTCTTCGCCGCGCTGAAGGTCGATCAACACCGCCCCCAGCTGGCGCAATGCGGGCACGGGCGTGTCTGGTCGAAGTTCGGCCGCCCGCTCGAAGCAGGCTGCCGCTTCGTTCAGACGGCCAAGCCGCCGCAACACACCGCCGTAGTTCATGTGCGCGCCAGCATGCTGCGGCGCCACGGCTATCGCGCGCTGCATCACCGCGACCGCCGTTGAAAAATCTCGCCCCTGCGCGAGCGCGATACCGAGCAGATTGAGGGCGTCGGCGTTGCCAGGCTCGCGCGCGACGACGCTACCTAAGATACCGCGCGCTTGCTCGAAGGCGCCGCCTTGAAGCAACTGCACGGCCTGTGCGATCTCCTGTGCGCTCACTTGGCGTCGTGGACGTAGCAGCCGGTGAGCACGTCGTGCAGCATCTGCCGCTTCTTCGAGAATAGCGCCATGATGATGCCCAAGAGCGCGGGCGCGATCGATATGACCTTGCTCAAGTTCCGCACGCCCGCTTGGAAGAGACCCGGCTTGTCGCCTTTGAGCGTGGACACACGCAAGCCCATCAGCAATTTTCCGGGCGATGCGCCGCGCAGCAACAAGCCCTCGCTCAACACAAGCACGACGAAATAGAGCACGACCGCAACCATCCAGCCCGACGGCCGCGAAATCTCCCGCCCACGATTGCCGTCAAGCAGCGCCTCGCGAATCTGGACTTCGGTCGAGCCGTTCTTTTTGATCTCGGTTGCGGTGCGCCGGTAGTTCTGTTGCACAAAGCCAAGATAGTTCCGCTCGACGATCGACCGAACAGTCTGGCGCGAACTCTCGCCGCCGTCCGCGATCTCGATCGACGGCAAATCGCTCGACAGCGTGCGCTCGTTGGCAATCCACGTAAACGGTGCGTCCAGCGTGAAGACGGGGCCCATCGCGCCCTGAAGAAGTGCAGCCAATGCGAACGCCAAAACGCTGGCGACCAAACCGTCGATCACGCCGGCCACGATGCGCAGCGGCATCAGCGCGGGCGCCATGACCGAAACTGGCCCGCCACCGCCGATCGAAACGGCTCCGATCGGCAGCGACGTCGACACGTCGTGCGCGACGACGAACACGGGCACCTGCTCGCTGATATTCTTGACCTGCTGATGGCCCATGAAGCTGAAGCCGAGCGCCAGCTTGTTCTTCACTTGGTCGTGGACGGAACCCGAAATCAAAATCCCGCCAGGCGTTGCAAGCGACTGCAATCGCGACGCGATGTTCACGCCTTCGCCAAAAATGTCGTGATCGTCGATCATCACGTCGCCAAGATTGATGCCGATGCGAAAGTCCATCCGCTCGCGCTCAGGCACGGTGTCGTTTTGTGCCTTCAGTTCGCGCTGAATCTCGACCGCGCATTGCACGGATTCGACGACGCTGGAAAAATCTGCCAACACGGCGTCGCCCGACCAGCTGACCACCCGCCCGCGATGGCGCTCGATGAAGGCCTGGATCAACTCACGGCACTCTTTCAGCCGCTTGAGCGTGCCATGCTCGTCCGCGCCCATGAGGCGGCTGTACCCCACCACATCGGCGCAAAAAATCGTCGTAAGCTTACGTTTGACGGCGTGAACCAAGAGATCGAAACCCGAAGTTTGTTGCCGCCCTTATAGCGTGCCGCTGCCATCAATTGCACCCATGCAGGCGCGTCGTCTGGCCGCCTGTTTGTTAGGGCCGCTACGCCCCCGCATATCCGAATCGTTCAACCCATGGCTGCACAATGGCGAGAATCGGCTGCAAGTGCCGTTCGTAGCGCTTCCACTGCCCGCCGGATGCATAGAGGCCGCGCGCGACCTGCACGGAACTCGGCGTCGAGATCGCGCGGTTCGTCCGGCGTTCGGTGAACGAGCGCATCGCCTCGTCCCACGGCAGGCCGAGGAAAGCACATACGTTTCGCACTTCGCCCTCAAAATCGCTCAAAAGGTCTTCGTGACGGGTCGTGTGGACATCGAGCGGCAGCGCGCGCCGGTAGGTCGCGAGCAATGTCATGCACGCATCGTAAAACCGGGCCGTGCGCTCAAGCGATGTAAACTCGAGCATCGAAGCGTTCATTTGGAACCGCTGGCGAAAGCAGCCCCAAACCACGTCCCTCGGGTCGCGTAAGGCGACCAGAATTTTCGCCTCCGGAAATAGTCGCGAGATCAGCGGCAGCTTAAGCGTGTTGAGCGGAAGCTTGTCGACGAACGTTTTTCCGGTGGGCTGCAAGTGATGGGCACGGACCCGTGCCCAGTAACGCTCGCGTGCAGCTTCCAGCACGCTCTCGCCGGCGTCGCGCAGCGCATCGAGCGTTGCCGGACTGCGCATGTAGTCGCGCACGGCGTCGGACAGGAACTCTTTCTCGTCCGAAGTCGCGACATGGGGATGGGCGGCCAGAACTTGTTCAAGCAGCGTCGTCCCCGACCTTGGAAATCCGACCAGGAACACGTGCCCGGCCGCCCCACCGGTGTTCGGTGACGTGACGCTGCGCCGCTGCCAATCGGCCGTGCGCGAGAAATAGCGATCGAGCCAGCCGATCATGGCGACAACGCTCTCGCCGCGTCTCGCGGCTTGGCCTTCGTATTCCTCGCGAAAGAGGTTGTTCGCCTGTTCGTATGCACGAAACGCCTCATCGAAGCCGCCGCTTCGATCAAGGCAATCGCCGAGCAAGCCGAGCGCGATGCCGCGGTCGGTTCGGCTCAAGCCCTCGGTCGCCAAGACCTCGCGCACATGCTGTTCCGCCTGCGCCGGGTGCCCGGTGTTGAAGTCGGCCGTCGCGAGCGCCAGTCGGGGAATCGGGCGACCCGGCGCGATCGCGAGCGCACGGCTGGCGGCGGTTCGCGCCTCGTCCCATTGCCCAATTCGTGTTGATAGCCAAGCGAGGCTACTCAAGGCCTCCGCCGCGTTCGGTGCGATCTCGATCGTCCGCAGATAGAAACTTTTGGCACGATCCAGTTCACCGAGCCCCTCGGAAGCCCACCCGGCGTTGAAGTGCGCCGGTGCGAAGGTTGGGTCGGCCGAGGCTGCCGCTTCAAAGGCGGCGAAGGCTTCGTCCGGCTTGCCAAGCCGAGACGCGCAGAGTCCGTAAGCGTTTAGGATCACGGGGTCGCCGGGCGCCAACCGTCGCGCAGCCTCAAGATCGGCGAAGGCATCCGCCAGACGCCCTTCGCGCTCATGCCAGTACGACCTGAGATTCAAGAACATAGGGTGCGTGAAACCGGCATCCAAATGCCGACGCGCGAGGTCAACCGCGTGCGGAATGTTGGACGCGCGAACCGCTTCCGCGACTTCGCGCACCTGTTCGCTGCTGGCTTTCCGGGACCCTGTCATGCGAGCCCGAGGTTATCGCGAAACGATCGACCCCAAAATGAAAAGCGGCGGCCCAAAGGGCCGCCCTGAAAAGTCTTGAACTCGATATTGTTTAGAAGCGGGTCGACAGCGCGATAAACACTTCCCGACCCAGCGAGTCGTACACAACAGGATACGTGTTGGCGTTCCCGAACGGCGGCGCCGAGACGCCCAGATTGTTCGAGTCGACGACCGGCGGATCCTTGTCGAACACGTTGTTGATGCCGCCACGGATGGTGATGTTCTGCGAGGCAGTCCAATCGAACGACACGTCGAAGTAGTCGATCGAGTCGATATGCGCTTCGGTGGTGTCGCCGCAGGGAGTGCCTGGACATGCGCCCGCGCCAGCCGCGTTGAACGTGGGGTTGTCGGTATTCAAATCCATCCGCGCCGCCGAGGTGACGCCAATTGACCGAGAAGTCGATATCCCACGGCGACATCCAAGTCGTACGGAACGTGTGTCGCCACTTGAAGGTTGGTGTGCCGCAAACAACGCCGAACTTCCCCCAGGGCAATCGTAGTCGAAAGCCGTTGTCCCAGGGACCGGGCTTTCGTGGGCGTGTACGATCCAACGAACCCAAAGCTAAGGCCGCCAGCATCGGCGATGTCGACTTTGTAGTTCGCATCGAAATCGACGCCTTCGCGCCGGCGCGAGCCCAGGTTCTGGTTGTTCAACGCCACAGTGCCGGAACCGAACAAGATGCCCGTCACTGGTCCGCGATTGATCAGAGCGCAGGTGGCCGGGTTATTGTTCACGGCGCAATCCGAAAGCACAGTCGCCGGCGGCAACGTGCCGATCACGTTATCAAGCGTGATGTCGAAATAGTCGATCTGCGCAATGAAGTTCTTCAAGAACGTAGGCGTCAAAACCACGCCGAACGACTTTGTGTCGGATTCTTCCGGCTTCAAGTTCGGGTTGCCGCCAAAGATGCCCGAGCACTGGGCGGCCGGACATTGTGTGATGGTTCCGTACTGAGCACCGGACACGCCGGTGTTCAGACACTGAGCCGCCGTGAACGCGGGTGCCGCGCCGGCGCACGGATCGGTGCCGCCCCACAGACCGACCGAGATCGGCGAGAACAACTCGGTAATGTTCGGCGCGCGGACGGCATGTTGGAACGATCCGCGGAACTTCAGATCATCCACGGGTGCCCAAGTGGCGCCGTACTTGTACGTGTGGGTGATGCCCACCGTATCGTAGTCCGAAATACGGTAACCGCCGAGCAACTCGATCGATTTCGCAAACGGGGCGTCTTCGACCAGCGGCATGCTGACCTCGCCGAAGGCTTCGGCGACGTCATAGTGACCGGACAAGGCCCTGATCGGCCCGCCTTGACCATACATATCGCCGGTTTCGAACGACCGGTCGGTGCGCAAGACCGCAGTCTCTTGACGGTACTCAGCACCGAGTGCGGTCGCGACAGGATTTTGAGCCCACGGCATTGCAAAGCCGAGTTCGCCCGTCAACGCCGCAACGACGTTCGTTGTGGTCGTCTCGCCTTCTTGCAGACCGCTTGCTCTCACGTAGTTGAGAGCGGCTTGAGAGATTTGCCCCGACTGGAACACGTTGATGGGAACGCAGTTCGGATCGACGGCGAGGACGGACGGTGCGCACTGCGGACCGCCGCCCAAATCAACCGCCAGCAACGCACGCGACGACCGTTCGATCGACACTTCGTTTAGGTAGGCTTCCGAAACCGTTGTGACGCCCCGCATGGCGTGGATGTCATATTCCCAGCTGTCGTCGATCTGCCCCTTCAAGCCGAGCACGCCGCGATATGACGTGTGGCGCAAGTCGTCGATGCGAGGACCCGCTTCGACAAAGCGGCGCCCGAGCAGGATCGTCGCCGTTCCCGTTGTGCCGAGGCCCGGATCGCCGCAAATGGCGTCGAACGCGTTGCGCGCCGGACCGACATCCAAGAACGGGTTGTCGCAATTCACCATCACGCCGCCATCGACCGGGCCGCCGCCGAAGAAGATACCCGAGGTCGCGATTTGGGCGAGCGAATGGTCGTCGTTAAATGACAACTCGCCGTAAAGGTCGAGATCGCCAGCCAACTGATAGTGGCCCATCGCGCCCAAATTGTAGCGATCGTCCGGGCGCTGCAAATAGTTCTGCGGCGCGAAGTTGAACGCGTCGCTAAACGACGGCGCCTGGACCGTGCCCGACGTCGAGAACACGCCGTCTTCACCGCTGTCGAAGCTGATGAAGCGGCCGCGCTGAGGCGTACCTGTCGAACCGCCGCAGTAAAACGTTCCGTCGAACGGAATGTTGACATTCACCGAACACGCGGAGAAATCGCGCGACGACTGCAAGATCGGCTGCGCATTGCGATACTGCGCGTAGAGCGTGACGTTGCCTTTGTCGTCGGCCGTGTTGGCGCCCATGACGCCCCAGACGTTGACCGTCCGGCCGTCGGTGACGTGGCTATCCGGCAACCTAAACGCGGTCGGGTTCAGAGCTGCGGCATCCGAAATGCGCGAACGCGACAATGCATCGTCGTTGTCGTGGTCGGCGATGCCGTACTGCACGCCCATTTCCACGCCTTCGAAGTCGCGGCGCATGATGAAGTTCACAACGCCCCCGATGGCGTCGGCGCCGTACACGGCAGAGGCACCGCCGGTCAGAACTTCGACGCGCTCAACGAGCGGAATGGGGATCTGGTTCAAGTCGGCGAGAGGCGCGCCGCCATTGACGATCGAACCCGGCTGGAACCGGCGGCCATTGATCAACACCAATGTGCGCTGCGGACCGAGGCCGCGCAAGTCGACCGTCGCCTGGCCGGACGAACCGTTCGAAACCTCGGCGCCTTGGCCGGCGAAAACCTGCGGAAGGTTGTTGAGCAGCGTTTCGGCGGACGTCGTGCCTTGCGCCTTGGCTTCCGCATTGGTGATTGTCGACACCGGCGACACCGAGGACGCACCCTTTTGCTTGATGCGCGTACCGGTAACGACGACCTTCTCGACATCGTCCGCTGCGTAAGCGGGCATCGCATTCACGATCGTGACGATCGCGGCGCCTGCCATGAGCGTCGTCTTCAAGGTTTTTCTGCTCAACACTTTATTTGCCCCTTTCTGTTACGCGCGCCGGGCCCCCGCGGCCCCGGTCACCAGCATCATGTTCACTGCCGGATGACCTGATCCGACGGCAAAGCCCACACGAAAAGCCGTACACAACGCGTCGCGTTGCGAACGAGTCCCCCTCTCGCACGAACAATTCACGAACGACATCCATCAAAGGTAACGCCTCGTTAAAGGTGACGTCCAACACCAAGAGCGTGAGCTAGGGTAAAAACGATTCGCCTGTGTCCCGATTGCACCATGCTTTTACCTGCGCTCCTTGGCAGGTCGGCCGTATACGGATCAGTTTGCTGACGCCTGCGTCATGTGCGAGGGACTTGCGGCGAACGCCGGCACAACAGATCGTGGGTTGGCTTTGGTTGAGCGCGATTCATTGAAGTTCCTCGTCGATACGGCGCGCCGCGCGATACGGGCAGGGCGCATGGACGAGGCTGCGCGCGCCTGGGATCAGGTCCGCACCCTTTCACCGGAACATTCGGAAGCGCTGTTTTTCTTCGGTCAACGCGCGCTGGCGGCCGGCGATGCGCGCGGGGCTGTTCAGCTGCTGAGCCGGGCCGCAATGTCCGCACCGAAAGACGCGCTCATCCCGCTGGCGCTGGCTGGCGCGTATCGCGCTTCGGGAGACACCGCCCGTGAAATGCTTGCCTACGATCAGGCATTGTCGGTCGATCCGTATTGTTATCCGGCATTGCTCGCCAAAGGCGCTGTGCTTGAACGGCTAGGCAAATTGCGCACTGCAGCGCGTATCTATGCCGACGCGCTAAAGGTGACGCCGGCCGATTCGCGCCTGTCCCCGGATTTGCAGCAACTTGCGCAACGCGCGCGCAAAGTCGTCGGCGAGAACGCCGAGGCGATGAGCGCTTTCATCGACAGAAAACTTGGCGACCTTCGCGCACATCATGCAGGTGCCCGACTGGATCGGTTCGACGAGTGCAAGGATGCGATGACGGGCAGGAAGAGAATCTACACGCAGCAGCCCGTGATGCTGAATTTTCCGCGCCTCCCCGCGATCCAATTTTATGACGATGAACAATTCCCCTGGATGGCGCACCTCGAAGCCAAGACAGACGACATCGAACGCGAGCTTTCGGCGTTGCTCCAAGAAAGCGCGCCGGGCTTTCGTCCATATGTCGACATGCCAGACAACGTGCCGCTGAACGAAACCGCTGCGTTAAACCGTTCGCCCGATTGGAGCGCTTACTTCTTCTGGGACGACGGCAAGCGCGTAGACGATCACTGCAAGCGCTGTCCGCAAACCGCGTCCGTGTTGGATGCCATGCCGCTGGCCCATGTGCCGGGCTTCGCGCCAGCCGCATTCTTCTCAAGCCTAACACCTGGCACGCGCATTGCGCCGCACACTGGCGTCACGAACACGCGCCTCATCGCGCATCTTGGTCTAATCGTGCCCGACGGCTGCACGTTCCGCGTCGGCAACGACACCCGTGCCTGGAAGCGCGGCAAGGCCTGGGTTTTCGACGATACAATCGAACACGAAGCCATGAACGCGAGCGATGCCTTGCGTGTCGTGCTGATCTTCGACATTTGGAACCCGTATCTCAGTGCCGCTGAACGCGACCTGGTCTGTGCGCTTTTGGCGGCGCAGCGTGAGTACTATGCTGGTGAGACAACCGGAAAAGGCTGACCCTTGTTCCTCGAAATCAAAAACCTGCTAAGTCCAGCCGATGTCGGGCGCTTGGCCGCGCTTGCTCGCGATCTGCGCTTTGTCGATGGTCGTGTCACGAATCCCGCGAATACGACAAAACAAAATCTGCAGGCCGACTACGCCGATCCGAAATACGCGGAATCGGTGCAGGTCTTGCAGACCGCGATTGGTCGCTCGGAGGAATTCATGAACTTCGCGATGCCTAAGCGCATCGCCCCGCCGCTTTTGAGCCGCTATGAGCCTGGCATGAAATACGGCGCTCACGCCGACTCTGCGATTATCAATATTCCGAACGGCCGGTTGCGGTCCGATCTGTCCTGCACGATCTTCATTGCACCGCCCTCGACCTACGATGGCGGCGAACTTTCGATCGTCAGCGGCAACCGCACGCTGACTTTCAAGGGTGAGCCCGGGGAAGCGATCGTATATCCGTCGACAACGATGCACGAGGTAACACCCGTGCGCGCAGGTCAACGTCTCGTCGCCATAACATTCGTCGAAAGCCTGATCGCGGATCAGCATCAACGGCTTCAAGTTTATGAGCTGAACGAAATTGCCGCGCTCGAGGGATTGTCCATGAAGTGGGAAAACCGCGTTCGTCTCGACGTCGTGCGCCAAAATCTCATGCGTATGTGGGCGACGCCCTAACTGCCGGCGCGAGCGCAAACCGCTGCAAGCGGCGGATTGGACGCCTTCATGCGATCGAGCCACGCAAGGCCCTTGCGAACCTCCTCGCCCTGCTGCACGCGCGCTTCGGCAAGAATTTGTGCCCGCAACGCCGGCGAATACGCATACTCCGTTGCCTTCGCATACTGCGAGAGCGGCGCACTCTTTCCGATATTCGCGAGATACGTGGCCGTGTGCGGCAAACCAAGGTGCCTCACGATCCGCCCAATCTCGCCCCCGATGTCGCCAAGCAGCGTGTCGAAATCGACCGCAATCATGCGCGGGCCCGCAGCGTCGAGCGCCTTTTGTTGGCTCCATGTTTCCGCAAGCCAACTCGCCGCCGCCAACTCGCCGCGCGAGAGTTGGTGCAGTGGTGCCAACGCGCTGGCGCCATAACCTGCGAGGCGCCGGAACCGCTCGGGGCCGTGACCGCGCAGGTCCTGCGCGGCGTTAGCCCCGCTCAGCAACGTGACGATGTAGGGCTCTGCCCGCAGATTCATGTAGATCGCGCGGGCAGTGGGGTGGGCCGCCAGCAGGACAGGGGCAATCCGCCCAACGTTGCTGGTCGCCTTTACGACGACCGCTTTCGTGGCCGCGTCACCGCGCCCGCAAAGCCGCAAAAAGCTGCCGAGCAAAACAGCAAACCCACGTTCGTCGAGCAGTGAGTCGATACGCCCCAAAGCATCATGCGTCTCGGCCAGTTGCCGAAGAACCGTCGGCTCGCGCAACGGCAACACGGCACCGGTCTCGTCGAGCAACCTGCTCACCAGCGTCGACCCGACGTGCCCGGTATGGAAGATGAAATGCACGGGATGCTGAAACAGGACAGTGCGCGCCGCCTCCATGACGCGGCTGAGCTCCACCCACGCCGCCTTCGACCCGGGCTTGAGAACGCGCTCGTCGAGAAAACTTGCTTGCCGGTATGTCGACGCGCCGAGTTCAACCAGTAAGGCGCGGTCGCGCACCAGATCGAACGACTGCAGTGCGACATCGACCGACCCTGCAAGTCGTTGAAGCAACTCTTCCGCGTTTGGATTGGCGCCACCGCCCATCTTAGTAGGGTCCAGCCGCAATGGCGCGAGGATCGACTTTGCCGGGCACGACATCGAATGCGATTGTCAAACGGTCGGCCGTTGACTCGAACGGCACCGTCCCATGCCAGAAGTACGAGGGAAACAGCACCAAGTATCCAACCTCTGGCTTTACGAAATGCTCGGCGCGGTCGTCGGCGCCAAGTTCCAAATGTGACTCGCCGAACTTAAGCCAGCCTTGGCGTTGCGCTTGATCCTCAAGCGCATCCGGCAAGCTCACATAGTAGGCCGAACTGATCCACCCCATCGGGTGAACATGGTTTGTATGAAACCCGCTTGAGCGAAGCTTGCATGACCACGAATGCGTGAAGCTCCAAGTATCTTGCTTGCGCGAAAGAAGCGGATGGGTCGCGTCGAAGCCCATCGTGCTCACGTAGTCGCTAACCGCCTCTGAAATCTGGTCGCGCACCTGCTCGATCGCTTTCAACCGGCGCAAGAACAAGAGACCCGGCGTTTGCGTGCCGCCGCGCAAGGTTTGGTCAAGCGGTTCGCTCGTTGTGGTGTGAAGCTTGATCAAGTCTTCAGCCAGCGAATTGTTGAATGCGCGCGAATCGGCAAACCCAGCCGGCACACGGATCGGATAGACCCGCACGAACCGATCGACGTTGAAGAGGTCGTGGTAACGGCTGTCGCCGAGTGCTCGGTACGCAAGGCCGACGCCCGCAAGCGCCAGTTGGTCCGCGCCGTCCAGTTGCAGCGCCGCTTCAAATTGCGAAAGCGCCTCGCGCTGCTCGCTGCCTTGCAAAAGCGCGTAGCCGAACTCGTTGCGATAAATACCGGCGGTCGGATCGCATTTGACCGCCTGCGCGAAGCGCTCGAAGCTCTCGTTGAATGCGCCGCGCCGAGCCAGCAACCGTCCAAGCAGCCCGTTCGCGTCGGCACTCTCGGGTGTCATGATCAAAGCCTTGCGCAACAGCGGCTCCGCCGCTTCCGCGTCGTTGCGCTGCATGCGCAGTTGCGCCTCGGCGACCATCAAGCCGGAATCGTCGCCCCCCAGTCGCTCGCGCGCGGCGGCGAACGATCTCAGGAATACGTCCCGCCGCCCGGTCGTCCAGGCGAGCTGGTTCATGTTGTTGTGCGTGGTCACTTCCAGCGGCTGCAAATCGATCATTTGCCAATAGACGTTGAGCGCGTCCTCATACCGCTCGACGACGCGAAGATTGTTCGCAAGCGCATGCATCGCCTCGATGCTGCTGGGCCGCAACGCCGATGCTTGCCGCAGCGCCTCGATCGCGTCCTCAAACCGTTCCAGCTGCGCGAGTGCTAGCCCCCGGTAGTAATGCGCATCGAACGACTGCGGATCGGTCGCCACCGCGGCGTCGATATCGACAAGCGCAAGATCGATCTTGCCCTGGCGCATCTCAATAGCGCCGATCCGTACCCACGCCGCCGCATCCGCATGCCCAAGTTCCAGCGCCCCGCGATAGGCATCGAGCGCCTCATCGAGCCGTCCCAAATCCTCCAGCGTGACGCCCAAATTGTACGCCGCTTCGCCGTAGACCGGTTTTAGCGCGAGCGCCTTGCGATAACTCGCTTCCGCGTCCGCCTGGCGCCCCAAGTTCCGAAGGACGTTGCCCAGATTGTTGTGGAGTGCCGCTTCGTTCGGCGCACCCGCGATCGCGCGCCGGAGCAACCCCTCCGCCTCGCTGAACGCGCCAACGGCTTTTCGGACGAGTGCAAGGTGCGCGAGCAGAACCGGTTGGCCCGGCATCATCGCCAGCAATTGGCGGTAGCCAGCCTCCGCCCCCGCAAGGTCGCCGCGCGCCTCTAGCGCCTGCGCTTCCGCGAATCGCTGCTGAATGTGGGGATTTGCACCGCCGCTCATTGTGGAATTCATACAGCGCGTGTTCCCGCGTCACAATGCTGCGAGTTCGGGTTTGAGAGGCGTGCGCAATGCACTAGGTTACCCAGGACGGTAAAAACCGGTTCTCGGCAAAGGAGGCCACACCATGCGTAATGCCATCTTCTTGGCCAGTCTGCTTGGGCTCGGCGGCGTAGTCGCTTTGGGTTCACTCGATCAACGCGCGGAAGCCTATCCGCAAGCGTGTCTAAAGTTCCGCGATCTCGGCGGCCTGACGAAGGTCGACGACCGCACCTATCTCGCCGATACGAAGTTCAACAAGGGCAAATACGTCGTCACGTTACGCAGTCCTTGCCGTGCGCTGGAGATGATGGACAACCCCTACACCGTGCGCCTCTACAGCAATCACGAATGCTTCGATCGCGATGACGCGTTGGAATTTCGTCTTGGCCAGGTCTGCTTCATCGAAAGCGTGACGCCAGCGCCGGCTCCCGCACCCGCGGGCTAGGCGCTGCAAAGCCAGAATCGAAACGCTGGGACGGCTACCGCCCCAGCGTTTTTTATTGCGTCAAGAATTCCACCACTTCTGCCATGCCTCGGAACTGAACCATGAGCCGAGCCACGACCAGAAGCCGCCTTCCGATGCTTGCGCGCCGCCGTTGCTGCCGCCCGACGTTGCCGTCGAACCGGACTTGTCGCCGATGTCGAGCCAGCGCGTTCGGTTGACGCCGCGCGGACTCTCCTTCCAGTTCAGCACGTAAGGCTTCACGAGCGGTCTGATGAATTGGAAGAAGGTCGGCGCAACCGCGACGTCATTCAGCACCAAGCCCGTCGCTTGCCCGAGTAACTTTCCGCGCGCGACGGCGTCTTTCTCGTTTTCGGCCTTGTGCATCAAATCGTCGTAGATCGGGTTCTTGTAGCCCGGATAGTTCAGCTGCGCAGTCGAACTCTGAAACAGGAACAGCAGGTTCTGCGCGTCGTTGTAATCCAAAATCCAACCCGCATCCGCAAGCTCGAAGTTTGCCGTTTTTAGCTGGTCGTAGTGCACGGCAAAGTCCCGCGCCATCAGTTCGATATCGACGCCGATCTGCTTCCACATCGCCTGCATTGTAATCGCAGCGCGTTTCGTGTCCGGCCGGTTCAAGAAGCTGTAGCTCAGCTTCAGCGGTTTGTTGCCGCCGCCAAAGCCCGCCGCCTGCAGCAGCGCTCGCGCATCGGCGCGCCGTTCGTCCATCGTCTTACCCGCCCAGGGTACCTTTGCCGAATGGTCGACGTTCACCGTGCCAGGCGGCAAGACGCTTTCCGCCACGATGCCATGCGCGTTGAAATAGACTTCCCGCTGGATCGTTTCCCGGTCGATCGCCTCGGCGAGTGCGAACCGGACCCGGCGATCGTTCAGCGGCGCTTTGCGTGTATTGAACACGGTGTAGAGCACGCGCAGCCCCGGGTATTTCTTTGTCTCATTCGGAATCTTCGCGAACAGCCATTTGTTTTCGGCGAGCGGCCAACGGTCGATCGTATCGATCTCGCCCACCCGGTAGCGTTTCAACGCGGCCGCCTCGTCGCTTGTCGGGTAGAAATTGACCTCGTCGATCTTCACGTTCGCGGCGTCGTAGAAATAAGGATTCTTGACCAGTTTGATGCGATCGAACGGCCGCCGTTCGACGAGCATGTAGGCTCCGTTCGAGACCATCACGCCGGCCTTCGTCCAGCCCATTCCCGCCTTCTCCACGACATGCTTGGGGATCGGGAACAGCGAATAGTGGGTCATCATCTCGGGAATATACGGCGCCGGATGCGCAAGCTGGATGACGAACGTTTTCGCGTCCGGCGCGCTGACGCCGAGTTCGGTAAGCGGCACCTTGCCGATGCCCTTGTTCACCTTCTCGGCGTTCTTGATCACATAAAGAAGACTTGCGTATTCCGACGCGGTAGCTGGGTCGAGGATGCGCCGGTAGGCGAACACGAAATCTGCCGAGGTTACGGGCTTGCCATCCGACCATTTGTGATCGCGGATCGTGAACGTCCACGTGAGCCCGTCTGGCGAGGTTTCGACCTTCTCGGCAGCGCCAAGAACGGCATGCCCCTCGAAGTCTTCCGTGTAGAGGCCGACAAACATGTCGCCCAGGATCTGATTTTCCGGATCGCCCGATGCCTGATGCGGATCTAGCCCCTTCGGTTCCGCGCCGTTACCACGGTTCAAGACCTTGGCGGCCGACGCCGGCATCGCGACCGCAAGGCAAATGGCCAAAATACCGATGAGCCGGACCAACCGGCCAAAACCGTCTCGCGTCATGATCGCATCCCCACGCTCTTAGGAGTTCCACCACTTCTGCCAGGACTCATAGCTGAACCAAGAGCCCAGCCACGACCACAATCCGCCTTCTGACGTTTGCGCGCCGCCGCCGTCCACACTGGCTGTGCCGGCCGGTCCGGGCTTGTCGCCGATGTCCATCCAGCGCGACCGGAAGATGACGCGCGGGTTTTCCACGAAGCCGAGAACGTAGGGCTTCACCAGCGTGCGCTCGTACTGATGGAACACGGGTGCGGCGGGTAAATCGCGCACCAAGAGTGCGTTCGCTTGACCCAAGAGCTTGGCACGCTTTGCGGCGTCCGGTTCCGCATCGGCGCTCTTCATGAGTTGGTCGAATTCCGGATTCTTGTAACCCGGATAGTTCTGCTGGTCGGTTGAGCTCTCGAAAAGATAGAGGATGTTCTTCGCATCGCTGTAGTCGAACACCCACGCCGCATTCGCCGCCTCATAGCTCTTCGTCTTCAGCGCGTCGTAGTGAACCTTGGGCTCGGCGGCGAGCAGCTCCATCGTGACGCCGATCTTGCGCATCATCTCCTGGATCGCGATGGCAGACCGCTTTGCGTCTGGAAAGCCGATGAAGTTATAGGTGAATTTCAGTGGGTTGTTCGGTCCATACCCGGCCGCCGCAAGCAGCTTCTTCGAATCCGCAATGCGCGCTTCCATGGACATGTTCGCATAGGGAACTTGAGCCGTGTGATCGACACCGGCAAGGCCGGGCGGCAGGAACGAAAACGCCTCCTTGCCGTAGGCATCGAAAAACACGTCTTTCCCGATCACCTGCCGGTCGATCGCCTGCGCGATGGCCTTGCGCACGCGGAAATCGTTGAACGGCTTCTTCGTCATGTTGAAGGTCGTGTAAGTGACCGACAAATACGTGAAGCTGCGGGCTTCGTTCGGAATGTGCAGCTTCAGCCATTTTTGTTCGGTCAGCGGCCAGCGTTCCTGCATGTCCAATTCGCCCGCGCGATAGCGGCGCAGCGCCGTCAAGTCGTCTTCGATCGGAAGAAAGGTGACGCGGTCGAGCTTCACGTTGGCCGCATCGTAGAATTTCGGATTCTTGACCAGTGTGATGTGATCGTGCGGCCGCCACTCCAGCAACATGAACGGCCCGTTGGAAACGATCTTGCCAGGCTTGATCCAGTCGCTCTGGTATTTCTCGACCACATGTTGCGGCAACGGATAGGCCGTGTAGTGCGTCAAAAGCTGCGGCAAGTACGGCGCCGGATTTTCAAGGTCGATGATAAGCGTCTGCGGGTCCGGTGCGCTGACGCCGAGCTGGTCGACGGGAAGCACGCCCGTGCTGATCTTGAGCGCGTTCTTGATCGGATAAAGGATCTCGCGGTACTCGGCCGCAAAGTTCGGATCGAGGATGCGCCGCATCGCAAAGACGAAGTCGCCGGCAACGACGGGCTTGCCGTCAGACCATGTGTGCGGCCGGATATGGAACGTCCAACGCAATCCGTCCGGTGACGTCTTCGCATCGTCCGCGGCGCCCAGGATTGGTGTCCCATCGGCGGCCTCCGTGTAGAGGCCCATAATCATGTCGCCGATGACGTTGTTTTCCCACGTGCCGGTCGCGCGGTGCGGATCGAGGCTCTTGGGTTCGCCTGCGTTCCCGCGGATCAGTTCCTTGGCCGCGTGCGCCATCGGCGCGAACGCAAGCACTGCACATAGGATCAAGAAGCTAAGCCAAACCCAAAGGTGGCGCAGGTCTTGCTCCTGCGCGCGGGCGCGGGCAACCGCGCGATGTGATCGGCTCATGCTCAATCTATCTCCCTGCAATTCCACCCCTTGGGCGAAGCCTGGGGCTTGGTCTGTGAACAGCATCTGAACCGCCGTCGACGGCTAGAATCTGCGGTTTCGACAGCCCACTAAAATCCAGTTGGGCTGTGCGGCGAAAGTCATATAGCTATAATACTGTGGGGATTGGGGCTTATGCGAGTGTGGGGTGACCTGCGACGCGGCGTCTCGGTCACGTTGTTGCGAGGGTGATATGCGATTCTTTTGGCTTGTTTCCGCCGTTGTTCTGACCGCCGTTCCGGCCCAGGCCGATCCGGCTCGCGAAGCCCTCTCCGAATTCGCGAAGTGCTCCGGTATCACCGCGGTGATCGAACGTCTGCAATGCTACGACAACGCGGCCGTTGAAGCGAAGATGGCGCTTGCAGCCCCGCCCGGCGCGCAGCAGCAAGCTGCGGTTCAAACGCAAGAAGAGGAAAGCGGCGGCGTCCTCCAATGGTTCGGTTTAAGCGAAAGCAAGCCGGTCAAGAAGGCCGAAGACTTTGGTCGCCCACCGCCGCCGCCCGACGCGCCGAAAGAGGTGACGGCAATCGCCGCACGCGTCGAAAAGTTCTCGCGCACAGGCCTTGGCAAGGCGGTTTTCACGCTCGACAACGGTCAAGTGTGGACACAAATCGAAGGCGACACTCTCGAAGTTCGCGATGCGCACCAGGGCGACGAAGTCACGATCGAGAAGGCGTTCTTTGGCAGCTACTCGCTGATCTTCAAAGAACGCAAAGGCCTCGTCAAAGTCCGCCGCAACAAATAAGCCGGTCGTTATGACGGGAAGTGGCAGGCGACCAATTGGCCGTCTGCGCCGTTGCGCGCTTCCAATGCTGGCACTTCTTTCGCGCACTTTGCCTGCGCAATCGGACAGCGCGTGCGAAACACGCATCCCGACGGCGGATTGAGCGGCGACGGTAGGTCGCCTTCGAGCAAGATGCGTTTCTTTGCGCGCTCGACCGCGGGATCGGGAACAGGCGCCGCCGAAAGCAGAGCCTGCGTGTAGGGATGGCGCGGCTTCGTCAGCAACACGCCAGCCTCCGCAATCTCCATCACCTTGCCGAGGTAAAGCACCAGTACCCGATGGCTCACGTGCCGAACGACCGCAAGGTCGTGGCTGATGAACATCAACGCGACGCCGGTCGCCTTCTGCAAATCGGAAAGCAGGTTTATGATTTGCGCACGGATCGACACGTCGAGCGACGACACCGGCTCGTCCGCGACGATCAGTTTGGGCTTCAATATCATCGCGCGCGCGATACCGATGCGCTGGTTCTGTCCGCCCGAGAACTCGTGCGGATAGCGGTTGATCATTTGCGGCAACAAGCCGACCTGACGCATGATCTCTTGCACGCGCTTCTTGCGGTCGTCGGCCGAGAGTCCAGGCTCGAACGTGTCTAAGGGCTCAGCGATGATGTCGCCCGCCGTCATGCGCGGGTTCAAGCTCGCGAGCGGGTCTTGAAACACGATCGACATCTCGCGCCGGTAGGCCTTCATCTGCGAACGCGAGTGACCGGCGATATTTTTGCCAAGCCACGCGACGGTGCCCGCCGTCGGCTTGATGAGTTGCAGCACCGCCCGCCCGATCGTGGACTTCCCCGACCCCGACTCGCCGACAATGCCCAAGGTCTCGTTCGGAAAGACTTCGAACGAAACGCCGTCGACCGCTTTCAAAGACCTGGGAGCCGAAAACAGCGAACCCCCGGACGGGAAATGGACCTTGAGATCCTTGACGGACAGGATCGGCTCGACGGTCATCGAATTGCCTCGCCGTTTCCGTCAAAGCCCTTCAAGTGGCACGACTTGGCGCGATCGCTTTCGATCTTCAAAAGCTTCGGCCGCTCGGTGATGCAGCGATCGAACACGTAACTGCACCGCTCCTGAAACGTACATCCTGTCGGTAAGTGCTGCAGATTCGGTGGCTGCCCGGGGATCGCGGTCAAGCGGTCGTCTTCGGGGCGATCCAAGCGCGGGATCGAAGCCACCAAGCCGCGCGTGTACGGGTGCTGCGGATCGTGAAAGATATTGTCGACCGATGCGGTCTCGCAGAACTCGCCAGCGTACATCACCATCACGCGGTCGCAGAGCCCGGCCACAACGCCAAGGTCATGCGTGATCATGATGATCGACATGTTCCCCTGCGCGCGCAGTTCTTGCATCAACTCCAGGATTTGCGCCTGCACAGTCACGTCCAGTGCCGTCGACGGTTCGTCGGCGATCAAAAGCTGCGGTTCGCAGATCAACGCCATCGCAATCATCACACGCTGGCGCATGCCGCCGGAGAATTCGTGAGGATACTGATCGAGCCGCCGCTTCGCGTCCGGGATCTTCACGCGGTCCAGCATCTGCAAGGCGCGCGCCCGCGCATCGCGTTCGCGCATACCTTTGTGCAGGACCAAAACCTCGGTTAGCTGCTTGCTTATTCTCAAATGCGGCGTCAACGACGTCATCGGATCTTGGAAGATCATCGTCATCTTCGATCCGCGGATCTTGTTGAGCCTCTCGCGCTTCATGCCGACAAGCTCTTCGCCTTTGAACTTGGCGCTGCCCGTCGCTTTGCCGTTACCGGCGAGGAGGCCCATGACCGCCATGAACGTTTGGCTCTTGCCGGAACCAGATTCGCCGACGATGCCAACACTCTCGCCCGGTTGAACGTCGAAACTGACGCCGTTGACCGCAGCGACTTCGCCCTCCGGCGTTGCGAAGCGCACGTTCAAGTCCTTGACGGAAAGCAGAGCGCTCATCGGTGCCTAACGGTCCTTGGGGTCGAGCGCGTCGCGCAACCCGTCGCCGATGAAGTTGAAGCAGAAAAGCGTGATCGTCATGAAAAGCGCGGGGAAGATCAGCATCCACGGGTAAGATTCCATCTGATCCTTACCGTCGGCGATCAAAACGCCCCACGACGTATAGGGCTCCTGCACCCCAAGCCCCAAGAAACTCAAGAAACTTTCGACCAGAATAACAGCGGGCACGGTGAGCGTCACATAGACGATAACGGGCCCCACGACGTTCGGCAGAATGTGCCGACGGATAATTTGCCAGTTTGAGACGCCGGCCGCCTCAGCCGCCTCGATGAATTCTTTACGCCGGATTGATAGCGTCTGCCCGCGTACGATCCGCGCCATTGTCAGCCACTCGACCGCCCCGATCGCGACGAACATCAAGATGAAATTCCGCCCGAAAACGACCGTCAGAATAATGACGAAGAAGATGAAGGGCAGGGCGTAGAGAATGTCCACAAACCGCATCATCAAATTGTCGATGCGTCCGCCCAGGAAGCCGGCGGTCGCGCCGTAGAGAACGCCGATCACAAGCGCCACCAGCGTCGCCACAAAACCGATCGCAAGCGACACCCGTCCGCCGATCATCACCCGGATAAAGAGGTCGCGCCCGTTCGCGTCCGTCCCGAAAATGTGCCCTTGGCCGACGGCATTCGGGCAAATTTCCGCCTGATCGCCGAACAACCACGACATGCCCAGATAGTTCGGCGGCGGGCACGACACGCGCTCGCTGTTGTAGGTGTTGTCGAAAGAATGCGGCCACACCATCGGCATGACGATCGAAAGCCCCGTGATGAGGGCAAGCACGATCATCGAGGCCACCGCCGCCTTGTTTGCGAACAAGCGCCGCTGCGCGTCCTGCCAAAGACTGCGCCCTTCGACCTCTTGCTGAACCGGTACCGCCACGCTCGCCATCACTCGAACCTGACCTTCGGATCGAGCAGCCCGTAAAGCACGTCTGCCACCAGATTGAGTGCGATCACGAGCGACGCGTAGAGAATCACCACCCCCATCACGAGCGTGTAGTCGCGCTGCAGTGCTCCGTTGATGAAGTATTTGCCGATGCCGGGAAGCCCGAAGATTTGTTCGATCACCAGCGACCCGGTTACGATGCCCGCGGTCGCAGGCCCGAGGTAGCTCACCAGAGGCAGCAGCGCCGCCCGCATCGCGTGGCGCGTGATAACCAACCGCTCTGGCAAGCCCTTCGCCCGCGCCGTGCGCACATAGTTCGACCGCAGCACTTCGATCATGCCGCCCCGCGTCAGTCGCGAGATGACGGCGATCTGCAGCAGCGACAAGCTGATCACCGGTAGCAACATGTTTCGAAACGCGCCCTCGTTCCAACCGCCGACCGGCAGCCAGCCGAGATAGTTGCCGAAGATGAGCGTCAGGATCGGCGCCATCACGAAGTTCGGGATCGTGACGCCGACCATGGCGAGCGTCATCGTCGCGTAGTCGCCGAGGCCGTTCTGGCGTAGCGCCGCGAGTGTCCCAAGAGTTAAGCCGACAACCGCCGCCAACAAGATGGCCGAGATGCCAAGCGCCGCGCTGACCGGTGCACCGTCCGCAATCAACTCGGCGACGGTAAAGTCCTTGATCTTATAGGAAGGTCCAAGATCGCCGCTGAGCAGTTTCCCGAGATATCCGCCGAGGCAGCGAATTTGCCGGTTGCTCGCATCGAAATAGTTGCCGTCTCTCTCCGTCAGCTTGCGCGCCGCCAAGGTGGCGGCATCCGGCGCGCTGCCGTACTGCGCGCCGCACACGAACATGTTGACGTCCACGAACTGCTGAAGCACCGGCTTGTCGAGGTCGTAGGCTGCAAGGATATTGCGCTCGATCTCGGGCGGCAGGTTGCGCTCTTGATCGAACGGCCCGCCGGGGGCTGCCCGCATCATGAAGAACGCCATGACGATGATGATAAAGAGCGTTGGGATCGCGCCCAGCAACCGGCGAACGATAAAGCGCAACATGCTGGCGGCCGATTCCCCGATCGAGTCGTTTGACGCGCGCCATCCGCAAGCAAAGCGGCGCACGCGTCCAGCGCTAACTTGAACGGCCCTCATTCAAAGTCAATGTGGCTCTTCCGTCAGTAACCTCGAATTGATGAATAAGATCAACGCCTTGTTCGTCGCGTGGCCGGTTGTTTCGCGGCCAGCGTCCGCACGCGCGTCCGCTCGGGCTGTAGTGCTTCGAAGTGACTGAACGCTTTGCTCGCTTCGGCGATGTCCGATAGCGCAATGAAGTCCGCGACGCTCGCGAGCTTGTTCCACATCTCGCGAACCGAGGCGTGCTTGTGCGCCTCGTCGGCCGCCTTCGTGGAGACCCACTCGAATATCTCGACCAGCGTTCCATCGGACCGCGCCCGCAAGATCATCGGTGGACGGTTCGTCACAAGGTTTGCTTCCGCCAACGACCGGCGATGCTCACCCATAATTCTTCGAAGATCTTGATCCTTGCCGGGCTTCGGTCGGTAGGCGGCGATGACCGTTTCGGTTCTTTCGCGCATGCGCGTCACAGATGACCTCTCAAGCAAGGGAGCGGCCCCGCTGGAGTCACCTAATCATCGCCCTATCGGCGGCACCACAAGCCAATTGTTGTGGTTGTTCGATCGGTCCACGTTCGGTTGCGAAGCCTTTGAGACACCACGCGCCATGCACACAAGTTCGGCGACGAGCATGCTTAATACGCCCCTAGACGAAAGGCTTACTCCGCATGCGGTTCCGGTGACACCTCACCCCGGACGAGTCCGGTAGTGGTAGCCATAAGCAGTACGGAATCCCAATTCTTGGTACAACGGCAAAGCGGCGGCATTCCCCTTCGCTACTTGTAGCCACGCACGACGTGCACCCCGTGCGAACGAAAGTCCAAGCAAAGCCTCACTAAGTGAGCGTGCAACGCCTTGGCGCCGCACGTCCCTCGCGACATAAATTCCATGTAATCCCGCCCACGCGCGTTCGATTGCGGCAACGCCGACAGCAGCGGGACGATCACTCATGTGGACAATGACCCAGACGCTTTCGACAGCCACGGCGCGATGCTGAGCTGCAAACACCTCGGCCTCGTCGCCGGCGAGCCCGCGAATGCTCAAAGCAGCGGCGATCCACGCCTCGTCGGCGTGTGTGAATACTTGAACACCGTCGCTGGGGTAGCGATCGACATCTGCGACCTGCACAAGCGTCGGTTCTTCGATCGTGTAGCCGCGCTGTTCAAGCATCGCATCAAGGCCCGCATCGGCTAGCGGCGTTAGTCGAAAGATCATCCTACGGCCCCAACGCGCGTAGAACGCTTCCGCCGTGGCGATCTTTTGCTCAAGCCCGATCGTACTTGGCTGGATGCAGTTCACCGAATTCGGCCGTCGTGAGGAGCCACCCGCCGAGCGCAGCAGCCACCCATCGTAGTGCACCGATTTCAGCGCAGGCCATGCGTTGAAATTCATCTCTTCAAGCTGCAGTACCTCTTCGCGTGTCACACTGCACTTCCTGCTCAAAGGGTGGCCCGTTCGTGCGGACCGTGGCAAGGTAGGACAGCCCCTAACACAAACAGAAGCGCAAATGACCCTCCCCCTCGAAGGCGTTCGTATCGTCGATTTGTCGGCCATCATCTCCGGACCGATGGCAACGCAGATTCTGGCCGACCAAGGTGCCGACGTGATCAAAGTCGAAGCACCTGGCCCCGGCGACCTCGTACGCTATCTGGGCCCGCAAAAGAACGGCGTGAACGCGATGTTCACCGCGGTGAACCGCAACAAGCGCGGCATCGTCGTGAATCTAAAGTCGGTCGCCGGGCGCCAAGTCCTGATCGATCTAGTGAAGACCGCCGACGTCTTCGTCGAAAACTTCCGCCCCGGCGCTATGGAAAAACTGGGTCTAGGCTACGAGCCTTTGAAATTGCTGAACCCCGGGCTCGTCTACGTCTCGATGTCGGGCTTCGGCGACACAGGCCCCTACGCAAAGCGCCGCGTCTACGATCCCGTCATTCAAGCGACCTCTGGTTTCTCGTTTACGCAAGCAAACGCCGCGACGGGCGAGCCGCAACTGATCCAAACGTTGGTATGCGACAAGACGATGGCGATCACCGCCGCGCAAGCGATCACCGCCGCTCTCTATGCCAAGGCGCGAGGACGGGGAGGGCAGCTTGTCGAAATTAACATGCTGGACAGCTCGATCGCATATCTCTGGCCCGACGCTTACTACAACCTTGTGTTCGAGGAAGGCGCAAACCGCTCCCCCGATTTCGCGAGTTTCTATTCGATCCGCAAGACGAAGGATGGCTACATCACCATGCTTGCGATTTCGGACGGCGAGTTTCGCGCGACCGCGCGCGCGATCGGCCGCCCGGAAATCGCCGACGACCCACGCTTCCAAAGCGTGACCGACCGCATGCAAAACGCGAAGGTGATGACCGACCTCATTGGCGGCGTCGTGGCACAAATGGCGACCGCTGAACTCACTGCCCGCCTGGAGGCCGAAGACGTCCCCCACGCGCGCGTTCTAAAGCGTGAGGAGGTGCCGGCGAACGAGCAGGTCATGGCGAACGGCACGCTCACCACATTCGAAGATCCACGCGCCGGCAAAATGCGGATCGCCCGAAACCCGGCTCGCTTCGATGGTCAACATCTGCCGATCCGACGTCACGCGCCGTCGCTTGGCGAACACACGGACGAAGTGCTGCGCGAACTCGGCCGCACGTCCGATGAAATCGCCAAGCTCCGTGCGGATGCGGCGATCGCCTAGCGCTCGATGTTGTAGTCGATCGTGACCACGACGCGCGCAAGCTTGTCGACCGTAGTCTTGTCGTACGTGCCGCCGTAATCGGTTGCTTCTTCGCTGGCGCCGGCGGGCAGGATGTAGAACGAGCCTTGCGAGGCGGAGCGCATGGCGCCGACCCGAACGTTGCCGTTCTTCGCGAATTCCTCCGCGCGCCTTTGTGCGTTCTGCGTCGCCGCACCGATCAGCGACATCTTCACATCTTCAAGCGCCGTCACCAGGAACAAAGGGTCGCTGTGACTGACGGGCCGGCCATCCGCCTCGAGTTGGAGCACGGCCTTGTTCGCAGCGACGACGCGCGGTAGGTCGGTGGAGCGCACTGTGAGATCTTGCGAGCCATTGAACCCGCGCTGTACCGTTCGGGTGCGCCCGCCCGGCGCGTCTTCCTCGACCATGTTCGGCGTCACGTTCTCGTTGCCGTCGGTCAAGGTCTCTTTCGTAAAGCCTTGAGTCGTGAGGAAGGCGTCAAGCGCTGGCCGTTCCTTGCGGATGTTCGCAAGCGTCTCGGCGAACGTCGCGCCCTTCACGCGCAGGCCAACGGTCCATTCGGCCGCGTCGGCCGTCACTGGCTTCTCGGCCAGACCTTTGACCGTAATCGTCTGGCGCCCGGCGCCGATCTGCTTCGCGTGAATTCCGAAAATGAATGCCGCGAGCGACATGCCAAGGGCAAGTAGCACGCCCAAAATCACCACTGCTTTCGAATTGTCCAAGGTCACTGAAGGTCGCTCCGTGTTGAAGGCTCGTGATTCGAGCATCCTGCACCAGCGAGGGCGAATTATGCGCACTTTGTGGCGAAAACGGGATTGCGTGACCTACCCCAGCCGAAGCCCTTCGTTGGAGATCACCCGATCGATCATCGCCTCGGCAGCCTTCGGTTCGACCTGTTGGTCGAGGATGAGCATCGAAAGCCCATGCACAAGCGACCACGCTTGTAACGCCGCGACGAAGACTTGCTCGGCGCTCGCGCGCGGCCCCAACGCATGCGCCACGTAACCGCGCAGCAGCCGCGCAGGTGATCCTTCGGGGCTGTCGACGTCGGGCCGCAATCGACCCGGCGTGTGAATAAAGATCAGGCGGAATAGATTCGGGTTGGCGAGCGCGAACCTCACATAAGCGCGACCGGTTTGCGCGAACGCCGCCGCCCCGCTCGCCTTGGCTGCCGCCCATTTCTGCTGCTCAGCCAGCATCGAAAGTCCATGCTGGGCCAGCGCTTTCAGCAGGGAATCTTTGCTGGGAAAGTGTCTGTAGACTGCAGTCGCGCTGACCCCCACATTGCGGGCGACCTCGCGGAGCGACAACTGCTCGAGATCTTGCTTCTCCAATAGTTTCAGAGCCACGGCGATGAGCGCCGACCGCAAATCTCCATGGTGGTAGCTTGGTTTGGCTTTTTTCATGTTGACACTGTTATCATCGAACACTATGTTATCACTGTAAACATGAAGAAGCCGTTGTCAAAGGAGATGCTGCCCGTGGCCAGCCAAATCGAAACCATGATCCGCTCCACCGTGACGAAAGCCGTGCAAACCGTCGCCGACTTCAATCGCGACCGCATGAAGACGGCTGAGGAGCACCCGTACCTCACCGGCGTTCATCAACCGATGAAAGAGGAGCGCACGCTCACCGATCTGAAAGTGACCGGCACGATCCCGACCGAACTCGACGGCCGCTACATCCGCATCGGACCGAACCCCGCCACGCCACCGAACGCCGCGTCGTATCATTGGTTCATGGGTGACGGCATGATCCACGGCGTCCGCCTAAAGAACGGTAAGGCCGAATGGTATCGCAACCGCTGGATCAGAAGCACGGCGGTCAGCAAAGCGCTTGGCGAACCCGAGGCACCTGGCCCTCGCCACACGTTCGACACCGTGAACACGAACATCGTCCCCCACGCCGGCCAGACCTGGGCGGTGGTGGAGGCGGGCGGTTATCCCGTCCGCGTCGGCCCCGACCTTGAGACGATTGCGCACGATCCCTTCGGCGGTTCGTTGAAGGGCAGTTTCAGCGCGCATCCCCACCTCGATCCCGAAACGGGCGAATTGCATGCGATCTGCTACGAAGGTCCGTCGTTGGACACGATCCGCCATGTGGTCGTCGACAAATTTGGCAAAGTCCGCCGCGAAGAACCGATCGCGGTTCAGCACGGCCCGATGATCCACGACTGCATGATCACGAAGAACTACGTGATCATTCTGGATCTGCCGGTGACGTTTTCGATGAAGCGCCTGCTCTCGGGCTTCGGCTTCCCCTACGCCTGGAACGACAAGCACCAAGCGCGCGTCGGTCTACTACCCCGCGAAGGCAAGAGCGACGACGTCATCTGGTGCAACGTCGACCCGTGTTACGTGTTCCATCCCGCGAACGGATACGAAACCCAAGACGGGAAGGTGATCTTGGACGTCTGCGCGCACGACAGCATGTTCGCCGAAAGCACGAAGGGTCCAGACTCGGCGCGTGTACCGTTCGAGCGCTGGACGATCGACCCGGCAAGCAAGAGCGTCGCTCGCAAAGTCATCGATCAAGAGTCGCAGGAATTCCCGCGCCCGAACGAAGCGAATATCGGTAAGCAATATCGCTATGCCTATACGGCTTCGCTAGCGAACGAAAACGCATTCGTGAGTCTGGCGACCCGCCTCTTCAAGCACGACCTCGAAAAAGGCACGCGTCAGGTGCACGACTTCGGCGCTGGCCGCATGCCCGGCGAGTTCGTGTTTGTCGCCAAAGCGGACGCGCGCAACGAAGACGACGGCTGGCTGATGGGTTACGTCATCGACACAAAGGCTGAAACCACTGACCTTGTTATCCTCGACGCCGCGAACTTCGAAGGCGCCCCGCAAGCGGCGATCACGATCCCGCATCGCATCCCTCCCGGCTTCCACGGCAACTGGATGCCCGCATAGGAAGTGGAGTACAATCGACGGCGCCTCCGGCCGCCTCGCCGCGCCGGGCGCCGTCGATAACTGCGCAGACACAGATCCGGTCGGGAATCTGCGTCCGAAAGGAGATGCGAACGATGACGATCACCAACAAAGAGTCGGGCACCAACATCCACGAGGTGGCCGACGGAATTTTCCGCATCAACACGCCGGTCAGCAACATGCCGGGTGGCTTCTCGTTCAATCAGTACCTTGTGCTCGACGATAAGCCGTTGCTGTTCCACACAGGCCCGCGCCGCATGTTCCCGTTGGTGCGTGAGGCAGTGCAATCGGTGATCGCGCCGGTAAAGCTGAGATACATCGCGTTTTCCCACTTCGAGGCCGACGAGTGCGGCGCGCTGAACGAATGGCTCGAAGCGGCGCCGCAAGCGGTGCCGGTCTGCAGCACGATCGGCGCGCTCGTCTCGGTGGCCGACATCGCCGATCGTGCGCCGAAGCCGCTCGCGGACGGCGAACAACTCGGTCTCGGCGCCAAGACGATGCGCTGGCTTGATGCACCGCATCTGCCGCACGGGTGGGATTGCGGCTACCTGTTCGAGGAAAAGACGAAGACCTTGTTCTGCGGCGATCTCTTCACGCAAGGCGGCGCCGACACGCCGCCGCTCACTGAAGGCGATATCTTGGGGCCAAGCGAAGCTTTCCGCAGTCCGCTCGACTACTATGCGCACGCACGGAATGGCCGTGCGCTGATCGAGCGCCTTGCAGCCACGGCGCCCCGCACGCTCGCGTGCATGCACGGCTCCGCCTGGGCAGGCGATGGTGCGGCGCTCCTGCGAGCCCTAGCGTCAGCAATCGGATAACTTGCCAAGGACCACGGTGCGCAGCTAAGCGTTGACCCGTCAGATATTCAAAGCATTGGATCAACGCATATGCCGCTACCGCCCGTTCTGCAGAACCGCCTATCCGTTCCCGTTGTCGGCGCGCCACTATTCATTGTCTCGGGCCCAGAGCTCGTCATCGCGCAGTGCAAGGCGGGCATTGTGGGTTCGTTCCCGGCATTGAACGCGCGGCCAGCCGACATGCTCGACAAGTGGATCGAGCGCATCACGACCGAACTCGACGACCACGAACAGAAGACGGGTAAGAAGGCTGCCCCCTTCGCGGTCAACCAGATCGTCCACGCGTCGAACGACCGCGTCATGCACGACATGGCGGTGTGCGTGAAGCACAAGGTTCCGATCATCATCACCAGTCTGCGCGCCCCGGCCGAGATCGTGAAGGCGGCGCATGGCTATGGCGGCGTTGTCTTCCACGACGTCATCAACATTCGCCACGCGAAGAAAGCGGCGGAGGAGGGCGTCGACGGCCTGATCCTCGTCTGCGCCGGCGCCGGCGGCCATGCGGGTACGCTGTCCCCGTTCGCGCTCGTGCCCGAAGTGCGCTCGTGGTTCGACAAGACGATCCTGCTCTCAGGTTCAATCGCAAATGGTTCGAGCGTGCTCGCGGCCCAAGCGATGGGCGCCGACCTCGCCTATCTCGGCACCCGCTTTATCGCCACGACCGAAGCGAACGCCGACCCGCGCTACAAGCAAATGCTGGTCGAAACGATGGCGAACGACATCGTCTACTCGAACCTCTTCACGGGCGTGCACGGCAACTATTTGGGCCCGTCGATCACGGCGGCCGGCCTCGACCCCAACACGCTTCCCGAAGCCGACAAGTCGAAGATGAACTTCGGCTCCGGCGGCAACATGGAAAAGAAAGCCTGGAAAGACATCTGGGGCGCAGGGCAGGGCGTCGGCCAGATTCAGGAAATCGTCCCGGTTGCCGAGGTGGTCGCGAAGCTCAAGCGCGAATACGAAGAGGCAAAGCGCAAACTCGCAGCGTGAGGCTTAGTGCTTCGGCACTTGTGCGTGCGGCGCATGCCAGCGCCGCAGCATCTCGACCGCAAGCAGCAGCAGACACGAAAAGAGAATGAGCAGCGTCGCAACGGCCAGGATCGTAGGGCTGATCTGCTCGCGGATGCCCGACCACATCTGACGCGGGATCGTGCGTTGATCGGGACCGCCTAGGAATAGCACGGTCACAACCTCATCGAACGACGCGGCAAACGCGAACAGCGCGCCCGAAATCATGCCGGGCGCGACCAGCGGCAGCGTCACGCGAAAGAACGCCGTAATCGGATCGGCGCCGAGGCTGCCCGCCGCCTTGATCAAATTGCGGTCGAAGCCCGATAGCGTTGCCGTCATCGTGATCACGACGAACGGCACGCCCAAGGTCGTGTGCGCCAAAATGATGCCGAGATGCGTTTGCGCCAAGCCCACGCTTGAGTAGAAGAAATACATCCCCGCCGCCGCGATTACGATCGGCACGACCAGCGGCGAGATCAAAAGCGCCATGAAGAAGTTGCGGAACGGCATGTTCGAACGCGCGAGGCCCACGGCTGCAAGCGTACCTAGCACAGTCGCCAAGATCGTCGAAGCCAGCGCGATGACCACGCTATTGCCGATCGCCTCCAGCCATTGCGGATTATCGATGATGTCGCGGTACCAGCGCAGGGAAAACCCGTCAGGGTCCAGCGACAGCATTTTGCTGGTGAACGTGAAATAGGGCTCCGCGTTGAACGACAGCGGAATGATTACGATCAGTGGCGCGACCAGAAACGCGAGCACGAGATAGGCATACCCGCGCGACAGAAAGCGCTCGGCTTTTTCTTGGGGCGTCTGATGAAGCGGCTCGGCCATGGTTTACCCGAGTCTCAAGCGGTTGAGCCCAATGACGCGCGCGTAAATGATGTAGAGCACCGTCACGATCGACAGCAAAACGCCGCCCAATGCCGCCGCCAAGCCCCAGTTCAGCGACGTCTGCATATGGAACTGGATCATGTTCGAGATCAGCTGTCCGGTTCGCCCGCCGACCAGCGTCGGCGTGATGTAGTAGCCAAGCGCCAAAATGAAGACGAGCAACCCGCCCGCGGCTGCACCCGGTAACGTCATTGGAAAATAGACACGCCAGAACGCCGTCCACGGCGGAGCACCCAGCGAGATCGCGGCCCGCGTCAGCGAAGGCGGCACCGAAAGCATCACGCTGTAGGTCGGCAGTATCATGAACGGCAGCAGGATATGCGTCATCGCAATCAGCGTGCCGGTCATGTTGTGCATGAGTTCAAGCCGCGCGCCGTCGCCGGCGAAGAACGCAATTCCGTCGTTCACGATGCCGTTCGTCTGCAACAGTGCGATCCACGAGGTTGTGCGCACGAGCAGCGACGTCCAAAACGGCAGTAACACGAGGATAAGCAGAAGATGCCGCGTCTTCTCCTCCTGCCGCGAAATGAAATAGGCAAGCGGATAGCCCAGCACGAAGCAAAGCGTGGTGACCAAGAACGCCACCCACAGTGTCCTCTGGAACAGCATCACATAGACCTGCTCCTCTTCGGCCCGTGGGATTCGCGTGCCGTCCGCCTTTCGCGTTTCGTCGAAAGCGGCGATGTAATAGCCGGATGTGTAGGTCGCGCTAGCATGTCGAAGAGCACCCCAGACTTCGGGGTCGCTCCACTGTAGATCGACGGCGTTGAACGCTTGCGCATAAGGCGGCTCGAACGTCGAAGCTTCGCGCGCCGTCTTCATCAACAACGAGCGCATCCCCGGCCGCTCGAAGTTGAGCCTCGTCGCGATCTTGCCGATCGTGCCTTCGTGTTGTGCCCGCGCCAAATCGTCGGCAAGTGCCGCAATCGCGCTGAATGGCGGCCGGCCTTTGCCGTTCCACGACCTAAGCGCATCGGCCGAACGCGGTAGCAGGTCCGCAACCGTCCGATCCTCGATGCTGCGGTTCAGCATGTTGAAGATCGGCATGAAGAACGTGATGGTCAAAAACGCGAGCAGCGGCAGCACGAGAAGGAAAGTCCCGCGCCGCGCATTCTTGCCGGAGCGCTTGAATTGCTCCGTCAGGCTCAAGTTTTCAACCGCCACAACCACGCCCCATCCCCCGACGCAAAGACACTATTTGGCGAGCCACGCGCTCCAGCGCTGGTTCAGTTCTTCTTGGTGGTCGGCCCACCACAGGAAGTCGATCTGCAGCGCGTTCTTGGAGTTCTCCGGCGCGTTCGGCATGTGCACTTTCATGTCGACGTCCGGCTTCGAAAAATACGCGCCGACAAGCGGCAGCGATGACTTCCGCGCCGGACCATAGGCGATCCATTGCGCCTGATCGGCAAGGCGCTGCGTGTCCGTCGCGAACGCAATGAACTGCATCGCGGCCGCCAAATTCTTGGTGCCCTTCACGACGCCCAGAACGTCGAGCTCTTGGATCTGCCCGTCCCAAATGATCTTGAACGGTTTTCCCTCGCCGATCTGCGCGTCGAAGATGCGTCCGTTGTAGGCGGTCGTCATCGTCACCTGACCGTCAGCCAAAAGCTGCGGCGGCTGCGAACCCGGCTCCCACCAAATGACGCTGTCTTTGATCGAATCCAGCTTCTTGAACGCGCGGTCCACGCCCTCCTTCGTTCCCAGTGTCCCGTAGACCTTTTCCGGCTCCACCCCGTCGGCCCGCAGCGCGAGTTCCAGGTTGATCTTCGGGCTCGTCTTTCGCAAACCGCGCTTGCCCGGAAACGTTTTCAAATCGAAGAAATCGGCAAGCCTCGAGGGCTTCTTCTTTTCGAATTTCGTGTCGTCATAGGCGACGATGTGGCTGAACACGATCGTCGTCACCGCACACGGCGTGATTCCGTTCGGAATGAAGTCCTGCACCGCGGGGGTCCCATCGGGCGCTGCCGGCAACACGCCGGCGTCGATCTTCTCAAGCAGACCCTCGTCGCACGCACGCTGCGCGTCGGCGAGTTCCATGTCGACCACATCCCAAGTCACGTTCTTGGCTTCGACCTGCGCTTTGATCTCGGCGATCCCGCCGTTGTAATCGATCGAATTGATCGTAGCGCCGGTCTTAGCCGTGAACGGCTTATGGTAGGCCTCGATCTGGCTCTTCGTGTAGGCCCCGCCCCATGACACGACGACGAGCGACTTACCTGCCAGCGACACAGCGGCACCTGATGTGCTGGCGGTAGGCGTCGCCGGTGGCGTCGACCCGTCCGCGGCCGGCAGTTGCAGGTCGGTCAATTCTTTGTCGAGATCGTTGACCGCCTTTTCGGACCCGCGCCCCAGCATAAACAGCAACACGCCCGCCAATATGACGATGGCAGCGGCGGCTGCGATAATGATTCCGGTCGTACGGCCCATGGGTTTCTACCTTCTTGGTCGATTCGATCTTCAGTTCATTCTAACCGTGTCGCGGGTCCGCAGAAGGCGGTCGTCCGCGAGGTCTTTAGGCGGCATTTTAGGAAACGAACGCGCGCGCGGCTGCAGGCTCCCAAGATAACGTGACGGCCACGCCTTTCGATGGGAAGTGCGCCCGCGCCGGCGCTTTGACGATGATTTCGTGCATGCCCGGCGCCGAAAGCTTCACGCGCAAATGGTCGCCATGAAAGATGAAGTCCTCGATCATTGCCGGCACATGATTGCTGCCCGACGGCGCATCCGACGCGATCAGAAGGTCTTCTGGCCGCACGCACACGACACCCGTCTGTCCGACCGCGTTACAGTTGCCGTTTGTGGCCCTGACCCGCGTGCCGCCCATCAATTCCATGGTGCAGATATCGCCGTCGATGCGCGTCACCTTGCCCGGCAATGCGTTGTTCTCGCCGATGAAGCCCGCGACGAACGCATTCGCCGGGTGATCGTAGATGTTCGTCGGCGTGTCGAGTTGCTGAATGGCACCGTCGTGAAACACTGCGATGCGGTCGGACAGCGTCAATGCCTCGCCCTGATCGTGCGTCACATAAACGACGGTGACGCCGAGTTCGCGATGCAGCCGCTTCAATTCGTACTGCATCTGCTCGCGCAAATGCTTATCGAGGGCGCCCAAGGGCTCGTCCATCAGCACGAGTTCGGGGTCGAACACGAGCGCGCGCGCAACTGCAACACGCTGCTGCTGGCCACCTGAAAGTTGATTGGGCTTGCGCTTATCGAAACCCGAAAGTTCGACCATTGAAAGCGCCTTCGCGACGCGATCCCTAATCTCACTGCGGCCGGTCTTGCGAACCTCAAGCGGGAACGCAAGGTTCTCAGCCACCGTCATGTGCGGGAACAGCGCGTAATTCTGAAACACGAAGCCAAGGCCGCGTTTGTGCGGCGGCATCGTTGTCAATGACTCGCCGTTCAATAGAATGTCGCCAGCCGTCGGCGTCTCGAAACCAGCAAGCATCATTAGCGTCGTCGTTTTGCCGGAACCCGACGGCCCCAGCAGCGTCAAGAACTCGCCCTTTGCGATCTCGAGATTCAAATCCTTCACGACGAGCTGTAGGCCATCGTAGGTTTTCTTAACACCCGCAAATCGCACGAACGGCACCGGCCCGGTGGGCGCCGCCTCAACCGGAGCGTCGTCCTCGACCGCGACGGGAGCCGGAACATCCTGCACGACCTCAGGCGCCTTATCGCGCGCCAGCGGCACTATTATCGGTCCGCGGTCGGGTTCGGGAATATCGACCTGACGAACCTCGATCTCTGGCTCCGCTAGCGGCGGCGTTTCCGCGACCGGTTCGCGAACGGGTTCAGGCTCGACAGCTTTCGCCGGCGCTTCGTTCTTTCGCTTGTCGCCGAAGCCAAACGTTGCGAGCAAAGAATTGCGTCGCGGCGCCAACGCAACGCCGACACGTGGCGGCTCAGCTTCTTCCTCTTGCTCGTCGGAATTATGAACGGGCTCAACCGGTGCAGCGGCCTCGGCGACCACTTCGTCTGCGGGAGGTTGTTCGCCTTCAGCCAAAGCGGATTCCGCCTGTCCCTCCGCGGCGGGTTCACCGTCGGGGATGCCAAGCAGTCTCGATCGAAGCGAAAAGCCCTTGGTCGGAGCCTTTCCAGGCGCGTCTTTGGTGTCAGCTGCCATGGATACGACGGACGAAGCCTCGTTTCCCCCTACCTTTTTTCCCTACAGGCAGGTGCCAATCCTAGGGAAGCCAGGGGTTAATTGAAAGCATATCCTACTGCGGCTTCCCAAGAAGCCCCTTCAAGACGTCCAACGGGTCTGGCTTCTGCTTCGGGTCGTTTTTCTGCGGTTGTGCACCCTCTTGTTGTGGGTTTGGGGGCACAGTCTGGTCGGGTTGCTCTGCGGGAGGCGCCGCTTGCGGTTCCTTTTGTGATTCTGGCGCGCCTTCTGGCGGCACCGTTTGCGGTGTCTCGACAGGCGGCTTCTTCTTGTTGCCGAACAGCTGGTCAAGCCCCGTCTCTTTCTTGATCGCGTCGAGCGGGTCTTCGCCTTTGATGATCGATTCCAGTGCCGTGTTCGCGATCCCCGACAAATCGGGCGCGTAGGTGAGCCGCGCCCATGGTCCCCTGATGAAAAACGGTATGCCGATGCCGCGCAGGTCGTTTTTGCCGCCTTGCCCCTCGCTTGAGCGCACCGCGCGCGGCTCCACGCGATAATCGAGGCGCTGCCCTGCGACATCGACGGTGCCCGCACCTGAAAGGCGCACGAACGGGTTCAACAGTCGAAGGTCGTCGTTGCGCCCAACCCCACGCTTGACGACCAACGTCGCGGAAAATTCCGCAAAATCCGTCTTTGCAGAGGGGCCGATCGCTGAACCAGACAGCGCCGACTGAATCGTCCGCGCGATTGCGGCGAGGTCCGCGCCTTTGACCGCCCCGTCCTCAAGCTTCATAGCGACCGTGCCGTCAAGCGAACTCATCAGCGCCCGCTGCGACCGCCCGGCACCTGAAAGTTTCAGCGTCATATTCCCGGTGCCACTAAGCCGGTTGTACTCGGCCGCATCCGTGAGCAATGGCTCCGCTTTGATGCCGCTCAACGCAACATCGATGCCGATCTCGGGCACGGTGCCAGCGCCGCTCAGCGTCACGACCCCTTTCCCGTCGCCACCGTAGAGCGCCATCTGCTTCAGGTTCGCGCTGAGTTTGCCGCCCGCAAGCGTAAAGTCGAGCGCGCTCCGCCCAATCTTCAACCCGCCAACGCTCAAGGCATCCACCGTGAACGCCAGATCCGCGTCGATCGCCCGCAACGCGGATGCATCGATGGCCTCGTCGCTCCAAGGTGCAATCGCGCCGCTGACCGACTTCGCCCCGCCGCCGGCACCCAAATACGGATTGAGATCCAAACGGTCGAGCGAAAGGCTCGCCTTTGCATGCGTCCGTGCGCCGGTCGTCAGCGTGATGTCGCCCGTCCCGTTCATCCCGTCGAGCGCGATCTTCACGTTGTCAAACACGACTTGCGCAGGCACCGACGTCAACGAGCCGCTGATCGCGAGCGGCCCAAACCCGTTGTCGCCAGGCAACGCGACCCCGGCACGCGCCGCCAACTGCCGCGCCGAACTCGAACGCAGATCGATTTTGCCCGCGATCTTGCGGGTGGTCGTTTCGAACAAACCGGTGAAGTTTGCGCTGAGCACACCGCCATCGACCGTGAGCTTCGCGTCGTTGAACGCCACCCGTCCCGGCGAAGAACTCAGCGAGCCGGTGATGGTGAGCGGTCCGAACCCGTTCGTGCCAGGCAATTGAAATCCCGTGCGCGCCGCAAGTTCGCGCGCGGAACTCGACCGAAGGTCGACGATGCCCGCGACAGTGTTCGTAGCGACATCCACTGTACCCGTGAACGACGTTCGCAAAATATCGCCATCGACCGCGAGCTTCGCGTCTTTAAACGCCACGCGTCCGGGTGCGGCACTGACCGAACCCACAAGCGTCATCGCCCCAAGCCCGCGCGTTCCCGGCAATGCGGCGCCGACCTGCGACGCAAGCTGGCGCGCCGAGTTCGACCGCACATCAAGGGCACCCGCAAGCGTGCCACGCGCCGTATCGAGGATGCCGGTGAAGCCGGCGCGAAGCACGTCGCCGTCGACAGAGAGTTTTGCACCGTTGAACGCAATCTGTCCGGGCGTCAGGCTAAGGGCGCCGCTCAACGTCGCCGGACCAAATCCCTGCGTCCCCGGCAATGCGAACCCCGCACGCTTCGCGAGGTCGCGTGCGGAACCCGCGCGTGCATCGACGACGCCTGCGATCTTGTTCGTATACGTGTCGATCGTGCCCGTGAACGTCGCTTGCACCGCGTCGCCATCGGCTGAGAACTTGGCGTCCTTCAGCGCGATCAGTTCCGGCCGGATCGTGATTGCGCCCGCACCCTTGATCGCGCCGAACCGGTCGCCTTCTGGTGCACTTGCACCCACCCACGCCGCAAGCCGCTTCACCGACGATGTACCGAAATCGACGGTGCCGCCCGCAACGTTCGTGGCCGCATCGACATTGCCGTCGAACGACGCATCCAAAACCTCGCCGGCGACCTTGAGCCTGACCTTGCTTTTCTCACCGGACGACAGCGCGCGCGGATCGGCGATCTCGGCGGTAACGTCGATGGCTTCCCTGTTCCAGGTTAGCCCGCCATCGATCGTCATCGGCTGATCGAGGCCCGGCAGTTGCAACGCAACGTCGATATCGTCGATCCGCTGATTGGTGCCTGTCCGGACGTCGCGATAAGTCAGCACGCCATCGACGATCCGCGCATCGGCGAAACTTAGGTCAGACCCAGACCCATGTGCCGTCGAACTCGGGCGTGCTGCGCCGCCGCCTCCTTCGAACAACCAGTTGCCGCGACCCTGTGCGTCGATCTCCAAATGAATGACCGGCTTGACGAAACGGACCTCCGTCACCTTCAGCGATCCGCCGAGCAGCGGAAACAACTCCGCGCCGACGATCATGGTGTCCATCGTCGCCATTTGCGGGTCGGCGGCGCCGGATGCGTTTGCCAGGCTCACCTTCTCGACCTTTACGCCGAACGCCGGCCAGAACGACAACTGCAAGTCGCCGTCGATCTTGAGTTCGCGCCCCGTCGCAAGGCGCACTTGATTGATGATTTGCTCCTTGTAAACGCTGACTGGAATCAAGAGCGGCAGCGCGATCAGCACCACGACCAACACGACGGGAAGGAGCAACAGCCAGCGCCAAACGCGCCACGAAATGTTCGGTAGCCATGCTGTCCATTTGCGCAACGACGAAATGTCGGGCCGCCAAGCGGCCCACGTGCGCCAATTCAGCAATCTTTGAAGCGGCTCTGTGTTCATACGCAGTAACTTAGGTGCACCCCGTGACGGAATCACGGGGGGCCGCTCACTGCCCGAAAAGCCCTTTCAAGGGATCGAATGGGTCCTTCTTCTTCTTTGGGTCGTTTTTCGGAGGCTGATCGCCAGGTGCCTGCTTCTTCTTGCCCCCGAAGAGGTCGCCGAGCCCGCTGCTATCCTTCAAGCTTTCCAGCGGATCCCCGCCCTTCAAGATCGAATCGACGGTGGAATTCAACACGCCGCTAAGATCGGGCGCATACGAGAGATGGTTCCACGGACCTTTGATCCGGAACGGAATGCCGATCCCGCCAAGATCGCCCTGACCACCTTGCCCCTCGGCCGAACGAACCGCTTTAGGCTCCACCCGATAGTCGAGCGTTTGGTTGCCGATGTCGACGAGCCCGGCACCGCTGAGACGTACGAACGGATTGAGCAGCTTCAAATCCTTGTTCGCACCCACGCCGTCCTTGATCACGAACGAGCCGGAGAGTTCCGCGAAATCCGTCTTCGCGCCAGCGCCGACCGCGGTTCCCGAGAGTGCCGACTGAATCGTGCGCGCGATCTCGGCCAAGTTCACGCCTTTGATCGCTCCGTCTTCGAACTTGATCTGCATCGTCCCGCCTAGCGCCTTCATAAGCGCGCGCTGCGACCCGCCGGCTGCCGCCACTTTCAGTGCAATGTTTCCGGTGCCGCTCAGCCGCGTAAACCCGGCCGCGTCCGTCAAGAACGGCTCGCCCTGAACACCGGCAAACCTGAGGTCCAACCCTACCTGCGGTGCACCGCTCTCACCGTTCAGAGAGATGACCCCGGTTCCGTTGCCGCCATAGAGCGCCATCTGTTTCAGGTTTGCGCGCAGCTTCCCATCGCTCAACGCAATGTCGAGCGCACTCCGCCCGATCTGCATGCCGCCCACCACAAGAGCATTCACCGCAAAGTCGAGATGGGCATCGATCGAACGTAGCCCCGCGAAATCGATCGGCGCATCGCTCCAAGCGGCGCCACTGCCCGCAGTGCTGCCCTTCACGTCGGCCCCACTGCCCAAATACGGATTCAAATCCAGCCGATCGAGTTCGAAGTCGCCCTTCGCGTGCGGTCGCTTGCCCGACGTTTCGAGCACCAGGTTGCCCGACCCGTTCATCCCGTCGAGTGAGATCGTAGCCTTCTTGAACGCGATCTCCCCTGTGGTCGAACGTAACGCGCCTTTCAGACTCATCGCCCCGAAGCCGCGAACCTTCGGCAGTTCGACGCCGGCCCAAGCGGCTAGTCGCCGTGCCGACTGCGTGTTGAAGGCGACATCGCCCGCGACCTCGCTCTTGGCTTCGTCGACCGTGCCGTCAAAAGTTGCGTTCAAGACCTCGCCGTCGACTTTGGCCTTTAAATCGCTTTTGCCGCCGGTGGATAGCGCGCGCGGTTTGGCGATCGCCGCATCGACCTTGATCGCCTCTTTGTTCCAAGTCAGACCGCCTTGAACCGCCATCGGCTGATCGAGGCTAGGCAACTTCACCGACACATCGATTGCATCGATACGCTGCGCCGTCTCTGAGCGCGCATCGGCGTAAGTCAGCGTGCCGCCTTTGATCTCAACGTCGCGAAAACTGAAATTGCCGCCGCTCGGAGGTTTTGCTCGGTCCTGGGTCTGCGCCCCCCCTTGAGCAGTCTCGAACAACCAGTTGCCCCGACCCTGCTTATCGATCTCCAGGTTGATCGTCGGATTCACGAACCGGACTTGCGTGACGTTGAGCGTGCCGGACAGCAGCGGCATTAGTTCCGCCCCGACGACCATCGCGTCCATGGTCACCATCTGTGGCGCACTACCGCCAGCCGCGTTCGCGAAGCTTACCTTGCCGACTTCGACGCCGAACGCCGGCCAGAACGAAAGTTTCAAATCGCCGTCGATCTTAAGATCGCGTCCCGTGGCGAGACGCGTCTGCGCGATGATCTGGTCCTTATAGACGCTCGTCGGAACCAGGAACGGCAGCGCGACCAGCGCGCCGACGAGCAGGACGAGCAGCAAGAGCACCCAACGAAGAACGCGCCACATGAACAGAGACTCCTTCCACCGCCGATTTCTGTTAACTTATGCCGTGATCCGGGCGGAATCACGGCCCCGTTCCGCTTCAAACAGCCGCGTTAAGGTCTGAACAGCATCCTGTTCGGTGCTTGTACCAGCGCCCTGTGCACATGGCGGTTGTGCGACGAGGTGCTATAAGCCCGCGCGGCAGGTATCCGGACCCTTCATGTCATCGCAAACCAAAACCAACGCGCTCGAAGCCGTCTGGCTTCCCTTCACTGCCAACCGCCAATTCAAATCCGAGCCGCGCCTAATCGCGCGCGGAGCAGGGATGAACTACTACGATCCGCAAGGGCGCGAACTTCTCGACGGTCTGGCCGGCCTCTGGTGCTCGCTCGCTGGCCACGGCCGCGAAGAGATTACGGCCGCCGTCGCTGCGCAGATGCAAGAACTCGACTTCGCTCCGACGTTTCAATTCGCGCATCCGAAAGTGATTGAACTCGCCGGCCGCCTAACCGCGCTCGCGCCTACGGGACTCGATCGCGTTTTCTTCTGCAACTCGGGCTCCGAAGCCGCCGACACCGCGCTCAAGATCGCGCTTGCCTACTGGCGCGCGAAGGGTCAAGCACAGCGCACTCGTCTCGTCGGACGCGTCCGCGGTTACCACGGCACAAACTTCGGCGGCATGTCGGTCGGCGGTATCGCGAACAACCGCAAAGCGTTCGGCACGATGCTCGCTGCCGTTGATCATTTGCCCACGACCTACGACCGGGCAAGCCAAGCGTTCTCGAAAGGCGACCCTGACCACGGCGCACATTTCGCCGACGCGCTCGAAGAGTTGATAATGCTGCACGGCGACACGATCGCGGCCGTCATCGTCGAACCGATGGCGGGTTCGACCGGCGTCCTGCCGCCTCCGAAGGGCTACCTCCAACGCCTGCGCCAAATCTGTGACAAGCACGGCCTGCTATTGATCTTCGATGAAGTGATCACGATGTTCGGCCGCATGGGCGCGGCCACGGCCGCTGAGCGTTACAGCGTCGCCCCCGACATGATCACGTTCGCCAAGGGCGTCACCAACGGCGTCATCCCGATGGGCGGTGTTATCGCCTCGAACGCGATCTACGACGCGTTTGCGCAGAAGGACGATTGGCAAGTCGAATTCTTCCACGGCTACACTTATTCCGGACATCCTGTTGCGGCAGCAGCAGCGCTCGCGACACTAAACATCTATCGCGACGAAAACTTGTTCGAACGCGGCAAGCTGATCGAGCAGTGGCTTCAGGATGCAGTGCACAAATTGAAGGGCGTCCCGTTCGTCGCCGATATCCGCAATTCCGGCGCAGCCGCCGCGATTGACATCGAACCGGCGCCAGGCGCACCGGGCAAGCGCGGGCACGAGGCGATCCGCCGCGCGTTCTTCGACGAAAATATTGTGCTGCGCGTGGGCGGCGACACGATTGCCTTAGGCCCCGCTCTCATAGCAGAACAGGGCCACATCGAACGGCTGGTCGCGGGCGTCGAACGCGTACTGCGCCGCCTCACATAAGATACGGAAGGGAACCTTCATGCTCGTCGGCGTTCCGAAGGAAGTCAAAGTTCACGAATACCGCGTGGGTCTCACGCCATCGAGCGCGCGCGAACTGATCACGCACGGTCACAAAGTCATCGTGCAATCGACTGCCGGCACGGCGATCGGCCTGACAGACGAGATGTACAAGGCCGCCGGCGCCGAAATCGTCGCGACCGCAGCCGACGTCTTCGCCCGCGCCGACATGGTCGTGAAAGTGAAGGAGCCGCAGCCGCCGGAGATCAAGATGCTCCGTTCGGGCCAAGTGCTGTTCACGTATCTCCACCTTGCACCCGATCCCGAACAAACAGAAGGCTTGCTCAAGTCAGATTGCGTCGGCATCGCTTATGAAACCGTGACGGACGCACGCGGCGGCTTGCCGTTGCTCGCACCGATGTCGGAAGTCGCCGGGCGCATGTCGATCCAAGCCGGCGCGCATTGCCTGGAGATGGAGCAGGGCGGTCGTGGCATGTTGCTCGGCGGCGTGCCCGGCGTTCCTGCCGCGAAAGTTGTCATCATCGGCGGCGGTGTCGTCGGTGCGAACGCGGCGCGCATGGCGATGGGCCTTGAGGCACACGTTACGGTCATCGACCGCAGCTTGCCGCGCCTTGCCGAACTCGACCAGCAATTCGGCTCGATGCTGAACACGATCTATTCGACCGTCGACTCGATTGAAGAATCCGTCCTGGCCGCCGACCTTGTGGTGGGCGCAGTCCTATTGCCCGGTGCCGCAGCGCCGAAGCTCATCAGCAAAGCGCTGGTCGAAAAGATGAAGAAGGGCTCAGTCCTCGTCGACGTCGCGATCGATCAAGGCGGCTGCGCCGAAACCTCGAAACCTACGACCCACGCTCAGCCGACCTACCGCGTCCACGATGTAGTGCACTACTGCGTCGCCAACATGCCGGGCGCCGTTGCCCGCACGTCGACGTTTGCGCTCAACAACGCGACCCTCCCGTTCACGCTTGCCCTCGCAGACAAGGGCTACGTGAAAGCCTGTAAAGACAACCCGCATTTGCTCGCGGGCCTCAACATCCACCGCGGCGCGCTCACCTACCAAGCGGTCGCCGACTTCCAAAAGCGCGAATACACCCCGCCTGAGCGCGCGCTCACGCGTTAAGCGCTGATCACGTATTTGTGCCCTGCGTCAAAGCAGCGGGGCGCTATTGCACGCGTGATCGAACAACCGCGCAAACTTAGTGCGCGCCGCACATCCGCCTGGTCGGCGCCGCAATCTTGCCCGCACTCTGAATCGCAGGTGAAGCGCCCGTTCAAACTGCGCTCAGCGATGTCCCCGTAATCCTATGTGCGTTCGAGGCGCGAATGGTTCGCGTGAGAACCAGAGCAACAGATTACGTAGGAGTCACTCACATGAAGCGCATTCTCTTGACGACGGTCGCCCTCGCCATGTTTGCGGGCATCAACATCTCCGCTGCGCAGGCGGGCAATAAGGTCGTGGTCGACCAATGGGGCACGAACAACGGTGCCGCCGCGGTCCAGCAGGGCAATCGCAACAAGATCACCGTCAAGCAGACCGGCAAGGACAACTTCGGCCGGGGTTGGCAGACCGGCTATTTCAACAAGATCGTCGTCGAGCAGGCGGGTGCCCGCAATAGCGCCATGACCGAACAGCGCGGCAACAACAACCTCGCCGTCACAGGCCAACAGGGCAAGAATCTGACGGCGAACACCTACCAGGCCGGTTACGGCAACGTCGCGGGCACCGCGCAGATCGGTAACGGCTTGATCGCAACGACCGAACAAGCAGGCGTCAACAACACATCGGGCATCATTCAGGTCGGCAACGGTCAGAACGCCCACGTCGCACAGGCTGGCAACGGCAACATCACCGTCGTTATCCAGGGCGGGTTGTAACAAATGCGCATAAGGCGGGAGCGGCTACACCGCTTCCGCCGGAGCGTCTCAAGGAGAGTGAAATGTTCAAACTCGTAAGCACTGTTGCCGGCGCGTCGATCTTGCTGGGATGCGCGACCGCATCGTTCGCCGATGGCGAACTAGGTACATCCGCAATGAGCCACACGAACACCGCATCGAGCGCACCGCTCGCTTGCAGCATCCAGGCGGAAAAAGTGCAGGGCGGCTTGCGCCTCGAAGCCCTTGTCGCGACCCAGCATCAGGCAGCGGGCACCTACCAACTCACGCTGAATAAGGCGGGGCCCGCGGGTTCCTCAGACGTCTCGCAAGGCGGCGAGTTCTCGCTCTTGCCAGGCACCACATCGGTCTTGAGCGGTTCCGAACTCAGTCTGGAACGCGGCGCGAAACTGGCCGCGAAACTCGCGCTAACGACGACTGAGGGCGACATCGCCTGCGAGGCCGCGTTCGAAGCTTGAAAATCGGCGCGTGGAGCCGTGGCTCCGCGCGCACGCTCTTGAGGGAAAACAGGCGCGGCAGGCAATCCGTCACTGTATCCGGCACACGGGATAGATAAGGTGCGCCCAGAAAAACAGGGACTTAGGCCGTGCTTCTCTCCAGGCGGACAGTGCTGATCGGCGCGGCCTTAGCGCTCACGCCGCTCGCACGCGCCGCCGCCCCATCGGGCGCGATCGCGCAGGACGTCGCCAACCTCGGCGCCCCCGATACAGCGCTCGAAGCGAAGATCGCGGCGCTCGCCACCGAAGCGGGCCTCACCAAAGTGGGCTTCGCCGCCGTCGACATGAGCAAAGGTCGCACCGCCTTCGTGCGGGGCGGTGAGCTGTTCGCCATGGAAGGCCTAAACAAGCTCCCGATCGCAACCGCTTACTTGAAGCTCGTGCAAGATGCGGCCGCACGTCTCGACGCCCGCATCTATCTGAAAGCCACCGACATCGTCCCTGGCCGCTCGCCGATCGCCGAACGCCTGCGCAAACGTCGCACAATGTTTACGGCGCGCCAGTTGATCGAGCACATGCTCCTCAATGGCGACACCACCGCGACGGACGCGCTCATCAAGCACGCGGGCGGCATCCCCGGCATCCAAGCCGCGCTCAAGCACATGAACGTCGAAGCCGTGCGCATCGACCGTACCGAGCGCCAACTCGCGGCCGACGCCGCCAAGCTCACGCTCGACCGCTACCTCGCCGACGCGCGCGACACTGCGAGCCCCCGCGCGGTCGCAAGCCTGATCGTGCGCCTCGCCGCGGACCGTCTGGTGCAGCCGCGTCTGTCGAACATCGTGCTCGATCTAATGCGACGTACGAAATCCGGTGACGACCGCCTCAAAGGCGGCATGCTGCCCGGATGGACCTTCGCGCACCGCGCCGGCGTCACACGCTCGGTCGAAGGTGGCGTGCCCGGTTTCCACGACGCGGGACTCGCGACCTCGACATCGGGCGGCAAGATCGCGCTCGCGCTTTGCATCGAACGTGCGACGCTAAATCCTGGCGAACTCGCGCAGTTCCACCGCGCCGTCGCGCGCGCCGCTCTGCAAGCCTGGGCCTGACATGCGCCGCGTCGTCCGCACTTGGCACATGGACAGCACGCGCTGGGACGCTTACCGCCCGCGCGCCGGCGACATCGTCGTCGCGACCTACCCAAAATGCGGCACGACTTGGACGCAGCGCATCGTGAGCCTGCTGATCTTCCAAACGGTGGAGCCGAAACCGCTGACGATCTCGCCCTGGCTCGACGAGCGCTTCCTAGGCTCCCTCGAAGATTCGCTCGCCCAGCTTGACGCGCAGACCCACCGCCGCTTTCTTAAATCGCACTTGCCGTTCGACGCCCTGCCGCACTTCGACGAGGTCAAGTACATCCACGTCGCCCGTGACGGCCTGGACGCGATGATGTCGTGGCACAATCATCAGCGAGCGTACAAACGCATGGAACTGCTAGACCGCGCCGGCCTCGCCGATGAAGCGATCGCGCGCACCTATCCAAGACCGTCGGAACACCCGCGCGATTTCTTCCGCGATTGGATGGGTCTTTCGCTCGCCGAGCAAACCGGCGACACGACTGCCGAGAGCTTCTTCGACCTCGAACGCACCTACTGGGCCGCCCGCTCAAAGCCGAACGTACTACTCGTCCACTACAAAGACATGGCCGCCGACCTCGACGGCGAAATGCGCCGCATCGCGCAGTTCCTCAACATCGAAACTCCGCCCGCGCTCTGGCCGCATCTCGTTCACGCGGCGACATTCGACGAAATGCGGCGCGACGGCGCAGCTCTTATGCCGTTCGCGAAAGCGGCTTGGACCGGCGGCCACGAGAGTTTCATCTACGCCGGAACGAACGAACGCTGGCGCAACGCCTTGAACGAAGGCGACGTCGCGCTCTACCGCACCCGCGCCGCACACGAATTGAGCCCCGCTCTCAACTTTTGGCTTACACACGGACGCCGCACCGCCGGCGATCCCGAAATCGCACCGGAGTGAACAATGACCGCTTATCCGAAAAAGACTCGCGAGTTGCATAGTCATCACTTCGACTCTACGATTTGGAACGACCTAAAATTTCGCGACGACGACATCGTCGTGTCGACCTATGCGAAGTCGGGAACCACCTGGATGCAGCAAATGCTGGCGCAGATGATGTTCGGCCCCGACCCGGAGCTTTCGGTCGCCGAGATGTCGCCTTGGCTCGATCTGCGCGTGCCGCCGAAAGAAGTGAAACTTCCGCTGGTCGAAGCGCAAACCCACCGCCGCTTCTTGAAGACGCATCTGCCGGTCGACGCGCTCGTTTACAGCCCGCGCGCGAAGTATCTCTACATCGGCCGCGACGGCCGCGACGTCGTGTGGAGCCTCTACAATCACCACATCAACGCGAACGCGCTCTGGTATCAGGCTCTGAACGACACGCCGGGCAGGGTAGGGCCGCCGATCGAAAAGCCATCGGGCGATGTCCATCAATACTTTGTCGAATGGCTCGCCCGCGACGGCCATCCGTTCTGGCCGTTCTGGGAGAATGTACGCAGTTGGTGGGCGATCCGCGATCTGCCGAACATCAAACTCATTCATTTCGCCGACCTGAAGCGCGACTTGCCGGGCCAAATGCGCGCCATGGCGAAGTTCCTCGACATCAAGGTCGAAGAACGCAACTGGCCGAAGATCCTCGAATACTGCGCCTTCGACTGGATGAAGAAGAACGCGACGAAAAGCGTGCCACTGGGCGGCGCCTTTTGGGATGCGGGCGCCGAAGTGTTCATCAACAAAGGCGTCAACGGTCGCTGGCACGACACGCTGACCAAAGACGACGTCGCCGCCTACGAAGCACGCGCGCTCAAAGAACTCGGCGAAGACTGCGCGCGCTGGCTGGCCAAAACCTGACGAGAGGGCGTTGAAGACGCGACAAACGGGACGCCTTCTCGGTTGCCTTACCCCGCGTTGGCGTGGAAACTCGCCGCGTCAACTCGGGGCCGCTCGCATGTGCCGCAACATAAAGACGCTGTTCAACTTCGACCCGCCGGCGACGGACGAAGAAATCCGCGCGGCATCCCTGCAATTCGTCCGCAAACTGTCCGGCTTCAACGCGCCGTCGAAGGCCAACGAGGCGGCCTTCAACGCCGCCGTGGATGAAACCTTCGCCGTAGCCCACCGCCTCGTTCACGCGTTGGTCACGGATGCGTCGCCTCGCGACCGCGCGGTCGAAGCAGCGAAGGCCAGAGCGCGATCGATGCGCCGCTTCGCCCGTCCGGTTCGCGCCTAGCCCCGGAATTTCCGGTTCAGCTTCCGCATGCCGCCAATCCAACGATTGTAGTCGCTCGTCTTGCGCCGCATGTAGTCCAGCACTTCCGCGTGCGGGAGGATCAAGAAATCCTCTGCCTCGATGGCGCGCACGCAAGCCTCGGCCACCGCATCGGGCTCCATCATGCCGTCGATCGAGGCGACGCCGTCAGGGTTGCCGGCGGTCATCGCGGTCCGCACCGCTTGCGGACACAGCACGGAGACCTTGATGCCATGATCGCCATGCGTGATAGCCAGCCACTCGGCCAAGCCAACCGCCGCATGCTTCGTCACCGCGTACGGTGCCGAGCCGATTTGCGACAGCAACCCCGCGGCCGATGCCGTGTTCAACAAATAGCCGCCGCCGCGCGCGATCATGCGCGGCACCAGATGGCGCGCCGCCCACACATGCGCCATCACGTTGATGTCCCAAATCTTCTGCCAATCAGCATTGGCTGCTTCGGCTCCGCCGCGCACGCCGATACCCGCATTCGAACAGAAAAGATCGATCGGCCCATGATCGAGTTCCACGGTTTCGATCAGATGCTGAATGTCGCTCTCTTTAGCAACATTCGTCTCGAACCCCACGCCGCGGACTTCATCAGCGACAGATTTTGCTCCAGCGCCGTTCAAATCGGAGCAAACGACAAGCCGTGCCCCCTCGCGATGAAACCGCTGCGCCATCGCCCGCCCAATCCCGCTCGCCGCGCCGGTGACGACGATTGTCTTTTCTTTCAATTGCATGCTTCAATCCTCGTTGCCGCTGCCGTTCGCCCGAAGACGGACTACTTTCGCAAGATCTTCTCCATCGCCTTGCCCTTGGCGAGTTCGTCGACCAGTTTGTCCAGGTAACGGATTTCCCGCATCGTCGGCTCCGCGATTTCTTCGACGCGAACGCCGCAGACCACGCCCGTGATCGAAGTCCGCGCGGGATTGAGCTTTGGCGCCTCGGCAAAGAACGTCTCGAAGTCCGTCTTCTTTTTGCACGCGGCCTCGAGCCCCTTCTGCGTATACCCGGTCAGCCAGCGAATGACATCGTCGACCTCTTTCTTCGTACGCCCTTTCTTCTCGACCTTGGTGACGTAAAGCGGGTAAACGCTGCCAAAGCTTATCGAATAAATGCGATGCTTCTTGACGGTATCCTTCATTGCGATCCGTCCGCCTTTGCTTTGGATTCGTTCGCGGCACTGCCGAAAATGCCTTTGGCCATCAACGACGTCTCGCTGTCGCGCCTCTTCTGATAAACCTCCGCGCGCAGGGCATGTGCGTGCGCGTTCGAAGGTTCCGCCAGCACCGCAAGTTCTGCCAAATGGCAAGCGAGGCGCATGTCGCTCGCGCACAATTCAAGAGCTCGCGCGGCCAGTTTCCCCGCACCGCCGGCAAGTGACGCGATCTCGCGCGCAAACACTTCGTCCTTAGCGGGCTTCAGATTGGCCGGATTGCCGTCGTACCAGCCGCCATACATGCGCCATATGTTGCGCACCACGAACTCGGGCTCGTCGTACATCGGCTTGAGATAGGGCTTCTCCAACACCGCGCGGTCGATTTTCACAGTATGAACAATGTCGTTCAGCCGTGCGCCTTGATTCATCAGCGCCAGCGTCTCGCGCACCAAATATTCGAGTGAATCGGCGACCTCGCCGAGCACAGTTCGAATGCGCGTCGCCCCGCCGATGGGAAGCCCATGTGCCGGCAAAAACAGCTCCGCCCCTTTGCCCGCCATCTCGCGGATCGCGGCCGCCCACTCGCGCGGATAGCGCTGCACTTTCTGCGGATTGCCGGCGTTCGGAAAGTTCCAAATGAAAAAATCGCCGGCGCAAATCGCTTTGTGCTTTGGGATCCAAGCCCACGTATGATCGTCCGTCTCGCCCTTGGCATGATTGAGCTCGATGTCGAGCCCGCCAGGCTTCAGGCTCATCTTATCCCGGTATATCGTGTCGGGCTTTGGCGTCGTCACCGGCAGAAACCGCGCGGCACCCGCAATCTCGTAGCCGCGCTTGCGAAATTGCCCGAACTGACGCTCATTGATGATCTTGTTGTAGCCGTCCGTCAGGTTATAGCGGTCGAACCGCGCGTTCACGTTCTCATGCCCAACGATGCAAGGCCGCGCATGCCCGCACGTCTCCGCGTCGTGTACGAATGCGCCGCACCCGCCGACGTGATCGATGTGTCCGTGCGTATAGACAATCGTGTTGAAGCGGGCAGGGCGCCACCGCCGGACCGCGTCAACCACCTTCGCGCCACCGCCTTCGTTCGACGTATCGAACGCAACTAGCCCGTCGTCGGTCTCGAACAGCACGCAGTGTGAAAATGCCTCCACCATCGCAACCCTGTCGCCGATCTCCGACAACTGATGATTGATCCGGTTCAGCGGGCCCGTCTCGTCGGAGCCCTTGCCCTCATCGATGACGGCCCGCGACAACGCCAATAGATCGGCCATGCGCATTCCTCCCTGCATTCGTGGGCAAGAGATTTCGCTCTCTCGTCAACGAATGCAAGCAGGCTCTTGTCGGCCGGATGCGTGGAAAGGCACGAGCGAGCCGGCGCTAACCGCGGCTACCCGCCCGCTGCAGGCCTAGTGATGGCTCTTTGCGTGATCGATGAACTGCTGCAACGCGGTTTCGATCTCGGCCTTGTTGTGCGCGTGATCCACCTTGTCGTGCAGATCGTGCAACTCCGGCGTCTCGCCGTGGTCGTGCGCGATCTTCTCGATCTCATGCAGTGCGTATTCTTTGGCCTTTTTGAAATCCTTCTCGTGCTTGACGTGGTCGAGCAAGGCCTCGACCGCGTGCAAGATCGCATCGTGCTTGCTCTCGTTCGTCGCGGGTCTGAAATTTCGCTGCGATGCCTCGAACCGTGGCGCTGCAAGCGCGTGGATCACTTCCATCGGCACTTTCACCGTGCCGCCTCTCATCGATACGCGGCCGAGCAAAAATCCGATTGAAAAAAGACTCGCGGACATCAACGCCGCGATTGCAAAAAATTGGAACTGCACCAAATCGACGCCTGCGAGTAACGGCATAACTTCCCCCAAAAGATTGGCGGCCGGACCATGCCTTAGAGCGAGCGTGGTTCACCAGAAGAAATGTGGTCGCAAGATCGCAGCCGATGAGGCGTGTGCGATTCTTGAAACACTGAACGCAGTCGTTTTCAACTCGCCGGTGAAAGGTGCATTTGCTGTTCGCGTCGGTCACCGTGCGAACGCGCCTTCACGCCTCCCAGTTGTCGTTCGCGCTCGATATTCCCGTCACTTCCACGGGAGTTTGCAAGGATGCCTGTTGTTAGGTCCGCGCCTGCAGATACAGCGCGCCATGTGCCTTGTCGAAAATCAGGTTGAATCGTTTGAGCACGGCCCCGCCGATGACGCTGATCTTCTGCTGCCCGAGATTTCCCGCAAAAAAGCCGACAGGCACGTCCGTAACGGTTAGGCCGCCGATCGCGAAGGTCGGCAAGACTCCCGACTTCACCGTGATGGCGTTGTCGAAAGAATCTTTCAAGATGGTTTCCTTCGTGATCGCGACCTTGCCGTCGATGCCGCTCGCCGCGGCGAACGCGTCGTCGAGCAAAATGCCGCCCGAATAGCCGGAATGCAGCAAAAACTTCGTTGTGTACGCTTTGCCAGCAATCATACAGATCGCTGTCACGAACAAGGCGCCATTGTCGTTCTCGACCTTCGCCCGTGCATAGCGGGCGGCCTTCGCTGGCAGCCGGTCGTGCAACGCAATGCGGTTGCGGTCATAGTCGATCTCGACGATCCCGCCGTCGAAGAAGTCGAGCCCGAACTTGCCGTCGGTCTCAGGCCCGGAATTTTTGTCCTCGTGCACGACGACGGCACGCGTTAGCGGTCCGATCTCGAGCGTGTTCTTCATGGCAACGCGAGCGTCGCTGCTGCCGCCCCAACTCTGCGTGCTGGCGCGTCCGTCGAACTTAAGGCTGCGTGCACGCTTTACCGCGTCTTCGGTCAGCGAAACATCGCTCGCCGCCGTGTGCAGCATCAAGACGAGCGCATCGGTATGGTTCAACACCGCTCGAACCACAATGTTGTTGGAACTCGTCAAAGTGAAAGGAACGGTTGCCTCGCCTGCATCCAGAGACGCCGCACCCGCGATCGCTGCTGCAGCCAGAAGCGCAAACGAAAACCAGCGCATCGAAGATCCTTGGGAGTTGCAGGCAGCGACAATAGACGCAAAGCCTGACATCCCGCGACAAGTATACCGGCCGTCACCGGCGTGAACGCGGTTCAGCGCGCGTGGGACATTGTCACGGTCTTGGAGTATGACCTGTCTCCCGAACCGCGGGTCAACGTGGCTTGCATGCACCCGCCAGCCAGTGTTGGTGGCCCATGACTTACGACATTCAAACGATGACCGCCCAACCGGAGTTCATCGCCGCTGTACGCGCCCGCATTCGCATCGCAGACATTGGGCACACGTGGAAACCTTCACTCGATCATGTGTGGGCCTTCCTCAAGTCGAACCCGGCACTCAAGCCCGGCCACAACCTCTTCCTCTATCACCACGGCGAGGGGCGCGAAGCGCCGATGGACATCGACTTCGGCGTCCAAGTGCCGGAGCGCTTCGAAACACAGGGCAATGTAAAGTGCGTGACGACGCCCACCGGCACGATCGCGTTCACGCGCCATATCGGCTCGTACGATCACCTCTCGGATGCGCACGACGCGATCCACGCTTGGTGTCGAGAGAATGGCCGCTGGATCGGCGGTGCGTCGTGGGAAACCTACGGCGACTGGCACGAAGACCCGGCCAAACTCGAAACGACGATCAGCTATCTTTTGCGGTGAGCAACCGGCGCCGGTTGAGCCAGGATCTAAAACTAAGCTTCATGGCCGCTCGTGCAGCCGACCTAGTCGGCGTGGTCCTTGGCGGCCATGGGTACCACCTTGTCGCACAATTGGCGCAGCCGCTCGACCTGACGCACGTAGAGCGTCTTCGACTTGCGCTCCGCGACGCCGTCGGCGGAGAGGTGCGAAAGCACGCGCGCGACCGTCTCGCGCGTGGTCGAGGCTTGAGCGGCGATCTGCGCTTGCGTGGGCAGCGGATAGATCAGCCACGAACCCTGTCGAACCGGGTCGGGCTTGATCAGCTTCAAAAGCTCGGAATAGACGCGCTGATAGGCCGAGAGCGTTGCCAGATCCATGATCCGGTCGTCGCTGGTCCGCACGATGCGCACCAGTTTCTCCATGATCACGAAGCCGACCTTCGGGTACTGCTCGACGACGTCCTTAAATGCGCTGATCGTAATCGAGCCTAAGATGCAGTCTTCGAGGGCAACGACCGTGGCCGAACGTGGCAGACCGTCGATCGCGGCCATCTCGCCGAAGAATTCGCCGGGGCCGGCCACGGCATAGGCGACCTCGCGGCCTGAGGGCGAGAAATTCACAATCCGGCAGCGTCCTTTGACGACGAAGAACACGTCGCGGGAATCGGAATCGCGGCTAAGGATCGGCTCATTCGCGTGGGCGACCTTCCAAGTGCATTGCGCCTCGATCCGCGCGATGGCCGTGCGGTCGAGCGGCGCCAGCATCTTGTTGCCGTTGAGCGTGAACTCGGCCCGCTGCGCTTCAGCGGTGGTCCCCATGCAAGTCCTCTTCGCGGTCGTCGAGAGCTATCCGACCCATGTTTCAATGAACCGCAACTGAATGGAAAGCCTTAATTTCGTGTGCAACCGCTCCCACGTGCCAAAACTGGCTGGTTCATACGGCTGTTACGCCGCCGTCCACCACGATCGTCTGCCCGGTCATGAAGGCCGCCGCCTTCGAGGCAAGATAGACCGCGGCTCCCGCGATCTCATCAGGCTCGCCGATTCGTCGGAGCGGCGCGTTCGACGTCGAGCGTTTCAAAATCTCGGGATTGTCCCACAACGCCTTCGCGAAGTCGGTCTTCACGAGGCCCGGCGCGATGCAGTTCGCCCGCACATTGTGCACGCCGTATTCGCAGGCGATGTTGCGCGCGAGCTGAAAGTCTGCCGCCTTCGAAATGCAGTAGGCGCCAAGCACAGGCGACCCGCGCAAGCCGCCGATCGACGAGACGATGATGATCGAGCCATCCTTGCGCTCAACCATTTCGGGAATGACCATATTGCACAACTGATGGTTGGACCGAACATTCGAGCCCATGATCTTGTCGAAAGCCTCGTCCGGGATTTGCGACATTGATCCGAACACCGGATTGACCGCCGCATTGCAGACCAGCACGTCGATCTTGCCCCACTTCGCGCGCGTCTTTTGCACCAGCAGTTCAAGCTGCGAACGCTCATTGATGTTGCAAGGCACGGCGTACGCGATTTCTTTCCCCTTTCCCCACTTCTGGTTGATATCTGCCGTCACTTTGTCGCACACATCCGCCTTGCGAGACGACACGACGACCTTCGCGCCGTGCTCCGCCATGCGATGCGCGATCGCCTCGCCGATTCCTTTCGTCGAACCCGTGATAACCGCAATTTTCCCGCTGAGATCGAAGAGCTGCATGGCGCTATCTGTCCTTCCGAAGTGAATGGCTGTTCATATTCGCGAAATGAGAGGCCCTTGCGACGGTCGTCAAGACAAATGCACAATTCCGGCACCTGGGCCGCTGGGTGCGCTAGGTGTTTTCCGTCACTTGCCTTGTCGTGCGGACCCGACCTAAGACGCGCGCGTCCAAGCATGCGAATCCGTGGGACTTCAACAGAGGACGATCCGAATGCGTAAAGTCATTGCCTTAGTCATCAGCGCCGCCTTCCTTCTCGGCGCTTGCCAGACGCAAGATCCCTACACCGGCGAACAGAAGACGAGCCACGCGACCCGCGGCGCCATCTTCGGTGCGCTCGGCGGCGCCGCGATCGGTGCGCTGACGAACACCTCCAGCGGCAAGCAAGCTGCGCGCAACGCGCTCATCGGTGCGGGCGTTGGCGCTCTCGTCGGCGGTGCGGTCGGCGGTTACATGGATCAGCAGGAGGCGGAACTCCGTCAGCGTCTGCGCGCAGCCGGCGTCTCGGTCGTTCGTAACGGCAACAACATCATGCTCGTGATGGCCAGCGACGTGACCTTCCCAGTCGACGGCGACCAGGTGAACCCGCAATTCTACCAGACGCTGGCGGCCGTCGGCGAAGTGCTGGCGGAATACAACAAGACGACGATCGAAGTTTCCGGCCACACGGACTCGACCGGCGCCAACCAATACAACCAGGATCTCTCTCAGCGCCGCGCGAACGCGGTGGCCTACATTCTGGCTCAGAACGGCGTGATGCCGCAGCGCATGTACGTCATCGGCGTGGGCGAAACGCGCCCGGTCGCGCCGAACTCATCGCCGGCCGGTCGTGCAAAGAACCGCCGCGTTGAAATCCAAATCATCCCTTACACCTCGTAACGGGATAATGGGCGCCGCCGGCTAACCCCGGCGGCGCCTACTTCAGCGCCGTCTCGATCGCCTGCTTCAACTCTACCGCCTCGGGTTCGGTACGCGAGCCGAACGTCCCGGCAAGATTGCCGTCCTTGCCGATCAGGTACTTGTGGAAGTTCCACTTTGGGACCGCGGCGTCGCCCAGCTCCTTAGCAATCCACTGATAGAGCGGGTGCGCGGTGCCGCCGATCACGTGCTCCTTCTTCGTGAGCGGAAAGTCGACGCCGTAGCGCACTTCGCAGAACGACTTGATCTCCGTCTCTGAGCCTGGCTCCTGCGCGCCGAAATCGTTCGACGGCACGCCGAGCACGACGAGGCCCTTGTCGCGATAAGCCTGCCACAACGCCTCAAGGCCCTTGTATTGCGGCGTCAGTCCGCACGCGCTCGCTGTATTCACGAGAAGCACCGCTTTGCCTTTGTAGCCGGACATTGCGAGTGGCTTGCCTTCAATAGAGGTGAAGGAAAAAGCGTGGGCGTTGCTCATCGAAGGCCTCCAAAGTGGGTGGGTTAACGAGTTGTAAACACTTCAAGCCGGACACTCAAAATACGGGAGAATCGGGGGAAAATTTATGCCGCGTCTGGACCTTATTATCGTGCCGGGAGTGGCGTTCCTTGCCGGGATCGTGATCGGTGCGGTTCTCTATCGATTGGGCGTGACCGACGCGGTCGGCGCAATGCTGGTGGCAGGCTTCATCACTGTCGTCGCATCCTATTGCGACCTGATCCTCGACCGCACAGCCGAACGCGCGCGCACGCAAGGCTCGATCGAGCAAGTGCGTGCGGATGCCGATCTCACGCGCCGCGCGGTCGTCGAACTGAAGCAGCATATGGACTCTAGCATCGCGCTGCGGGGCGAACGCATGGCCAGCGAAGTGAAAGTGCTGGAATCTCTGGTACGCAAACTCGCCGAAGGCATCGCCGGCCGCTCGAAGCAAATCGCCCCCACGGCCGAAGAAGCAACTGCAGCCGTGGCACGCGCCTCCGCGGACGTGCCAAGCGACGTCATGCTCGACATGGTCCGCCGCTCGCTGGAAGAGAACCGGATCGATATCTATCTGCAGCCGGTGGTCAGCCTCCCGCAGCGTAAGGTCCGCTTCTACGAAGCGTTGACCCGCCTGCGCGCCTCCGACGGCACGATCATCATGCCGTCGCAATACATGCAGGTCGCCGAGCCTGCTGGCCTCATGTCTGTCGTCGACAACGTGTTGCTCTTCCGCTGTATCCAAATCCTGCGCAACCTCTCGAACAAGGCGCAAGACATCGGCGTCTTCTGCAACCTCTCGCGCGAGACGTTACAGGATCAAATCTTCTTCGCCCACTTTATCGAGTTCATGCAGCAGCACCGCGAACTCGCAGGCTCGCTCATCTTCGAGATCTCGCAAGAAACCCTCGAGAAAGGCACGCCCGCCGAAATCGCAAACCTGAGCCAACTCGCCGACCTCGACTTCACGTTCTCGATGGACAAGGTCACGACGCTCGACATCGATTTCGCAAGCGCCCGCGCCCGCCAAGTGCGCTACTTCAAAGTCCCGGCAAAGCTGCTGCTCGGCGACGCCGAAAAGACCGGTGCCCGCGTGCACCCGTCCGACCTGAAGGAACTGCTCGCACGCTTTGGCCTCAACCTCATCGCCGAGAAAGTGGAGAACGAGCGCGACGTCATCCGTCTGCTCGATCACGACGTCGACTTCGGCCAAGGTTTCCTATTCGGCGAGCCGCAGCAAATCCGCGACACGCTTCTCGGCCAACGCCAGCAACGCCCCGCGCCGCAAATTGCCCCGCCGCCGCAGCGGCTACGCGCCCTAAAGCGCGCCTGAAAGGCCCATTGAAGCGGCGGCACACGCTACGTAGTGTGCCGCGATGATTGACCTGACGATGAAGACGAGTGTCGTCGCCGCGCTCCGCCAAGGCGACATGAAGCGCGCGACCGAACTGGCGCTCGACGCCCTTAAGAACGGCCAGCAAGACGCGCTCTATCTGAACCTCCGCGCGCAGCTTTTCGAAGTGCACGGCCGCAACCGCGAAGCTATGGCCGACCTCGAAGCGGCCCACGCGCTCGCGCCCCGCGATACCGGCGTCCTCGAAGCGCTGGGCCTCTTGCGTCTGCGTCTGATGCAAGTGTCGGGGGCACGCGACGCGTTCCAACGCATGGTCGAGGTTGCGCCAGACTACGCGCACGCGCACTTCTGCTTAGGGCTGGCATACGCCGCGCTGGGCGAGGCCGAGCGCGCGATGGCATGCTTCAAACGCGCCGATGCGATGGAACCCGGCCGCTCGCAAACCTTGTCCCGCATTGCATCGCAAGCAGCCGTCCGTGGCCAGTGGGATGAAGCGCGCCGCTACGCCGCCTTAGCGCTCGACCGCAACCCCCGAGACTCCGACGCTCGGTTCGTTATCGCGAGCGCCGACCTCGACGAAGGCAAAACGGCAGCTGTCGTGGAACAGTTGCGCCCGCTCGCAGCCGATCTCGCACTACCGCCCGCCGAGCGCGCCGCTGCATCGAGCTATATCGGCGACGCGCTGGACGCTCAGGGCGATACCGACGGCGCGTTCCAGGCCTACACCGACGCCGGCACGCACTTCGTTGAGGCCTACACGCCGCAATTCGCGAACCGTCAAAGCGCTTATGAGCAGATTGCCGACCTACGCACGGAATTCGGCGCCGCCGCAAATGTGCCCATGGGCGCCGCCACAGCGGGTCCAACAAACGGCGAGGCCGGCCACACATTCTTGATCGGTTTCCCGCGCTCGGGTACGACGCTGCTCGAAGCAATCTTGAGCAGTAGCCCTCGCGTCGTCACGACTGAAGAACGCGACCACATGGGCGAAGCCTCGAGCCTGCTAGAAGGTCCTGGCGTCATCGCAAAGCTTGCGCGCATCACGGAAACGGACGCAGCCCGCTTCCGCAGAGCCTACTGGGAAAGCGTTGCGAACTCAGGCGCGAAAGTGGCCGGACACGTTTTCCTCGACAAGCTGCCACTGAACACAATGAAACTGCCTCTGATACGCCGCTTATTTCCGAACGCGAAGATCGTGTTCGCGTTGCGCGATCCGCGCGACGTGGTGTTCAGCTGCTTCCGCCGTCGCTTCGGCATGAACCCTTCGATGTTCGAATTGCTGACGCTCGAGGGCGCGGCACGCTTCTACGTTGCCGTGATGGAACTCTTCGACATCTATATGCAGAAACTCGCGCTCAAGGTTGATCGGGTCCGCTACGAAGACCTGGTGAAAGATCTCGAAGGCGAAGTGCGCCGCCTCTGCGCGGCGATGGATATCGACTGGAACGACGAGATGCGCAACTTCGCGGCCACTGCCCGCGTCGCGGCGACGCCAAGCGGCCTACAAGTAAAAAGGGGTCTCTACGAAACCGGCGCCGGGCAGTGGAAGAAATACGAGCGCCACCTCGCGCCCGTGCTCCCGTCGTTGGCGCCGTGGGTGCAACGCTGGGGCTATGACAAAACCGCATGAAGATCGTCTCTGGTTTGCATGAAATTGCCGCGCGCTATGACGTTCTCGTCTGCGACATCTGGGGCGTCATCCACAACGGTCGCGAAGCCTATCCGGGCGTCGTCGACACGCTGCGCCGCTATCGCGAACAGGGCACGGTTCTGCTGCTCTCGAACGCACCGCGCCCGAACGGTCCGATCCGCGAACAACTGGCAAGTCTCTCCGTCACGGCCGACGCGTATGATGAACTCGTAACCTCCGGCGATCTAACCCGCCGCCTGCTGATCGAACGTGCGCCGCTGAACATCCACCGCGTTGGACCCGACCGCGATTGGCCGCTGTTCGAAAACCTCGCCATCCACCAAGTCGCCATGAAAGACGCGGATGCCATCGTCTGCACCGGCCCGTTTGACGACACGAGGGAAGGCCCCGACGATTACCGCGACTACTGGAAGGAGGCGCTCGCGCGCCGCTTGCCGTTCTTTTGTGCAAACCCTGACCTCGTCGTGCAGCGTGGCGATCAGATGATCTATTGCGCGGGCGCCCTCGCGCAGGACTACGAACGCCAAGGCGGCGAAGTCGTTTACCTCGGCAAACCGCACGCGCCGGTTTATGCCTTCGTCGCCGAGCGCCTGCGCGAACTCACCGGCCGCGATGTCCCGCGCGCGAAGTGGCTGGCCATTGGCGACGGCCTGAAGACCGACATCGCCGGTGCGACGAAAGCGGGAATCGATTCGCTGCTGATCACCGGTGGGATCCACGAAAGCGAACTCGCTGACGCCGACGGCACACCCGATCCGGCAAAGATCGAGCGCGTGTTCGCTGCACAGAAGCTGAAGTCCGTAGCGGCCATGCGCCGCTTGCTCTGGTAACGCCCGCCCGCATAGATTGCGCGCGAACTCACTCCCGAACAACAGAAGGACGGCGGCCCATGACGGCAACATCCGGTTATTTCCTCGAAGACCTGACAACGGGCATGTCGGCCTCGTACGGCAAGACGATCACCGACGCCGACATCGTGTTGTTCGCGGGCGTCTCTGGCGACACGAACCCTGTCCACTTGGACCAAACGTTCGCGGAGAAGACGCCGTTCAAGACCCGCATCGCGCACGGCATGCTGTCGGCAAGCTTCATCTCGACCGTCATCGGCACCAAGCTGCCCGGTCCGGGCGCCATCTACATGAGCCAGAACCTGCGCTTCAAAGCGCCGGTGAAGATCGGCGACACCGTGACGACGACCTGCACGATCACGGAAATCATCGCCGAAAAGCGCCGCATCGTTCTCTCCACGATCTGCAGAGTCGGCGACACGGTCGTGATCGAGGGCGACGCTCTCATCATGGTCCCCTCGCGCGGCAAATAGGCGACGAGCGCACCCGGCCCGCATGCAAGTCTTCCGCCACTACGAAAACCTGCCCGCGTCCGCGCGCGGCGCCGCCGTGGCGATCGGCAATTTCGACGGCGTGCATTTGGGCCATCAGGCGTTGCTGAAACGCGCGAAGACGCTGGGCGACAAGCTCGGCGTCCTCGTCTTCGAACCGCACCCGCAGGAATTCTTCAAGCCCGGCGGCGAACGCTTTCGACTGACGCCGTTTCGCGCCAAGGCGCGCCTGCTCGAACGCTTTGGCGTCGACGTTCTCTACGCGCTCCACTTCGACGCAGCGTTCGCCGGACTAAGCGCGGAAGATTTCGTCGCGAAGGTGCTGGTGCAAGGTCTCGGCGTGAAGCACATCGTCGTGGGTCAGGATTTTCAGTTCGGCAAAGGCAGGGCCGGCAACATTGAATTGCTGAAAGCGCGCGGCCAAGAGCAAGGCTTCGCTGTCTCCACGTTCGATCTTGTCGGCATCGGCCCGGAAGCGAAAATTTCTTCGACCCGAATCCGCGAAGCATTGCGTGCCGGCAAACCCGAAGTCGCCGCCCAGCTGCTCGGCCACTGGTGGACGGTCGAGGGCAGGGTAGAGCAGGGTGACAAACGCGGCCGCACCATCGGCTTCCCGACCGCCAACGTCTCGCTCGAGGGCTACTTGGAACCGGCGCTCGGCGTCTACGCGGTGCGCGCAGAGATCGCAGGCACGTCGTATAACGGCGTCGCAAACTTCGGCCGCCGCCCGACCTTCGACAAGAAAGACGTCCTCCTCGAAGTCCATATTTTCGACTACACGGGTGACCTCTACGGTCAACAAATCGTCGTCTCGTTCATCGCCTACCTCCGCCCCGAACAGAAATTCGCGGGCCTCGACGCGCTCAAAGCGCAGATAGCCAAGGACAGCGAACGCGCACGGGCGATCTTACTCGCAACGCCCAGCGTTTGAAGGCGCGTCAACGTGCGGGACGCCTGCGATCCCACGTCTCCGCCCATTCCGGTGCTGCAATCGGTTCGAACGTCATGTCGTGTAAATCGGCGACGATTTGCGGCGGTTCGGACGTCATGATTGCCTTGCGGCGCAAACGTTCCAACCGGCCCTCGCGCGAAAGCAGAATGTCGCCGTTGTGGTCGATGTCCGCCCAATCGACGCGGCCGAAGTCGCGAATGCGCTCGCCATCGCCGGCGACAACCTCCGCCGTTTCAACCCAGCTGCGGCCGCCTTGCTCGTGATAACCGTGCGTAAGGACGCGCAGCGTGGCGGCGACTTTCGCGCCGCCGGGAATCTTTCGCGCACGCACGCGCGGCGGGTCGTAGACGATCCAAACCGGCGCTGTGAACGCTTGCTCCTTCACGTTGACCTCGTCCGAGATCGACCAACCATCGCGCATCAATCGCTGCGCAAAGATCGGGTTGTCCTCGCCACCACCGGAATAATCACCAAGGCCAGTGACTTTGAGCTTCGTCGGCCGCGTTGCATTCGGCGGCGTTATCATTTCGCGATGGCCTGAATGATGGTTGAGCAGGAGCGTTTGTCGATCTTTGAACAAGCCGCCACCGCCCCACGTGTCGCCTTTCGGCCAGAACGCCAAGGCCGTAAAGAACGGCGGTCGTGAAACCGCTGTCCAGGTGCGGTAGGGGCCCGTATGCTTCGCGGCGAAGTAGACGAGCAACTCACCGTCCGGCGACAGATCGCAACGTCGCTCGAATATGCGCCCGAAGAACCACTGGCCCGCCGCAAGCGTGTCATCGCGCAGGTCCCATAAAAGAAGTCGCGTCTTTCGCGTTGGTCCGCGCCGGAACACGACCGCGCGCCGGACGTCGCGCGCGATGATCGCAAAGGCGCGCGCACGATTGGGATCGGTCAACTTCGGCGCGGCCACCTGCGCAAAGGCCCGTTCCCGCTTCATTGCGCGCTCCGTCAAGGTTCCGTCCAACATTAAACAGATGACCCTGGCGCCGCCAGCCAAGCGCTCGCTATGGTGCCGAGCGGAAAGATCGATCGAATCGGCATGCCACACTCGTTGAAGCTTCACCCGGAATCGCGCTGCGCCGCCGTCACGCACATCGATGTTGCGGTCACGCGCACACGGGGTCACCTGACGCTCACCTATCTCGTCACCGGAAAGATTGCCGACATCCGCCTGCCGCCGCTTGGGCCGCGCGCTCGCGCCGACGGCCTCTGGCAGCACACTTGTTTTGAAGCGTTCGTGCGTAAGGTGCCGAGCATGCGCTACTATGAGTTCAACTTTGCCCCGTCGACGGAATGGGCCGCCTACCGCTTCCGGGGTTATCGCGAAGGCATGGTCGTGACCGAAGACTTGGCCCCGCCCAACATCGAAAGTCGGCCGAACGCGGAGTCTTATTCACTGCTCGCAGCGTTGAAACTGGACGCGATGCCAAGCCTCCCCGCGGACGCGCCATGGCAGTTGAACCTCACCGCCGTGATCGAAGAAATGGACGGTCGCAAATCCTATTGGGCGCTTGCGCATCCACCGGGTAAGCCCGACTTTCACCACGCCGATAGTTTCACCCTCGAACTCCCACCGTTGAGCCCATGAAATTTGGTATCGACCGCCTGATCGCCGACCCCGCGCTGCGTGCGCCGCTCAAAGGCAAGCGCGTGGCGCTCGTCGCGCACCCCGCGTCGGTCACGCAAGATCTGACGCATTCGCTCGACGCGCTCGCGGCGTGCGGGGACATAAACCTCACCGCCGCTTTCGGCCCTCAGCACGGCCTGCGCGGCGACAAGCAAGACAACATGGTCGAGAGCCCGGACTTCAACGATCCCGTCCACGGCATTCCGGTGTTCAGCCTCTATGGGCAAGTCCGCCGCCCGACGGGCCAAAGCATGGGCACGTTCGACGTTGTACTCGTCGACCTGCAGGACTTAGGCTGCCGCATCTACACGTTCATCACCACGCTGCTCTACATGCTCGAAGCGGCGGCCACCCATAAGAACGCGGTGTGGGTGCTGGATCGCCCGAACCCAGCTGGTCGCCCGGTCGAAGGCCTGCGTTTGCGTGACGGATGGCAGAGCTTCGTCGGCGCGGGCCCAATGCCGATGCGCCACGGCCTCACACTCGGCGAACTCGGTCTCTGGTTCGTCAAAACGATGAAGCTCGACGTCGACTATCGCATCGTCGAAATGGAAGGCTATCGCCCCGACGAAGCGCCCGGCTACGGCTGGCCGTTGGGTGAGCGCACATGGGTGAACCCAAGCCCGAATGCACCGAACCTCTGGATGGCGCGCGCCTACGCCGGCACCGTGATGCTCGAAGGCACGACGCTGTCCGAAGGCCGCGGCACCACGCGCCCCCTCGAACTCTTCGGCGCCCCCGACATCGACGCGAAGAAGCTAATCGCCCAGATGCGCCGACTGGCGCCGCAGTGGTTGAAGGGTTGCTCGCTACGCGACTGCTGGTTTGAACCCACGTTCCACAAACACGTCGGCAAACTCTGCAACGGCGTCCAGATCCACACCGAGGACCCGCGCGCCTACGATCACGCTGCGTTCAAACCATGGCGCGTGCAAGCGCTAGCATTCAAAGCCATTCGCAACCTCCACCCGAACTACCCGCTCTGGCGCGACTTCCCCTACGAATACGAAGCCGGAAAACTCGCGATCGACGTCATCAACGGCAGCCCAACTCTACGCGAATGGGTGGACGACAAAGCGGCAATGCCAGCCGACCTCGATGCGCTGACACAGCCCGACGAGCAATCGTGGGAGACGGAGCGCCGGCCGTTCATGCGCTACTAAAGTCTGAGGCTGACAAGCGGGTAGGGACGTGGCATGGAAGCGGCAACAGCCATTCCACGCCAACCGGAGTCCGTCCCATGAAGACCCGCATTACCGAAATGTTCGGCATCGAGCATCCGATCATCCAAGGCGGCATGCACTTCGTCGGCTTTGCCGAGATGGCGGCTGCGGTGTCGAACGCGGGCGGCCTCGGCATCATCACTGGCCTGACGCAAGGTACGCCTGCAAACCTCGCGAAAGAGATCGGCCGTTGTCACGAGATGACGAAGAAGCCGTTCGGCGTGAACCTGACGTTCCTACCCGCACTCACGCAGCCCGACTATCCGGGCTTCATCAAGGCGATCATCGATGGCGGCGTGAAGTACGTGGAGACGGCCGGCAACAATCCGCAAAAGTGGCTGCCGGTGCTGAAAGAGAACGGCATCAAGGTCATTCACAAATGCACATCCGTGCGCCACTCGCTAAAGGCCGAACAAATCGGCTGCGATGCCGTCTCGGTCGACGGCTTCGAATGCGGCGGCCACCCGGGTGAAGACGACGTGCCGAACTTCATCCTGCTGCCGGCCGCGGCTGACAAGCTGAAGATCCCCTTCGTGGCCTCGGGCGGCATGGCCGACGGGCGCAGCCTCGTCGCAGCCCTCGCGATGGGCGCCGACGGCATGAACATGGGCACGCGCTTCATCGCGACGAAAGAGGCGCCGGTGCATGAAAACGTGAAGCAGGCAATCGTGGCGGCGAGCGAACTCGACACCCGCCTCGTCATGCGCCCGCTCCGCAACACGGAACGCGTGCTGAAGAACGCCGCCGTCGACCGCCTGCTCGAAAAAGAAAAAGCCTTAGGCGCGAACCTTAAGTTCGAAGACATCATCGGCGAAGTCGCGGGCGTCTATCCGAAGATCATGAAAGACGGCACAATGGATGCGGGCGCCTGGTCCTGCGGCATGGTCGTGGGCCTGATCCACGACGTGCCCACAGTGAAGGAACTCATCGACCGCATCATGAAGCAGGCGCATGAGATCATCCACGGTCGCCTGACGAAGTTTGCGTGAGGTTAGTTCTTCAACCGGTAGCCCGTCTTGAAGATCCAAGCGACAATGCCCAGGCAAACCAAGAAGAAGCCCAGCGTCGCCGCAAGGCTCACCTCGATCGCGACGTCGCCCTTGCCGAAGAAGCTCCACCGGAACCCCGAGATCAAATAGACGACGGGGTTGAAGTGGGCGACCGTCTGCCAAGCGGGTGCCAGCATCTTGATCGAGTAGAACGCGCCGCCGAGGAACGTCAGCGGCGTCACCACCAGCATTGGCACGACCTGCATCTGCTCGAAATTGTTCGACATCACACCGATGATGAACCCGAACAGGCAAAACGTCGCCGCGATCAAAATGAGGAACGCCAACATCGCAAGTGGATGCTCGATATGGATCGGCACGAGCAAAGATGCCGTCGCTAAGATAACGAGGCCCAGCACGACCGACTTGGTCGTGGCAGCCCCCACATAGGCGAGCACCGCTTCGAACGCCGACACCGGCGCCGACAACAACTCGTAGATCGTGCCCGTGAACTTCGGGAAATAGATGCCGAACGCCGCGTTGAAAATGCTCTCCGAAAACACGCTGAGCATGATGAGCCCCGGCACGATGAACGCGCCGTAGGGAACATCCTCGACCGTACCCATGCGCGAGCCGATCGCGGTCCCGAACACGATGAAATAGAGCGACGTGGTGATCACGGGCGTGGCTAGGCTTTGCCAAATCGTGCGGAACCAGCGCCCCAACTCGAATCGGTAGATTGCCCAAACGGCGTGATGGTTGAACGAAGGTGCGTTCATGACCGGTGACCCTCTTTGACCAAACTCACGAAAATATCTTCAAGCGAACTCTGCGTCGTGTGCACGTCGCGAAACTGGATGCCCAAATCGGTGACGCGCCTGAGCAGCGACGCAATGCCTTTGCGCTCCGCGTTTGCGTCGAACGTGTATTCAAGCTCGTGTCCGTTGTCCTTGAGCGCCACGTTCCACTCCACGAGCTCGGCGGGCACCGCCTGCATCGGTTCCTGCAGCACCAGAGTCAGCTGCTTCTTGCCGAGCTTCTTCATCAAGGTCGCCTTCTCTTCGACCAGGATCAGTTCGCCCTTGTTGATGACGCCGATGCGATCGGCCATCTCCTCCGCCTCGTCGATATAGTGCGTGGTCAAAATGATGGTGACGCCGTCGTCGCGCAGCCGCCGCACCAACGCCCACATATCGCGGCGAAGCTCCACATCCACGCCGGCGGTCGGCTCGTCGAGGAACAAGATTGAAGGCTCGTGCGCCAGCGCCTTGGCGATCATCACACGCCGCTTCATGCCGCCCGACAGCGTCTGCAACTGATCGTTGCGCTTGTCCCAAAGCGTCAAGTCGCGCAGCACTTTCTCGACATAGTCCTTATCCGGCGCGCGCGCGAACAGCCCGCGCGAAAACGTCACCGTATTGATCACGGTCTCCCAGCGGTCGGAGGTCAACTCTTGAGGCACGAGCCCGATCTTCATCCGCGCGTCGCGATAGTCTTCGCGGATGTCGTGCCCGTCCGCGATCACGGTCCCGCTCGACGCATTCACGATCCCGCAGACGATGTTGATGAGCGTCGTCTTGCCTGCGCCGTTCGGCCCAAGCAGCGCGAAAATTTCGCCGGGCCGGATGTCGAGCGACACGGGCTTGAGCGCCTGAAGCCCGGACTTGTACGTCTTGGTCAGGTTTTGAATCGAAACAATGGGTGTCATGCCGCGCTTCGTGCCAGGCGCAAACGGATTGTGCAACTGTCGTACCCGATCGTGCCGCCGGAAATCCGTTTGTGCCACATGGGAAGCCGGCGATAGTCTAAAAAAGAGCCAATCATAAAAGGTAACCCCCATGAGAGATGCGTTGAAAATTCTAGCGATCGGCAGTGCATTTCTGGCTGTCGCCGCCTGCGGCCCAGGTCCCGAAGCGAAGAAAGAAGAAAAGGCAGAGGCTCAACCGCCTGCGCCAACCGAACCCGCACCGCCGGCCGCCATCGTGCCGATGAAGACGGACGCACCGGCAGGCGCTTACACGCTCGACAAAGCCCACGCGAATCTCGAATTCCGCGTCAACCACATCGGCTTCTCGAACTACACGGCCCGCTTCGCGACGTTCGACGCCAACTTGCAACTCGATCCGGCGAACCCGTCGGCCTCCAGCGTCACGGCGACGATCGACTCACGTTCGCTGACCTTGCCCACGCCGCCCAAGGGATTCGTCGACGAAATCCTGAACGAGAAGTGGCTCGGCGCCGCACAGTTTCCTGAAATGACGTTCAAATCGACGAAGGTCGAACTCACCGGCCCGAACACCGCACGCATCACCGGCGACCTGTCGCTGAAAGGCGTAACCGCACCGGTAACACTCGACGCGACGTTCAACGGCGGTTACGCGGGCAACGCGTACGAACCCCATGCGCGCATCGGCTTCTCGGCAAAAGGCACGCTCAGCCGCACGGCATTCGGCGTCAAAGAAGGTGTGCCGCCACCGGGCAGCACAATGGGCGTCAGCGACGCCGTCGAACTTGCCATCGAGGCGGAATTCACCGGCCCGCCGCTGGCCCAAAGCGCCGCACCGGCGAAACCACAATAGCTGAGGTTTAGGGAAGCGGTCCCGGCGTTCCGACGTCGATCCAAATTTTCCAAACGCCCTGCGCGTCGCGCCGCCACACCGTGGTGTAGCGCGTCGTCACGGCGAAAGGCTTCCCGTCGTCGCCTTTGCCGGTGATGAGCGCGATCCCCCACGTGACGCCGAGGTCGCCGTTCGCGACGGCTTGCACGGGCGCCCACGCCCACACCGCTGTGTCATTCTTGAATTGCGCCCGCGCAGCCTCCGGTCCCACTGCAATGGGCTGACGCGGCGGGAACATTTTGCCTTCCGCGTGCATCCGATCGCCGAACGCCGCTGCCGCGCCGCGCTTGGCAGCATCGGCTGCGAACGCGAGGTCGGCCTCGACGATCGCCTTTTCCTCGGCCGTCTTCGCGTTCGCGCGCGATGAAGCTGCCGCCGCCACGATCTTCGCCTGTGCGGCTGCGATGTCCGCGTCGCTCATCACAGGCTGTGCGAAAGCAGGCGCGGCCACCAACATGGCCGCGACCAGAAGTAAGTGTTTCATGAGGCCGTCCCCCGAATGGATCGACGAACCATGCCCGAGCACGCGAAAGACCGCTACGCGCCTCAAGAAATCGTGTTCGGCGGGATCAGCCGAACACTTCCTTCAAGAAGTCGCTCGTCGCGGCCCAGGACCGCCGGTCGGCCGCCTTGTCGTACTTGAGTCCGCGCTCAGGGGCGTTCGCGCCTTCGAGCGTAAAGGCGTGCATGGCATTGCCATAGGCGTGGAGTTGCCAATCGGCCTTCGCCGCCGTCATCTCTTTCGCAAGACCGAGCACCGCGTCCGGCGTCGCCATGGGGTCTTCCCACCCATGCAACACCAAGACCTTCGCTTTGATCGGTGCCTGAGCACCGAGATTGGGCGGCATGAAGATGCCGTGCAAGCTCACGACGCCCCGCACCTCGCCGGTGCCTGAACGCGCCACGTCCAGCGCGCACAGGCCGCCGAAGCAATAGCCGATCACAGCAACGCGGTTGGGATCGACGGCCGGATGTGCTTTCGCAGCCGCGACCGCGGCGAGCAAACGCTGCCTCAACTTTGCGCGATCATTGAGCCACGGTCCCATCAACGCACTGTTATCGGCCATCGGATCGCCACGCACGCCCTTGCCATAGACGTCGAGCGCAAATCCCACATAGCCAAGGCCCGCGAGCTGATCTGCGCGCGCCCGTTCGTGATCGGCGATTCCCGCCCACGCGTGTGAAACCAATACACAAGGCCGTTTTTGCCCGGGCTCATGCGCGACGTAAGCCTCGCACACTGTCCCGCCATCTTTGTACTCGAACGTTTCCTTGCGCATAACGAGTTCTCCAATTCGTGAGTGTGATGGCCGACACTAGCAAACCGCCCACCCACCTGTACAAGGTCGCCGAGGTTGCGCGTTCGTGATGAGTCACACGTGATGGTGATCACCGTGGCGCGCGCAAGAGGCTTCATAGTCGTCGTGCCAGATGCCACCTCGGCAAGGTGGGGACATTTGGGGGACCTGCATCAACTCTTGGGAGAGAGAGCAATGAGGAAAGCATTGATCGCAAGCGCGCTAGCCGCGCTCAGCCTGTCTGCAACAGCTCACGCCGACCAGTCGGCGCTGATGCACGAACGCATCACGCTCGACGTACCCTACGGCGACCTGGATCTCTCGCGCCCGGCCGGCGCGAAGACGATGGTCTATCGCATCCGCCATGCCGCAGCGGATGCGTGCGGAGGCGAGCCCTTCATTCGCGAAATGCGCGAACGCCGCTTGTTCAAGATCTGCCTCCGCCAGTCGATGGCCGAAGCGATCGACGAATTGAAGGCCCCGCTCGTCACCGCCATGTACGAGCAGGAAATGGCCGAGAACCGTCTAGGTTAGACAAGCGACACACTTGTTAACGTGGCAGGGGCTCCTTTTTTCGGGGCCCTTTTGCTTTTGGGCCGTCGCTTTGACCACGGTGCGCGGCTTTGCTAGAAGCGCCGCGAACAACAGCCACAAACCTGAGCCGCGCTGAAACGCGCAGCAGGGTGGGTCCCGAGGGGGATGGCAATGGATTGGAACATGACGCTCTTCATTAGGCTCGCGCGAATTAGTCCCGCGATCGCTTAAAGCGCATCGCCGCAAAGCCCGCGCGCTCGCGCGGCAGCCGAGCCCTTAGACCTCTCCATCGAAGAGCATTCCCATGACCGTAGCCTTGACCGACGACGACGGCGCGCCGAAGCGCGACTACAAAAACTCGCTGTTCCTGCCCGACACGCCCTTCCCAATGAAGGCAGGCCTACCGAAGGCCGAGCCCGAGTGGCTAGCCTGGTGGGACAAGATCGGTTTCTACAAGCGCCTGCGCGAGACCGCGAAGGGTCGTCCGAAGTTCATCTTCCATGATGGCCCGCCGTATGCGAACGGCCACATCCATCTCGGCACCGGCATGAACAAGATCCTGAAAGATTTTGTCGTGCGGTCGCAAACAATGCTGGGCAAAGACGTTCCCTATGTGCACGGCTGGGACTGCCACGGCCTGCCGATCGAATGGAAGGTCGAGGAGAAATATCGCTCGGCCGGCCAAGACAAAGACAAAGTGCCGCTGATCGAATTCCGCAAGGAATGCCGCGAGTTCGCAAACCATTGGCTGAACATCCAGCGCGCGGAGTTCAAGCGCCTGGGCGCGACCGGCGAGTGGGACAATCCCTATGTCACGATGGCGCCGCAGAGCGAAGCGATCATCATCAAAGAAATCCAAAAGTTCGTGATGAACGGCGCTCTCTATCGCGGTTCGAAGCCCGTGATGTGGTCCGTCGTCGAAAAGACCGCGCTGGCCGAGGCTGAGGTCGAGTACCACGAGAAGCTTTCGCCTACGATCTTCGTGAAGTTCCCGGTGCGCTCCGGTGCGACCGGCGATGTCGCGAAAGCAAAGGTCGTCATCTGGACGACGACCCCGTGGACGATCCCCGGCAACCGCGCGATCTGCTATTCGCCAAAAATCTCGTATGGCCTCTATCGCGTGACCGCAGTGGGCGAGGGTGCAGGCGCTTCGGTCGGCGATTTGCTGCTGCTTGCCGACACGCTCGCCGATAATGCGAAAAACGCTGCAAAGATCGAAACCTGGGAACGCGTGAGCGACGTCGATCCGAAGGGTCTCGTTTGCGCGCATCCGTTCCAGGGTCACGGTTACGATTTCCCGGTGCCGCTGTTCGCCGGTGACCACGTCACCGACGATACGGGTACCGGCTTCGTGCACACGGCACCCGGACATGGCGAGGAAGACTTCGAAATCTGGATGCAGCATCCCGAAGCGCATCCGAAAGACGCCGAACCGATCCCGCACACGGTTTCCGAAGATGGTTCGTTCTTCCCGCACGTGCCGATCTTTGCCGGCAAGAAAGTCCTGAACGCGGACGGCAAAGACGGCGACGCGAACGGTGCCGTGATCGGTGAGCTTATCAAGGCGGGCGCGTTGCTGGCGAAGGGGAAGCTACGCCACGACTACCCACACTCCTGGCGCTCGAAGGCGCCCGTCATCTTCCGCAATACGCCGCAATGGTTCATCGCGATGGACAGGCCCATCGCAAACCTTGGCGGCAAGTCGCTGCGCGAGCTGGCGTTGAAAGCCGTGGACGACACGAACTTCGTCCCGGCGCAGGGGCGCAATCGTCTGCGCGCGATGGTCGAAAGCCGCCCTGACTGGGTCATCTCGCGCCAACGCGCCTGGGGCGTGCCGATCCCGATCTTCGTGCGCAAATCGGACGGTGAAATCCTACGTGACGCGGACGTCAACGCGCGCGTCGCTGCTGCGGTCGAGAAGGGGGGCACGGACGTCTGGTTCACGACCGATCCGCAAGACTTCCTCGGCAACAAACTGAAAGCCGCCGACTACGAAAAGGTCGACGACATCATCGACGTCTGGTTCGAGTCCGGCTCGACGCACGCCTTCGTCATCGAACCCGAAATCGGCTGGCCGGCCGACCTCTACCTCGAAGGTTCCGACCAACATCGGGGCTGGTTCCAATCGTCGCTGCTCGAAGCATGCGGCACGCGTGGGCGTGCACCATTCAAGACCGTGCTTACCCATGGCTTCGTACTTGACGAGAAGGGCTACAAGCAGTCGAAGTCGCTCGGCAACACGGTCGAGCCGCAGAAGGTCGCCGATCAAAACGGCATCGAGATCCTCCGAATCTGGGCGGCCTCGTCCGATTTCACAGAAGACCTGCGCCTAGGTCCTGAAATCCTGAAGGCGAACGTCGAGAGTTACCGCAAGCTCCGCAACACGATGCGCTATCTGCTGGCGAACCTCAGCGGTTTCAGCGACGGCGAGCGCGTTGCGCAAAAGGACATGCCTGAACTCGAACGCTGGGTGTTGCACCGGTTGAGCGAGCTCGATCAAACGGTGCGCCAAGGTTACGCGGCGTTCGACTTCAACCGGGTGTTCACCGCGCTGTTTAACTTCTGCACGACGGATCTGTCGGCGATCTACTTCGACATCCGCAAAGACACGCTCTATTGCGACGCGCCGTCATCGCTCCGCCGCCGCGCCGCGCGCACGGTTCTCGATCATCTGTTCAACCATCTGACGGCGTGGCTCGCGCCCGTCATGGTGTTCACGATGGAAGAGGTCTGGCGCACGCGTCACAACGGCGAGCACGACAGCGTCCATCTGCGCGTCTTCCCCTCGGTTCCGGCCGACTGGAACGACAAGCCGCTCGCCGAAAAATGGCAGCGCGTCCGTGACCTGCGACGCGTCGTCACCGGCGCGCTCGAAGTCGCCCGCCGTGAAAAGACGATCGGCGCCAGCCTCGAGGCCGCCCCGACGCTTCACGTCGCGGATGCGAAGGACGCAGACCTGCTGAAGAACCTCGACCTTGCCGAAATCGGCATCACCTCGGCGGCCATCGTCAGCACCAGCCCGGCCCCGGCGGACGCCTTTAAAATTGACGACGTCGCAGGCGCAGCCGTCGTTTTCGCCAAGGCGCCTGGCACGAAATGCGCCCGCTGTTGGCGTATTCTGCCCGAAGTGGGTAAAAGCGCCGCGCACCCACATTTGTGCCTCCGGTGCGAAGGCGCAGTCGCGGAGCACGACGCGAAGTGATGAACGCCCTTAAAAAGTTAAGCCCCGCGCACCTCGGCCTTTTGGTCGCGGCCGCGACGCTTGCGCTCGACCAGGCGTGGAAGGTTCTGTTCCTGCACGGTTTCGGTTGGATCGAAACGCTGGGTCAGGCGCGGAACCCGCACCAAATCGAAGTGCTGCCGTTCTTCGACATCGTGATGGTCTGGAACACCGGCATTTCTTACGGACTGTTACAGGCCCAAAGCCCGTTTGAACGCTGGCTGCTCGCGTTCTTCGCGCTTGGCGTGACCGGCTTCCTCGTATGGTGGTTGCGCGGGATCAAGGACACACGATTGGCCCTCTCGCTAGGGTTGATTATCGGCGGCGCCCTGGGAAATGTGATCGACCGCATACTTTACGGGGCAGTTGCGGACTTTTTTTACCTGCACGCTTTCGGGTATGGTTGGTACGTATTCAATCTCGCCGACACGGCAGTTGTAATGGGAGTCGTGATCATGGCACTTGACCTCGTCATCGGCGAATGGCGTTCTCGGGTGCGCGGCGCGAAGGAGGATCAGACGTGACGACAGTACTGCGTAAGACGGCAATCGTTGTTGCGGTTGCCACGATCGGCCTTGCCGGGTGCACCGGCGTTAAGGAATCTCTCGGCGCCGCCAAGCAATCGCCCGACGAAACCGCGATCACCACGCGTGCGCCACTCGTTGTACCAGCGACATTCGAGCTCAAGGCGCCGCAACCCGGTGCGCCACGACCGCAAGACGCAGACGTCGCCGGCGCCGCGCAAAAGGTACTCGGCGGCCCCGCGAAACAGACGGCTGCATCCCAGGGCGAACAAGCCTTGATCAGTGCTTCGGGCGCGGAAAAGGCGGACCCGACCATTCGCCAGGAATTGCGCACTGAAGTGCGTGAAGCCGGCAAGCGCAAATCCTACGCCGACAGTGTCCTGTTCTGGCGCGGCAAACGGGAAGAGGTCGGCACCCCGATCAACGCCGCCAAAGAAGAGCAGCGTCTAAACGCTTCGATGCCCGCAAAGCCCGTCGAAGACGCGCCGGTTATCGAAAAAGGCACCGCGGAACCGGTTGCCGAAAGCAAGACGAAGAAGGAAAAGGAAGACGAAAGCGGCGGCTGGTTCGACTGGTTCTAGACGCCCGCGCGGGTTCCCTGTGCACAAAGTTTAAGCGGGGGCAGGGGTCTGCCCCCGTTTCGTTTCCGGGATTGCCCTTTCCGAAGGGGGGAGCGGGCGTTACATCTCGCGTCCAATGACTCTATTCACGCACGATATCTCTGCCGCCGTCGCGAAAGACCCGCTCCGCGGCGCGTTCGACAAGCGCTTGGGCGAGGCGCAAACCGCGCTCGGCCACTGGCGCAAGACGGATGACGCAAATTTCGCCGCGCTCAGGCGCTCGGTCGATGACGCGGACGACCTCGCCCGTGCCGGCGAGATCGCCGAGCATTTGTTGAAGAACACGACCGACCTCGTCGTCTTCGGCATCGGTGGCTCTAGCCTTGGCGCACAGACGCTTTCCCAACTCGCGTTCTGGGGGACGCAGGCCTACCAGCCGCGCGTTGGTCACCCGCGGCTTCACATCGTCGAAGGCATCGACAGTGCCGTCTTCCGCACGATGCTGACCTTGATGGATCTGCGCACGACGCGCTTCCTCGTCGTCTCCAAATCGGGCACGACCACCGAAACGCTGATGCAGCTCTTGGTCGCCATCGAAGCGCTCGAAGAAGAAGGTGGCGGCAAATACCTGAAGCACCATTTCGCCGGCATCGCGGAAGGAGGCGCCAACCCCTTGCGCGCTATTCTGACCGACATGGGTGCCCCTATGATCGCGCACGATCCCGATCTCGGCGGCCGCTTCTCGGCGTTCAGCAGTGTCGGCCTCGTGCCGGCGCTCATCGCAGGGCTCGATGCCAAGGCGATCCGCGCCGGGGCCCGCGAAACGCTCGACGCCGCGATGGCGGGTAGATCGGCGGCAATCGACGGTGCAGCCCTAAGCGTCGCTGCGCGCGATGTGGCCTTGAGCCAAAGCGTCTTGTGGGTCTATCGCGACCGTCTCGCGCGCTTGCCCAAATGGTGGCGCCAGCTGTGGGCCGAAAGCCTCGGCAAGCAAGGTCAAGGCACCACCCCGATCGACGCGCAAGGCCCGGTCGATCAGCACAGCCAACTCCAACTCTACCTCGACGGCCCGAACGACAAGCTGTTCACGTTGATCGACGCGCCTGCAGTCTCCGACGCAAAAGCCAACAGTCCCTGGGCACAAAAGCACGGTTTGCCGTTGCTAGCCGGTCGGGGCATGTCCGATGTCGTCGCGGCCCAAGTCCGCGCCACCGCCGAGACGTTGACGAACGCCGGCCGCGCGGTCCGCCGCATTTCTTTCTCGAGCCCGCTCGACGAACGAAATCTCGGCGCCTTGATGATGCACTTGATCTTGGAGACGCTGATCGCAGCCCGCCTCTGGAACGTCGATCCATTCGGGCAGCCTGCGGTCGAAGAAAGCAAGCGCCTGACGCGCAAGTATCTGGGCGGATGAGCGGACGCATCCGCAGACTCGCCGAAGGCACGATCAACCGTATCGCCGCGGGCGAGGTGGTCGAACGCCCGGCGTCTGCCGTGAAAGAACTGGTCGAGAACGCCATCGACGCAGGTGCCAAGAACGTCGACATCACGATCGCAGGCGGCGGCATGACGCTGATCCGCATCGCCGACGACGGCATCGGCATGAGCGCGGACGAACTGACGCTTGCCGTCGAACGCCACGCGACCTCAAAACTCCCCCGCGACGAGGCCGGCAGCGACGACCTGATGGCCATCGCGACCTTGGGCTTCCGCGGCGAGGCGCTGCCCTCGATCGGCGCAATCGCAAGGCTCACGATCACCTCCCGCGCCAAGGGTGCGAAGGAGGCGTTCGCCGTGACCGTCGAAGGCGGCCAGGTCACACGCCCGCGTCCGGCACCGTTCGAAGGCCACGGCGCGCACGGCACGATCGTCGAAGTCCGCGACCTCTTCTACGCGACACCGGCTCGCCTCGAAATTCAAGTCCGGAACGCCTGGAGACTGCCGCAGTCATCGAAATCGTCAAGCGCTTGGCGTTGGCGACGCCGACGTCGGCTTCCGCTTGGCGACCGAAGAACGCACGGTCCTCAAAGCCGCCGCCGAACCGGGCGACTTGTTCGACGGAAGGCTACAGCGCCTCGCCGCGATCTTGAGCGCCGACTTTGCCGAAAACGCACTGCCCATCGATGCCGCGCGTGAAGGCGCGAAGCTCACCGGTTACGCGGGCCTGCCGACCTACGTCGCGGTACCGCTGCCCAGCAACTCCTGTTCGTGAACGGAAGGCCGGTTCGCGACAAGTTGCTCGTTGGCGCTGTGCGCGGCGCCTACGCCGATGTGCTCGCGCGCGACCGTCACCCCGTGGTGGCGTTGTTCCTCGATCTCCCCGCCCACGATGTCGACGTCAACGTCCACCCGGCGAAGACCGAAGTCCGCTTCCGCGACGCAGCCATGATTCGCGGCCTGATCGTGAGCGCGTTGAAAGCAGCCCTCCACGCCGGCGGAACGCGGAGCTCAACGACCGTCGCGACAAGCACGCTCGAACGTCTCGCCCCCGGACACTACGCGTTCGCCGAACCGCGCCCGAGCCCACGCATTCTCGCAGAGGCGGCCGCGTTCTACGAACCCGCACAGCGCGCGTTCATCGATGCGCCGCCGCTCGCCCGCCCGCTCGACCAAACACAGCCGAGCAACGATCGCTTTCCTCTGGCGTCGCCCGCGGCCAGTTGCACAACACCTACATCGTCGCCCAAACCGGCGACGGCATCGTCATCGTCGACCAGCACGCCGCCCACGAACGGCTGATGCTCGACCGCCTGCAGCGCGCGATCGCACAAAGAGGCATCGAACGCCAGGCGCTTCTAATCCCTGAAGTGGTCGATCTCGACAGCCCCTCCGTCGACCGCCTGACGGCGCGCTCGGCCGAACTTGCCGAACTGGGCCTGATCCTCGAACCCTTCGGCACCGACGCCGTCCTCGTGCGTGAAGTGCCGGCACTACTGAAGGGCGGCGACGTCAAAGGTCTGATCCGCGACCTCGCCGACGAAATCGCGGAATACGGCGGCGCACTCTCGCTGAAAGAACGCCTCGACGAAATCTGCTCCACGATGGCCTGCCACAGCGCGGTCAGGGCGGGCAGGAGCCTCACTCTCGAGGAAATGAATGCGCTGCTCCGCGAAATGGAGCAAACGCCGCTCTCCGGCCAATGCAACCACGGCCGCCCCACTTACGTGGAACTAAAGCTCGCCGACGTAGAAAAATTATTCGGCCGCCGCTGATCTCAGAGCACGAACGGAATAAGCGCGCGCACGCGCGTACGGTAGGCCGGATAAGCCTCGGGAAAATGCTTCATCATCAGCTGCTCTTCGACCTGCGACTTGATCCATAGCGTGAGAGTTAGAACCGCCGTCAATCCAAACGGCACCGTGTGCCCGACAAGAATGGCGGTTCCCAACAGCATCAAAATCATGCCCGTGTAGATCGGATGCCGCGCCAGCGCATAAGGGCCCGTCGTGATCAATTCGTGATTCTGCTTGAAGGTCACCTGACCGCTCCAGTTTCGGCCAAGCGCGAAGCGCGCCCATATCGCGAAGAAGAGCCCCAAGCCGACGATCGCGTCGGCGGTCAGTCCCAACGCCTGGGTATAGGTCCACAAGACGCTGTCGGTCACGCCGACGCGGCGCACGACATAGAAGGCGGCGATCATCGCCACCGCCGCCAATCCCCAATACCGATTGCCGCGCTCGACGGTGCGTTTGGTGAAAAATGCCGCGAGCACCCACGTCACGATGAACACGCCCCAGAACAGCGCGACGACGTGTGCCTCTGGGGTATCGGGGAGCGTTACACCGCCCGGGAATGTTCGAAACATGAGAACCGACCTCGTTATCAGGCGTAATACACGCCTGCCTTCCGCGGAAAGAACGGCGCCACCAATTTACTCGGCTTGAACGGCTTCCACGTGTCCCATTTTTGCGCCAGTCGGTCGGCAATTACCCAAAGCGCCGGCGGATGAAATCCGAGCCCGATATGCGTCGAGCGTACCTCGACATTTTCACTCTCCTTGCCCTCGCGTTCGAGACACGCCCGCCACGCGACCACGCCATCCTGTTTTGTAAAGATCGCTGTTGCCGGAACCGGGATCGGTTCCGCCAGCTGCTTAATCCGTTCCGGATTTCGCGGCACGTCCTCACCCGTGAGCAATTTCCAAATCGCGCCGACATTGTTCGCCGTCGGATCCGCGAACGGACTGCCGAGCGTAATCACCATCCGAACGTCGTCCGGCACCTGTCGCGCGATCTCGCGCGCCATGATGCCGCCGCGGCTCCACCCGACCAGCGTCACCGCTACATTGTGCTTCGCCTTTAGTGCTTTGATCTGCGCGATCACGGACGGCACATCTTCACCCGGCCGCCGTACGTTCCGCCCGCGCTTCCACCCGTGCGCGTCATAGCCGAGAAGCGACAAATATCGCCGGAGCAACACCGTCGAGCGGTCATCCGCACCGAAACCCGGCAGCACGACGACCCCATGCTTGCGCCCCCGCGGCGCACTCAACAAGAACGGCGCCGCAATGAACAGCGTCGGGATGTCGATCAACCCGCGCGGCTCTAAAAACAACAGCCGCCGCGGCGGCGGCGAAATCGGCTCGTCGGTCATAGACCCGAGTTTACGCTGGAGCGGGCGTTAGAAACACTACCTTCGTGTCGCCGTACGTCCGCTCGTCGAGCACGGAAAGCCCCGCTGGCGCCGCGAACGCCTCATCTGTCGCCGTCTCGGCAACGGCCAGCGCACGCGGCGCAAGCCACTTGCCGTCCCGTCCACTGACAAGCGCAAGCTCCGCGAGCCCCTTGCGATACGGCGGATCGAGGAACACGAGATCGAACGGCCCGCCCGCGTTTCCCGGCAAGTCGCCCAGCGCGGTGGCGTCGCGCCGCCAAATCTTTGTGGCTCCTGTCGCGTGCGCCGCTTCGACGTTACGCCGGATCAAACCCCGGCTCTCGAAATGATCGTCCACGAAAAGCACATAGGACGCCCCGCGCGACAGCGCCTCGAGCCCCAACGCGCCAGTCCCCGCGAACAGGTCGAGCACCCGCGCGCCCTCGATCTTGAAATCAATCCCGAAATCGTTGTGCGCAAGTACGTTGAACAGCGCCTCGCGTACGCGGTCCGACGTCGGGCGCACGCGGGCATCCTTCGGCGTGGCGAGCGAAAGGCCACGGTGCTTGCCCGCAACGATCCGCATCAGGCCCAGCCCACGCCCTTCTTGATGCCGAGTTGGTCGCGAAACACCTTCGCCGGAATCTCGTCGGCGTCGCCTTCCTTCAGCTGCCCCAGATGGAAGGGCCCGAACGTGACGCGGATCAAGCGGTTCACCTTCACCCCGATATGCTCCATGAGCCGGCGAACTTCGCGGTTCTTGCCTTCTTTGAGCGCAATCGTCGCCCAAGCGTTCCCGCCTTGCTGCCGATCCATTTTCGCTTCGACCGGCTGATACTTCACGCCCTCGATCTCTATACCCTTGAGCAAGCGGTCGAGATCCGCCTGCGTCAGCTTCCCGAACACCCGCACGCGATAACGCCGGATCCACCCGCTCGACGGCAGCTCCAATTTGCGCGCGAGTTCGCCGTCGTTCGTGAGTAGCAGCAACCCTTCCGAGTTGTAGTCGAGCCGCCCGATCGAAATCACCCGCGGCATGCCGGGTGGCAAATTCTCGAAAACGGTCGCGCGCCCCTTCTCGTCGCGATGTGTGGTCACGAGACCCTTGGGCTTGTGATAACGAAAGAGCCGCGCCCGCTCGGGCTCCTTCACCGGCTTACCGTCGACGGAAATCTTAGCCCCCGCCTTAACCTTGAAAGCAGGCGTCGCCAGCACCTGGCCGTCGACCGCCACGCGTCCTTCCGCAATCAACCGCTCCGCATCCCGCCGCGAACAAACGCCCGCACGCGCCAAAACTTTGGCGATGCGATCGCCGTCACCGACCTCTTTGTCGCTCATGGCCGGGGTTGTACCAGAGGCCCGCGACGGGCATACGGAAATGATGACGCAAGCCGACGACCGCTGGATGGATGTCGCCCTCGCCGAGGCTGAGGCCGCGGCAGCGCGTGGGGAAGTCCCCGTGGGTGCCGTGCTTGTAGGGCCGGACCCCGGCGACATGCTGGCCTCCGCCGGCAACATGATCGTCGAAACGAAAGACCCGACGGCACACGCAGAAATGCTGGTCATCCGCGCGGCTGCGAAGCGCCTCGGCAACGAACGCCTAATCGGCACGACGCTCTACGTCACGCTCGAACCCTGCACGATGTGCGCAGGCGCCATCTCCTTCGCCAGGATCAAGCGTTTGGTTTACGCGGCCTCAGACCCCAAAGGCGGCGCCATCGCGCATGGCCCAAAGTTCTTCGAACAGTCGACTTGCCATCATCGTCCCGAAATCGCGCGCCTGGCCGGTGACATTGAGGCGAAGGCAGCGACGCAGCTCAAAGACTTCTTCCGGGTCCGCCGTCAATAGACCGGGTGGCTCTCGAAACTGCCTTCGCTGACATCGGTGGGGAGTTCGCCGACGATAAGCCCGCCATAAACACGATCGGGGTCGAGATAGAACGCGATCCCCTCCACGAAGCGCGGCAGATGCTCGCGAATGCGAACCACCTGGCGCATCCAGATCGGCTCATGCGACGTCGCGCACAGATGAAAGCCCTCAACGACGTCCGCACCGCGCGGACCGTGAATGAAGTCCTCCAAGTGCCGCCCTGCCAACGGCCGCAGAAACGCCTGATCGAGCGCCGTACCGACAAGACGGATGCGCAACCTGATCGGGTTCTGTCCGGGCTCGATATCCAGGACGAACAGATGCGGCAACAGGTCGGGATCAACCGCCGCGGGCGAGAAGTCCGCGACGCGACGCCGGTTGCGGAGATGCTCCGCCAATCTGCGCAAGCGCAAATCCATTGGCGAATTCTACGCCTCCTGCGACCGATGCGCAATTAATCCCCCTAGGTTGGGGCTCGCCCCGAGGCTAAGGTCCGGCCCATCGTCATTGTCTTAAGGAGGAACAAAAATGAACTTCGATTACACCCCCCGGCAGAAGGAATGGATGAGGCGCGTCGGCGACTTCATGGACAAGTTTGTCTACCCGGCCGAGAAAACCTACGAAGCCCAGATGAGCGAAGCCCGCGCGAAGGGCAATCCGTGGATCGTGGTCCCGGTCGTCGAAGAGTTGAAGGCGAAGGCGAAGGCGCAAGGCCTTTGGAACTTGTTCTTGAACGAGAGCAAGCACGGCGCGGGGCTCACCAACCTCGAATACGCGCCGCTCGCCGAAATGATGGGCGGCGTCGGCTTTGGTTCCGAGGTTTTCAACTGCTCTGCCCCTGATACCGGCAACATGGAAGTGTTAGAGCGATACGGCAACGAAGCGCAGCAGAAGAAGTGGATGAACCCGCTTCTCGAAGGCGAAATTCGCTCGGCCTTCATAATGACGGAGCCGGAGGTCGCCTCGTCCGATGCCTCGAACATCCGCACCCGCATCGAGCGTCAAGGTGATCACTACGTCATCAACGGCCGCAAATGGTGGTCGTCAGGCATGGGTGATCCGCGTTGCAAAATTATGATCGTGATGGGAAAAACCGACCCGAACGCCGACAAGTACCGCCAACAGAGCCAGATCCTGGTCGAGGCGAACGCACCGGGCGTCCACATCAAGCGGATGCTTCCCGTCTTCGGCTACGACGACGCGCCGCACGGCCATGCCGAAATCGTGTTCGAGAACGTCAAAGTTCCGGTTGAAAACATGATCTTGGGTGAGGGCCGCGGCTTCGAAATCGCGCAAGGCCGCCTGGGGCCGGGCCGCATTCACCACTGCATGCGTACGATCGGCGCCGCCGAACGCGCGTTGGCGTCGATGTGCAAGCGCTTGATGACGCGCGAAGCGTTCGGCAAGCGCATCTCCGAACACTCGGTCTGGGAACAGCGCGTCGCAGAAGCGCGCATCAACATCGAAATGTGCCGTCTACTTACGCTCAAAGCCGCCGACATGATGGACAAAGTCGGCAACAAGGTCGCGCGTACCGAAATCGCGATGATCAAAGTCGCAGCGCCGCGCATGGCGTTGAAGGTGATCGACGACGCGATCCAAGCTTGGGGCGGCGCCGGCGTTACCTCCGACAGCGGCATGGCTCGCCTCTATGCCGGCCAACGCACACTGCGCCTCGCTGACGGCCCGGACGAAGTGCACAATCGCACGATCGCGCGCCTCGAGTTCGGCAAATACTCCAACCAACTCCGCATGGAAGCGGCGGAGTAGGAAAGAAGACTCGCACGAAGATACGAAGGGCGCGCCGAAAGGCGCGCCTTTTTGTTGCTTGCGATTGCGTGAGGGAACTCGCTAAGCGGCGCGCTCGCTGTCGGCTCCGCGCAAAGGCAGCATCACGGTCACAGTTGTTCCGAGCCCAAGATGGCTTTCGAGCGTGAAGTCGCCGCCGTGCAGCTGGGTCAGCGACTTCACCAACGCAAGTCCCAAGCCCGAGCCGCCATGCGCGCGCGCGGGGTCGTTGGCCGCCTGCTCGAACGGCCGTGCGAGCCGCGGCAAAACCTCCGCCGGAATCCCGACCCCCGTATCGGCGACAATCAGGCGCAAGCGTTCGCCCTCGACCATCGCCGTCACGTCGATCCGCCCGCCCGCATCGGTAAACTTCACCGCGTTCGAAACCAGATTGAGGAGAATTTGCTTGAAAGCGCGTGCATCGGCATGCAGCCGCAACCCCTTCGGTTCGACGCGCGTCGTAAGCGTGACACCGCGGCTCTCCACCCGCATCGAGAGGAGCCGCACGCACGCCGCAATCGCGTCGGTAACGGAGAAATCCTCAGGATGCAAGTCGAGCTTGCCGGCCTCGATCTTCGACATGTCGAGCAGATCGTTGATGAGGTCGAGCAGCATCCCGCCGGACTCGTTGATCAAGCGCGCGTAATCGGCGTAGCGCTCGCTGCCGAGCGGTCCGAACATCTCGCGCGCCAGAATATCGGAAAAGCCTATGATCGCGTTCAACGGTGTACGAAGCTCGTGGCTCATGTTCGCTAGGAAGCGTGACTTCGTATGGTTCGCGAACTCCGCACGCTCGCGGGCCGCTTGCAGCGCCTCTTCAAAGTTCTTGTGTTCCGTGATGTCGCGCGAAATCGAAATTGCGCCCAGATGCTCATCCGTCGCCGCGTTGAACACGAACCGCACGCGCGTTTCGCACCAAACGTAGTGGCCTTGCGTATGACGCATCCGATAGGTCAGCGTGGCGGTTCGCCGCGAATCCCTGGCTTCCAGAAGGGTTCGCTGCACCATGGCAAGGTCGTCGGCGTGGACGCGCGTAAAGGGCGGCTCTTTCAAATAGGTATCAGGCTCGCACCCTAAGAGTTGGCGGATGGCCGGTGATACGAACAGCGGCGTACCGTCCTTGCCGTGGCGGATGATCATGTCGGTCGCTTCTTCCGCGACGAAGCGGTAGGCGGCCTCTCGATCCTCGAACTTGCGTTGCGCAGCGACTTCGGCCGTCACCTCGCGCACCACGCCAAGGATGGCGCTAACGCGGCCGCTTTCGTCGCATTGCACGTCGCCGTACGTGTCGAACGTACGTTCGGGCGCACCCGTGTTCCACGAACGTGTCCGGTACTGAAACGATTTGCGCTCGCGGATGGCTTGGCTGACCGCCGCGGGCACAAGCGCTCGGTCGTCCGGATGAATTCGCTCGATCAAGAACTCGCTGCGCGGTGAAACTTCCGCAGGGTCGATGTCGAGCATTGCATAGAGACCGGGGGACCAATGCACCGTACCGTCGGTCAATTGATGCCGCCAATAGCCGATCTTTGCTGCGCGCTCGGCCAGCGCGAAATGCGCCCCGAGTTCGAGCAACTGCACAGTGGGTTGGGCCGGATCTGGCGGCATAGGTCCTGGTTCACGCGACACGAACGCAGCGTACGGCTATCGCGTAAATTTGCGTTGAGTATCGATGCCTAAGCCCGGGTTAATGGCCGAGCTATTCGGCCTCGTGCGCGAGCCGCCAGGCGTGCTCGGCAAGGAATTGGCAACTATTCCCGGCCGTTGCGGCCGTCGCCGAGCTGGCGTTCCCGTCAATCCCACGCTTGTAAACCCCTTGCGAGATCGAGGCGAGGCGGAACACCGAAAAGCTCAGATAGAACGGCCAGTTTTCGATCCGCTCGCGTCCGACGCGCGCGCAGTACTTCGAAACATACGCTTGCTCGCTCGGAATGCCGGTCGCTTCAAAGTTCACACCCACAAGACCGCCTTGCCGCGGGTTCTGCACGCGATAGCCCATGCAGTTATAGGCGAGATCGGCAAGCGGATGCCCGATCGTCGAAAGCTCCCAGTCCAGCACCGCGATCATCCGCGGCTCCGTTGGGTGAAAGATGGAGTTCTCAAGCCGGTAGTCGCCGTGCGCGATTGTAACGCTGTCGTCGCTCGGAATATTCTTCGGCATCCATTCGATCAGCCGCTCCATGTCGGCGATCTGATCTGTCTGCGCGGCGCGGTATTGCGTGATCCAGCGCGCAATTTGCCGCTCGAAATAGTTGCCGGGCTTCCCGAAATCGCCGAGGGCCACCTTCGCGAAGTCGACCTTGTGCAACCGCGCTAGCACGTCGTTCATTGAATCGTAAATCGCGGCGCGCTGCACGGGTGCGACGCCGGGCAACTGCGGATCGCGAAAAATCCGCCCTTCCAGGAAATCCATCACATAGAACGCGGTCCCGACGACGCTTTCGTCGTCGCAGAGCACGTGCATGCGTGGCACCGGAACGTCGGTCTGGGCCAGTGCCTTCATGATGCGGTATTCGCGGTCGACCTGGTGCGCGCTCTTCAGCAGCTGCCCGGGTGGCTTCTTGCGCATCACATAGCGCTTGGCGCCGGCGCTGAGCAGAAACGTCGGGTTCGACTGCCCGCCACCGAACTGCTGCACGCTCAGCGGTCCTTCGAACTCGTCCATGTGTGCGCGCAGATAGCGCTCCAACGCCGCTTCGTCGAAGCGGTGAGCTGCGCGAACGGGGCCGGGTTCGAAGCTCACGGGTTGACGTAGATCGCGCCGCCGCGCATCACGAATGAAACCCGCTCCATCACTTTGATATCGCGCATCGGATCCTGCGGCACCGCGATGATGTCGGCGGTCTTGCCAGCCTCGATCGTTCCGATCGTGCTTGAAAGTTGCAGCAGGTCGGCCGCATTCACGGTTGCCGCCTTCAGAGCTTCCGCCGCAGGCATACCCGCGCCCACCATTAGCGCGAACTCCTTCGCGTTCTGTCCGTGCACGCCCACACCCATATCCGTTCCGAACGCGATCTTGACGCCGCCGTTGTAGGCGCGACCGAGCGCGGCTTGCATCAGCGGCCCGACCTGCAACGCTTTCACGCGCTGCGCTGGCGTCAAGAACCCGCTCGTCTTCGCATGCTCGGCAACCGTTACCCCCGCAATCACGGTCGGCACCAAATAGGCGCCCTTTGCGCGAAAAAGCGAAATCGATTCCGCCGAGACGTAGGACCCATGCTCGATCGAATCTACGCCCGCGCGCAGCGCCGCGTTGATTCCGGCCGCGCCATGCGCATGCGCCGCAACGCGCTTGCCCAGGCTGTGTGCCGTCTTGACGATTACCGCCAGCTCTTCATCCGTGAACTGCTGGTCGACGCCCGCGCTGATGTTCGAGAGCACACCGCCCGTTGCGACCAGCTTGATCACGTCCGCGCCCCGCGCGACCTGCCGCCTGACCGCTTTGCGGCACTCGTCGACGCCGTCGCACGTTCCGCTCGATGCAAAGAGCGCGTTCACGTCATCCCGATAGCCATAGGTCTGCGCATGACCGCCGGTCGGCGAAAGGGTCGAGCCCGCCACGACAAGGCGCGGCCCCGCTATCATCCCTTCGTTGATCGCCTTCTTCAACGCAAAGATCGCAGGCGACCGCTCGCCCAGATCGCGCACGGTCGTGAACCCCGCACGTAGCGTACGCAGTGCATAAGCCGCGCCGCGTAGCGCCAGGTACTCGTCCGAGCTCTCGACCTGTTCCAGCCGCGAGGTCGCGCTGAGCTCGCCCAAGATATGCACGTGACAGTCGATCAAGCCGGGCAGCACGAACGCGTTCTGCAGATCGACCACGCGCTCGCCCGCAGATGCACGCACGAACCCCGCGACAACCTTTTCGATCCGCCCGTCTTTCACATAGACGGTCTGCTCTTTCAGCGGCTCTTGGCCGGGCACCGCGTAGAGCGTGCCCGCATAGATCAGCTTCGTATCGGCAAACGCCGCAGACGCAAGAACGAAACTCAATAGTCCAAGCAGCAGTGCTCGCATCAGTCTTTTGCTCCCGCGCGTTTCGCATACTCCCAACCAAGGTCGCCGAGTGGCCGAACGGCGGCCGCCATCGTCGCCGCATGCGCGCTCGCCGCCGTCCCGTCGCGCACGCGCCCCGCAATGCCCTGCAAGATGCCGCCGATACGGAAGAAGTTGTAGGCGAAGTAGAAGTCGAGCCCCTCGATGCCCGGACGTCCCGTGCGCTTGCAGTACATATCGACGTACTCGGCCTCCGTCGGAATGCCGAGCGCCTTCAAGTCGGCGCCCGTTAGGCTGCCGGTGCCACCGCCCGTGCCGCCCGGAGGCATCCGCCACTGCATGATGTGATAGGTGAAATCGGCGAGCGGATCGCCGATGGTCGAAATCTCCCAATCCAGCACCGCCAGCACCTTGGGCTCGCTCGGATGCAGGATCATATTGTCGAGCCGGTAGTCGCCGTGCACGATCCCCGCGCGCTCGCCCGGCGGAATATGCTCGGGCAACCACGCCATCAACTTGTTCATCGATGGGATCGTCTCAGTCTCCGACGCGACGTACTGCTTTCCCCACCGCGAAATCTGCCGCGCGAAATAGCTGCCGGGCTTTCCGAAATCGGAAAGCCCCAACTTCTCGTGGTCGAGTTGGTGCAGCTTTGCCAGCGTCTCGTTCATCGCGTCGTAGATCGCAAACCGTTGCTTCGGCTCCAGCCCGGGCAGCTGCGGCTCCCAAATCACCCGTCCCTCGACGCACTCCATCACGTAAAACATCGTCCCCGCGACGCTTTCGTCGGTGCACAGAACGTAGGGCTTCGGCACCGGAAACCCGGTCGGATAAAGCGCCGAGATGATGCGGAACTCCCGGTCCACCGCATGCGCCGACGGCAACAGCTTGCCCGGCGGCTTGCGGCGCAGAACGTATTTCGTCTTGGGCGTGACAAGCTGATAGGTCGGGTTCGACTGCCCGCCCTTGAACTGGCGGATGGTCAGCGGACCCTGAAACCCGGGCACATGATCGCTGAGATAGGCCTCAAGTTTCGCTGCATCCAACGCGTGCTGGGGCGCGACATCCTTCGTGCCGCTAAACTGTTCTTGGCGCGACGGTTGAGACATGGGGCGCTTCCTCGATTGCTTTCGCGCCATTCATACCCATTCCGCCAGGAGAGGGAAGGGCGCAAAGACGGCCGCGTAAGCGCTACGTCCGGTTGACCGCGCGCCAGCCGATATCGCGCCGGCAAAACCCTTCGGGCCATTCGATCGAATCGACCGCACGATAGGCTCGGCGCTGCGCCTCGGCCACGTCGCGTCCCAAGGCCGTAACGTTCAACACGCGCCCGCCGTTCGCAACGACAGCGCCGTCCTTGACCGCTGTGCCTGCATGAAAGATCTCAACGCCCTCGACCGCCGCTGCCTTGTCGAGCCCACGGATCACGGTGCCTTTCAGCGGCGCGTCCGGATACCCGCGCGCGGCCATCACAACAGTCAGCGCAGCCTCGTCGCGCCAGCGCGCATCGACCGTCTTCAAGGCGCCATCGGCCACAGCCAGCAACAACGGCACGATGTCGGACTTAAGCCGCATCATTAGAACTTGGGTTTCGGGATCGCCGAACCGCGCGTTGTATTCGATCAGCTTCGGCCCCTCGGCGGTGAGCATCAGGCCAGCGAACAACACGCCTTTGAACGGACGCCCCTTCGCTTTCATGGCGCGCACGGTGGGCAGAATGATCCGTTCCAACGTCTGGCGCTCGATCGCAGGTGTAAACACGGCCGCCGGCGAATAGGCGCCCATGCCGCCGGTGTTCGGACCGATATCGCCGTCGCCGACGCGTTTATGATCTTGCGCTGCGCCGAACGGCAGCACGCTCTCGCCGTCGCATAAGACGAAGAAGCTGGCTTCGTCGCCCGATAGAAACTCTTCGATGACGATACTTTGTCCCGACGCCCCGAATGTTCCCGCAAACATAGAATCGATCGCGGCCGACGCCTCCGCGCGAGTCGAGGCGATGATCACGCCCTTTCCCAGCGCCAATCCGTCTGCCTTGATCACGACGGGGAGCGGATGATCCGACGCGTAGTCCTTCGCCGCCGCCGCATCGGTGAATCGCTTGAACTGCGCGGTCGGAATCCCCTCCGCCTCGCAAAGCTCCTTCGTAAATCCCTTCGACCACTCGAGCTCCGCTGCAGCCTTCGACGGCCCGAAATGCTTGATGCCGGCGGTCGCCAACCGGTCTGCCAATCCACCAGCAAGCGGATTGTCTGGTCCGATCACGACGAAATCGATACGCGTATCCTGTGCAAACGAAACGATGCGCTCGAAGTCCATCACGTCGATCGCTACGCACTGGGCGACCTTGGCAATCCCCCCGTTTCCCGGCGCGCAATAGAGCTTGGTCGTCAGCGGCGAAGCCGCAATTGCCCAACACAGCGCGTGCTCGCGCCCGCCGGAACCGATAACGAGAATCTTCATGTCGTCACCCGCCGAGAATTCGCCCCTTATTGTCATGGTCCGTGAGTGCCGACCACCTGCTACGTGGAAACCACGCGATAAAGTCGTGGACGGTCGGCCGTCACCGGCAGCGACCGCGGGGCCGGTCGGCTTTTATCACGCTTTCCCCCGCGGCGACCCTGCCATGTGCACGACGCTCGCGCGGGTTGGTTGGCCCATCAGCCCACACGCACTAACTTGAGCGTCCCGCAGAATCGTGGAGCGCCTCAATATGTCCCTGCCGAACCGCAGTCTTGCAGCCGTGGCCGCCGCCGCAGCGTTACTCGCAGCCTGCCAGACGATGGACGGGGGCGGGCAGGGCGGTTCGCCAAGCTGGGCGCGCTTCCAACGCGACTACATCGAAACCGCCTTCAAATACGATCCCGCCTTCGGCGCCTCACAAGGTCGCCACGAATACGACGGTACGCTGCCGGATTGGAGCGAAGCTGGTTTGAAACAATCTGCCGCCTTCTTGAAATCGTCGATCGACGCCGCGCAAGCGTTCCAGGGTTTGAGCGACGAAGAGCGGTTTCAGCGCGACTATCTCGTCGCCGTCGCGCGCGGCAGTCTCTTCTGGCTGAAGACAGCAGATCAGCCGCACACGAACCCCGCCTACTACATGGGCGCGCTCAGCCCGTCGATGTACACCACCCGGCCCTACGCGTCTGCCGAAACGCGCCTCAAGGCCTACATCAAATACTTGGACGCCGTTCCGCCGGCCGCGACGCAAATTCGCGCAAACTTGAAGACGCCGCTCTCGCTCACCTTCGTCGATTACGGCAAAGCCTCGTTCGGCGGCTTGGCCCAGTACTACCAAGGCGACGGCAAGAAAGCGTTCGCCGAAGTCAAAGATGAAAAGCTGCAGGCAGACCTAACCGTCGCCTCCGACGCCGCTGCAAAAGCAATGACGTCTCTCGCGAGTTGGGTCGAAGGTCAGCGCCCCCACGCGCGCCACACCTTCCAGCTTGGCGCAGCACGCTTTGAGCAGATGGTGCGCGACACCGAGTTGGTGGACCTGCCGATCGCCGAACTCGAACGCATCGGCCGCGCGGATCTAAAGCGCAATCAGCAAGCGCTGAAAGTCGCCTGCGCCGCGTACGCCCCGCGCCAATCGATCCCCAAATGCGTCGATCGCGCCGCTCAGGATAAGCCGCAGGGTGGCGCCGTCCCGGGTGCACGCGCGCAGCTTGCGGGGTTGAAGAAGTTCATCGCCGACAACGATCTGGTGTCCATCCCGGGTACGGAGGAGGCACAAGTCGAAGAGGCGCCGGCGTTCGCGCGCCAGAACTTCGCCTACATCAATATTCCGGGGCCGTACGAGGCGAACTTGCCGTCCGTCTATTACATCGCCCCCCCCGATCCCGCCTGGCCGAAGAAAGTGCAAGACGCGTTCGTCCCCGGCAAAGGCGAGTTGCTGTTCGTCTCGGTGCACGAAGTGTGGCCCGGTCATTTCTTGAATTTCCTGCACGCGAACCGCGCGAAGAACCAATTCGGCCGCGTCTTTGTCGGCTACGCCTATGCCGAGGGTTGGGCGCACTACGCCGAAGAGATGATGTGGGACGCAGGCTTGAACGCCGGCGACCAGGCAACTCATATCGGCCAACTCTCGAACGCGTTGCGCCGCGATTGCCGCTATCTCTCTGCGATCCTAATGCACACCGGACGAATGACGGTCGATCAGTCGCGGAACATGTTCATCCGCCAGTGCTATCAGGACGAAGGCAACGCCAGACAACAAGCCGCCCGCGGCACGTACGACCCCGCATACCTGAACTACACGATGGGCAAGCTCATGATCCGCCGTCTGCGCGAAGACTGGACCGCAACACGCGGTGGACGCAAAGCGTGGAAGGACTTTCACGACAAGTTCCTAAGCTACGGCGGCCCGCCGATCCCGCTTGTGCGCGCCCAAATGCTGGGCGGCAAATCGGAGGCCGTGTTCTAGGGACACGATTAATTGTCGCGCCGCCTTTGGTGATATTGCGCCACACGGGCGAACTGAAACACGGGCGACGCAACCGCCCGATGTTTTCGCAATGCCAATTTGCACTACCTGCTGAAAATAAGAGTGCCGCCCCCAGCAATGTGACTGGCCGCGTCTCGAGCGCGTGTTAAGCAACTTCGGGCTGCCGGTTTCACTTTGTGACCGGCGATTGGGGAACATCGTGATGAAGACAAAATTGCTCGCAGCGGCGTCTCTCGCCGCAATTTGCATGGCCTATTCGCTCGCGGCATCGCGCGCGACGCCCTTCGAAGGCGTCTATATCGGTCTCAACGGCGGCGTCGGAGTTGCCGACGCGGACTACGTACATTTCCAGCCGCTGCTCCCGCTGACCGAACCGCAATCGTTCGACGACAGCGCGATAATGGGCGGCGCACAGCTCGGCGTGCGCTTCGACGTGGGCCCCAATTGGGTTTTGGGTCTTGAAGGGTCCTATACCGCCGGAACGATCGATGTGAGCGAGCTCGCGGCGATCTCGGTGGACCGCTCGCGCTCGATCGAAATCTCCGATCAATACACGGCCGTGCTGCAGCTTGGCCGCACGTGGGGCGACTGGCTCTTGTACATTAAGGGTGGCTATGCGAACGCCAATATCGAAACCCACTCGAACGTCATTTCGACCGGTGCGCTAACCTCGGTGAGTTCCGATCGCGAAAGCGGATGGACGCTCGGCGTGGGCATCGATCATTCGATCGCGCCGAACGTGACGCTCGGGCTCAGCTACGACTACAGCACATATTCCCCCGATGACCGTAACAACGTGCAAGTGGCGCCGTTCCTGGCCTCAACGACGCATATCCAAGACATCGACGCGACCGTTCACCTCGTCACCGCGCGTCTGAGCTACACGTTCTAAGGTAAGGTAAGGCGGGCGCCTGACCCAAGGTTGGGCGCCTGTTTGCTGTCCCGCAACACAACGAAAACTTGATTGGCCTTCCGCGGGCGCCTGCATAACCTGCCCAGTCACCAGGGGCAGGGGCTGACATGATCCACAAAACCGCAAAAACGCGTCGCGAATGGTTGGCACTCGCCGGCTCGCTCGGCGCAGGGTTGGCGATCGGCGGCGGCCGCGCGCTGGCCGCATCGGCGCAGCCGCAAGAACGGCGCGATCTCTTTCCTCAGGGCGTCGCCTCCGGCGACCCCGATCATGAGAGCGTGATCTTGTGGACCAGGCGCCCTGCCGATTCGAAAGTTCGAATGACGGTAGAGGTCGCAAGCGATCCCGAATTCGCAAACGTCGTCGCACGCGGCCGGATGACTGTTGGCGCCGACGCCGACTGGACCTGCCGCTTCCTTGCAGGCGGACTGAAGCCGGCGTCGGAATATTGGTACCGCTTCGTCGATCAAGACGGCAACGCAAGCCGCATCGGCCGCACGTTGACCGCGCCGGACCCGTCGGACGACCGCCAAGTCAACTTCGCTTTCGTCAGCTGCCAAGACGTGACGCAAGGCGCCTGCAACGCCTACCGCCGCATGATCTATGAAGACGAGCGCAAGCCCGCGGCGGAGCGTCTCTTCTTCGTGCTCCATCTCGGCGACTTCATTTACGAAGTCGTTTGGTATCCGGAAGACAGCCCCGGCGGTGTAAACCGCGGCCGGCGCCTGCGCGACACCGTGCGCTATCCGAACGGCGAAAAGGTCAAGGACTTCCACCTTCCGACGACGCTCGCCGACTATCGCACGGCCTACAAAGGCTACCTCACCGATCCCGATCTGCAGGACGCCCGCGCGCGCTTTCCGTTCGTGCCCATCTGGGACAATCACGAATTTTCCTGGGCTGGCTACCAAAGCACGCAAGCGTTCCCCGGCGTAGTCCGTCCGGCGCAAACATTGAAGGTGGCGGCCAACCAAGCTTGGTTCGAATACCAACCGTCACGCGCCGTGCAGTCGCATGGCAAGGGGCTCGACCGTTTCACCGCGCCATCAGTTTCGAATGCACCGATTGAAAAGTACGACGCCGACGGTATCGGCGACGAACCGAACAACCTCAAAGCCATCCACTCGCTCCGCGTTCATCGCACGCTCCGCTTCGGACGCAACGCAGAGCTCATCATCACCGACAACCGCTCCTTCATGACGCCGCCGACGAACGGTGAAGGCTTCGATATGGGGAAGGGGTTCCCCTACATGTTTCCGGCGGAGATCAACGACACGCTTGATGCCGCCCGCGCCGCGAACAACGGCAATCCGCCCGCGACCCTCCGCTTCGACGGCAAGGACGTGCCGAACCCGACGAAGAATGATCCGCCGTCAAGCTACCTGGGCGTCGCGCAAAGGAAGTGGTTCCTCGAGCGCCTGACGCAATCGAACGCGCCATGGAAGATTTGGGGCCACTCGTTCGGCACGCTCAGCGGACGCACCGATCCCTTGAATCTGCCGCCCGGACTTGCGGGGCGGACATGGCCGGGAGAGGGCTACGCGCAAATCAACGGCGGCGGCTTCGTCGTCGATCACTCGGAAATCTGCGACACCGTGCGCGACAAGGGCGTCACGGGCCTGGCCATCGTCGCCGGCGACAGGCATTCGTTCTGGGCGGGCCGCGTGTCGAAATCGCTGCCGCCGCAAAAGTTCGAGCCGGTGGGCGTCGAATTCATCACCGGCTCGATCTCGGCCCAGGGCCTCTTCGAGGTGACGGAGCTCGGGATGAAGAAAGATCACCCGCTGCGCGCGCTCTATCTGCAGGATCTACCCGACGGGCGCGTGATGCCGTCGATGAACATGTCGATGCTGCATGGCGTGCGCTCTAGCCTCGAACTGAAGAAGACCGGCGACAAGAAGAAGGCGCTCGCGCTCTCGAACCCCGACGTAGCGCCGCATCTCGCCTTCACCGATATGGGCGGCCACGGCTACGCGACCGTGCGCGCGACGCCCGACGCGCTCGTGACCGAGTTCGTGTGCATCAAGCGGCCGCTTGAGCGATCCGAAACGCCGGACGGCGGTCCGCTCGTGTATCGTGTACGCCATCGCACAAAGCTGTGGGCGCAGGGCGAAGCACCGCACTTGGAACAAGAAGTCGTGGAAGGCGAGCCCCCGCTCGCCATCTAAGCAGAGCAACAACCTGTCCGGGCACGGTCTGAGCCGTTAGACTCAGGGGCCCCGAACCAAGGATGTTGCATGCTAGCGATCGAAATCGGCGTCCTAATTGCGCTCATAATTCTGAACGGCCTCTTGGCGATGTCGGAACTTGCCGTCGTCTCGGCTCGCCGCAGCAAGTTGAAAGCCTTGGCCGAACAGCACCGCGCAGGCGCGGCGCGCGCGCTGGCGTTGGCGTCCGATCCGGGGCGCTTCTTGTCCACCGTTCAAATCGGCATCACGTTAGTCGGCGTCGTCGCCGGCGCGTTCTCCGGCGCAACGCTGGGCGGGCGGCTGGCGCAGTGGCTTGTGGCACAGGGTCTCTCGCTCGCGCTCGCAGAGCCGTTGGGATTCGGCATCGTCATCTCGGCAATCACTTATCTGTCGCTTGTCGTGGGTGAACTCGTCCCGAAACAGCTCGCGCTACGCAATCCTGAACGCGTCGCGCTCCTCGTCGCGCCCGCGATGACTATTTTGGCGCGCGTGGCCGCGCCTTTCGTTTGGGCATTGGATATGTCCGGTCGCGTCCTGTTGCGGTTCTTTGGCGGCGAGGAGACGAACAAAGTCAGTGTCACAGACGAGGAGATCAAGGCGCTGATCGCGGAAGCGGAGTCGAGTGGCGTCATCGAGCCGGGCGAGCGTCGAATGATTTCCGGTATCTTGCGTCTGGGTGACCGCACGGCGCGCTCGGTGATGACGCATCGCAACGACGTGGAGTCCATTGCCGCCGATGCGAGCCCCAGTCAGATCAAGGAAACGATCGATGGCTCCGCGCACGGGCGCTTTCCCGTGTACGAGAACAAACCGGATGAGGTTATCGGCGTTCTTCAAGCAAAGGACGTGTTGAATGCGCTGCTTGCCGGCAGAATGCTGAGCGTCAGAGGGCTGATGCGCGCAGCGCCCGTTGTCCCCGATACGGCAAGCGTCTTGAAGGTCGTAGAAGTCCTGCAGCAGTCCGCCGTTCACATGGGGCTCGTCCACGATGAGTACGGCGCCTTCGAAGGCGTCGTCACGAACGAGGACATACTCGAATCCATCACCGGCGCTTCGCATACCGACGAAGGCGCGCCGGAACAGATGATCGTCGAACGCGCGGACGGCTCGTGGCTGGTGTCCGGGTCGATGCCCGTCGATGAACTACTGGACGAATTGGGCGTCAAAGCACGCCTTGAAGAATCGGCCCACACAGCCGCGGGCCTCGTTATCGCCGCGCTGAAACACCTGCCCTCCGTCGGCGAAAGCGTAGTTATCGCCGGCTGGCGGTTCGAGGTGGTCGACCTCGACGGAAGGCGCGTCGACAAGCTGCTGGTGCAACGCGCGCGCGATTTGCGGCCGGGCGCCAGGCGAATGCCCTGATCTCACCGCTTGACATCATTTAGATGATTAGCTAAATATCGATCTATGAGCGGTGTGTTCAAGGCTTTGTCCGATCCCACGCGGCGCCACGTGCTGCAGTTGCTGCGCAATGGCCCGATGAGTGCGGGCGACCTCGCCGATCATTTCGACGTGTCGAAGCCCACGATGTCGGCGCACTTCGCCGTTCTGCGCGAAGCAACCCTGGTCGAGGCCGAGAAGGATGGAAAATCGGTGATCTACCATCTGAAACTCTCGGTGCTGGAAGAGGCATTGATGGGCTTCGCACAAACGTTCGGTTTGGGCGCCGAACCGCAAAAGGCGCACCCGCCGGCAAAAAGGAGAGCAACAACATGAAATCGATCACGCAAGCAGGCCTCGTCGCGACCGCGATGATACTCGTTTCGCTCGCCGCCGCCTGGGGCGTCATGACCGGCGTGCTCGGGCACGACGCACCCGTCCGCGTCATGATGGTTTTCAACGCGCTGCTGCTCGCCTATTACGGCAACGCAATTCCGAAGGCCGTGTTGCGAACGCCCGTCGCGCGCACCGCCCGCCGCTTCGCGGGCTGGGTCTTCGTCCTCGGCGGCCTCATCAGCGCCGCCCTCTGGGCCTTCGCGCCGCTGGACATCGCAACGCCTGCGGCCCTCACCGTCACCGCAGCCTCCGCCGTCCTCGCCATCGGCTACTGCAGACTGACGCGTTCAAAGCCAGCAGCCGGTTAGCCCGAGACCGCTGGCTTCCAGCACTGCATTTGCGCAAAGGCATCCTCACGCAGCGATGACCTTGACGTGATTTGTCCGTGCCCGCGCGGTCGTCCGAACGTGACGGGCAATTGTTCGGGGACATCATGGCAAACGCAACCTGGTTGGCCGGCGCGGGCGTTTTGATTTTGGCGCTGGGTGGCTGTGCATCGATCGTCGAGGGCATCGATCAAAAGATCAAAGTCGCTGTTTCGCCACCCGAAGCCGCGTGCACCGCCGTGCGCGAGGGCGAGACGATCGGACAAACAGGTGGGGGCAACGACATTCTGGACGTCAGCAAAAGCCGATTCGACTTGCAGCTGAACTGCGCGTCGGCCGGCTATGTGGCGAAAACGACGGTTGTCGAGTCCGAACCCTCCGCATGGGGAATCGTCGGCGCCATCGTCATCGACTATGGCGTCATCGATTACGCGACCGGCGCACTCAACAAATACCCGGACGAAGTCACTGTCACGCTTGAGAAGGAGCCGGCGCCGAAATAGGCGGCGCGCCCGTCACAGCTTCAAGGCGGCGAGAATCGGGCCGCCGCGAACCTCTTGCAAAAGGATCGCTGTGCGAAGGCCGGCGGCCGGCGGCGGCAGCGGGTAGGTTCTCGCAGTGCCCGTCCAAACGCCGAGGTGCGTAAGTTCGCGCACGATGTTGGTATGGGGCAGCGTCCGCCCGTCGTTCTCGCCGGCTTGGACCGGCACGGCGATAGCGCGCGGATCGTAGCGCACGAGCCAGATGTCGGCGCCCGCACGCGGCGCCGCGCCTGCGCGGACGGAAAGACCGGTGACGTCGAGCGAAAAAATTTGCGCGGAGCTCCGGGGCGCGCTTGCGATCGCACCCTCCAATTCGCCGCGGTTGATTCCGGTGATATCGCGTCGGCCGCCAATCACGACTTGCGGCGTGTAGACGTTGGCGTTGCCCAGGCCTTTCGCATAGTCGTACTGGCGGTTCGTGTATTGCGGCGTTGCGAACGTGTCCTTCCAGCCGAGGCGGTCCCAATAGGTGACGCCGAAGCTCAAGACCAACAAATCGGGCCGCGCGCTCAACGCGTTGACGTTCGCGTTCGCCGGCGGGCACGACGAGCACCCTTGGCTTTGAAACAACTCGACAACGACGACGTCGCCCGCGGCTTTGGCCGCGGTTACGTACAGGGTGGCTGCAATGGCGGCTGCGGCGAGCAAGACGCGTTGAAAAGGCATGGGCTGGCTCCGGTGTTGCCGGAGTCGGTTCGCTTGGCGCGGGGCAAAAGTTGCGCGGAAACTGCGCGCTCACGCGGGCGTGATCGGTTAGGCCATGGTGGCCGGCAGGCCGCGCGCCTCACGCCTGTGCCGGTCGCCAGAGCGGGCCTACCGCGAGAAGCAGTACAAGAACGTTGAACGCCGCGTTCGACGCGTTGCCGGAGGCGATCGAGCCCGCGCTGTCGAGACAGAACCAGGCCATCACGCCGGCGAGTACGGTTCGCCGCACACCCTCCGGCGCCGCGTCGTAGACCTACGTCGAAAGGCACCAGATCGTGCCCCCCCAGCCGAAGAGGAACCCGCCGGTCAGCGCCGATAGGAACCGCGTGTCGGGCGAGGCATAGGTCGTCGCCCCGTCGATCGGCCAACTCAAGATGTCCAAGGTCAGCCGTGCGGGCTCCATCGTCGACGACATGGTGCCCAGAAAAAACACCGGACCGAACGAGCCGACCACGATCGCGGTCACCTTCAGCCAGAATTTGTGGAACGCGTGTGATGTCATGGCGTTCGTTTTTCCGCTCCCGCGATGAGGTCGCCAATGTTCTTCGACGTCGCGCTAAGCGCGAGCAGATAGATCGAAAGGAACAGCATGCCGCCGAAGAACGCCGCGACGCCCAGCGCGAGGCCGAGGGCCGAAAACCTGTTCCGCCATGCCGTCCACAACGCCGAAAGCACGAGGAAGCCCGAGAAGTCGACGTTGAATTGTCCGGCCCAACCCATGGCCAGAATGTCGCCGAAGAATTGCGAAAACAGGTTCCACCCGTGGTTCGCAATCACGACGGCCGTATAACCCACTAGGCCGACCACAAAGACCGCTAGAAACGCACGCAAACCCGTCATGAGTGGACCCTCCGCTCCGTTCGAAGATGGCAGCCTGAAGCACAGGCCCAGTCGCCACAACTACCTGACAGGTAATGCAACCGATGACGTGAAGACGTCTCGCCGCCCGAAGGCGCAAGTCACGCTACGCCTCGATGCGGCGGTTCCGAACTGGGCGACCAATTCGACGTTCATCCGATCAGCGCTTGCGAGCGCATGAGCGCGAAAACCGGCCGCGATGTAGCGGCTCATCCGCGCGCCTGCCGCGGCGAAGTCCGACGAATTGCAGATCCCGCCCGAGAGCAAATAATCCGGGGACACGTAACAATTACACGAGCAGCGGCCAATCGATGGCGCCCGGTTTGGCTTTGCGGCCGGCTTTGCGCAGCCGCCATTGACGGTCAGAGTGACACGGATCCAAGCGGCAATGCGCCACAATGGCAGCCAGCCACCACCCCCCTCGTCTGAGTACGTCGTGCCTTGCAACATCATAGCATGTACGATTTATCAATACCCGGTGTACCCGCACGCTCCGTTGCCGGCTCCCAGACCGGCGCCAGCGATCCCGTGGGTTCCCATTCCGGTGGTGCCATGATTGGACAGCATATTGGCAAGTTCATAGAGCAGAAACGCAGTGCACTTGGCATATCTGATGAAGTCTTTATGCGCGCATTGGGTCTTTCGTCGATGGAACTGTATGACCTAGAAGCGTATGAAGACGAGCTGATGTCAGTGTTCTCACTGGCTCATGCGCGAGCAGTTTCTTCGATATTAGGAATGCCGATAGCTGATCTGTTGGAGACTTGTGGTTGGATAAGCAATGGAACTGACTCCGCTGCGACTCCTGAGACACGTTCGGATATGATCGCGAAAGCGCAACTACGGTGCGGACTTACGGATGATGAGCTGGCCGACGCCATCGGCTTTGATGTTGTCGTTGTCACAAAGCTTAAGATGGCACCGAGCTTCATCGAGACATTGCCGCTTCGAACGATACTCGAGTTGGCCACGGCTCTAAATTTGCACCCTCGTCATTTGCTTGGGGAGCAACGCAATAGCAAAGGCGCTGCGGGTTAAGCTCGTCGCTGACGTTGACCCACTTCCAATCCGGGGACACGTAACAATTACACCAGCAGCGGTCGATCGACCGTGGCTGGTTTGGCGTTGCGGCCGCTAATCCGGGACACGTACAATGACAGTCTCGCTCGCCGCGTGGGCTATCTCGGCTGCGTTCCGTTCGCGGGGGAGAGCCATTGATTTTGCTTGACTTTTTGCGCAATGTTCTATATTTGTCCACAATGCTCCAGCAATCGAAAACATGCGCCCCGGCCCCGGCGGCCATACCGCACCACGGCACGCGCTGGTGCCCACGCTTCATAGCCGCCACCAAACGCTTCGCGAACGGATTCCGAACGCATTCCGAACACCAAAATCCGCAGAGCGCCGCGGAAATAACGCATATAACGGATTCGATTTTCGGATTTTCACGAACCGGCGCCCAAAACCGCAGTCGTACCAACGCCTTACCGTGGATAGGGTGAGTGCATGAGCTCAACGGATTCGCCTCCACTGATCGCGCGCGAAGAACCCTCCGCCAACGTGCCGGAGTACACGGTCAGCGAGATTTCGGGCGCGGTGAAGAAAACGGTCGAGCGCGACTTCGCGTTCGTGCGCGTGCGCGGCGAACTCTCCGGCGTGAAGCGCCACACCTCCGGCCACGTCTATCTGGACTTAAAGGATGAACGAGCGGTCTTAGGCGGCGTGATCTGGAAAATGAACGTCCGCGCGCTGCGCGTGCAGCCGCAAAACGGGCTTGAGGTCGTGGCGACCGGCCGGCTGACGACCTATCCCGGCCAATCGAAATACCAAATCGTGATCGAGCAGCTCCAGCTCGCGGGCGTCGGCGCCTTGATGCAGCTGATCGAGGAGCGTCGCAAGAAACTCGCCGCCGAAGGCCTGTTCGCGGAGGAGCGCAAACGCGCGCTGCCCTATCTGCCTGAGGTCATCGGCGTCATCACCTCGCCGACCGGCGCCGTCATTCGCGACATCCTGCATCGCTTGGGCGATCGCTTCCCGCGCCGCGTCGTCGTCTGGCCCGTCGCGGTGCAGGGCGAGCGCGCGGCGGCGGAAGTGACGGCCGCGATCCAAGGCTTCAACGCCCTTGGGCCAGGCGCCCGTGTCCCGAGACCAGACGTGCTCATTGTTGCGCGCGGCGGTGGCTCCATCGAAGACCTGATGGCCTTCAACGATGAGGCCGTCGTGCGCGCCGCCGCCGCAAGCGAGATCCCGCTGATCTCCGCCGTCGGCCACGAAACCGACACGACGCTCATCGACTTCGCCGCCGACCGCCGCGCGCCGACGCCGACGGCGGCCGCCGAAATGGCGGTCCCCGTGCGCAGCGAACTTGTGCAGACCATCAAGGACCGCGCGCACCGCCTGGAGACGGGACGGCATCGCCTTTTCACGCAGGCGCGCCAGCGGTTGACCGATATAGCGCGGGCGTTGCCGCGCCGCGATCGGCTGCTCGAAATTCCGCGCCAGCGCTTCGATCACGCGTCGGCGAAATTGGCGGGCGCGCTGACCTTGCTTGTCCACCGCCAGCGCGCGCGCTTCGACCGTGCGGCGGCGGGGCTCTCGCCGCAGCCGATGCTGGCCGGCGCACGCCGCCAGCGCGAACGCGTGAGCGACCTTAGCCATCGTATGCACATGTCCGTGCAGCGCCGCGTCGGCGACCTCAAATCACGCCTGACGACGAGTGCCAAACTGCTCGACACGTTGAGCTACCGCGCCACGCTGGACCGTGGTTTCGCGCTGGTCGCAAAAGCGGGCAGGGGCCTCGTCGAACGCGGAGCGGAGATCAAGCCTGGCGACAAACTCGAAATCACGTTCGCCGACGGCACGGCGCCGGCGACGGCGACGGGAACCATGGTCACCGGCGCGACGCCGCCCGCAACCCGCAAAAAGGCGAAAACCGCGGGCCAAGGAGACCTCTTCTAGATGCAAGCCCGCCGCGCTAAATTGTGCGTCGAAACAAAAGGCATACGCGCATGAACATGATGGAACGCGGCGTCGGCAAGCTCGCCGTCCTCAGGTATCTCGACGGCGAGTACCAAATCCTGACGCAAGGCACCTACGTGGTCTGCGCGGTATCGGGCGCGCAGATTCCGCTCGAAGATCTGCGCTACTGGAACGTCGATCTGCAGGAAGCCTATGCAAGCGCCGACATCGCGAACAAGCGCTACCGCGAGACGCGCAAAAAGTGAGGAGCGAAATGCTCGATCGCCGCAACGTTCTAAAAGTTGGCATCGGCCTCGCAACGCTCGTGGCCGTCGGCGGCGCGGCCCGCGCGGACGAAGCGCTTCGCGGTGCGTTTGTGCAAGGCACGTTGATCCGCGGAAAAACCGAACCCGGCGCCAGCGTCCGCATCGACGGCCGCAAGCTCGGGCTGTCCGCAAACGGAGACTTTGCGTTCGGCGTTGCCTATGACCGCAAAGACCCGGCCGAACTCAGCATCAAATTGAGCGGCGGCACCGGTGAAACGAAAACGATCCCGATCGCCGCCCGCGAATACAAGATTCAACGCATCAACGGCCTACCCGAAAAATATGTCGAACCGCCGGCCTCCGTGCTGAAGCGGATCGAACGCGACAACCAACTCATCGGCGCCGCCCGCGCGCGCGACACGGATGAAGCCTGGTTCGCGGACGACTTCGCGTGGCCCGTGAAAGGACCGGTGACCGGCGTCTACGGCAGCCGCCGCATCCTGAACGGCGAGGAGAAGCGCCCGCACTACGGCGTCGATATCGCAGCACCCGAAGGCCGCACGATCCACGCGCCAGTCGGCGCCATCGTCGCGATGGCCGAGCCTGATCTCTATTTCACCGGCGGCACCATCATCTTGGACCACGGCCACGGCGTCTCGACGAGCTACCTGCACATGTCGCGCCTCGACGTGAAGGTCGGCGACCGCGTGGAGAAAGGCGCTGTCATCGGCGCCGTCGGCAAGACCGGTCGCGCAACCGGCCCGCACCTCTGCTGGCGCCTCAACTGGTTCGCTGAACGCCTCGACGCCGCCCTCGTCGCGCCGAAAGCCTAGGAGCCTTTCGGCCAGCGGCTGTGCAGCCAAAGCCAATTCGCCGGATTTTCGGCGATCCGCGCCTCGAGAAACTGATTGAGCCGAAGCGCGAGTTCGTAAGTGTCCTTCGCCTTGTCGCCGGTGTCGGGCACCGAAATCTCGGGATAGACGGTGATGCGAAACCGCTGATCCGGCAACCGCTCGCACCACGCGGGCACGACCGGCGCCTTGTGCCGGATCGAAAGCGACGGCGCCGCCGGCGAAGTCATCGCCGGCCGCCCGAACAAAGGAACGGAGATACCGTCATTCGCCTTCTGATCGATCAGCATGGCAATGAAAGCGTTTTCTTTCAGCGTCTTGATAATTGCCCGCGCCCCGTCGCCGCCCTTGGCGGCCAGCGTCGGCAGCCCGATCTTGCGCTGCTTGACGATCCACGCGTCGACCCACGGATTGTTCGGCGGCCGGTAGACGAGCGTGCCCTTCTGGCCCACGTCAGCGATGCAGCGCGGCATTGCTTCCCAGTTACCGCAATGACCCGAAACGAAAAGCCCGCCGCGCCCCTTCGCGATCGCAGCCAGCGCGTGCTCCATGCCCACGATCTCGATCCGGGCGCCGGGCTTCACCGCCCAGAACTTGTCAAGGTGCGGATACTCCGCGAACGTGCGTCCGAGATTGTCCCACATGGCGACGATGTGGCCCTCGCGTGTCGCATCGCTCATCTCAGGAAACGCCAGCGCCATCGCGCGCCGCGCGCGCCGTGTAACGGGGATCATCGGCCCAAGCTTGCGTGCCAACCACCCACCGAAGTCGGAGGCGCGGCGCAGGCCCAGCACGCGGAACAGCGCCATCACGCTCCAAAAGAGCGCGTACTCGACCGCGTACACCGCCTTCATCGCGACCGTCGGCGCCGCGAAGACTTTCTTCAGTGCATGGCCAGTGCGGGCCGCTGGAATCGTGTCAGACATTGCTCGATCAATTGGTCGATTTGGGTGGCCGATTCCGGCTCGAACTTCGCGACGACTTTAAGGCAGCTGATCCCTTCGCGAAGCTCGGGCTCAAGCCGCAACAGATCCTTCTCGGTGGTCAGCAGCATCGCGTCGTTTCGCGCCGCCACCTCGCGCAGGTCCGCAAGATCGTCGTTCGAGTACGCGTAATGGTCGGAATATTCATGCCGCGAGGTAATAATGGCCCCGCAGTCTTCGACGGTCGCGAAGAACTTCTTCGGCTCGCCGATCCCGGCGAACGCGACGACGCGCTTGTTCTTCAAACGCGCCCGCTCCTCCGGCAGCGGCTCCAGCGAGGCGCGCAAAATCGGTTTCTCGACCGGCAGGAAGATGTGGCCGGTTCCCATGACGATCACGGCATCGGCGCGTCCAAGCCCATCTTCCACCCGCTCGCGCAACGGACCGGCCGGAATAAGGCACCCGTTCCCAAAGCCCTTCGACGCGTCCACGACCACGAACGAAAGGTCTTTCGCAAGGCTCGGATTCTGAAAACCGTCGTCCATGACCACGACTTGCGCACCCCGCGACACACCGAGCCGCGCGCCGGCCGGCCGGTCGGGGGACACGATTGTCATCGCATGCTGCGCCAGCATCAGGGGTTCGTCGCCGACCTCTTCGGCAGTGTCTTCAGCAGCGTCGACCACCATCGCGCCCGGAACGTCCGCGCCGTATCCGCGCGAGAGGAACGAAACGCGCAAGCCGCGCGCCTTCAACCGCTCGCCGATCGCAATCGCAAGCGGCGTCTTGCCGGTGCCGCCCGCAGTCAAATTCCCGATACATACGACCGGCACGGAGGCCTTGAACGGCGTCACCATCGAAGCGCGCGTGCGCCCGACGAAACCGTACAGCCACCCGAGCGGCTTCAGCACGAAAGCAACGGTGTCGTTCGGGTCGGAATACCAGAATTCAGGCGCGCGCATTCGCATCGAACGCCCTCAAATATGGTGCGAGAAATTCGAACGTGCGCACGAGTGGTTCTTTCGATCCGGCAACGGCAGCGGCCGCTTGCCCTCGTTGCATCGTTTCGATGTCGTTGTCGAGCAGAAAGCGCGCGCGCTCGGTCAGTTGCTCGTTCGAGCTCAAGACCTCTGCTCCGCCGCCTGCGACCAGAATGCGAAAAATCTCACGGAAATTGTCGATGTGCGGCCCGCTCAAAACTGCGGCGCCAAGCCGCGCCGGCTCAAGCGGATTCTGTCCGCCATGCGGCACGAACGAACCACCCATCACCGCAAGCGGACACAGCCGGAAAAAGACGCCGAGCTCGCCCAACGTATCGGCAATATAAAGCTCCGTGTCCGCGCCAGGCAGCTCGCCCTTCGAGCGCCGCGCGACGCGGAACAACCCCTCGAGCGAAGCCGCGATCTGCGGCCCGCGCTGCGGATGGCGCGGCACGATGATTGTGAGCAAACGCGGAAACTGCGACGCCAGATCGCGATGCGTGAACGCCGCGAGCTGTTCTTCGCCCTCATGCGTCGAAGCCCACAGCAACTTCGGCCGACTACCGACGGCGGCCCTCAACTCCAACAGCACGTCCGCATCGTATGGCAGCGGATCGCCGACAAGCTTCAAGTTACCCGGCACCTCGACGTGCCGCGCACCCAGCTGCCGCAGCTTTTCGGCAACGTCGTCGTCTTGTGCGAGGCAAATATCGAACGAATCGAGCAATTCCGCCGCTGCCCGCTTCGCGCGCCTCCAATTGCGGAATGAACTCTCCGACATACGCGCGTTGACGAGCGCAACCGGTATGCCGCGCTCCCGCGTCTCGTGCAGCATGTTCGGCCATAACTCGGATTCGACCCACAAGGCGAGACCCGGTTGCCAATAGTCCAGAAATGCGCGCACCGCCGTCGGTGTATCGACAGGCACAAACTGATGAAACGCGTTCGCGGGCAACCGTTCTCCCATCACGCGCCCCGAGGTTACCGTGCCGGTCGTGACCAACACCGCGGCGTCCGGTCTGACGCGGCCGAGTTCGCGAATGAGCGGCAGCACGGAAACGGATTCGCCCACGCTCGCCGCATGTACCCAAACGAGCGGCCCCTTCGGCCGCACGCGACCAGGCCGTCCAAGCCGCTCTGGCAGACGATCCTCATCTTCTTTGCCCTGCGCCAAGCGCTGCCGAAGCAACCGCGCGGCAAACGGCTCGGCGATACTCGTCATCTTGCGATATGTGGCGAGCAATCGCGAGCGCGGTGTCTCGGCCATCACGCGACGGCCCCGTGCGGCATCGCGTTTTCCGGCTCGACCGGCGAAACGCCCATGATCTCATCGGCTTGGTTCGTGACCGCATTCAAACCCGCTTCGACGGCGAGGCGCGCAGTCTCAAGGGCGGCACCTTCCGCATCGCGCGCGATAAAAATGGGCTCGCCCCACACGATCACGCCGCGCGAAAAGGGGAGCGGCAACACAAAGCGATCCCATGTCGAAAGCACGACGCGCGAGCGCGCGCTGAAACTGCAAGGCAAGATCGGCACGCCAGCCATCCGCGCGACGGTGACGATCCCGTCCGTCGCCCGCATGCGTGGGCCCCGCGGCCCGTCGGGCGTAATGCCGACATACTCGTTCGACTTCAGCGCCTTCAGCATGCCGCGCAACGCAGCGATTCCGCCGCGATCCTTCGCCGATCCAGGCTTTGCCGCCGATCCGCGCACGGTGCCATGCCCGAAATAACCGATGGCGCGCGCGATCAACTCGCCGTCGCGATGCATCGAAATCAGCATCGAAATCTTGGCACTGGTCGGCCACATCGCAGGCAGGATCAGCAATCGTCCGTGCCAGAATCCGATGATGAACGGCTTGCCCTCGCGCCAGTAACGTTCGGCGGTGTTCGCGTTGCGAATCTCCCAACGCCCCGTCGCCCACGCAAGCCGAATGTATTGCGCAATGAGCCAGCATCCGATACCGCGCAACGTATCGGACTTGCGAATGCGCCGCCAAAGATCGTCGAACATGCGCGTCATTCCGCGACCGCCGCGGGCGTACGCGTTTCGGCGCTACGCGTGAGTCGAGCATAGACCCCGTTGCGCGCCAAAAGTTCGCCATGCGTCCCCTGCTCGACGAGCCGTCCGTGCTCCAACACGACGATCTTGTCGGCGTCGACGATCGTCGAAAGCCGGTGCGCGATGACAAGCGTCGTGCGGTCCTTCATGAGCTCGCCGAGAGCCCCTTGCACCGCGCGCTCGCTCTCGTTGTCGAGTGCCGACGTCGCCTCGTCGAGCAAAAGGATCGGCGCGTTCTTCAACACCGCGCGCGCGATCGCGATACGCTGCCGCTGCCCGCCGGAAAGCCGGGCGCCGGCCTCACCGACTTTCGTCTCATAGCCGTTCGGCTGCGCCATGATGAAGTCGTGCGCCGCCGCTGCCCGCGCCGCAGCCTCGACCTCGTCCCGCGTCGCGCCCGGCTTCCCACACGCGATATTGTCGGCGATGGACTCGTCGAACAGAAATGGCTCTTGCGTAACCAACGCGATGGAATCGCGCAGCGACGCGACCGTGACGCAACGAATGTCCTGTCCGTCGATCTCGATTCCACCGCCCGTGACGTCGTAAAAGCGCAACAGCAAATTTAACATCGTGCTCTTGCCGCCGCCCGACGGGCCAACGAGCGCCACAGTCTTGCCCGCCGGCACATCGAATGTTACGCGATCGAGCGCCGGTATTGCGGCGCTCGCATATTCGAAAGAGACGTCTTTGAACGCGATGTTGGCGCGCCGCGGTGTTGGCGAAAGCTTCAGGATATCGCACGTGGTGTCGACGACTTCTGCTGGCGCGTCGAGAAGCGCGTAAGACCGCTCGGCAGCAGCCGAACCCTCCGAAACCGCCGTCCAGAAATTCGAGAGCGACCGGATCGACTGATACGACATCATCATCGACGCCATGAACGATGTGAAAGTCGCAACGTCCATCCCGCGATAGGCGGCGTAACCGATCACGACGCTGATCCCGGCACCCGCCAACACCTCGGCGGTCGGCGTCGCGGCCATGCGCGCGCGCGCGGCCTTCATCCAATGCTTCATCCGTTCGGCCACGATCGCGGTCGCGCGCGCGATCGCATGGTCTTCCATGCGGTAGGCTTTGACGACGCGGCGCCCGTCCAGCGTCTCGGAGAGATGGGTGGAGAGATCACCGGTTGCGACCATGCCGCGGGTCGTGGCCTTCTTCGTCTGCCGTCCCAGGTTCAGCGTGAACAGCGCCGTGACCGGCAGCACGGTGCAAAGCACAAGCGCCAGCGGCCAATCTTGAATGAACATGACGATGCTGAGCCCGACGATCGTCAGCACGTCGCGCGCCAGCCCCTGCGTCGTGCGCGTCACCGTCTCGCGGATCATCATCGCGTCGTTCAAGAACCGCGCCGAAAACTCGCCCGAATGCATCGCGTTCAGCCGCGCCAGGTCGTAGTGCGTGATCTTCGAAAACAGAGCGACCTGAAGATCGCTCACCACCTTCTGCCCGACGCGCATCAGCGACACGCCGCTTGCGTACGATATGCCGGCCTTCACGGTCATCAGACCGAACAACATGGCCGGCACGAGCAAGATCATCTGCGGATCGGGTTTGCCCACCTTCGGGAACAGCGTCTTCACGACGTACTCGAGCAGGTAGGCGACCGTGCCGGTCAGCGCCGCTTCGGCCACCATCAACGCAACGATCAGCGCAATCGTCGCGCGATACGGGCGCACGAAGTCGCGCGCCAGCCGAAACAACGGCCGCGTGTGGATTGCAGAAAAATTCGTCACGCTAACGTTCGCCACCCTCGAGGCCGTGTCCGGAAGAGGGGCGAAACTAACATGGCGCCAATGGGTTAACCACAACCGCGACCCGCAGATGGTTACTTGGCGCGGCCCGGTTTTGCGCCCTTTCCACCGCTCTTTGCGGCTGCCTTTTTCGGCGGGCTCTTGCGCGCCTTGGTCTCGCGCGCATGTGCCGCCGTTTCCTCGGGCTGCAGCAGGTCGTGCAGGTGCACCACGAAATACCGCATATGCGCGTTGTCGACGGTCGCTTGCGCTGCCGATTTCCATGCGTCGCGGGCCTGCGCGAAGTTCGGATAGAGCCCCACGAAATGGATCTTCGAAAGGTCGCGAAACTCGACCTTGTTTAAAGCCGCCAGCTCGCCGCCGAACACCAAATGCAACAACTGCTTCGCCATGAACCACCCGCGCCTTGAGGGCCCGCGTGATGACGCAAGCGGGCAGGGTGCGTCAAGACACTACGGCAATTTGATCGCCCCGGTGCGCTCCAAAATCGCAGCGTGGAGCGCGGGGCCGGCACAAATCAAACTGCGATGATGTGGCACTGGCTGATTGTACGCCAGCACCGCCCCCGCGTGCGTCGTCGCGAACCCACCAGCCTCTTGCACGATCAGCGTGCCCGAAGCCGAGTCCCACTCGCATTTGGTCGATAGCGCCATCATCGCATCGTAGGTACCGTTGGCGACCAGCGCCATGCGATAGGCGATCGAAGCGCGCTTGCCGATATCCATCTCGGGCCAAGCGTTGGGCCACGCCGGATGCTTGATCACGTCCTGCGCCACCAGCATGCGGCAGCCTTCCAGCTGAGCTCGGTCGGTAACTTGGATCGCAGTACCGTTCAGCGTCGCGCCTGCGCCCAACGAGGCCGCGAACATTTCTTCCGTCAGCGGATTGTAGATCGCTGCTGCCACCGGCAAGCCCGCTTCGACCACCGCCGCGCAAATCGTGAACTCCGGCTTGCGCTTGATGAAGGCCAGCGTCCCGTCGATCGGATCGACGACGAAGATTCTCGCTTTTGCCAGACGATCCGTGTTGTCCGCGCTCTCCTCCGACAGCCACCCGTAGTCAGCGCGAGCTTCGCACAACCGTTCGCGCAAAAAACTATCGACCGCCAAGTCGGTTTCGGTAACGGGATTGCCCTTCGACTTCTCCCAACTCTTCGAAACGCCTTCAAACCCCGCGCGCGCAATGACGCCCGCCTCGCGCACGGCGGTAACAAGCAGGTCACGATCGGCCATCGTATCGCTCAAGGCGCTTCACCCTTCCACATCGCGGTCGACGACCGCCGAACTTGGATGTGTTCTAGGAGAAGGCTAGCGGCATGTCACCGCTTGAACGCGGGCGGCGGAAGCGTGATTTGCGCGGTGCCAATGGTTCCCGTCTGCAAAAAGCGCACGATCTCGGCTTGCGCGGCCTCGCTCTGCTCGAAAATGTTGTGCCCCGCGTTTACGACAGTGAGCCGTGTCGCGCGGTGAAACTGTGGCAGCAACTCTTCTTGGCTCTCGATCGGCGTACGTCCGTCCATCGTGCCCATAACGAGCAGTGTCGGCACGTCGGTCGCCAGCGGCTTCCTGAAATCGTCGCCGAGCACAAGTTCCGGCGCGACGTCGTAGACATGCGGCATCGGGAAATTGCCGGCGTCCCCCAAGATCGCCGTTCCCGCTTGCCGTGCCACCAACTCCATTCGCGGCCGCGACACACCGGACGCCAAGTCCATCAACTGCGGCATCCCTCTCATGCGCGACAGCTCGGGGTAGATCGCGCGCACCATCAAGTCGGCGGCCGGTTGGAACTGCCCCGCATCCAACGCTGCGTAGAACGCCGGCAGACGAACGAGCCGGTCTGGATCGGAAATGAACGCAAACGATGTCAGCAATTGGATTGCAAAGCCGCCGAGCCGAACCTGCACCGGCTTACCTGCGGCATCGTTGACGCTCAGCGTCACCGGTTCACGGTCGAGGCGGGCATGCACGCGCCGCATGGTGGCGAGCAAACCTGCATCGCCGGAAGCTGCGGCAAGCCGCCCGAGAAACGCATCGAAATGCGCTGGCATTTTTACGGTTTGATCGAGCCCTTCCAATCCGGCCAACACAACGCGGTTGACTGGCACGCCCCGTTTCAGCGCCGCCATGCCCAGATGCGTGCCGTAGCTCAAACCGACGAGATTGAGCTTTTCGACGCCGAGCACCCGGCGCACCTCGTCGAGATCGGCAGCACTCTCCATTGTGTTGTAACCGGCAACATCGGCCCCCTTCGAACGCCAAAACGCGATGCATCGCGCGAGTTCGCGGCGATAGGTCCCCGCAAGATTTGCACGGTCGAGCGGCTGCGCCGGATCGAACGGCTGCGTGTCGCAAACGGGAAGGGCATCGGAAAGCCCGGTGCCGCGCTGTTCCAATAAGATGACGTCGGCCACTTCGCGCAGACGATTGAAGAAGGCAAAGCGCACGCCCTGGCCGTTGCCGACGGCAGAGCCGCCTGGTCCGCCTGCGAGATAAACAACGGGAAAGCCGGGCTTGGCGCCGGTCGCGGGCAAGCGAACGAATTTGATTGTGATAGGCCGTGCGTTCGAATTGGCGCGGTTTTCCGGAACGCTCAGCGAAACAAGTTCGCCTTGCGCCTGCGCGCCGCCCGGTCCCGTCAAAGTGTAGGGCTCGCGCCGCACCTCCGACGCGGACGCTGCAGCGACAAGGAAAAACATGGCACACACGGCGATGGTGGTTCTCATTCGTCGCTCTCCGGGTCGGATGTGAGATAGGCATGAAGTACGTCGGCGAGCGTCGCCTTCATCTTCGTGAGTGGCTGGCGCGCCGCGTTCGCAGCTGGTGCATTCGGAAACAGCACCACCTCGCGCACGGCGGTACCCACGATGAAAAATCCAGTGCGTATCGCGTAAGCCTTGTCGGGGTGGCGGATTTCGGTGTGGAACGGGTGCAACGCGGCGACGATCTGTTCGTACATCGTCGCGCGCTCGCCGAGAATCGCACGCAGGTCCTCAGGCTTGGTCCGTGCGTAGATCACGATCGCGCGCATCAGATTCTCGCGCTCTTCGAACGAGGCCGCGAATTCGTCGACGATGAGACGGCACGCACGGCGCAACGTCAGCGGCTTGCGAGCGAACGCCGCACGAAGGCGCACGATTCTCTTGGGTATCGCAGCGTGATAGCGCGCGTAGAGAGCGGGTAGCAGCGCGTCCTTCGTGGGAAAGCGCGCATAGAACGACCCCGTCGAACTTCCCGATTTCAATACGATTTCAGCGATCGAGATGTCTTCGAAGGCCCGGCGCTCCAGCAGCTTCTCTGTCGCATCCAAAATCGCTTCGAGCGTTCGCCGGCTGCGGTCCTGCCGGGGCGCGTGAACGGACATGCCGCTCTCCAATAGAACTAGAACCTAGTTCTAATTATAGAGAAGGCAGAGTCAAGGCAAGGTCTTACGCGCCCGATCACAATCCGGTGTGTGAGCTAACTCCCCGCGATCGTCATGCCCTCGATCCTAAGCGTCGGCGCGTTCGTGCCGTACTTGAAGATGAGGTCGTTCGCCGGGCGCATCCGCAAGAACATGTCGTTCAAGTTGGATGCGATCGTGATCTCGCTGACGGGATAGGCGATCTTGCCGTTCTCGATCCAAAATCCGGCGGCGCCGCGGCTGTAATCGCCGGTCACGCCGTTGACGCCCATGCCGATCAGTTCGGTGACATAGAGCCCGTCGGCGATATCGGCGATCAATGCCTCCGGCGTTTCCTTCCCCGGCACGAGATAGAGGTTCGACGTGGACGGCGAGGGCGGCCCGCCCGTGCCGCGAGCCGCGTGTCCAGTTGACGTCAACTTCAATTGACGTGCCGTTGCGCTGTCGAGAAGCCAGGTTTTCAACACGCCGTCCTCGATCAGGTTCATCGCCCGGTTCGCGACCCCTTCGCCGTCGAACGGCTTCGAGCGAACGCCGCGCACGATGTGAGGATCGTCCACAATGCGCGTTCCTTCCTGAAAAATTCGCTGCCCCATCTTAGTTTTCAAAAACGACGTCCCGCGCGCGATCGACACGCCGTTGATGGCGCCGGCCAAGTGCCCGACGATGCTGTTCGAAACCCGCGGGTCGAACACGACGGGCACCGACTGCGACTTCACCTTACGCGGATTGAGGCGCTTCAACGTGCGCTCGGCGGCGCTCAACCCAACCTTCTGCGGATCGGCGAGATCGGCCAAGTAATGCGCCGACGAAAAGTCGTAGTCGCGCTCCATGCCGGTTCCTTCGCCAGCAATCACGCTGACCGACACTGACACGCTGCTCGACGCATAGTTGCCCGCGAACCCTTCGCTCGTCGCAAGCGCGACCCCGCCGCGGCCCCAGCCGGCACTGGCACCTTCGCTGTTCGTGATGCCGGCCACCTCGCGTGCGGCACCTTCGCAATTGCGGGCAAGCTCGACCAGCTTTTCCGACGACGGCTCGTGGCGGTCTTCAAGATCGAGCTGCGGCCACGTCTTCGCCAGCAAGTCGCGCGCCGCGAGGCCGCAATAGGGATCCTCCGGCGTTGTCCGCGCCATCGCAACCGCACGCTCCGCCAATAGATCGAGCGCGTGCGCCGACAAATCGGTTGACGAAACGGCTGCCTGCTTCTTGCCGATGAACACGCGCAAGCCCAGATCGCTGGACTCCGAACGCTCGACCTCTTCGAGTTTCCCGAGGCGGCACGAGACACCCGACGAAATCGAATCGAACACGACCGCATCGGCCGCTTCCGCGCCCAGGCGCTTGGCCTTCGCGATCAAATCCGTGAGCAAATTAAGCCGGTCGGTCATGTAGAATTTCAGCCTCGTTGACGTGCGCGAATGAACCGGCCAAGGCGCTCGCAGTCAAGCGCGCGGAACTTGCGAAGCGGGCACAAAACTGCTCACTTTGATCGGTTCCGGGAACAAAGATGTGACCCAAGGCTTCACGCTCTTTGAAACGCCGATCGGCACCTGCGCGCTTGCGTGGGGCCCACGCGGCCTCATCGGCGCGAGTTTGCCTGCCAAGAGCGCCGCCGCAAGCCGCGCATCGATGCACAAACGATTTCCCGAAGCCGTGGAAACAGCGCCGCCGGTCGAGGTGCAACCGATCATCGACGATATTATGGCGCTTTTGAACGGCGAAAAGCGCGACCTAAAAGACGCTAAACTCGACTTCGAGCACGTGCCGGAATTCCACCGTCGCGTCTATGATCTGGCGCGCGACATTCCGCCGGGCGAAGTGTTGACCTACGGCGACGTCGCAAAACGCCTTGGCGATGCCGGTGCCGCGCGCGCCGTTGGCCAAGCGCTCGGCGCCAACCCATTTCCGATCATCGTCCCGTGCCATCGTGTCCTGGCGACCGGCGGCAAGACCGGCGGCTTTTCGGCGCCCTTGGGGCTCGAGACGAAAATGAAAATGCTCACCATCGAACGCGCAAAACTCGACGACAAACCATCGCTGTTCGACGACTTGCCCTTAGCCGCCAAACCGCGCCGCAAGAGTTAGCTCACCCGCCAAACCTTCGTGCGCCGAACCTCGCGGTCTTCGAGCTCGCGTGTCGTTTGGACGTCGTAGACGGCAAGCTCGGTCATGCCGTCGCGCGGCAGGTAATTGCGTCCGGGATCGCCGACCAGCACCAGTGCACCACGCCGCGCAAGCGCCTTCAGCCAATCGAAAACACGCATGGACATCTCGCGCTCGTAGCAAACGTCGCCGGCAAGCACCGTTTCCCAGCCATCGTCGCGGCCGATCAGATCCTCGTGCGCAGAAGAGACGCGCACATCGTTCGCCTTCGCGTTCAACGTCGCCGCCGCAATCGCGAAGGCGTCGATCTCGTTGGCGACAACCTCGGCTGCACCCGCCTTCATCGCGGCGATCGCCGAAAGGCCCGATCCCGTCGCGAAGTCGAGCACGCGCTTGGCGGCCACTGTCTCGGGATTGTCGAGCACCCAACGTGCAAGCGCCTGACCGCCCGCCCACGCGAAGGCCCAGAACGGCGGCGGAATGCCTTCAGCTGCGAGCTCCTCTTCCGTCTTACGCCAGATCGGCACGATCTCGGTCGCGAGGTGAAGTTTGATCTCGGGAACCAAGGGTGGGCAGAGAAGTTCGGTGTTCGCGCGGATGAAAGCCGTAGGGTCGTTCACGCCCGTTTGCCGGCACGCGGCGTGATGTTGAAGGCCAAGCCCGCGCCGTGATTGTTGCCGGTCTCACTGGTATCGCCGTCGTCGTTGCTGTTCGCGGCTTCGCTCACTTTAGAAGTCGCGAGCCGCAGCACAGTCAGATAGTCGGGCTGCAACTCCATCTTCGGCCCCAACCCTTTCTTGATCAGAAGCGCATGGAACGCCGGCAAATTGTAGCAAGGCACCCACATCAAGAGATGATGCTCGACGTGGTAGTTCACCCAGTAGGGTGCCACGAAAGCACGCCACAAAAGGTTCGCCTTCGTCGTGCGCGCGTTGCGGAACGGATCGTCGTTGTCCGGTACGACTGCGTGCTCGGCGATGTTGCGAACGCGCGTGATCAACGGGAACCACACGAAGAACGGCACCACCCACAGCAGGAAAAACACGTACCAGTAGCCGACGGCCGTCAGCGCAACGAGCAGGCCGAGGTTCACCGCAATCGGCCCGCCCAATCGGTTGAAGCCCTTCATCATCCCATCGAGCAAGGTGCCCGACTTCGCCGTGAACGCGTTGCGGAACTGCGCCAACCGCTGTTTGAACACCGTCTGCCCGGTGAGATCGCGTACCGCCTTGCGCCGGAAGCTCGCGCGCGTGATCGGAAACGGCGCCGAGAGCACGAGATCCGGGTCCTGCTTCTGCTGCGTCCAACGGTGATGCTGCAGATGATAGGTGCGGTAATTGTAGAGATCGCTGATCACGGGCCACGCCAGGAACCACTGCCCCAGCGCTTCGTTCAACGCCTTATTGTTCGTGAGAACGCCGTGCGCCGCGTCGTGCATCAGGATCGCAAGGCCCAACTGCCGCGCGCCGACGACCACAATCCCGATCGCCAGCGTTAATGGGTTCGGCCACCAAATGAACAATGCCCACGCGGCGACGATCACGCCCCACGCGTGCGCGACGCACCAGATGCCGCGCAGGTCCGACCGCTTGCGGATCGAGGCAAGTTCGTCGGGTGTCAGGAACTGGGCGGCGGGAAGCGTCATGCCTTCATCTTACCACGGCATCGCCAGGCCCGCAGCCTTAAGCTCGATCAAGGCCAGCGTGAGCATTGAGACCACCTGCACCAGGTAAGCTGTGAACCGTAGCGTCACGGCCAGCGCCGATCCCGACGCCACATGGATCAGCGTTTGCGCCATCCGCGCATAGAGGATGAGCGACGGCAGAATTTGAAACGCCACATCCTGCATCTGCATGTAGAGCCCCGAGAGGACAAGAACGCCGAAGAACGGCAGGTTCTCGGTCACGTTCAGATGCGCGCGATTGAGCCGCCAATAAGCGCTTCCCCCATGCGGCGTGCCGGCCGGAAAGTCGCCGGCTTTCTTGCCTTGAAAGAAAATTTGCAACGATCGAGACACGCCGATCGTGACGACGAGTAGCAAACCCCACACCGCAAACAGCACCAACGCCACCAGTGGTGGCATCATCGGAACGCCGCTCATATCGAACCCCTCAGCCGGTAATGATTCCAGCGAGGATAACCCCAAGCACGATCAACCCCAAATCGCGGTTCGATTTGAAGGTGGCGAGACAATTCGCACCGTCGTGAATATCGAGACGGATGATCTGCCAGGCGAGATGCGCGGCCACGAGCGCCATGCCGACGGCAAACCCTATCCCAAGGCCTGAGAGTTTACCTGCGGTCCAAATGAGCATCCACGCCGCGATGTAAAAGCCCGCAAGCCACGGCTTCGTCTGTGCATCGAGCAGCCGCGCGGTTGAGCGCACGCCGATCAGCGCGTCGTCTTCCTTGTCCTGATGCGCATAGATCGTGTCGTAACCCAACGTCCAAAACAGGCAACCCAGGAAGAGCAGCATCGGCGCGAAGGCAAGACCGCCCATCATGGCGGCCCACCCGAGCATCGCCCCCCAATTGAACGTGAGGCCCAAAAACGCCTGCGGCCAATCGGTCAGCCGCTTCATGAAGGGATAGATCGCAATCGGGATCAGCGACAGCGCGCCCAAGATCATAGAAAAGCGGTTCAACATCAAAAGAACGACGAGGCCGACGAGCAGTTGCGCAACCAAGAACGCAATCGCCATCGAAAGCGACACCTGCCCCGACGGAATCGGCCGTCCCGCGGTACGCTCCACCTTCGCGTCGATATCGCGATCGACGATGTCGTTGTATGTGCACCCTGCGCCGCGCATCACGGCGGCACCGATCGCAAAAAGGATCATCAACCAAATGGTATAGGCGACCCGGCCGAACGATACCGGCGCCTGCGTGGCCGCAAGCAGAATGCTCCACCAACACGGCCACAGCAGCAGCCAAATCCCGATCGGCCGATCCGCCCGCGCGAGACGCAGATAGGGTCCAAACGCCGGCGGCACATAGCGATCCACCCACGTCGTTGGGGCAGCATCGGCAGGTCGTGCGACATCGGTTGCGCTCATGGCGCCATGTGTTAAGTCCCTCCGTCCTTCGCCACAAGAGCCCCGCATGCCGCAACGCCCCAAAGACCTCGCCGACGAAGGCGGCCTCACGCGCGTTTATGTGAGGGATGCGTTGAGCGCGGGCGCGCAGGTCGTACTCGACGAGATGCAGAGCCATCACCTGACGGGCGTACTACGCGCAACCAAGAACGACGCGCTGCATCTCTTCAACGGCCGCGACGGCGAATGGCGCGGCGCGATCGCCAACATCGCCAAGCGCGCGGTCACCGTCGACATCGAACGCCAGACTGCGCCGCAACGAGACGTGCCCGACCTGCAACTGCTCGTCGCACCGGTGAAGCGCACACCGTTCGACTACCTGGTGCAGAAGGCGACCGAACTCGGCGTCGACCGCATTCGCCCGGTCATCACCCGCCGCACGATCGTCGATCGCGTGAACCAAGACCGCATGCGCGCGAACGCGATCGGTGCCGCCGAACAGTCCGGCCGCCTCGACGTGCCCGCGATCGACGAACCGATCGCCTTGAACAACGTATTTACACACTGGTCGCCCGAACGGCGCGTCATGTTCTGCGACGAAGCGGGCGACGCTCCGCCCGCAGCCGTTGCGCTCGCCAAGGCGGGCAGGGGCGCCTGGGCAATTCTGACCGGCCCCGAAGGTGGCTTCGATCCGGTGGAGCGCGAAATGATCCGTACACTGAGCTTCGTCGTGCCCGTGACGCTCGGCCCCCGCATCATGCGCGCCGACACCGCCGCTCTCGCTGCGGTCGCGATCTGGCAATCTACGTTGGGCGACTGGGGTTAATCCTTTCACCCCTTGCGCGCCGGGGTATTCGCCCCCTACATGAAGGTATCGCTATCGAGGTGCCTTCATGTCCGTTCCGCAAGCAGGCGGCGGTCCGATCACATCCAAAGCCGACCTGATCGGATCCATCGCCAAAGGCGTAAAGCCGAAAAGCGAATGGCGCATCGGCACCGAGCACGAAAAATTCGGCTACGACCTCAAGACGCTGGCGCCGCTTCCCTATGAGGGCAAGCCCGGCATCCGCGCGATGCTGGAAGGCCTGCAACGCTTCGGCTGGGAGCCGATCAACGAAGGCGCGAACATCATCGGACTGAAGCACGCCGCCGGCGGCGCGATCAGCCTGGAGCCCGGCGGTCAACTCGAATTGTCCGGCGCGCCGCTGAAAAGCATCCACGAAACCTGCGCCGAGTCGAACGAACACCTCGACCAGGTGAGCCAGGTCGCGAAGGAAATCGGCGCGGGCTTCCTGGGCTTGGGCTACCACCCGACCGCGCGCCTCGACGACGTGCCCGTGATGCCGAAAGGGCGTTACGGGATCATGAAGAACTACATGCCCCGCGTCGGCGGCCTGGGGCTCGAGATGATGTTCCGCACCTGCACGATCCAGGTGAACCTCGACTTCGGCTCCGAGGCCGACATGGTCAAGAAGTTTCGCGTGGGCTTGGCGCTGCAGCCGATTGCGACTGCACTGTTCGCCGCCTCGCCGTTCCGCGAAGGCCGCCCCAACGGTTTCCTCTCGTATAGAAGCCACGTCTGGACCGACGTCGACAACGCACGCTCCGGCATGCTGCCGTTCGTGTTCGAAGACGGCATGAGCTTCGAGCGCTATGTCGACTACGCACTCGACGTGCCGATGTACTTCGTCTACCGCGACGGCAAGTACCTCAACACCGCCGGCCAATCCTTCCGCGATTTTATGGCCCGCAAACTGCCCGGCCTGGAACACGTCGAACCCACGATGTCCGACTGGGCCGATCATCTGACGACGATTTTTCCTGAAGTGCGCCTGAAGCAGTTCCTGGAAATGCGCGGCGCCGACGGCGGCCTGTGGCGCCGCATCTGCGCGCTGCCGGCCCTTTGGACCGGCATCTATTACGACGGCACCGCCCTCGATGCCGCGTGGGACCTGGTCAAAGACTGGACCGACGAGGAACGCAGCGCGCTGCGCGAGGCGGTACCGAAGCTTGGCTTCAAGACGCCGTTCCGCCACACGAACGTTCATGCAATCGCCCGGCACATGCTGGAGATTTCGCGTGCAGGTCTGCGCGCGCGCGCGCAAACAGACTCGATCGGCGGCACCGAAGAAGGCTTTATCGAACCGCTGTTCCAGATGGTGGCGAGTGGCAAGACGCGCGCCGAAGAATTCCTCGAGCGTTTCCACGGGCCCTGGGGCCGCGATGTGACGAAGATTTTCTCGGAGTTCTCGTACTAACGAGGTAAACGCGGCTAACCATGCGCCCGCATCGCGGGATGACATGTCCGCGGGCCCACGTGACAATGCCTAAGGGGACACCGTCGCGCATCATTCGCGCCGGGCCATAGGGCACATGAACGAGCCGGAAATCAGATCGTCGGACAACGTCGCGCAGCCGGAAGCGCCGCTTGCGCTGCAGGCGCCGGACGCGTTCGCGGCCGACGTCGCAGAACCCGACAGCATGTTCGACCGCGCGTTGATTTGGATCGAACAGCAGCCGCTGCCCGCCGCCTGCGCGATTTTCGCGATCCTGACCATCGTGCACCTCGCCGTGCTCAACATCGCCGGTGTCGCCAACGGCGTCTTCATCGGTGAGCAGTTGTTCCTGGGCGCAGGCTCTACCGCGATCGAAGTCCTGCTCTTGGGCTTTATCGCCTACAACATTGTGCTGCCGACTCTCATCGGCACCCAATGCGTTCGCACTTACGACGATCTGCGACCGGCACTCGCGGTCGATAACGCGACGTTCGGCCAAACGCGCGCCGGTTTGGTGGATGCGTTTCTGGTGTGGCGCTTCGGCTTCGGTTGCTTCTGGGCGATCATCTTGGCGACGGTCTACGGCGACCTCTTGCGTCGCGCGATCCCTGGCGAAGGTTGGGCCGTCGCGGTGCAAACGATCTGGATGTATGTGCGCCTGGCATTGACGTTCGGCTTGTTGGGTTCAAGCATCACCTACGTCGCGCTGCTGCATCACCGTTTTCGCGCCGCGACAAGTACGCAGCTATACGTCGACTTGTTTGACCCGGCGCCGATAGAGCCGGTCGCCAGATACGCACGCCATGTCGCGTTGTTCCTGATCGTCCTTATCGCGCTGGCAGGTCCTTCCGTTTCCCAGCCGGATGCGATGCCCGCGAGCGCCGCGTTACTCGTGCTGGGTGTCGTCCTCACCGTCGGCGCCGTGATCGGAGCGATGTGGGGAGCGCGCCGTGCCATCCGGGCAGCGAAAGCGGCCGCCACGCACGACCTGCAGATTTACGCGCGCGAACTCTGGCGGCGTGCCTATGCCGGCGGCCAGCTAACCGAAGCGGTCGGCATACCGGCGTTGAGCGCCATGCTGACGGTGAAAAACGAGATCGCGCGTGTGCCCGATTGGCCGGGCGGCTTCGCGGTGTTCGCGCGCATCGCCACGCTTGTGATCATTCCCGTGCTGTCGTGGTTCGGCGGCCAGTTGGCGGCGCAGATATCGTCTGCGCTCACCCCCTGACCGCCGAAGTCGTTTACGCCAAGCCTTCGGCTTTCAAAGCTTCCTGAACCTTTGGCCGAGCCGCAACGCGCGCTTGGAATGCACGCACGTTCGGATAGTCCTTCAGGTCGAACTTCACGTACTGGCCCCAATTCGTGATCGTGAAGAGATAGGCATCGGCGACGGTGAACTGTGAGCCGGTGACATAGTCCTTGCCCTCAAGTTTCTCGTCTACCCAGGCATAACGCTTCGCCAACGTTTGCGCGAGGATCGCCTTTGTGGCGTCCGGCGTCGCCGGATTGAAAAACGGCCCGAAGTTCTTGTGTAACTCGGTACCGATAAAGCTCAGCCACTCTTGCAGCTTGTAGCGCTCCGTCGTTCCGTTCGCAGGCGCCAAGTGCGCGGCCGGCTTCTGGTCGGCGATCCATTGCACGATCGCCGGGCCTTCGGTCAGCACATAGCCGTCGTCGAGCTTCAGCGCCGGCACATACCCCTTCGGGTTGATCTTCAAAAAGTCGTCGCCCGACTTCGTTTTCTTCTCCTTCAGGTCGACCTGTTCGAGTTCGAACGAAAGTCCGGCTTCCCGAAGCGCGATGTGCGGCGACAGCGAACAGGCGCCGGGTGCGTAATAGAGTTTAGGCATGTGAGACCTCTCTTGGTTGGAGCTAGGGGTTAAGTTGAACGTCACTGCAATCGTTCGATCAGCGAAGCCATCAACGCGCCCGCCGATCGGTGTTTGAGCAAAGGCGCGCCTTGGCCGGCATAGAGCGCCAAAAAATCTTCATCTCCGGCCGCCATCGCCGCCGCTTTGAGTTTCGCGAAAAACCACGACTGCACCGGAAATGGCGGGACTTGGTGTCTTTCCATCTCCGCGATCACGCGGTTCGGCACACCGCGCGCGAGCCGTCCTGAATAAGCGCGGGTCAAAACCGTACGCCGCGACCGTTCGCTGAACAAGACCTGCCGGTGCGCATCGACGGTTCCGGACTCCTTGCACGCAACGAACGCGGTCCCCAACTGCGCGCCGCCTGCACCAAGTGCAAGCACGCCGCGCACGCTGTCGCCGTCGCAGAGCCCGCCAGCCGCGATCACGGGTTTGCGGACGCGTGATACAATTTCGCGCGTGAGCGGCAGCGTGCCGATTAAATTTTCTTCAGGCGGCGCAAGAAAAGCAGGCCGATGCCCGCCGGCCTCGAAACCGGTTGCAAGAATGACGTCCACACCCGCCGCGTCCAGCGCGTCGCCTTCCGCTGCGGTGGTTGCTGCGCCGAGCGTCAGAATTCCGCGCTTGCGGCATTCGGCAAGAACACTGGGGGCGGGAATACCGAACACGAAACTGAACACAGCCGGTCGTGCTTCCAGCAACGCCTCTACTTGCTCGTCGAAGCGCGGGAGAAATGCCGCCGGCTGTTCCGGCTTCGCAATGCCGTAGTGACTGTAGAACGGCGCCATGACCGACCAAACGCGTTCGAACGCGTCGTGGGAGAATTGATCGCCGTGAACACCTTGATCGCCAGCCCACAGATTGAGCGCAAAGGGCTTGTCCGTCGCGGCGCGCAGCTCGCCCGCGAGGTTGATGATCGCCTCGCCCTTAAGCATGTGCGCTCCGAAAGACCCGAGACCGCCATGGTTCGAAACCAAAGAGGTCAGCGCGACGGTAGAAAGGCCTCCGCCGAACGGACCCTGCACGATCGGGTGCTCAAGCCCCATCAATTCCTGGAACGGCGTGCGTCTCATAAGGGGAAAATAGGTAGGGGGATAACGAAATGTAACCACGTGATTGATTGTGACCAGAAAATTCTGGTATCTCCGCGGTAACCTGGTGAAATGGAGGTTGCGCGTGGCGCTCAAAGTCCGGAAAAATCGCTCGCCCGAGCCCACATGCCCGATCCGCTCGTGCATGAAATATCTGGGCGGCGCATGGACGCCCAATGTCATCTGGTACCTGACCGGCGGGCCGCGCCGTTTCAGCGAGCTGCGCTCCGACATTCCGGTCGTCTCTGCCAAAATGCTCAGCGCGCGCCTGAAGGAATTGGAGTCGATCGGCATCGTCGACCGCACGGTTCGACCGACCTCGCCGCCGTCTGTCGAGTACGAACTGACGGACTTGGGGCGCGAGTTGATCCCCGCCATCGAAGCCATCGCTTCCGTCGGCCGCCGATTGAAACGCGCGAACCTCTGAGGTCAGGCGGCGGCGAGCAGTAGCCCGACGCCCGCAACCACCAGCGCCATGCCGCCAATCTCGCGCGCGCTCGTCGCCTGCAAGAAGACGCGCCGCGAAACCGCCTGCGCGAACAAGACTTCAACGAGCCCAAGCGTGCGCACATTTGCAGCCGTCGTGAGCGAGAACCCCAGGAACCAGAACTGCGACGCGAAGGCGCCCATAAAGCCCGCGAACAGCGACTGCCGCCACAGCGCGAAGCTCTTCGACAAGTTCTCGCGGTCGAATGCCGCCATCCAAACGCCGAGCATAGTGGCTTGAATGCCGAGCGACCAAACCAACGTCGTTGTCGCGCGCAGGAAATAAGGCTCATCCCCAAGCGCCAAGATCCCGCCGCGAAAGCCAACGGCCGCAATCGCATAAAGTCCGCCAGACGCAATGCCGAACAGGGCAGGCCGCAAACTCTCGGCGTCCCACTTTTGACCGGGCTTGACGGCAATCCGGAACACACCGGCAGTCGCGATCGTGATCGCCGCCGCCCGCAGCAAGGTCAGTTCGTCGCCCAAAATGACGAGCCCGAAGACCGCAACCTGGACAGCTTCCGTCTTGCCGAACGCGGTCGCGACCGAAAATGACCGCAGCTGCATCGCGGCAAGCAGCAGAGCCGTTCCAAAGATTTGCGCGACGGCACCGCTACCGGTGAACACAAGAAACTTCACGCTTGGTCCCAGTGCCGTCTCTCCGGTCGCCAGCATCACGATAGCGAGAAACATAAGCGCGAACGGAAACCCATAGAGGAAGCGAACCTGCGTCGCCCCGATCGTCCCAAGACGCGCCGTAAGCGAACTTTGCATCGCGTTTCGCGCGGTTTGCGCTGCGGCGGCGACGAGTGTGGTGAAGACCCAGAGCATCACCCGACTTTAACCACAGGCAGGCTGGGCGCATCGATCGTGGGCATCTGGCTCTCCAAAAAATGTAACGGTCACTCTACGTCGCGTGCTACATCATCCGACCGATATCCAAAAGAAAGGTTGAATATGGCCATCAACGCTTACTCGGCGACCGTTCCCGCGTTTGTTCAAATCCTGAACGCGCTCTCTTCGATTTTGACAAAAGCTGCGGCGCACGCCGAAGCAAAGAAGATCGATCCGTCCGTCTTCGTAACGGCGCGTATCGCGCCGGACATGTTCCCGCTCGCGCGCCAAGTCCAAATCGCGACCGATCATGCAAAGGGCGCATCCGCCCGCCTCGCCGGCGTCGACAACCCAAGCTTCGCCGACACGGAAACGACGTTTCCCGAACTACAGGCGCGCATCGCCAAGACACTCGATTTCGTCAAAAGCTTGAAGCCCGCCCAGTTCGACGGTGGTTTCGAACGCGACATCACGCTGACCATCGCCGGCCAAAAGATGACCTGGAAGGGCGACGTCTACCTGCACCAATTCGCGCTACCGAACTTCTACTTCCACGTGACCGCCGCCTACGCAATTCTCCGCCACAACGGCGTCGAAGTCGGCAAGCGCGATTTCTTGGGAACGCTCTAATATTCTACCAATAATGCGCCGGAGGTAATTTCCTCCGGCGCCGAGCCGTTAGACCTCGAAACGGAAGACGTCGCCGTCCTTGACCACGCGTCCCGCGGTCGGCGTTGCGAAGTGGGTGCCGATCATAAGCGTCGGCGTGCCGGCAAGTCGCGCGAACACGTCCTGACGGGTTTTGGTCGAGACCGCCGGATCGTAGTCCGCGCTCGACGCCCATTCCGGATGTGCCATCTGGCAGGGGTGGTGGATGAAGTCGCCGGTGATCAGCGCCTCCTCGCCCTTTGACGCAATACGAATGCTCACATGTCCCGGCGTGTGGCCGAGCGTCGGCACGAAGCTCACCTCGTCGCAAACCTTGTGGTCGATCTCGACCAGATCGACGAGCCCAGCATCGAACACCGGCTGCACGGAATCCGCGAACACCGCACGCTGCATATCGTCGCCATCGAGATCGCGCCAATGTTCGAATTCGACCCGGCCCATCAGATAGCGGGCCTTCGGGAACGTCGGCACCCATTTCCCGCCGTCGAGCATCGTGTTCCACCCCACGTGATCCACGTGCATATGCGTGCACATCACCGTGTCGATGGATTCGCGCGCATAACCGGCGGCCGCCAGGTCGCGCAAGAACGGTCCTTGCAGATTGTTCCACCACGGCACGCCGCGCCCCTGCTTGTCGTTGCCGAGGCACGTGTCGACGATCATGCGCCGCGAAGGCGTCTCGATGACGAGCGCGTGAATGCTGAGCTTCAGGCGCCCCTCTTCATTCATAAAGTGCGGCGCCAGCCATTTGATCTCGAGCGCCGCTTCCCGCGTCGCCTGCGGCAGGATGAACTTAGTGCTGCCCGTCGTCTCAAGCTCGACGATTTTGGTGATCTTCACATCGCCGATGCGCCAAGAGAGCAGGGTCATGCGCTGAACAGACCCTTCAAATCCCTCTTCATAATCTTACCGTTCGCGTTGCGCGGCAGCGTTTCGGGCAGGAACAAGATTTTCACCGGCACTTTGAACGCGGCCAGTTTCTGCGCCACGAAATGCCGAAGCTCCTCTTCGCTGGCCTTCATGCCGTGCTTGAGGTGCACGGCCGCCGCCGGCTCTTCGCCCAATGTGCGGTGTGGAATGCCGATCACTGCCGCGTCCATCACCGACGGATGGTCGTACAAAGCGTTCTCCACTTCCACGCAGTAGATGTTCTCGCCGCCGCGGATCAGCATGTCCTTTGCACGGTCGACGATATAGACGAAACCCTCCTCGTCGACCTTGGCGAGGTCGCCCGTCTTCACCCACCCATCGACGAACGTCTCGGCGGTTGCCTGCGGCTTGTTCCAATACCCGCGCACGACGATCGGCCCGCGATAATAAAGCTCGCCGACCTCGCCGACCGGAAGGTCTTTGCCATCAAGCGACACGATCCTGATCTCGCCCGTCGGCGTCGGCACGCCGCAGCTCGACGGCTTGCGCTCATAGTCTTCGCCGTAATTGCTGGTCGCGGTGGCGGAGGTCTCGGTCATCCCCCAACCTTGCCCCGTCTTGATTTGCGGCAACCGTTCGCGCAAGCGCCGCACCAACTCGGGCGCCGACGGTGCGCCGCCGTACGACACGGTCTCGAGCGACGACAGATCGAACTCGTGAAAACGCGGATGTTCGACGATCTGCCAGGCGATCGTGGGCACGCCGCCGGCCTGCGTAATCCGCTCACGCTGGATCAGTTCCAGCGCTTGATCCGCATTCCAGCGCCGCTGCATCACCAGCTTCGAGCCCGCCAGCACGGCTGGAATCATCACCGCAAAGCAACCCGTCGCATGGAAGAACGGCACCGAGATCAGGCTCGCCTTTTGCACGTTCGGATCGGGAACGGGCAAGGCCTCGCCGCGCCGCAGGAACGAACGCGCCTGTGCGCACATCGCGTTGAGGATGTTCGAGATGATGTTGCGATGCGTGATGACGGCACCCTTCGGCTTGCCCGTCGTGCCGGACGTATAGAAGATCGTCACGTCGTCTTCCGGCTCAAGCGTCACCGCGGGCAACGGAACTTCGTCCAACTTCGCCCACGTGTTCGGCGGACCGATCACGTCTTCAAGCTTCTTCACCCGTGGATCGGCGATATCCTCGTACGATCGGCAGACAAAGACGCGCTTCAGATCCGGACAATTGTCGACATGCTCGCGCACGCGCTCCCACCGTTCGGCGTCGATCAGCGCAACCGACGTCCCGGAATCGTGCAGCCCGTACTCAAGCTCAGGCCCCGTCCACCACGCGTTCAAAGGCGTCACGATAGCGCCCGACAGAACGGCCGCCCAGAACGCAACCGACCACTCGGGCAGATTGCGCATGATGATCGCAACCCGATCACCCTTTTTCAGGCCGTCTGCGACGAGCCGCTTCGCCAACTGCGAGACCGCCCTGCGATGCGCGTCGAACGTCACCCGGTCTTCGTCCAGCACCATGTAATCGCGCGCCGCGAAAGCCCGGCTCGCCTCGAACACCAAGGCCAGCGACGCCGGCGCGTTCTTCCAGGTCTTGATCTTCACACCCCGGATGACCTTCTCCTCGACCTCGAACGGCGAGGCGGGCGCGCCGGTCAGCATCGCGTGCGCTTGCGCAATGGGCATGGCGGGAAATCCGGCGGGCAGGGACGGGGCAGCAGACATGGGGCGCGTTCCTCGTAAGGCTTTGTTCTGTTGCTTCCTGATTAGCCGTTCCCCGACGCGCTTGGAAGCGGTACGAACGGGGCATGAAACCCGCGCTCGCTGAAACCTGCAGCTGCTGCATGCCGCCGTTGCAGGGCCTTTACCGCGCCTCCCGCCGTCAAGTGCTGGCCGGGGCCGCATTGTCGCTCGCATCACCGCGCTTCGTCTGTGCCGCGGTGCCGAAGCCGAGTACCGCACCCGACACCATCATCCTGGGCGCAACCATCCGCACGATGAACCCATCAGCGCCGGTTGCCGAAGCGATCGCCCTCAAGGCCGGGCGCATCATGGCTCTCGGCAAGCGCGGTGACATCGCCGCCATGAAGGGCACGGATACACAGGTGATCGACGCGAACGGTGCGACGATCCTGCCCGGGTTTATCGACCCACACGTCCACATCGTGATGGCGGCGGCCTTGGCGGCCTTCATCGACGTACGCGCGCTTGTCTGCGAAACGATGGACGAGGTGACGGCGAAACTGAAAGCGGCTGTCGCTGCGGCGGCCCCCGGTGCCTGGATCGCGGCGAAGGGATTCGACCCGTCGATCACGAAGGGCAACGCGATCGTCACCCGACGCGAACTCGACGCAATCGCCCCGGCAAACCCGGTGTTCATGCTCAACGCCTCCGGCCACCTCGCTTACGTCAACACGAAGGCGCTTGAGCTCGCAGGCGTCACGGAGGCAACCCCCGATCCCGGCGCCGGCGGTAAATACTTCAAAGACGCGAACGGCAAACTCACCGGCGTCGTCGCGGGCGGCAGCGCCTATCCCCCATTCATCAAGCTGATGCCGCGCGCGACGCCGGAGATGCTGATCGCAGCAGCAACGGCGGAGTTGAACAAAGCAGCACGCGTTGGCTGCACGATGCTGGTCGATGCAGGCCTCGGCGCGTTCGCGGGCACGGACGAACTTGGCATCCTGAAAGCGATCATAGGGCAGGGCAAATCGCCGGTGCGCCTTGCCGCCATGATGACATCTGTCCGCATGGACGAGTGGCTGAAGATGCCGGGGATGGCGCCGGGCGTTGGCGACGATTGGCTGCGCCTGCTCGGCTTCAAGTTTTGGTCTGACGGCTCGAACCAAGGAAACACGGGCTATCAACGTGAGCGCTATTTGAACGTCGACAGCAAAGGCGTGTTGAGCTTTCCGCCCGAAGTCTTGGCGGCCGGCGTGAAGCGCGCGCACGACGCGGGCTGGCAAGTCGCCGTCCACGCGAACGGCGACGCCGCAATCGACGTCACCATCGCGGCTTACGAACAGGCGTTGAAAGCAACGCCACGCACCGACCACCGCCACCGCATTGAACATTGCTCCATCGCCTGGGACGAGCACTACGCCAAGATGAGCGACCTCGGCCTAACGCCGTCGTTCTTGATCGGCCACGTGCACTACTGGGGGAAGGCCTTCCGCGACCGCATCATCGGGCCGCAACGCGCCGCGCGTCTCGGTGCCGGTCAGTCGGCGCTGAAACACGGTGTCCGCTTCTCGCTCCACTCCGACTACGACGTGACCGAGATCGGGCCGTTGCGCTGCATCGAAAACGCGGTCACCCGCATCATGCGCGATGGCGGCGAAGTCCTCGCTCCGGAACAGCGCATCCCGGTCGACCAAGCACTGCGCGCCATGACGATCGATGCCGCCTACCAAGCTCGCATGGATCACGCGGTGGGCAGCCTGGAAGTCGGCAAATACGCCGACCTCGTCGTGCTGGAAGAGGATCCGCACAAAGTCGACCCAACACGCCTCAGCCAAATCAAAGTCCGCGAGACCTGGGTCGAGGGCGCGAAGCGCTTCAGCTCGTGAACGCCGAATAGACGAGCGTGCGAAGCTCCCGGCGGATCGGATAGAAGCTCGACGGGATGATCTGCGTCATAAAGATCGCGATCAGCTCTTCCTTCGGGTCGATCCAGAATGCGGTCGACGCCGCGCCGCCCCACGAGTATTCGCCGACGGATCCGGGGATCATCGCCTTCGCAGGATCCATCGTGACCGAGAAGCCGAGCCCGAAACCGATGCCGTTATAAGCCGCCTCGCTGAACAGCGAACGCGAGAGTGCGGGCAAGTCCTTGCCGTCTGGCAGATGGTTCATCGTCATGAGCTGAATTGTTTTCGGGCTCAAGATCTGCAGGCCGTCCAGCGTGCCGCCGTTGATCAGCATCCGGCAGAACTTCAAATAGTCGCTGACCGTCGAGACCAACCCGCCGCCGCCGGAGATCAAATTCGGCATCTCGAGATAGGAACTCTTCGCGGGATCGTCGTAGAGCGCCATCGGGTTCTTCGGCGACACGGCATAACAAGCCGCAAACCGCGCCTCTTTGCCCGGATGCACGCAAAAATCCGTATCGACCATGCCCAGCGGCTTAAAAATCTTCGTGCGCAGGAAGTCCTCGAACTTCATGCCCGACACCTTGCCGACGATGTAGCCCAAGATGTCCGTTGAGATGGAATAGTTCCACGCCGTGCCGGGCGAAAACTCGAGCGGCATCTTCGCCAATGTCTGCACCCATTCGTCCAGCGAACCGCTCTTCACCAACTCGCCGATGCCGTGCTTGCGGTAGGCCGCGTCGACGTTCGTCGATTCCTGAAATCCGTAAGTCAGCCCCGACGTGTGTCGAAGCAAGTCCACGACCAGCATCGGCCGCGCGGGCGCCTTCGTCTTGAAGCCGACGTTGATCGACCCGCCGGCGAAGACCGTAAGGTCCTTCCATTCCGGAATGTATTTGTGCACGGGGTCGTCGAGCGCGATGAGACCTTGTTCCACCAGCATCATCGTCGCAACCGACGTCACCGGCTTCGTCATCGAATAGATGCGAAAGATCGTGTCGTCGGCCGCCTTCTTCTTCCGCTCGACGTCTGCAAGACCGATCGTCGAGAAATGCGCGATCTCACCGCGCCGCCAAACGAGCGCCGACGCGCAAGAAAACTTGCCGGTGTCGATGTACTTGCGCTGCACGAATTGGTCGATCCGCTCCAGCCTGGTTGACGACAGGCCGACGGCTTCCGGACGCGCGCTCATGGATGCTCCTTACGAATGGCGATAGCCGATCATAGGGGCCTGACGCGCGTGCGCAACTATTGCTGCGGAACCTTGCACGCCTGTGCTTCAAAGCGTTCGGAAAGAGCCTGCATCCGGTCCACGTCGATCCCTTCCATGGCCTTCTCCATGCGTTCCGCCTGCGCCATCATCCGCTCGATGTTCTGCTCGGCCTGAGCGCCTTGCGTCATCGCCTGCGTCTGCTGCGCCGCCATACAGAACATGCCGATGCCGGGGATCGAGCACGCGACTCCCATTGCTATGCCGCCAACCATGGCGCCGGTGCTGGGACCGGCTTGCGCCTCGTCCATCATCGCCTGCGCCTCCCGAGCGAATTCGGGGTCCATCTGGCTGTTCATCTTCTGACCGGCCACAACAAGCTCGGCCATCATCTGATCGCAGTTCATGCTCTCGATGGGCGGCAAAGCAACGTCGGCAGCACCCGCGATCGCAGTGGCACAGACAAAAGCGAGAGAAGCACGAAACATCATGAGCCAAAGCTCCGTGGCGACCCCTGAAGCCTAGTACCCAAGGCGGCTCCAGGCCATCAGACTATGCGAATGATGAGGCGCTCGTCACACCGCGCCGGCCACGAACGCTTGAAACCAGGCCACGCCCGTTTCGTGTTTCGGCGAAAGAACCCCGGTCTGATACACGCCCGCCTCAATGTTCGCCTGCACCCGCTCGCAGATCCACTTGTCTTCGGCCGTCACGATCGCCGACATGCCGACCACCTGCTGGCGCCGGTACGGGTCCGTCGCCGCGTCTGGCGTCAAATAGAAATCGTAGATCAGCCTCGTGCCGCCGATTCCCATCGGCACCATCCGCTCCACCATCAACCCGTGTTCGTAGACGTTAAGGCCGAGGTTCGGTAGCGCAAACGCCCAAAGCCCGTCATAGACGCCGTCCGTCACTTTCGGCGGCGCGTGATGAAAGCAAAGCGCGCCCTCGACCTTCACCGCATACTTCGTCGCGTCAACTTCCGCGTTCAGCTGCGGATGTACGAGCGGGATGTGATACCCCTCAAGATAATTCTCGGCGTAGATCTTCCAGTTGCACGCGATGTCGTGCGTACGGCGGCCCGCGTGAGCGAGCGACTCCAATTCTCGCCCAACCAACCGTGCATCGAGCGGGGCCAGATGCGCGGCGAGGGCAGGGGCCTTCGCGTCCGCGTTGACGAACACGAAGCCGCGCCATGTCTCGACCTTCAGTTCGAAGAGTGCGTAGTCGCGCGGATCGAACCCGGAAGCCGCACCAAAATCGCGCGCACTCCGAAGCCGCCCGTCCAGTGTGTAGACCCAGCCGTGATACCGGCACGTCAAGGCGCCGCCGCAGTTGCCGCGCTCGCCCTCGAACAGCGGCCCCGCGCGGTGCCGGCACACATTGTGAAACGCTTTGAGACCGCTCGCGCTGCGCACCACGATGATCGGATACCCGGCCAACGTCGCCGTCAGAACATCGCCCTCACGCGCAAGCTCGCACTCATGCCCCATGAAGAGCCATGAGCGTCCGAACACGCCCTCACGCTCCGCCGCAAAGCGGGCAGGGTCGCGGTAGAAAGAGGCATCGGCAGTCCGCTGCAACTGGGTCATGCGGCCAACTTTAGGCCGCCGTCCCTCCGACGGTAAGGCCCTCGATCAAGAGCGTCGGTTGCCCAACGCCGACCGGCACGCTTTGCCCGTTCTTGCCACACGTGCCGATGCCGGTGTCGAGCTTCAGATCGTTGCCGATCATCTTCACCTTGGTCAGAGCGTCCGGCCCGTTGCCGATCAGTGTGGCACCTTTGACCGGCGCTCCAACTTTCCCGTCTTCGATGAGATAGGCCTCCGTGCAAGAAAACACGAATTTGCCGCTCGTGATGTCGACCTGCCCACCGCCGAAGTTCACGGCATAGATGCCGTTCTTCACGCTGCGCAAAATCTCGCCAGGGTCGTGTTGGCCCGCGAGCATGAACGTGTTCGTCATGCGCGGCATCACGGAGCAGCCGTAGGATTGCCGTCGACCGTTGCCGGTCGCCTTCATTCCCATCAACCGCGCGTTCTGACGATCCTGCAGATAGCCTTTGAGAATGCCGTCCTCAATCAGCACTGTGCGGCTCGTCGGTGTCCCTTCGTCATCCACCGAAAGCGACCCGCGCCGCGCGTCGATCGTCCCATCGTCGACGACGGTCACGCCGGGCGATGCCACGCGCTCACCCAACAGTCCCGCGAAAGCACTTGTCTTCTTGCGGTTGAAATCGCCCTCAAGCCCGTGCCCGATGGCCTCGTGCAACAAGATGCCGGGCCACCCGGCCCCCAGCACGACGGGCATCACGCCGGCCGGTGCCGGAACGGACTGCAGATTGACGAGCGCCTGACGCAGCGCCTCGTCCACCGCACCCTTCCAGGTTTCGGGCTTCATGTAGAACTCGTAGGACGTCCGGCCGCCCATCCCGTGCGAACCGGATTCTTGGCGCTCGCCTTCGCCTGCCACGATTGACACGTTGAGCCGCACCAGCGGCCGCACGTCCCGCACCGTCATGCCGTCGGGACGCATAATTTCGATCGCCTGCCATTCGCCGGATAGCGAGCACGAAACCTGTCTCACCCGCGAATCCTTCGCCCGTGCATAGGCGTCGATATCGCCGAGCAGCTTGGTCTTCACCTCGAACGGTGTGCCGTCGATAGGGTTTGCGTCGGCGTAGAGCTTCACGTTCGTCCGCTGCGGCCCGGCGGCCCACGAACCCGTGTAGCCACTCTTGACGGCTTGCACCGCGCCGGCCGCGCGCCGAATCGCGGCCTCGCTCAAGTCCGACGCGTGTGCAAATCCGATCGCCTCGCCAGCGACCGCTCGCAAACCGAACCCTTGGGTCGTGTCGAAACTCGCCGACTTCATGCGCCCGTCGTCGAAAACGAAGCTTTCGGTCAGCCGGTATTCGAGGAACAACTCGCCGTCGTCCGCACCCTTTAGCGCATCCGCGGCAATCCGCTCGACCGCGCCGCGATCAAGCCCGGTCTTAGAGAAGAACAGATCGCCAGCGTTGCTCATGCACTTGGGCCTCGTCTTGAGAATGGATCGCGTGACGGAAGGTAGAAGCTCTACGGCGACCGTCAATCGCAGACGTCTATATATTGTGGCATAAGGTCGCAATGGCGTTGCACCGCCTGCGCCGCTAAACCGCGTCCACTAAAACTATTCACGGGTCTGAGCCCCAAGGTGACGATTCTCCTTGGGATTTCCAATCATTCGCTCGAACGGGGCTAAACAAGCGCATGCGCGCATTTACGCGATTTGGAATCACGTCATTGTCGGCGCTTGCCGCGCTGATTTTTGGAACCGGTTTGGCATGGGCCGTCGACGGCAGCCACGCGGTCGACCGGCAGATCAACTTGATGCCGGCTGCGACCGCGCACATGCAAGCGATCACCAATTTCCACAACCTGCTACTCGTCATCATCACGCTCATCACGTTGTTCGTGCTCGGCCTCTTGCTCTGGGTGATGGTTCGCTACAACGCGCGCATGAACCCGAAGCCGGCAACCTGGTCGCACAACACGTTGATAGAGGTCGTTTGGACGATCATCCCGATTTTGATCTTAGGGCTGATCGCAATTCCCTCGATCCGCCTGCTGCGCGAAGGCGAAATCGTTCCGCCCAATGTCGACCTGACGGTCAAGGCAATCGGGCACCAATGGTTTTGGTCCTACGAATACCCTGACCAGGGCGGACTGACGTTCGACGCTTTGATGCTGTCGGACGCGGACGCGGCAAAGGCCGGTGAGCCCCGCCTCCTTGGCGTCGACAATCGCGTCGTGGTGCCGGTGGGTAAGGTCGTGCGCGTTATCGTGACGTCCCAGGACGTCATCCACTCCTGGACGATTCCAGCCTTCGGTGCGAAAATCGACGCCGTTCCGGGAAAGCTGAACGAAACCTGGTTCAAGGCCGAGCGCGAAGGCGTGTTCTACGGCCAGTGCTCAGAGCTCTGCGGCGCCAAGCATGCCTTCATGCCGATCGCCGTCGAAGTCGTGAGCCAAGAGCGTTTCGACCAGTGGATCGAAGAGGCCAAGAAGAAATTCGCAGCAGCTGACGGCGCGTCCACCGCGCTCGCCGCGCGCTAACGCTATTCAGGAGTTCGATAACTATGGCGACCGCTCAACACGCTGACGAGCACCACGATCACCATCCGACCGGGTGGCGCCGCTACGTCTATTCGACGAACCACAAAGACATCGGCACGATGTACATCATCTTCGCGATTATCGCGGGGTTGATCGGCGGCGCGCTCTCCATCGCGATCCGCATGGAGTTGCAGAACCCGGGCGTGCAGTATTTCGCTGGCGACGAGCATCTCTACAACGTCTTCGTAACCGCCCACGCGCTGATCATGATCTTCTTCATGGTCATGCCCGCGATGATCGGCGGCTTCGGCAACTGGTTCGTGCCGCTGATGATCGGGGCGCCCGACATGGCGTTCCCGCGCATGAACAACATCTCGTTCTGGTTGCTGCCGTTCTCGTTCACCCTGTTGATCCTCTCGATGTTCGTCGAGGGCGACAGCGGTGGGCACGGTGTCGGCGGCGGGTGGACGATCTACGCGCCGCTTTCTACGACCGGCTCGCCTGGCCCCGCGATGGACTTTGCGATTTTGTCGCTCCACATCGCGGGCGCCTCGTCGATTTTGGGCGCCATCAACTTCATCACGACGATCTTCAACATGCGCGCGCCGGGCATGACCTTGCACCGCATGCCGCTCTTCGTTTGGTCGATCCTGGTGACGGTGTTCCTGCTGCTGCTCTCGCTCCCTGTTCTCGCGGGCGCGATCACGATGCTGCTCACCGACCGCAACTTCGGCACGACGTTCTTCGATCCCGCCGGTAACGGCGACCCGATCCTATTCCAGCATCTGTTCTGGTTCTTCGGTCACCCGGAGGTCTACATCCTCATCCTTCCGGGCTTCGGCATGATCAGCCAGATCGTCTCGACGTTCTCGAAGAAGCCGGTGTTCGGCTACCTCGGCATGGCCTACGCGATGGTGGCGATTGGTGCGATCGGCTTCATCGTCTGGGCGCACCACATGTACACCGTGGGAATGAGCTTCAACACGGAAGCTTATTTCGTTGCCGCGACGATGGTCATCGCAGTACCCACCGGCATCAAGATCTTCTCTTGGATCGCAACGATGTGGGGCGGCTCGATCGAGTTCAAGGTCCCGATGGTCTGGGCGATCGGATTCATCTTCCTGTTCACGGTCGGCGGCGTCACCGGCGTCGTGCTCGCGAATTCGGGCGTCGATACCTCGCTGCACGACACCTACTATGTCGTGGCTCACTTCCACTACGTCCTATCGCTAGGCGCTGTCTTCGCGATCTTCGCCGGCTTCTATTATTGGGCGCCGAAGATGTGGGGCTACATGTACAACGAGTTTCTGGGCCACCTGCATTTCTGGTGCACGTTCGTCGGTGTGAACCTCGTCTTTTTCCCGCAGCATTTCTTGGGGCTGGCGGGAATGCCGCGCCGCTACATCGACTATCCGGACGCGTACGCTTACTGGAACTACATCTCGTCCGTCGGCTCCTATATCTCCGGTGTCGGCGTCCTGATCTTCCTCGCGGTGCTGATCGAGATGTTCGTGGTCAAGCGTAAGGCTGCGGCCAACCCGTGGGGCCCGCATGCAACGACGCTGGAATGGACGCTGCCGTCGCCGCCGCCGTTCCACCAGTTCAACGAACTGCCGAAGATCACTGGAGGGCACGGGCATTGACCCCGATTGCCGCATCGTTTGACGCTGAAGGGGCTCGCGCATCTCTCGCGGGCCCTTCGGACTATGTGGCGCTGCTGAAGCCGCGGGTGATGTCGCTCGTCGTTTTCACCGCGCTGGCCGCGATGATCGTCGCGCCCGGCACGATAAGTCCGGTCATCGCGTTCGCGGCCCTTCTGTGCATCGCTGTCGGCGCAGGCGCTGCCGGTGCGTTGAACCAATGGTACGATGCCGACATCGACGCAATCATGACCCGCACCCGCACGCGCCCGGTGCCGTCAGGCAAGATCGGCCGGCAAGAGGCGCTTGAGTTCGGCGGAACGCTTGCTGCCTTCAGCGTCTTTGCGATGGCGTTCCTTGTCGGCTACGTGCCGGCGATTTTGCTCGCCGCCACCATCGCCTTTTACATCTTCGTCTACACGATGTGGCTAAAGCGCTCGACGGTGCAGAACATCGTCATCGGCGGCGCCGCAGGTGCGCTCCCGCCGGTGATCGGATGGGCGGCGGTCAACGGCCACGCGTTCGACCCGCTTCCGTGGATGCTGTTCCTCATCATCTTCCTCTGGACGCCACCGCATTTCTGGGCGCTGGCCCTTGCCGGCAGTGACGACTACGCGCGCGCGAAAGTGCCGATGCTCCCGGTCGTCAAGGGATCGCGGGCAACGCGCAATCACATCGTCGCGTACACGCTGCTGCTTACAGCCTCCGCTATCGCGCCTTATGCGTTGGGTTTTGCCGGCCTCGTCTATGGCATCACCGCAGCCGTTGGCAGCGTTGCCTTCATCGCTCTCTCCGTCGTTCTGTGGTTCGCGTCCGCCGAACGTGAGCGCACGATGGCATTGCGCGTTTTTGCGTTCTCGATCTTTTATCTGTTCGCCCTCTTCACCGCGCTCGCCGCTGAGAAGCTGATTGGCTTGGCCCCATGAGCTTGCCCCCCGAAGAGCTCCGCAAACGCAATCAGCGCAACTGGGCGCTGGCCGGCGTTTTGTTGGCCTTCGTGGTGCTGGTGTTCGTCGTGACGGTCGTCAAGCTCGGCGGCAACATCGCCAACCGGCCGTTGTGAGGGGTTGACGCGATGCGCAAGCTCGACCGCAACGACAAAGTGTTCATGACCTGCATGGCGGTGTTCGTGGGCATGATCGGCCTCACGTACGCATCGGCGCCGTTCTATCGCTTCTTCTGCGCCGCGACAGGTTACGACGGCACGCCGAGGCTGTTCAGCGCCCCATCGGCCAGCACGTCTGCCACCACGATCCAAGTGCGCTTCGACACGAATGTCGCGCCGGAATTGCCATGGGAGTTCCGCGGCGAAAAAGTGTCGACCGAAATTCGCCTAGGCCAAAACACCGTGGATTACTTTCGCGCCCGCAACGTCGGCAGCAAGCCGGTGGTCGGTATTGCGAAGTTCAACGTCACGCCGCTCAAAGCCGCGAAGTACTTCAACAAGATCAAATGCTTCTGCGAAGACGGCCAGGAATTGAAACCCGGCCAGTCCGCGCGCTTTGGTGTCGCCTATTTCGTCGATCCTGCGATCGCAACCGATCCAGAGACGAAGGACGTCGCGACCGTCACGCTTTCCTACACGTTCTTTCAATCGAAATTAGAACCCAAAACCGTCGCGCAGTTTAGCGCCGTAAACTAAAGGTCGAGACCATGGCTTCCGACGAAATCAAACACGACTATCACCTGGTCCAACCCAGCGCGTGGCCGATCGTAGGCTCGATCGCTGCCTTCATGTCCGCCGTCGGGGCGATCGCCTATTTCCAAACACTGAAGGAGCAGCCGCCGCTCTTTGGTTTCTTCAGCGGCCCGTGGTTACTCCTCGGCGGTCTAGCACTGATGATCCTCACCTTCATCGGTTGGTGGCGCGACGTTGTGAAGGAGTCCGTTCAATATGGCGACCACACGCCAATCGTGAAGCTCGGCCTGCGCTACGGCATGATTTTGTTCATCGCCTCTGAGGTCATGTTCTTCGTCGCTTGGTTCTGGGCCTACTTTAACGCTGCGCTGTTCCCGCACGCGATCAACCTGGCGGCCTGGCCGCCGGAGAAAATCGTGACATTCGACCCGTGGGATATCCCGCTCCTGAACACCTTGGTGCTGCTGACGTCCGGCACGACGGTGACGTGGGCTCACCACGCAATCCAAACCGGCAACCAGCGCGCAGCGGTGAACGGCCTTGGAATCACGATCCTACTCGGCATGCTGTTCACGTCGCTCCAAGCGTATGAGTACATGCACGCGGCCTTCCCGTTTGCCGGCAACGTCTACGGCGCGACGTTCTTCATGGCGACCGGGTTTCACGGCTTCCACGTCATCGTCGGCACGATCTTTCTGATCGTCTGCTGGTTCCGCGCACGAGCCGGTCACTTCACGCCGGAGCGCCATTTCGGCTTTGAGGCGGCGGCGTGGTATTGGCACTTCGTCGACGTCGTGTGGCTGTTCCTCTTCGCTTCGATCTATGTCTGGGGCGAGGGTGCGGTCCACGCAGTGCATTAAGGCGAACCGCCAAATCCTAAGGTGACCGATGGGTGAGTTGCAGGTGGCCCCGTTGTCTCAAGCGGGGCTGCGTTGCCGCTGCCCGCGCTGCGGCAAGGGCCGTGTCTACAAGGCCTATCTCGTCTTCGCCGAGCGGTGCACGGTCTGCGGCCTCGACTTTCGCTTCGCGGACGCTGGCGACGGCCCGGCGGTCTTCGTGATCTTGATCGCGGGCGCCTTCATCGTCACGTGCGCGCTGATCGTCGAAGTCAATTTCAGCCCGCCATACTGGCTGCACGCGGTCCTTTGGTTGCCACTTACGATTGGCATGTGCCTAGGGCTCCTACCGCCCCTGAAGGCGACGCTGTTCGCGCTGCAATACCGCAATCAAGCCGGCGAAGGCCGCCGGCAAGATTGATGTTTCGCCCGCTCCCGGTCCTGACTGCATTCACGCTTCTAGCTCTAGCTATCCTCATCGCGCTTGGTGTCTGGCAGCTTGAACGCCGCGAAGAGAAACACGCGCTCCTCGACCGCATTGCCTTCCGCGCCGCGGCGGCACCCGCGCCGATCGAAATTCTGCTCGCCACCGGCGACGACTTTGCGGCCCACCGCCACGCTACGGCACGCGGCACGTTCGACCACGCCAAGGAAGTCTACGTCTACGCGCCGCGTACTGACGGCGGCCCGACGCGCCAAGGCAAGAAAGTGGTGACGCCATTCGCTCTCGTGTCGGGCGGCACGATTTTGGTCGACCGCGGCTGGGTCGATGAAGCGTGGCCGAGCGCCGACAAAACCGTTCCCGAACCGGAAGGCGAAGTCGACGTCGAGGGTGTCCTGCGGCCATCCTCGCTATCCAGAACCTTCACGCCGCCGCCCGATACCGCCAAGCGGATGCTGTTCGTGCGCGACAGCGCCGCGATCGCGAGCCTTGCGGGCGTCGCGCTCAAAAGCCGGTTGATCCTTGAGGCGACAAACCGTCTCGGAAACCCAGAGCCGCTCTCGACCACGCTCGATATCCCAGACAACCACCTAAACTACGCGCTGACTTGGTTCTCGTTGGCGCTTGTGCTTTTGGTCATATACTTGCGCTACCACTATGTGCGCGGCCTTTTGAAATTCAGCAGATGAAATACGTCAGCACCCGTGGGGCATCACCCGCGATCTCCTTCGAAGACGTCTTGCTGTCAGGCCCCGCGCCCGACGGCGGCCTCTACATGCCTGAAACCTGGCCGCGCCTCGACTTCGCACGGCTGCGCGGCAAGAAGCTGAACTACGCCAACCTCGCCGCGACGGTCCTCGCGCTCTTCGCCGACCGCGAATGGTACGAGCCGATCGACCGCCACGCCCGCGAGGCATACGCGAAGTTCGACGACCCGCGCGTCGTGCCGCTTCGCGAACTTGGCCCTCACCGCTGGTTGCTCGAACTGTTCCACGGCCCCACGCTCGCCTTCAAAGACTTCGCACTGCAACTGCTCGCGCCGCTGATGGACGAAGCGCTTGCCCGCCGCAAAGCCCGGGCCCTCGTCGTTGCCGCAACGTCGGGCGACACCGGTGCAGCTGCGGTCGCCGCTCTAGCCGGTCGCGCGAACATCGATCTCGTCGTTCTGCACCCAAAGGGCCGCATCTCGGACGTGCAACGCCGCCAAATGACGACGACGACCGCAACGAACGTTCGCAACGTCGCCATCGATGGCACGTTCGACGACGCGCAAAGCCTGGTGAAGCAGCTGTTCGCCGACCATGCCTTCGCGCAGATGCACCGCCTCGCCGCGATCAACTCGATCAATTGGGTCCGCATCGCCGCGCAAGCCGCGTATTACCTCTCGACCAACCTGGCCCTCGGCGAACGCGCGCTAACGTTCAGCGTGCCTACCGGCAATTTCGGCGACGTCTTCGCGGGCTACGTTGCCAAGGAACTGGGCGTGCCGATCAAGCGCCTGATCGTGGCGACGAACGCAAACGACATCCTGGCCCGCGCCATCACGACCGGAACTTACGCGCGCGGCACGGTCCACGCGACGCTCTCGCCCGCGATGGATATCCAAGTCGCAAGCAACTTCGAACGCCTGCTCTACGAAGCACACGGTCGCAACGCCGCGACCGTGCAAAAGCTGATGGCCACATTTGCAGCCACCGGGTCGCTTACGATCGAGCCGACGGCGCTCGCCGCGATCAAAGCCACGTTCCTCGCCGACCGTGTGCACGAAGGGGAAACCCTTGCCACGATGAAGCTGTTCCACCGCGATGCAAATCTGACGATCGATCCGCACACGGCCGTAGGCCTCACCGCAACGCGCAAAGCGGCCGAGACGGAAGATGTTGTCACGCTGGCCACGGCCCACCCCGCCAAGTTTCCCGAGGCCGTCGAGACCGCGACCGGAACGAAGCCCGCGTTGCCGGAACGGATGCGCTGGATCCTAACCGCACCCGAGCGCTACGAAACGCTGCCCAACGCAATTGGTCCGTTGAAGGAATTCATTTCCCGCGGGTAGAACGGCGGAAATCGGCCATTTCTATTCCCCATGAAAAGTGGAACCAACTGCTCTATGTAATCCGGCTCCGAACGAAGCAGGATGCCGAATGAACCCGCAGATCACGAAGCTCGCGAACGGCCTGACCGTCATCACCGACCACATGCCCCATATCGAAACGGCGGCGCTGGGCGTGTGGGTGGACGCTGGCGCGCGCAACGAGACTGAGGCCACGAACGGCATCGCTCACATGTTGGAGCATATGGCGTTTAAGGGCACGCGTAGCCGTTCCGCCCGGATGATCGCGGAGGAAGTCGAACGCGTTGGCGGTTTCATCAACGCCTACACCGGCCGCGAGCAGACGGCTTACTATGTGCGCGTGTTGAAAGAAGATGTGCAGCTCGGCATCGATATCCTCGCCGACATTTTGCAGCACTCGATCTTCGATCCCGAAGAACTCGCCCGCGAAAAAGGCGTTGTGATCCAGGAAATCGGCCAGGCCGAAGACACACCCGACGACATCATCTTCGACCATCTGCAATCGACGGCGTTCCCGGGCCAGTCGCTGGGCCGCCCGATCTTAGGGACTGAAAAGCATGTCCGCTCGTTTACCCGCGATACGTTGATCAACCAGATCAAGGACCACTACGTCGCGCAAAGCATGCTGTTGATCTCGGCCGGTGCCGTACAGCACGAGCAAATGGTCGCCCTCGCCGAGAAGTACTTCACGAAGGTGCAGTCCGGCAACGTGTCGAAGGTCGAGGTTGCACAGTACGGCGGCGGCGAGTTTCGCGCCGAAGACGATTTGGAGCAAGCGCACTTGGCGCTCGCCTTCCCGGGCTTCAAGGCCGACGACGACGACATCTTTGCCGTCCAGGTTTATTCGACTGTGTTGGGCGGTGGCATGTCCTCGCGCTTGTTCCAAGAAGCCCGCGAGAAACGCGGTCTCTGTTACTCGGTCCACACGTTCGGCTCCAGTTATCGCGAAACGGGTCTGCTCGGTATCTACGCCGGCACCAGCGCCGCGGACGCTGCCGAACTCGTTGACGTGATCGCGGGCGAAATGAAATCGCTGGCGACCGAAGCGGGCGCCGACGAAGTCGCCCGCGCCCGCGCGCAAATCAAGTCGGGCCTGCTGATGGGCCTTGAGCAAGCCTCATCGCGTTGCGAGCAAATTGCCGCCCACATGTTCACCTATGGCCGCATCCTCGACACACGCGAACTGATCGCAAAGATCGAAGCGGTGGACACCAAAGAGGTGACCAGGATCGCCGGGAAAATTCTGACGAATGCGCGCCTCTCGCTCGCAGCTTTGGGACCGATGGGAACGCTGGGCTCCTACGACCGCATCGCTCAACGCTTCGCTTAAGAACACGATGTCGATTGGGGCAAGGCTAGGCCGTGCAAAAGCTGCGGCATTCATCGAAGGCAAACTCGTGCGCCTGCGCGCGCCGATCTCAGCCGACTTCGTCGAATGGTCGAAGCTGCGGGGTGAAAGCCGCGAGTTCTTGACGCCGTGGGAACCGACTTGGGCCCCCGACGAACTTACCCGCGCTGCCTTTCGCCGCCGCCTGCGCCGCTACGCGCAAGCCGAACGCGATGGCACCGGCCTCATGTTCTTCGTCTTCGACCGCAAGGCAGAGGAGCTCACCGGCGGCTGTCAACTTTCCAACATCCGCCAAGGCGTCGCCCAATCGGCGGCTTCGCTCGGGTATTGGATGGGACAGAAGCACGCAGGGCGCGGTCTCATGACGGATGCTGTGGTGACGCTCGTTCGTCACGCATTTGACCGCTTAGGTTTCCATCGCATCGAAGCCGCGTGCCTTCCTTCGAACGTCGCGTCGCGGCGTGTGCTGACAAAGGCCGGATTCTCGGCCGAAGGGACCGCCAGAAAATATCTCAGGATCAATGGCGAATGGCAGGACCATCTGCTATTTGCCGTCGTCGTCGGCGACCCGATGCCGGCACCCAGGAACTGAACACCGCGCAATGAGCAAGCTACCCAAACTTTCGCAACAAGCGCGCGTCGCCATCGGCGCCGGCGTTGTTTGTTTGCTTCTCACGATTTGGATTTTCATGCCCGGCGGGTTTCTCGACACGCTGACCAAGCCGGTCGAAGAACCCTCGGATCTACTCATCAACGAACAGGAGGCCGAAGTGCCTGCAGAAATGAGCCCAGAAAAGAACGCAGAGTATTTGGCCACGAACGCGAAGAAGGCGGGCGTCAAGGTTTCCGACAGCGGTCTGCAATACCGCGAACTCACCGCAGGCACCGGCAAGCAGCCGGGCCCGACCAGCATGGTGACGGTCCACTACAAGGGTACGTTCATCAACGGCAAGGAATTCGACTCCTCCTATGGCCGCGGTCAGCCGATCAGCTTTCCGCTGAACGGCGTCATCGCGGGCTGGACCGAGGGACTTCAGATGATGCGTGAAGGTGGTAAGGCCGAACTCGTGATCCCGCAGGATCTGGCCTACGGCGCCGGGCGCCCCGGTATTCCGCCCTACCAAACGCTGGTGTTCCAGGTTGAACTGATCAAGGTTCAATAGTCTGCGCATCGTCCAGGCGAAAACGAGAGGCGGCGCGCACGCGGGCCGCCTCTTAACGTTTGCGCGCATCAATCGTTAATATGAAACGCCAGTTGCGGGTTAGCGTGCCAATAACGATAGTCGTTTGGCCAAGTCCCCCGTGTCACCAGTGCGTTGCCCCCGAATGCATGCAAGCGCGAGCCGGTATCATCGCTTGGCGAGGGCGGCAGTCATGCTGCTTCTCGCGCTGGCACCGGCATGCGTGTTTGCGGCCGCACCGATAACCCTCGACCGCGACGTCAGTGACATCACGCATTGGCTGCAGCCGAAGAGCGGCGCTGACGCGAGCGAACGCACGATCGAACTCGCGAACCCGACCAACAAACGCATCCACCGCATCATTACGTTGGATAAGGGCGCGGCGGGAATTTTCCGCTTTCTGGGACAAGGCGCGACAAGCGCGATCACCGGCGTCGCCGTTGACGGTGGGGAGGCGAGCCTTGTCGACGTCGGCGGCGCCAAGGCTGCCAGCGTCTATCTGAACCCGCTCGCCATCACCAAAATCACCATCGTGGCCAAAGGCGATGTCGAGGGCGCCACATGGAACATGTGGAAGGCAGAGGTGCTTGCGGCGAGGAAGCAATCCGAAACGCTGATCGTCGGAATCTTAGCGGGTGCCGCCGCCATCATGGCGATCTGGCTCGGCAGCCTCGCGCTCTATTACAGCTCATGGCAGCCGGGGTGGGCCGCGATTTCGATAGGCGCGCTTGTCATCCTTCTGCTGACCGGCACGGTGATCACGGTCTCGCCGGAGTTCGTGCTGATCACGGGCGCGGTGATGATCGCTTCCGGGTTGCGGTTCCTCACGACCTATCTGGGTTACGACTATAACCGCCGCAGCACGGCTGTTTTCTTCGACGGCGCAGCCTTCGCAATTACAGGGTTCGCGATCGCCACAGCGGTCGGTGTGACTTACGCGTTCCCCGTTCTGCGCGCGCTTTCGGTTGTGGGCGCCGCCGCGGCGATTGTCTTTGCCCTATCCTTGGCCTTCACACTGCCCCACGCCAAGGCGCTGATCCCCGGCATCGTCTTGGGGCTGATCGCATTCATGGCGCCGGGCGTCGTACCTCCCGAAGTAACGCAGCAGTTCGCGAATTTGCCGCTCGTCGGCGACGCCCTATTGACCGCAGGTATGCTCGCGCTCGCCTTCACCGGCTCGATCCCGCAAGACCACGGCAAAGAAGACCGCGAAGCCGAACAAGTGACGGCGGAGCAGCGAAAAACGCGCGAGGTTGAATACCGCTATGCATTGGGCCTCGCCGCCGCGCATCAAGGTCTCTGGGATTGGAACTTCGAAACCGACAGGTTGTTTGTGTCGCCCTCGGTTGAGGCGTTGCTTGGTTTGGAGGCAGGCACGTTCGGCGAATCCGAACGCAAATGGGCAAGCTTCATCGCGCAAGAAGACGTGCAGCTCTACGCGGATTCGATCAACGCGCACCGCCGCCAAGGCAACTCGTCATTCACGCTCGAGATGCGCATGCGCCACGCAAAGGGCGGCTTTCGCTGGATCAAACTGCGCGCAAGCTGCATGGCCAACGCACAGGGCAAAGCAATCCGTTGCATCGGCGTGGTCAGCGACGTCACCAGCCGCAAGGCGCAAGAGTCTCAGCGCCAAAGCGACGAAACCGGCGATCCCGTCACCGGCCTGATGCTGCGCAACGCGTTCCTGGCGCGCCTCGACAGTATCCTAACTGCGATGCGCAACGGCCAGTCCCGTCGCCAAGGCGCGGTCCTCGCCGTCGACGTCGACCGTCTACGCATCATCACCGACAGCATGGGCCATCAAGCGGGCGACCGCTTTTTGACGCAGATCGCGCGCCGCCTCGATCACGCCGCCGGCCCCGACGACGCGGTCGCAAGAATGGGTAGCGACGAATTCGCAGTCCTGGCTTTAGGTTCGCCTGGCGATGAAGACGGCGCGCAGGTGGCGCAACGCATCCGCGACGCGCTCAGCCAACCCGTCGCCATCAACGACCGCGAGATCTATCCCGCCGCCACCATCGGTCTGGCACTCATCGAACCCGGCCATCGCTATGCCGGCGACGTGCTGCGCGAAGCGGAAGTGGCCATGTATCACGCGAAGCGCGCTGGCCGCGGCGGCTTCGAAATCTACCAGCCGCAGATGAAGCCGCGCTCGGCCGAGCGGCTGATCATGGACACCGATCTGCGCACCGCCCTAAACCGCCAAGAGATCGAGCTGCACTACCAGCCGATCATCCGCTTGCAGGATGGCTCGATCGCCGGCTTCGAAGCGCTGATGCGCTGGCGGCATCCGTCGCGCGGATTGTTGTCGCCGGTTGAGTTCATTTCTGTCGCCGAAGAAACCGGCCTTATCGTGCCGCTCGGCCGCTATGCGGTTGAGCGCGCAACCGCAGAGCTCAAGCGTTGGCAAACCTATTTCCCGATGGCGGAGCCGATCTTCTGCAGCGTCAACGTTTCTGCACGCCAATTGTTCCGCCAAGAATTTTTCGATGACGTCGTCGCAACCCTGCGGGCTGAGAAGCCTGCACGCCTTTCATTGAAGCTGGAGCTGACGGAAAGCGTCATCATGCAAAACCCGGACTCGACAGCGCGCGCGTTGACGCGCCTGAAGGAAGCGGGCGCCGGCCTGGCACTTGACGACTTTGGCACGGGATTCTCGTCGCTCTCCTATCTGCAGCGCTTCCCGTTCGACACGGTGAAGATCGACCGCAGCTTCATCACCGATATGGCGAACAACGAAGAGACACCGGTCATCCTGCGCGCGATCATTCGCCTCGCGCACGATCTCGATATGGCGGTCGTTGCCGAAGGCGTGGAGACGCAGAGCGAGTCCACTAAATTGAAATCGCTGAACTGCGAGTTCGCGCAAGGTTATCTGTTCGGCGCACCTATGGATGCGACCGCAGCCTACAACTTCATTGCGCTAAGATCGCGCGGTCAGGCCGCGCAACCGGTGCAGGTCTCAGGCGCGTCCCGTGTCCCGCGAAAGCTGTGACGGATTGAAGCCAAGCTTGCGGATCGCGTACTCCCACTTCCCGCGCAATTCGGGTCCGAACAGCAGATATTCGTCTGCCGGGCACGTAAGCCAACCGTTCTTTTGAATCTCGCGCTCAAGCTGCCCGCCCTGCCAACCGGCATAGCCGAGCGCCAGCATGGCGTCCTTCGGACCGTGTCCGTCGGCGATCGCCTTCAACACATCGACCGTCGCAGTAAGTCCGACATTCAGGCCGACGTTCTGCCCGACTTTCACCGTCGCATCGCCTGCGGAGTAATCGGGCGTGTGCAAGACGAACCCGCGGCCTGTTTCCACAGGTCCGCCGAAGAGGATCGGGCGGCCCGAAACGGGCTTTCCCGGGCGGATCCGCAACTGCTTCAGCAAGTCGACAAACGTTATGTTGCTGACGACTTTATTGAGCACGAGGCCCATCGCACCCTGCTTCGAGTGCGCGCACAGAAACACGACCGCCTGCTCGAATTTGGGGTCCGGCATGTTCGGCATGGCGATAAGTACCTGGCCCTCCAGGTAGCCGCCGGTCGGCTTCTGTTCTTTTCTCTTGTTGCCGAACAATCCCATGGAATTATTCTAAACCGTTTCGTTAAGGACGGGAAGTCATGCCGTGCGCGCAACCGCTGGCGCAAACGGCAGTGGGGGTCACAGAAGATTTACCCCCGAACTGGCATGAACACATGTAGTTCCGCCAGCATCTTCCGATAAAATCGTCGAGCATGAACGTCGCGGTCAAACTAGTAGTTGTGCTTTCGTTCCTGTGGATGGCTTCGGCAATCGCAGGCGAGGTGAGCCCGTGGACCGGGTCAGCACCGGCGAAAAGCCGCTTGATCCTGGAATCGGCGCAGTTTGCAGGCACCGGCACACAGCGCGCCGGCGTCCAAATCAAACTCGATACCGGTTGGTGGACCTATTGGCGCGCGCCAGGCACCTCAGGCATGCCGCCAATGTTCGACTGGTCTGGGTCTGAGAACCTGGCTGACGAGCCTGATATGATTTGGCCGGTGCCTTTGCGCTCAGTGGCTTATGGCGAGGCGCTGAACCTTTACAAAAACGAAGTCGTCTTCCCGGTTGAGTTTCGAGCGGCCGACCCGTCAAAGCCCGTCAAACTCCACCTGAAGATCATATTCGGCAGCTGCCGCAACGTGTGCATCCCCCGCACCGCAGAGCACGAGGTGGTCCTGCCGCCGACGGCAGGTGCACCCAAGATCAACGAGGCCAACGCCCGCCTGATTGCGTCCTACATCGGCCGTAAGCCTTCCAACGATCCCGTTGAAACCGGCATGCAGATCGGCGGCGTCGAAACCGTTGTCGACGGTTCTCATGTGTTCCTCTCGATCCGGGTGAGGGGCCTGCAAACCAAAGGCTCGAGCCTCGTTCTCGTTGAAGGCCCCAATCTGGTGCGCGCGGCAGAAGTCAAAGCGCGCGTGACTGCCGATGTCCGAACGAAAATTTTGATGCTGAAATTAGGCAGCACGGAAAAGGTCCGCGATCTCCTTGGCCGGCGCATCCGCGTGACCCTGATCGATAACGGCCGTGCACTGGAACAAGTCTGGGTCGTGGGCGCACAAGGCACCTCGCTCGTCGGGTTCGAACTGACACCCGCGCCGCGGCGCCCGCTGGGCCAGGCCGAGCCTTGGGGCCCCGGCGCCGAATAGGCGCCCTTTCCTCAAAGCCTTAGATCGCCTACATCCCTCGCCCGAAACCCCTAAGGTAAAGGCGAGACACCCATGTCCATCAAAGTCGGCGACCGCATTCCCTCCATGACCCTTATGCACATGACGGAAAAGGGTCCGGGCCCCGTCACCACGGAAGAACTGTTCGGCAAGAAGAAGGTCGTACTCTTCGCAGTGCCTGGCGCCTATACGCCGACCTGCTCGGCCCGCCATCTGCCGGGCTACGTCGAGCATGCTGCCGACTTCAAGAAAAAGGGTGTGGACGCGATCGTCTGCCTCTCGGTCAACGACGCGTTCGTCATGGACGCCTCGAAGTTCGGGATGGGTGTTCGCAGCCAGCGCTACGCCGCGGTGATCGAAGACATGGTGGTCAAAAGCCTCGAAGTCGAAGAACCGGGCGCCTTCAAAGTCTCGAGCGCTGATCACATGCTGGGCGTGCTGTAGGGCGCTCAGAACGGGAATAGGGAAGTGGGAGCGCCGGCCGGGTGCTCCCTTTTTCTTGTCACGCGCCGTTCGCCGGCAAGTACACCGAATACTCGAACCCCGACCCCGCGTTGAGCGTTGTGGTCACAAATCCGTTCCGCCGGTCTTGAACGTATTCGACGTAAGGCTTCAGCGAGTTCTTGAAGATCTTCACATTGTCGGCAAACACCACTGATCCGCGCCGCAGCTTTGGCGTCAGCAGTTTGAGCAGTGGGATGTAAGCATCCTTCCATCCGTCGAGCAGCACCATGTCGATAGGCGCCGCCACATCGCGGAGCGTTTCCATCGCATCGCCGACGCGGATTTCGATGAAGCGTTCAAGGCCTGCGTCGACGAAGTTCCGCCGCGCAGCCTCGGCTTTGTTCGCTTCGAGTTCCGCCGTGATCACTTGGCCGCCGCCGTTGTCGCGCACGGCGGCCGCCAAATAGATCGTTGAAAATCCGAACGACGTGCCGAACTCGACGACGCGCCGCGCATCGATGGCGCGCGCAGTGTTGTACATGAGCTCGCCCGCCTCGTACCCAACCTTGAGGTGCGCATCCTTCAGTCGTGGCGTCACCGCCTCGAACCAAGACCGCCCGCGCAACAGCGCCGCCAGCCCCGTCGGGAAGGCGCGCAACATCACAAACTTGTCGAGCTTGGATTCCCGGTGCAGCCGGTCGAGCGTATTGCCGACCTTAGGATCGGCACTCATCCAAAGCACCCCGGCATTGCGCTGAGCAGACATCCTAAATCCCAAGTGGCTTACCGACTGTGCCGCCCGCAATAGCACTGGGCAAGAGAATTGGCGGTTTGCAGCCCGCAAGCGACCTCCTAAACTGCCGCGCACGAGAGCTTTGGGACCGAACGTGTCGCCAGAAAATGAGACGCCGCAAGAGCAGGGCAGGGGGGTAGAGCGCCAGGCGCGTCCCGCCTCGCGCTTCGATGCGCCGGCGATCGCGAACGCCTCGCTGATCACAGTGCTGTTCGCGGACGTAGCCTCTTCGACCGCGCAAATCGCCGACCTCGACATCGAAGAGGCGCAAGAGCTGTTGGACCACGCGGTCGCCCGCATGCGTCAGCGCGTGCGCCAGTTCGGCGGCACCGTCGCGCGCGTTCAAGGCGATGGCGTCATGGCGATCTTTGGCGCGCCGACGGCTTACGAGGATCACGCGTTGCGCGCTCTTTGTGCTGGCCAAGCGATTTGCGAGGATTTCCGCTCGCTGCCCGCGGCCGGCACCGGTGGCTTTAGCGCCGTTCGGGTCGGTGTCCATTCCGGCCGTGCCTTGATCCGAACGCTCAAGAGCGCACGGGGCGAAGATTACGACGCCGTCGGTCCTGACGTGAATTTCACCGCAAAGATCGAAAGCCGCGCGCCACATAACGGTGTGCTGTTCACGGGCGAAACACTGGCGCTGGCAGGCCCGATGGTCGTGGCCGACGCACGCGGCGAGATCGTCGTGGCGCCGAGCCGCGCGCTGAGCCTTTACGAGCTGTCGACCATCGCGTTCGACCGCAACCTATCTCACGTGCTCGACAACGACGGGGCGCTCCCGCTCGTGGGAAGAGAAGATGCGCTGCAGCGCGTGCTGCAAACGATTGACGCCACAGCCGCGACGGGCACTTCGATAGCGCTTATCGGCGAAGCGGGCATCGGCAAGACGCGTTTGTCGCATGAGGCAGCGCGCACGGTACGTGCGCTGGGTGCGCGCGTGGAGGAAGTTGCGGGCATCTCCGTCTTTCGTCACACGCCCTTCGCATCGTTGAGAGCCTTCGTCCGCAATCTGCTCGGCTGCACCGCCTCATGTTCGGCGCAACAACTGAGTGCGGCCGCGCGCGTCCGCGACGTACCCTCAGACTTGCAGTCGGGTCTCCTCGAAGCCGCGGGCGCCACCGTCGACGACCGGTCCTGGAGCGCGCTCACCGCACAAGGGCGCCGAGAGACGATGTTCGCTGCAGTCGCGGATCTCGTTGAGCGCACCGCTCGGCGCCAACCTCTCTTGGTGTTGGTCGAAGACGTGCACAATCTCGACCCCGAGACGGTTGATTTCCTGACGGTCCTCTACAAACTCACGGGTCGCACACGCCTCTGGCTTTTGATGACGGCGCGCGGGATCGCTCGCGACGCCGCCTCGCGCGCTGCAAACGAAGTAATCGAACTGACCGGGCTCGGCGAAGACGAGGCGAGGGAATTTTGCCGCTTCGTCGCGCCGCCTGCCGCTCTGCGCGATCCGGCCATCGTAGAGCGTGTCGTTCAACGCGCCGCCGGCAACCCGTTCTTCCTGCAAGAACTCTTGCGCACGCGGGTGAGTGAGGAAGAGGAGGGCGGGCATACCCCCCTCGGCATCGCGAGCCTTGTGCAGTCGCGCATGGCGGATTTGAGTCCCGTTGCGCGCAGCGTCGTGCAGGGCGCGAGCATCCTGGGCGACGAAATCGAGCATCCGGTGCTTGCGGCGACCTGCGGCATGAGCGAGGAGGCGCTTGGCGTCATCCTTCCGGAGCTTGAAGCACATCATCTGATCGACGCGTCAAACTCAGCGAAAATCCGCTTCCGCCACGATCTGTTCCGTGGCGGCGCACGCATGACCTTGCTCAAGGCAGAGGCCGCCGATATTCACGGCCGCGCCGCTGCGGCCTTCGAGAAGCAGGCGAACGCCTCACCGGCAGCGCTTGAACGCCTGGCCTACCACGCGGAACGCTCGGGCCAGATCGAAAAGGCGTTGGCGCAACTTGTCACCGCTTGTCAGCTCGGCGTGCGAACGTCGGCGCAAAAGACGATCCGCGCGCTTTACGATTGGGCGATGCGGTTGCGGCCGTCGTTGCCGGAGAAAGCGAACGGCGCATTGCTCGATCTCGTGATGACGAGCCTCGACGCTCTACAGCAATCCGGCGATTCTGAAGAATACGAACGCGCGCTGCAGCTCGCCATCCAACTCTGCGAGGCGCGCGGCGAACGCTTTCGCGAAGGCATCGCCCGTTCGCACTACGCGGTCTTCAATTGGATCTGGTCGCGCCACGATCAGGCGCTCGTGCACGCGGAGATCGCGTTCAAGATCGCGCAAGAAACCGGCGTCTTCGCGCTCCGCGATATTGCCCAGTCGATCCGCGCCAACATCGAACAGGCGACAGGCCGCCTCGATGATGCGATCGCGACCTATACCGACCTGCTCAACGCCTACAGCCCGGACGACGAACGCTCGACCATGGGCCGCATGTTCTTGCCCAGCGTCCGCTGCTGCGCGTTCCTCGCCGTCTTTCTGATCGACCGTGGCCGCTTCGCCGACGCGAAGACGTATGTCGAAAAGGGCGAACGGCTCTTGGGCGACCTCGACCAACCCTATTCGCGCGTCCTCATCAGCAATGCGCACGGCCGTCTTGCGCTGGCCATGGGCGACGCAGAAGTGGCGGTCACGATCCTCGAAATGACGCGCGAGACGTGCCTGAAGAACCAGATTCTACTGATCGAACCGGCCGTGACGGGCGAACTCGCCTCCGCGCTGGTTCGCACCGGCAAGCCTCAGCAAGCGCGCGACATCGCGCGCCACTCGATCGAAAACAAGCGTTACCTGCGCTCCGGCCGTTACGCTGCCGTGCGCGTCTTCTGCGGCCTGGCCGAAGCCGAACTCGCCTGCGGCGACGTCACGGCCGCTCGCACCACGATCGAAGACGGCCTCACGATCGCGACCGAAAACAAAGAACCGATCCACATCGCGCAGAGCCGATACATGCGCGGCCTCGTTCGCGCCGCCGAAGGCGATCGCGCGGGCGCGACCGAGGATTTGGAAGCGGCACTCAAACTCAGCGTTGATCTCAGGCTAGACCCGCTCGCCACCGACTGCCGCACCGCACTGACGAAGTTGAGCCGCCACCCCTAGCGTGGAAGGGGGCATCTCCTCTGTGCAATCACAGTCAAGACGGTTCGCTGAGGAAGAATAAACAGCAAAGCACCAAAAGATTTCGGCGAGTGCTGGACTTAATAGCAAAAGCATCGCCTCTACAAGACGAGAATTAGGGAGTAGAATAGAACTATTCTGGCGGATCGCTCTGGGAAGGTGCCGCGTCAGAGTGTCGATTGAGATGGCCTTTCATGATCAACATAGTATGCAGAACGAAAGTGCTGACGCCCGATCAGGAGATGAGGGCTCGGCGGCGTAGCGTCGAGATCAATCCTGCGAACGCAGACGAACTACGCAGGATCAGGCGAACACCTGTGGGCGTGTTGGGCGGACCGCGGCGCTTGGCCGTCGTCATCGGTCGCAAATGGCCAGAGTCTGGGGTCCGGCTAAGCGTCCAGTTTCTAGACAATCCGCAACGCGAATTGCGCGACCGCATCCTCCTTCATATGAACGCTTGGGCGAAAGGCGCCAACATAAGATTCGACGAAACCAGTTCGACGGGTCAAGTTCGCATCTCGCGGCTCGATGCACCGGAGGACGTGGCAGGGTTTTGGTCATACATCGGCACAGAGATTCTTGGGATCGAAGGCGACCAACCGACACTCAACCTCCAGGGCTTCACCATGGACACCCCTGAAGCCGAGTTCAGGCGTGTCGTGCGGCACGAAGCTGGCCATACACTGGGCTTCGAGCACGAGCACATGCGCGAAGCGCTGGTGAAGAAAATCGACCGCCGCAAGGCCATTGCGTACTTCGATCGGACCCAGGGCTGGAGCAAGGAAGAAACCATTTCGCAAGTGCTTCAACCACTAAGCAAAGCATCAATCATGGGCACACTCGAGACCGATCCGCTCTCGATCATGTGCTATCAAATTCCGGGCGCCATCACGAAAGACGGGAAGACAATTTCCGGCGGCAAAGACATCAACGTTCGGGATTTCGAGTTTGCCGGGAAGGTCTATCCAAAAAGGGCGCGCTCCCACGCCACCGCAGCAAGTGAACCGGCGTCGGCACCTGACGAAGCGGGCACGAAAGCAGCAGCTGCGTTCGGCCCGACAACGGACAGCGATACTTTCCAAGTGGTGATTATGGATCGATTTGAGCCTGATGTGACGGCACGCCGATCTCGCGCGGCCCGACCCGAATATGTAAGGGTCTTCGCAAGTTATGCCGGCGCCAGAGTTACGGTCCCAATGCGCGTTCGGTCGGGCAAGGGCAATGCAACGAGGTTCGGTTCGATCATCGATGTGCACGAACGGATACGAAATTACACGAACCGTGATAGCGGCTCTCTTCCCAACGACAAAGCGATGATCTCGTTCGGAAGCGACCTCTTCGAAACACTCTTTCAGGGCGATGTTCGACGACTCTACGACGAGGCGCGAGCGCGCCAAAACGGTCGCAAACTTGACTTCGTGTTTACGTCGATGATCCCCTGGATCGCCGAGAAGCCGTGGGAGTTCGCCTACGACCAGTCTCGCCGGAGTTTCTTGGCCACCGAGGATGTCCATTTTATCCGCAACGTCCTGACGGCGATTCCGGCCGATGTAATACCGCCTCGCGACGGCCCGCTTCGCATCCTGGTCGCTTCCGCTCAGCCCGCCGGATTTGGCCGCCTCTCTGTGAAGCAGGAAGAGGAGGTCATTCGGCGAAGTTTCGATCCGCTCATCGCCGCAAAATTAGTGGATGTCGTGCCCTTAGCCCGCGCGACGCCGAGCATGATCCACGATCATCTGAGTACCGGAGAGTTTGGCGTAGTGCATTTCATTGGCCATGGCGCATTTGACGACAAGACACAGCAGGGTTCGCTGGTGTTCGAGAACGCCGATGGAGGGAAATTCCAGCTCGGCGAACGTTCCGTGCGCGAGATCTTTTGTCAGCGCGGCGTTAAATTGGTCTTCCTAAACGCTTGCCAATCGGGCACGGGAGGCAAGGCGGACTTCAACAAAGGCGTTGCGCAGTCACTGGTGTCTCACGGTCTTCCCGCTCTGGTCGCCAATCAATACAGCGTGCTCGATTCCTCGGCGACGCAATTTGCGCGTCACTTCTACGCGGCACTAGCGCAAGGAACTAGCATCGGAAGAGCAGCTCGCGAAGCGCGTATCGCGGTGAATTATTCACTGCAGGGCGACGCGATCGATTGGGCAGTTCCCGTGGTGTACGCACGCGATCCGAACATGACCCTTTGCATTCCCGCCGAAGCCGCCGCTCCGGTCAAGGCGGCAACCGCCTTCTTGACGGATCGCAAGCCCCTCGATGGCCGCCCTGTCAAGGTTGCAGTTTGGGATATCGACAATGTTTTCCCGTCGATTGTAGAAACGTTGGGCCGCATGAACGGCGTGCAAACCCGCTTTGGCTTTGAGCTTGTAGACCTCTCCGCGCCTATCGATGCGTGGGACCTCAAGAAAAAGGCTCCGGATGGCACGCCTTACCTCTGGGCTGAACGGCTTGCCCGGCGTTTGGGTCGCGCCCCCCTTGAACTGAAAGTTGATATTCTCGCTTGCATTACACGGCACTGGCTTCGCTCCGACGATGATGTGAATCTTTACGGATGGTGGCCAGACCCGGACGATGCCAGTCCGCCGGTCGTTATTTTCTCGTGTGCAGGGTTTGACGATCTGTTGTCGGCAGGACCCGATACAGACCGCGCTGTCGCCAACGTTATGGTGGAATTGCTTGCCGGCTATCTTGGTCGGATCGACTCGCACGAACGCGGTCCGAAGAACTGCCCAATGTTCTACAACGCAGAGCGGGATCTTGAGTACATAACCGGACGGCAGTCTTTTCACAGCGCCTGCCGCACCAAGCTCAAAACAAGAATTCCAAACAATCTTGCTGCACTCGAAGCGCTATTGAGCACGTTTTTCCAACGCCGGAGTGACAAATGACAAAGCCGACCAAGACGACACGCGCCAAGGCTGGGCAGTCAGGCAAGAGGATGGCGCGTTCGGCCGCCTCTCCGAAGCGGCTTTTGATTGAAGAGGGGCCGGTCACCCTCGATGAAGCCAAAGCCCTCGCTGCACCGCCGAAGGCGAGGCGCGCCATAAGCAAGGCGGCAGTCGATACGGATTCGTTGGCCACGCTGGGCGAGAGGCGGAAGGATTTGGGGACAAAGCGTCAGAAGGAGCGCGAGCGACGGGTGCGTGACTACAAGGCGATCATGACCATTATGAAGGAGCGTGGCGTCAAGCGCGCGGTGAAAGTGCAGCGAGCGGGCGCGCGTCGCGCTCCTGCCACTGTGCAGCCGTCGTTCAAGCCACTTCAGATCTTCGCCGAAGGGGACTCGTGGTTTGACTATCCAGTGCCGCTCTTTGGTGGCGGTATCATCCCACGGCTTGAAAAGAGGCTCGGTGTCCCGATCCTCAATCTCGCCGATGCAGGAGACGAAGTCCGGTTCATGTTAGGCGTCAAGCAGAGAAAAAGTCTCGTCGATCAGCTGACAAAAGGATGCCCCGCAGGCGGTCCCTGGGACGCGCTGCTGTTCTCCGGTGGGGGAAATGACATTGTAGACAATCCCTTGGCGCTCTGGCTACGAGACTTCAAGCCGGGCGCGCCGCCGAAAGATCAGATCCACCAGGCGCGCTTCGATGCCGCGCTGTCCCTCGTGCGCGCGGGATACGAAGACTTGATCGAATTGCGGGATGCGTTGAGCCCTAGCACGCGCATCATTTTCCATGGCTACGACTTCGCGATTCCCGATGGCCGTGGGGTCTGCTTCTACGGCCCTTGGCTCAAGCCAGCCTTCGACATGCGCCGCTTTACGAACCTCGGTGCTGCATCGGCCGTGGTGAAGGAAATGCTCCAGCAATTCGCAAGACTCTTGGCGACGTTCAAGATGAAGCCGAAGGTCTCGTTTATCGAGACGCAGGCCAAGCTCCCACCGACGACCAACTCCTGGCACAATGAACTTCACCCGGCGAAGTCCGGGTTCGAGACCTTCGCGGATCTCTTCCATCAAGAACTGAAGGCGCAATTCCCGGGGAGAGTGCTCTAACCAGCTAGCCGAACTCGAACAATATCAAACCGGCACCTCTGCCGTCTGAGTTCCGGTGCCAATGGCGACGAGGTCGTTCAGCCGTTGATACTGCACGATGTCGCATTCAAACAGGCGCTGGTGAAAACGCGGGCGCTAGCCTCCCGGCACTGCCGCCCGCGCCAATGCGTCGGCCGCTTCGTTCATTTCGTGCCCGTCGTGTCCGCGCACCCAGCGCCAGCTGACTTTGTGTCTCGCCGCAGCCTCTTCAAGGCGTTGCCACAGATCGACGTTCTTCACAGGCTTCCTGTCGGCCGTCTTCCAGCCGTTCTTCTTCCAGCCGTGGATCCACTTCGTGACGCCGTCCTTCAGATACATACTGTCCGTGTGCAGATGAACGTCGCATGGCCGCTTCAACGCTTCGAGCGCACCGATTGCGGCCATCAGCTCCATGCGATTGTTCGTCGTCTCGCGCTCGCCGCCGGAAAGCTCCTTGCGCGAGTCCTTGAAGATCAGGATCGCCCCCCAACCGCCCGGCCCCGGATTACCTGAGCACGCGCCGTCGGTGTAAATCTCCACGTGGTTCATTCAGGCCACCCGTAGGACGCCGCGCCTGCGGCCGACTGATGAAAGCGAAGTTTAGTTAGATACTCGAGCGGATCTTTAGGCCGGACGAGAGCCGAGGAATCGCGGTTGATCCAATCGTAGAGCCGTGTGAGCAGGAACCGGAACGCAGCACCCCGTGCGAGAACGGGCAGCGCCGCAACCTCCGCAGCTGTGAACGGCCGGATCGCACGATACGTCGACAGCAGTGCGCGCCCCTTCGTGATGTTGAACGCGCCGTCGTGTTCGAAACACCAGGCGTTTAGACAAACCGCGATATCGTACGCGTAGGAATCGTTGCACGCGAAATAGAAGTCGATCAGCCCGGAGAGCTTGCCCTCCATGAAGAACACATTGTCGGGAAAGAGGTCCGCGTGGATCACGCCGGAAGGCAATCCCGCCGGCCAATGCTGCTCAAGCCAGCGAAGCTCTGCGCCGATCGACGTGCCGAGCCCCATGTGAACGCTATTCGCCTTTGCCTCGCATTGCTTGACGAGCGCCTTCCACCCTTCGACCGATAGCGCATTCGGCCGCGTGAGTTTGTAATCCGCGCCCGCAAGATGCAGCCGCGCAAGCGCCGCGCCGAGTTCGCCGCACTGCTGCGCATCCGGCCGCTTTGGCGACAGGCCCGAAAGAAACGTCATCAGCGCCGCCGGCCGGCCGGCGAGCGTGCGCCAAGCCTTCCCGTCGCGCGCGCGAACGGGCAGGGGACACTGAATGCCTTTACGCGACAGATGTTCGAGCAGGCCTAGGAAGAACGGCAAGTCCTCCTCGCGAACGCGCTTTTCGTAGAGCGTGAGGATGAACGTCCCGCGCTCCGTCTTCAGGAAGAAGTTCGAATTCTCGACCCCCTCCGCAATTCCCTTGAACGTCAGCGCCGCGCCAAGCTCGAACGCCTCCAGAAACTGGGTGAGCTCCGCATCGCTGACATCGGTGTAAACGGCCATGGCGAGGTAATAGTCGGGATTCGCCGCAAAGCAAACCGCGTAAGCCGCGCTGTCAGCCGAGAACGCTACGGCGGGCGGCAGGGGCGCTGATCGTGGGCTAGCGCGGTGCCGGCGGCGGCGGTGTCAGGCGGCGGAAACGGTACTCCATATTGCTGCCGTCATGCATCGTGGTGCTCGAAGTGTACGTCGTGGCCGAGCACGTGTAGTGCGTCTCGCCGTTCGTCGGCCCTTGGTTGACGTTGGCCGGCATTGTCTTCGAGATGCCGCGTTGCTGAACCGTCACTGTCCCGCGTGCGCTAACGCCATTGTCGCAAGCGCGCATCACGCCATCTTTGGCCGACCAATATCCGCTCGTCGTACTCGTGCGCGCGCGGGCATCGCCGGTGATGGGACCTTTGCGGTGCGGCGTGGTTGTTTGATAGTCGAGGCCGACGGATTCGCCGAAGAACGTGCCGTCGTCGTTCAGTGTGATCCGAAGCGTCGTGTTGTTGTTGCGCGTGAAGCGCGTGCTTCCCATGCGCCGGCTCAGCCACTCCATCGGCCCGCCGCCGGTCATTTCCCATTTGCCGACCAGACACGCGTCGATAAAGGCCTCACCGGTCAGGCAGGATGTGCACGCGATGTCGCGGTTCGCGCGCAGCGAAAGCGCTGCGTTCCCGTCGCCCGTATGCATCGCCATCACGCGATAGCGCGCGCGCCGTTCGCTGCGGCAGTCGGTGTTCGCGGGCCATGCGCCCCACGTCGTACCGGGATCCTTGCGGATGGCGACGTTCGTGCCGTCGGGCGTGAGTGTGTTCGCCCACTTGCCGCATTCGTAGTCCGTCCATCCCGGCATGATGACGAACGGCTTCACCGTGCGCCGAACCGTGGTGGTCCGGTTGATGGTCCATTGCTCGCCGTCGATGCGCGCGCCGAAGCTGAGCAGGGCACCGTTCGGATACTTGATCTTGCTGTCGTCGAAGTCTTGCGCGAACTGCAGCAAGTCGGCGTTCGAGATCGCGCTGCGGATCGCCGCGCGTTGTGCCCCGTCGCTGGAGCTGCCGGCCATGCGCCTGAGGAACGGCATCAGCGCGCCAAGCCCGGATCTCTGATAGTGCCAATAAAAGAAGATCGAAGCTTCGTAGGTCATCGCATAAAGCGGCCGCTGCGCTTCGACGGCGCGGCGAAAGTCGGGCGCGTTGTTCCAGCTCGACCGGCGCACACTGTAGGCGGCAAAAAGCTCCGCGGCACCTTCGCCCCACCATAGGCCGCCGCCCGTCATCGTCGCGTGCTGCGCCGTACTGAGACTGCCGTGTTCCACGCAGTGAAACGTCTCGTGCGCGACCGTGTAGTGAATGTCCTCGCCGGCGGAGGGGCCGAACAGGAATAGGGTGACCGGGCACTCGTGTCGCGATGACCAAGCTGGGTCCAGCGTCCACGCCGCCGCGCTTCCGTCTTTGTGCCGTCCGTTCGGATCGCGAATCTCGTCGGCCAACGGCACGCTACCGATCAACGAGACGAGATAGGTGACGTTGTCGATCCGGTAATCGCCGAGTGCGGAGAGATTGGCCGCCGCGCGCCGCGCACCTGCTTCGACGCGGGCAATGTCACCGGGTCTGAGCAAGGCCCGGGCGCTGATATCGCCGATCGCCCGGAACGTCCTCGAACCGCCCGGCGTCGTGACGCTGAAGCGGAAATACTCGACGCACTCCATATCGCCAGGCGACCACACCGTACGTCCGTGTTCGTCGGTGATGGAGAACCCGCGCAGGTAGGTCGCGTCGCATCCGGGTGGCTCCGCCGATGCGGTGGGAACGAGAATTGCCGCAACAACGGCAAACAGCAGCGTGAATCGCACGAACAAGAGCCAGCCTCCCGACGCAAGTTGCGCGGCGAGTATAGCAACGGGGCCGGCGATAGGCAGGGTGACGATTGCTACAAACCGAGACGCTGCACGTCATATGTCTTGGCTGTGCGTCGAGTCGATCGCCCTAAGCTAATGCCCGGGGTAAGCGGAACGTCACCGTTTCCCGCGCCGTCTCCGTCTCTTCGACGGTGACGTCGTAACGCGCGCGGAACGCGTCGATCACTTCGGTGATCAGAACGTCCGGCGCCGACGCGCCCGCGGTCAGCCCCACCACACGGGCACCGGCGACCATGCCCCAGTCGATATCGCCCGCCCGCTGCACCAGTGCTGCGCGCTTCACACCGGCGCGCGTCGCCACCTCAACGAGCCGCATCGAGTTCGACGAATTCGGCGCGCCGATCACCAGCACCACGTCCGCGCGCGGTGCGATCGCTTTCACCGCCTCCTGCCTGTTCGTCGTCGCGTAGCAAATATCTTCCTTGTGCGGCGTCGCGATCAGCGGAAACCGCCGCTTCAACACGGCGACGATCGCCGCCGTATCGTCGACACTGAGCGTCGTCTGCGTGATGTAGGCGAGGCGCGCGGGATCGGCGGCCTGAAACGCTTCGGCATCCGCGACCGTCTCGACAAGCTTCACGGCGCCCGCAGGCAGCTGCCCCATCGTGCCCACGACTTCCGGGTGCCCGGCATGTCCGATCAGCACGATCTCGCGCCCCGAGTCGTGATGCCGCTCCGCCTCCACGTGCACTTTGGACACCAGCGGGCAGGTTGCATCGAGCGCATTGAGTCGTCGCTCGCGGGCGTGCACCGGCACCGATTTCGGAACGCCATGTGCGGAAAACACGACGGGTGCCCCCTCGGGCACTTGGTCGAGCTCTTTCACGAACACGGCGCCCTTTTTCTCAAGCCCCTCAACGACAAAGCGGTTGTGCACGATCTCGTGGCGCACGTAGACCGGCGCGCCAAAACGATCGAGCGCGCGCTCCACGATCTGAATGGCGCGGTCGACGCCCGCGCAAAATCCACGCGGTGCAGCCAGGAGTATAGTGAGCTTCTCTTTTGACAATGTGACGTCCATCACTTAGCTCTCGACCCCGGAAGATAGGGGTTTCGGGGATGAAAGGCCACGTCGCGGCGCGCGCGCCCATTCCGGTCGAAGTCGTGGCCGGAAAGTCCTATTGGTGGTGCGCCTGCGGCCAATCGAAGAACCAGCCGTTCTGCGACGGCAGCCATAAAGGCAGCGCGTTCACGCCCGTCGAGTACACGGCAACGGAATCCAAGAAAGTCTTCTTCTGTGCTTGCAAGCAGACGGACAACCGCCCGCTCTGCGACGGCACGCACAACAAACTTACGTAACGAATGGAGGGGTCAGTGGCTCACAAATCGATCGCAGCGGCAGTGGTTCTCGCGGCCACCGCAAGCATAGCGTTTGCGAAAACGCAGGCACGCGTGCCCGCTGCAAAGTGTCCCGCGATCAACATTTTGAGCGACGCCACCCGCATCACGCAGATGGACGGCACGAAGATCGACCTCAAGGCCGAGATCCGCGATCCGGCGCTCTCGTGCGCCGTCGTGCGCGGCACTGCGACGTCGAAACTAAGCTTCTGGGTGAAAAGCGCGATCGCACCGACAAGCGACATCGCCCCGCGCAGCGTGCCTTATTTCGTGGCCGTCATCATGAACGGCGAAGTGATCGCGAAAGAAGTCTTCGACCTGAAACTGAACTTCGCCGGCGACCGCATGCTGAAGGTCAAAGAGAGCGTCGCCAAGATCGACATCCCCATCGCGCCGGGCAAAGCGGCCGAAGACTATTCGGTCACGATCGGCTTCCAACTCACCGAAGCCCAAGCCGACTACAACCGCACCGCCTCGCGCTAACGTCCCTTGCTCTCCCCTTGCGGGAGAGCCCAGTTTTGCGGAACGCAAAACTGGTGAGGGGGTCCGCTGAGTCTCCACGGGCACCGCCGTGGCCGCTGACGTTCAGCGCACCCCTCACCATTTTTCGCTGAAACGCGAAAAATGTACTCTCCCGCAAGGGGAGAGTGGGGTGCTACTAAACCCCCACCATGGCAACGCTTACTCAACTCCTCACCACCCTCGCGGGCCAAGCCTTCGCCGCCGAAGGCCTCGACCCCGTATACGGCACGGTCACCACCTCCGACCGGCCGGACCTCGCGCAATTTCAATGCAACGGCGCGCTCGCCGCAGCGAAGGCGCAAAAGCAAAACCCGCGCGCGCTCGCCGAGAAAATCGTGGCGCGCCTGAAAGCCGACCCGCGCCTTGCGAAGGTAGAGATCGCAGGCCCCGGCTTCATCAACCTGACGCTGACCGACGAAGCGCTGGCCGCCCACATCGACAAACTCCGCGACGACCCGCGCGCCGGCGTACCGCTGCGCGCGAACCCGCAAACCGTGATCATCGATTTCGGCGGCCCCAACATCGCCAAGACCATGCACGCGGGCCACCTGCGCTCGCTCGTCATCGGCGACGCGTTGCAGCGCCTGTTCCGCTTCATGGGCGACACGGTGATCAGCGACGTCCACTTCGGCGATTGGGGCCTGCAGATGGGTCAGCTGATCACGGAGCTGAAACGCGAACAGCCGGACCTTCCCTATTTCGACGAAGCGAACAAAGGCCCGTACCCGAACGCCTCGCCCGTCGCGATGGAAGACTTGGAGCGCATCTACCCGAAGGCCAGCGCCGCCTGCAAAGCGGACCCTGAGCGCCTCGACGAAGCGCGCAAAGCGACGAAGGAACTGCAGGCCGGCCATCCAGGCTACCGCGCGCTGTGGGAGCACTTCCGCGGCGTATCGTTCGCGGGCGTGCGCCGCGAGTTCGACGCGCTCGACATCCACTTCGACTGGTGGAAGGGCGAAAGCGACGTCGACAAACTCGTGGCACCCATGGTGGACGATCTGAAACGCCGCGGCCTCGCGGTGGAGAGCCAAGGCGCGCTCGTCATCCACATCGCGGAAGAGGGCGACAAACGCGAACTCCCGCCCCTGATCGTGCAAAAGAGCGACGGCGCCGCCCTCTACGAAACGACCGACCTCGCCACGATCGTCGACCGCGTGAAGACGGCCGACCCCGACCTCATCCTCTACGTCGTCGGCCAACCCCAACACGACCACTTCGAAAAAGTCTTCCGCGGCGCAAAGAAAGCGGGCCTTAGCGGGAGAGCGACGCTCGAACACGTGGGCTTCGGCACCGTCAACGGCCCCGACGGCAAACCCTTCCGCACCAGAGCCGGCGGCACGGTCAAACTCTTCGACCTCATCGAACAAGCAAAACAAGAAGCCCTAAACCGCCTGAACGAAGCAGGCCTAGCGACAGGCTACCCGCAAGAAGAACGCGAAGAAATCGCACGCCAGGTAGGTCTAGCAGCCATCAAATTCGCCGACCTACAAAACCAACGCCTAACCAACTACGTCTTCGACCTCGCAAGGTTCACAAAATTCGAAGGCGAAACCGGCCCCTATCTCCAATACGCCGCCGTCCGCATCAAAAGCCTCCTAAAAAAAGCCGAAGACCAAAACCTAAAAGCAGGCCCCCTCACCCTGGGACCGCCGGCTTCCAGCCGGCTCTTATCTTCTGCAGCGTCTTCGTCCGGCGCAGCACCAGCAGACCTGTCCTCCGAAGCTTTGGCGATGGAGGAACGCAGCCTCATGCTAGCCCTCGACCAACTCCCCGCCGCCGTGGAATCCGCCGCCGCCAAACGCAGCCCCAACATCCTCTGCGCCTACGCCTTCGATCTCGCCCAACGCTTCTCAAGCTTCTACGCCGCCCACCACATCCTAAGCGAAGAAAACGCCCC
>JBGAPZ010000041.1:0-35344 GCA_044220975.1 Micropepsaceae bacterium | reverse complement strand
GGAGGCGAGCGACAAGAAGGCCGAGAAAGCCAGGCCCATGAAATGCGCGCGCATGAACGGATCGCCGTTCCATCGGGGACCAGCTTCACGCGGAACAGCGGCTCGATCTTCAGCTTCTTCATTCTTCGCCGGCGCACGATTTCGGCCATCACGACGCGCACGACGGTCACCGCCGTGAACATCGAGATCGCGATGCCAAGGCCCATGGTCACGGCGAATCCGCGAACGGCCCTTTCGCCGAACATGAAGAGCAGAGCGGTGGCGATCAGTGCGGTGAGGTTCGAGTCCACGATCGTCGAGAATGCGCGATTGAAACCGGCGTCGAGCGCCGCGATAGCGCTCATGCCCTTGCGCGTTTCTTCGCGAATGCGCTCGTTGATGAGGACGTTGGCATCTACCGCCAGGCCGATGCCAAGCACGATACCTGCGATGCCGGGCAACGTCAGCGTCGCGCCCAAGAGCGTCAGAGCAGCGAAGGTGAGGATCACGTTCAGGCCTAGGGCCAGGTTTGCGACCAGACCCCAGCGGCCGTAGAGCAGACAGAGGAAGGCGACCACGAGGGCGAACCCGATCGCGCCTGTGAAAATTCCGCGTTCAATTGCGTCCTTGCCCTCATCCGGGCCGACAGTGCGCTGCTCGACCACTTTGAGCGGCGCGGGCAGCGCACCGGCGCGGAGCATCGCGGAGAGGTCGAGGGCGCCTTCGTCGAAGATTTGACTGGGCTGCCGCCGATGATCGGCGATTGGATCACCAGCACTTCGTCGTCCATCATGATCGCGAACGGACGTCCGACATTCGCCTTCGTGATCGCTGCGAATATGCGCGATCCGGTGGCGTCGAAGCGGAAGGTGACGACAGGTTCGCCCGTCGTTCCGTCCACGCCTGGCCGTGCGTCGGCCAGATGTTCGCCGGAGAGCATGGGGCGGATCTCGATCGGCATGCGTTCGGGTCGTGCCGCGCAACTTTACCCATGCGAGTATCCCAGCGGCAGAGCTTTCGCCGGAGCCCGCCGAGCTGATTCGTGAAACGTCAGCTTGGCAGTGCTGCCCAGAACTTGGTCGATGCCGGTATTGCCGGTGATACCCGGAAGTTGGACGACGATGCGTTCCTTGCCCACGCGCTGGACGCTGGCCTCCGCAAGGCCAAGTTCGTCGATGCGTTTGCGCACAATTTCGAGCGATTGTTCGACGGCCAAGGACGTCAGCGATGCGATGCCGACATCGGTGTAGGCGACGCGAAGCTCGGTCGGAGAAATCGTGCGCTGATCGATGTCGCCCTCTGAGGCAGACAGCCGCGCGAGTACCTTGGCGGATGCGGCGCGATGCGCTGATCTGCGGACTGGCGCGATGACGGTCGTGTTGCCATCGAGGCGAACGGAGGCCGCGCGGATGTCCGCATCGGCAAACCTGGCGCGCTTGACGCATCAAGTCCTGCGAGCGGGCGGCGACGAGCGCTTTCGTGTCCAACTCGAGCGCGATGTGTGCGCCGCCGCGCAGGTCGAGACCGAGCACGACTTGGTCTTTGGACATCCATGTGGGATCGTCGAAAGTTGTGCGGGCGTCGAAGATACTTCGGAAGCGCTGTCAGCGCTCCCATCAGGACGATCAGGACATAGACAATCATTCGCCAAGGCGGACGTGGCTGGCGCGTCTCCAACGTCGACCGCCGCAGCGTTGATCACGCATGCGGCGCGCGCATGGTTACCGGCGTGTTTGAAAATGAAATGAAGCGCCGCGGCCCATCGGCTGCGGCGCTTTGCTTCACGCGATGCTCGCGGGGCGGCGGATCTTGATACCGCGTTGAACTATTCGCGTGCCGGCGTCTTGGGGGCGCGCAATTTGCAGTCGCTCTCGAATGCGATCGGCGAGGATTCGCTGGTAACGAGCGCGAAATCGGGGTGTCCGCCGCTTGCGACTGAAGAATGCGAATTTGATTTTAGCGCGAACGATGATGCGTTCGGCCAGGCCTGAAAGCGCCGGCTGCCTGCGCGGTGCCACGGTTTGCTGCGGAATTTGTCGGGGACGGCGTCAGGATCGCGGCGCTCAGCAAGACGAAGAACGCGCTCACCAGCCATTGCGGCGGTGCGCGATCGTCTTGACTTTGCATGGTGAACGGTTTCGTCACCCGCGTGCTCCCGTTTCGGCCGTTGCTGGCCGTGAAGATTTGCAGATAGGAACGCCTAACCGGAAATGCGAGCCCTGCCCCCAGCGAATTCCATGAACCGTGTCGAAGCCGCCATAGGTCAATCATTTTCTTCGTGTTGGCCCCGGGCACTGTGGCGGGGCTTGTGCCGTGTTGATTTCAGCGGTGGGTGGCGCAGGCGACCGGATTTCGGTGCCGAGCCCTTCGCATTACTGGCGTCGCGCTGATCGCCGCCGGCCTTCGTCGTGCTGATCGATTCGTTCGGGCGCTTTGCGCTTCAGGGAATCGGACACCGGCACCGGTGTTGCCGACGAAGCACCTCGTTGTGTCCGGCTGGTATCGGCATGTGCGCAATCCCATGTATGTCGCGGTCGTTTCCTTGATTTTGGGCCAGGCAATGCTGTTCGCGAACGTTCGCTGCTCGCCTATGCGGGTTTGATCTGGCTCGATTTTCATGTGTTCGTGCGCAGTACGAAGAACCCACGCTTCGCCTGACGTTCGGGGAAGACTACGAAGTCTACTGCCGCGGAGTCGGACGATGGCTGCCGCGCGTTATGCCCTGGCGCGCTCAACGAGGAGGTGATTACGAAGAAACTTGCCTCATGTGACGGATGAGCGTTGATTGACGGCACCCAGGCTGGCTATCGCGTACTGTTTTGTTAAAGTGCGCGAAGCCCTGAAGCGCGACAGTGCGGCGCGCCCTTCCCGGATTTCGCAAGCGGCCTGGATCTACCGGAAGGCAACGGCGCAGCGTGGATGCTTGGCCAGCCACTCGGCATTGGGAGAAGCATCGCAGCCACTGGACTTTGCGGCCACTCAAGGCTACACGCGACAAACAAGGAGCTTCAGCCATGGCCGACAAGAAAAAACCTCCAACGAAAAGACCCCAGCCGACGTGCTGAGCGATCTGATGAATGTTCCGTTCCCAAACACGGCCTATGTCGAATCCATGAAGCGCGTGTTCGCCATGCAGAAGCACATGCTGGACAACTTCCAGACCAATCTCGATCAGTGGTTCGAACGGCGCCGCGAAGGAACGGAAGCGACGATCGAGATGCTGCACGCTATCAACGGCGAGCGCGAATCAGAGAAGCGTGCGGAGGCTTGGCAACGTTGGGTTTCCGGCACGATGGCGCGGATCATGGACGACGTGCAAACGCAGTTCGACATGATGGCCAAGATCACCGGGCAACTCGCGGAAAAAAGGGCGAAGTCGTGGTGCCGCCAGATTCAAATCTCCGAAGACGCGGCCGCCGCTCAACGGAAAGTCGGGCGAGGATCGCCAGCGAAAAAGGCCGCGCCAGCCAAGGCGAAGGCTGGCGAACCGGCTACGCGCCGACCGCACTGTCGTGGTGGTCAATGGAAATTGACCACGTTGCGGCGGCCCGAGCGCGCCACAAACGCGCGCTTGCGAATTGTTTTGCACAGGAAACAATTGTGCGGATCGCAGGTGATGACAGGTGCAACAGCGGCCGACACAGTCGAGAAGATCGTGCGCTTGATTGCTCAATCATCGTGCATGCTGCGATGCAACCGTACACGGACGATCGCGACATTTGCAGATGTGATCTTCATCGCACCTTCACCGCCTAGACGATTTGTCACCAAACCGTCAGCGACAAGCAAGGATCGCTGTGGTACCATGCTTCTGCGGTGGAGGTTGGCGCCGTTGCTGAAACACTCGGGCAACGGTGTGTACAAAGCGAGCGGAGTGCGCGATGAAAAAGACCCGGTTGTCCGAACTCTGGCCTTAGGGCCCGAGCCTGCCGCCAGCGAAGGCGATGCAGGCGGTGAACGAACTTATCACCTCGTTCGACGCGTCCTGCGTTGTTTATTGCGATCCTGAACGCGCTGACCTTGCGATAATCTGCGCGATCATTTCTCGTCGCGCTTGAAGCAGCTGGCCGCGGCCTAAGCCGTCTGCGGACGGACCACAGATTCCGGCAACCCGCGTTGCGGGCGCACGACCATCTCAAAGATGTTGAGTGCGATCGGTTGCGTGACGGCGTAAACGACTGCGCGCGCCACGTCAACGGTGCGAACATTTGTCATCTTTACCAGCACGCCTGAAGACTTCGTTGGCAGTCGGCTGCGTCGGGCGCCGCACTTTCGCCCATCGACTTCAGCAGACCTTGGATGACTTGCGGCGGGAAGTTGCGGCCGAAATTCGTCATCACCGCACCCGGCATGATTTGCACCACGCGGATCGAGTCGTTCTCAAGCTCTGCGCGTAGCGTTTCGCCGATTGTGTTCACGGCCGCTTTCGTCGCGCCGTAGACCCCTGCCCCTTCGCGCCGACCAGCGATGGAGGAGATGTTGACGATATGGCCTTCGAACTTGCCTTTGCGCATCGCCTTGATCGCTGCTTGCGAGCCGGACAGGAGAGCCAACACGTTCGTTTCGAACATCTCGCGCCAATGTTCGAACTTGCCGGTCGCGATCGAATCCGGATGGCTTAGACCCGCGTTGTTGACCATGACGTTGAGGCGACCGGTTTCCTTGACCGCGCGGTCAACGATGCCCGCGATCGTCGTTGGGTCGCGCAGGTCCGCGACGACGGCGTGCGCTTTGCCGCCTGTGTCCGCGATCTCGGCGATGAGCGCTTTCAACGCCGTTTCGGTGCGGCCCACGGCGTAGACTTCGGCGCCTTCGGTTGCGAGAGCTTTTGTGATTGCGCTGCCGATGCCGCTGGAGGCGCCGGTGACGATCGCGGTTTTGCCGGTCAATGACTTGGCCATGGGGATGCTCCTATCGTTGCGGGCACTCAGCGCCCTTCTTAATCCAGGTTTCGGCGGCAGCCAGGAAAGCCGCGTGCGGCACTTCGGGGGCTTTGCGTTTCGTGCCCGGTGTCCAGGCCCAAAGCACGAGTCCATCGGCGCGCACGTGTTCGATCACCTTGTCGCCCGTTCTGCCGCCGTTCTTCGCCGGGTCCAACAAGGCCTTGCAAAGCGCGGCGGGAGAAAGACCCGTCCAGCCCATTGTGATCGGCGCCATGCGCCAATTTTTGGCGCCAGGGATGTTCATCGAATCCTGGTTCTTGTCTTGATGGCACGTCGTGCACCGCATGCCCGGCGGTCCTGCATTATCGAATCCGCGCACGACATTGAACGTGTGCCGGTGGCGATCGTCGCCTTGCGTCGGCCAGTTCACCGTTGTGTGGCAGTTCATGCAGCGCGGACTGTTCAGCACCTTTGCGACGGTGCGAAACGCGGCGACCGAGGGCGAGTCCGCCGGCGCCGCCGCGTTTGCGTAAACGAAGCCGAGTGGCAGCGCTGCAGCTGCCACTGCAATGGCGATGATCCAGCGCCTAGCCATTCGCCGCTCTGGCGTTCGTGCCCGCTGTCAGCGTCGCTTTGGCGTAGGGCAGTTCGCGAATGCGTTTCTTCGTTAGCGCAAAGATGGCGTTGCCGATGGCGGCCGCGATCGGTGCGGTGCCCGGTTCGCCGGCGCCACCCGTGCGTGCGCCCGACTCGATGAAGCGCACCTCGTGTTCCGGCGCTTCGGCCATGCGGACCATTTCGTAGTCGGGGAAGTTTTGTTGAACCACGCGACCTTTGTCGATCGTGATCTCGCCGTAGAGCGCGGCGGTAAGGCCGTAGATTGCGCCGCCTTGGATTTGGGCTGTGAAGGTAGCGGGGTTCACGACTTCGCCGGGATCGACCGCGCTCCACACTTTGTGAACACGTGCGCGACCGTCGGTGCCGACCGAGACTTCGGCGACTTGCGCCACGATGGTGCCGAACGCTTCGCGTATTGCAATGCCGCGGGCGCGGCCTTGCTCCGGCGGAGTCGTCCAGTTCGCCATCTGGGCTGCAAGCTCGAGCACCGCTTTGTGTCGAGGCGCGCCCTCGAGATGTGCACGACGAAACTCGAACGGATCTTTGCCCGCGGTCGCGGCAAGTTCATCCATGAAGGTTTCGATGAAGAAGCCTTGCTGAGTGTGATCGACGCTGCGCCAGGGACCCCACGGGATTGGATTTGTGCCGCTGGCGTAGCGAGCCGCTTGATTGGCGAAGTCGTAATTGACGCGCAACGCCTCCGGTGGGTCGTGCTTTTCCGTGAACGTGTGCAGCCAAGCCGTGACCTTGCCCTTGTCGTCAAGTGCCGCGCGCATCTTCGCCATCGAGGCGTGGCGGTAGTAGTCCTGCGTCATGTCCTCTTCGCGCGTGAAAACGACTTGCACCGGGCCTTCAACTTGACGGGCGATCGCGACAGCCTTGTCGACATAGTCGAGCGAATATCCGCGACGGCCAAAGCCACCGCCCATCGAGGTGTGGTGCAAGGTGACGTCGTCGATGGCGATGCCCGCAGCCTTTGCGGCACGCGCTTTGGCGCCAAGGCCGTCTTGGAAGCCGCCCCACATCGTCAGCTTTCCGTTTTCAAATTGCGCCGTGCAATTCATGACTTCCATCGTCGCGTGCGCTAAGAACGGCACGCGGTAGGTCGCCTCGACGACGTTCTTGGCGCCCTTCAGCGCGTCGTCGACGTTGCCGACGGCGTGGTCTTCGGTCAGGCCGCCCTTTGCGAGAGCTGCGTCCTTGGCCGCAAAGATCGTCGCTTGGCTGATGTTCGCATTTGCGCCTTCGTTCCATTCTGGCTGCAACGCGGCCAGCGCTTCTTTCGCGCGCCACGTGTTGTCGGCGACCACGGCGACGGCGGCAGGCAGTTTAACGACCTTCTTTACGCCGCGCATTGCGAGCGCCGGCTTTTCGTCCACCGACTTCAAGGTGCCGCCGAACACGGGGCACGCCGCAACACAGGCGAAGCTCATATTCGCCAGCCGCGTGTCGATGCCGTATTTCGCGCTGCCGTCGACTTTGCCCGGGATGTCGAAACGGGCAACGGGTTGGCCGACGATCGTGTAGTCCTTCTTGGCCTTGAGCGGCGGATCGACCGGCGGATCGTAAGCTGCTGCGGCGGCAGCCATTTCGCCGTAGGTCGCTTGCTTGCCCGAGGCATGGGTGAGCTTGCTTTGCTTGGCGACGATTTCGCTTTCCGGCACGCCCCATGCGGTGGCGGCGGCTTTCACAAGCATCCAACGTGCTGCGGCGCCTGCGATACGCATGCCGCGAACGCCGGTCATGCGGACGGCCGTTGAGCCGCCGGTGATCTGCAGGTTCATATACTCGGCGATTTTACGCGAGCCGAACTCGGCCGTGCCCGACATCCAGGAAGGGATCGACATGTCGCCACGCAGATACTCGCGTGCGAGCGCGCCGTTCGCGAACGCCATGTCGGCGGGCGCTTGTTCCATTCGCACCAGAGACCAGTCGGCATCGAGTTCTTCCGCCAGCATCATCGGCATCGAGGTGTGGACGCCCTGCCCCATTTCGGAGTGCGGGACGATAACGGTAACGGTGTTGTCGGTGCCGACGCGCACCCAGGCGGAGAGCGGGGTCGAACCTTCCTTCGCAAGCATGCCCTTGGCACGGTCGAGCGTTTGGAACGGCATCAGGGCGTAACCGACCGCCAAACCGCCAGCTGCCGCGACGCCACCGAAGATCACCAATCTGCGCGAAACCATGGTGTGTCTCCCTATATTTTGGCGGCGGCGTGGATCGCCGCGCGGATTTGCGTGTAGGCGCCGCAGCGGCAGATGTTCGTCATAGCTGCGTCGATGTCGGCGTCGGTCGGCTGCGGCTTCTCGTTCAAGAGCGCGACCGCTGCCATGATTTGGCCCGACTGGCAAAAGCCGCATTGCGGCGCCTGCGCTTCGATCCAAGCTTGCTGGACCTTGTGCAGGTTGTCGCCAGTTTTCAAACCTTCGATTGTCGTTATGTTCTTGTTTGCAGCGAGGCCTACGGGAAACGAACAGCTACGCGTCGCTGCACCGTCGATTAAGACCGTGCAGGCGCCGCAGGAGCCGACACCGCAGCCGTATTTCGTGCCGGTCATGTTCAGCACGTCGCGTATCACCCAGAGCAGCGGCATGCCCTCTTCGGCGTCGACCTGTTGCGGCGTACCGTTGACGTTGATTGTGATCATCGTATCGCTCTCCTCGCTGTCCCCATTTTTGCCGGAGCTTTGGCTGGCAAGGCGCCCGCACCGGCACAAATCAACTCGATCATGCGTTTCAAGGCCTGCGCGTGCGCGGCCTCGCTTTCACTTGCGTAGGCGACCTTCACGCCTTTCGCGGCCACGGCAATCATCTGTGCAAGTTCGTGCGTGGTCGTGCCGCGCAGCGCAAGCCGTCCGGCCCGCGCGAGGCCTGCAATCGCCGTTTCCAGCACCTTCTCATACCGCTTCGCGTAGGCGCTGATGGCGGGGCCGCAATGGCGGCTGCTTTCTTCGATCAGTTCCGTCGCGAAAGACGAGCCAGCGACGCTGGCCAACAGGCTGCGGTGGTTTGCGATGACGATTTGGCTGACGGCGTCGGCCGCGTCGCGTCCGCCTTTGGCGGCGGCGTCCTTTGCGGCGGCCAGCGCTTCTTCCTGCAGCAAATCGACGAGCGTTGCGAACAGCGCCTCTTTCGATTCGAAATGGTGATAGAGCGCCTGGCGGGTCAGGTGCGCTTCTTCGGCAACCATCGCCATCGAGGTTTGGCGAAACCCGTGGCGGGCGAAGACGACTTGCGCCGCCCGCAAAATGGCGTCTCTTGGCTCCATCCGGACAGATTTGACAGAATTCGTCGAACTGTCAAATCACGAGCCGCACACTCGTCGCGTGCATTCGTCATTGTTTCGGTCGCCTGCGCAGGTATAACGCGAGACCAAAGGGAGAAACACATGTCGCGAGCGGGGAAAATTCTGATCCACGGCAACCGGTTACACGGGGAAGCTGACGGCGCGCGCGGCGAAACTGCAGGGGCTCACGCCGATTCTCGCGGGCCGCAGCGTGGATAAGGTCAAGCCGCTAGCGGACGAGTTGGGACTCGCGTGGCGCGCGTTCTATCTGAACGAGACGGACAAGCTCGACAGCGCGCTCAACGAGGTTGCGGTCGTGCTGCATATCGCAGGCCCGTTTTCGGCAACGTCCAAGCCGATGGCGGACGCCTGCATCCGCACGAAGACCCATTATCTGGACATCACGGGCGAGATTGCAGTGTTCGAGGCGCTGGCAGCGCGCGATGAGGAAGCCAAAAAAGCGGGCGTGATGTTGCTGCCGGGTGTCGGGTTCGACGTTGTGCCTTCCGATTGCCTGGCCGCGCATGTGAAGCGGCGGTTGCCGGATGCGGAGGATGTGAAGATCTATATCCGGCGGGCTCGCAGCGATGTCGCGGGGCACCGCGAAGACAGGTGTCGAAGGGATCGCGAAAGGCACGCTCGTGCGCCGCAACGGCGAGATCGACCAGCTTGACGGATCGAATGAGGACTTGATCGATTTCGGCTACGGCGCGAAGCCCACGATCGCAATGCCATGGGGCGACGTTTCGACGGCCTATCACTCCACGAAAATTCCCAACATCGAGGTGCATTTCGAATCGTCGCCGCAGATCGCGCGTATGATGAAAATGCCCTTCCTGCTGAAAGCGTTTCTGGGACTGCCGTTCATGCAGTCGTTCTTGAAGCGACAGATCGACAAGCAACCGGAGGGGCCGACCGACGAGCAGCGGCGCAAGGGCGAGGCCATTCTGATCGGCGTTGCGCGCAACGGGAAGGGCGAGACCGTGCGCACGCGGTTGCGGACGCCCGAGGGCTACACGCTGACCACGGCGACGGCGCTCGCGGATCGCGCAGCGCGCGGCGAACGGCGACGTGAAGGTCGGATTCCAGACGCCGAGTCTCGCCTACGGCGCCGATTTCATCTTGGGGTTCGACGGCGTGCGGCGTGAAGACTTAAACGCATAACGATGTCACTCTTGCTCGCTCACACTCTTCTTTCCGAGCATCGCACGACAAAGGCAGCGACGCCATTGAACGCGGCGAGGAACAGAACGAACACGAGTGCGATGCCAGCGGAGCTCAGCGTTTCGAGATACCAGTTCGCGGCGATGGTGGCCGGAATGGCGCCGGCAGTCGCGACGCTGTGTTTCAGAGCAGAAGTCGGTAAAAGACTGCCATCTGCTGTCACTTCGCAGCGCGTCACGAATCACGCGGTGAGGGATGAGGCAACGAGCGATTCGGCGCAATTCGTGGGCGTCCGCGCTAGCGCAAGGCTCGCACGGACAGGATTTCCGCAGGCTCCACGCGATGGCGGAGTCGATATCCAGATAGACCTTCTCGATGACCCCATCTTGTGCGATGACGAACGTCGCTGGCGCAGGCAGCAACCACATGTCATTGCCGTTGATGCGTTCGAGGTCGATGCCGCGTCGCAGATAGGCCTTGCGGACCGCGTCGGGCAGCGGAAAGACGAGCCCGCATTCCATGCCGAGCACGTTGTCGACATCGGACAGAACATCGAAGTCGATGCCGCACTGCGCTTTGATGCGCGCACCACCGCCGGTGGCGTCCGGCGTTACGGCGACAATTGAGGCGCCTGCGGCGGAGGTTCGGGCGACGGCAGAGTTCTCTTAAGACGACCGTGCAATAGGGGCACCACGCGCCACGATCGAAAACGACGACGGCAGGACCGTGCGACAATAAAGAGGACTTTGTCACTGTTCGGCCGGCGGCGTTCGGCAACGCGAAATCTGGGCGACGCGCTGCCCGCCTGCAGCACGCCGTCCAGGGCGCCACTGGCCTTCAACTCGTGCAACAGGATCGTCGTAAAGCTTTGTACCTTGGGGCGTTGCCACGTCGCGCACTGCCTTCGAGCTTGGCGTCGAGCGTCATGCGGTTGAGTTCGCCTCGTGCAGCAGCGTTACGATCCGCTCAGGGTCGAGCCTTTCGCGAAACTCGGGATTCACGTACGCGTGCAGAATCACGCGGTCGGAGCCGATGATGTACGTCGCGGGAAGCGGCAGGAACCAGCTTTCGTTCCCGTAGATCAAGCGGAAACGACGTGCCCCCCTTAGAAAATACTTCGACAAACTCCGGCGTGACAGGATGCACGAGACCAAATGTGAGCGCGAGGCCATTGTCGAGGTCAGACAGTATTTCAAAGCCGAAGTTCCGTTCGCGCTTGACCTGCAGCGGTAATCCGCGCGCTTCGGGACTCACTGCGACAAGTGTAGCGCCCGCTTCTTTGATGCGCGGCTCGGCTTCGTTCAGCGCTTCGAGTTCAGCCGAGCAGAACGGACACCAAATGCCGCGATAGAAGCTGAGCACCAGAGGGCCGCGCGCCAGCAAATCCTGTGCACGAACGAGGTCGCCTTCGGCGTTCAGCAGTGCGAAGTCGGGGCACGCGTCGCCCGCCGTCAGCGCAAGCGCGGCAACATCTGCCTCGATCATGCGCTTGATGATTGCGTCGTTCAGGGAGCTATACGGCTCGCCGATCTTTCGACGCAGATCGGCTAACGCTTCTGTCAATGTCGGCGACTTCATAGGGACAAACCTAGGCGCTTTGCCGGTCACAGCACAATCACAACGCAATAGCGGGCGGCTATCCAATCGGCAGGTAAACGGCATTTTAGTTCGCGACGCGGTTCGACGATGGTGACGGTCGACGCTGAGGTTTTGGCCCAGTCAGTCCCCGTAGAACCCGTAAGGAGAACCCTATGTTTAAGAAGTCCCTGAAGACGCTGTCGATGGCGAGTTTGTTCGCGCTGGGCGGCTTTGCACTGACGCCCGTGGCAACTGCCGGCGAGTGTCCGGCCGGCAAGCAAGGCGCAAGCCCGCTTGCCATCGAAACGATGCCGAAAACCGTGACCGACGACGTGATCGGCTCGATCGACCTCGGCAACGGCTACAACGTCGCCGGCAAGACGATGCGTATGCGCCGTCTCGTCGTGCAGCCCGGTGGCATCGTTCCGAACCACAGCCACACAGAGCGTCCGGCGAACATCTATGTCGTCGAGGGTGCGATCACCGAATACCGTTCGACCTGCACGGTTCCGATCGACCACAAGGCCGGCGACATCGCGGTCGAAAGCGGCAACCTATCTCACTGGTGGCGTAACAACGGCAAGACGCCGGCAACGCTGATCTCCGCCGACATCGTGCCGACGCCCATGATGAAAGTGGGCGGCATGTAAAGAATTGGGTCTTCGCGCGGTCCCCCGGCCCCTCTCCCCGAAGCGCGAAGTCCAAAAAGTGCGGCGTCCGCTAACCCCAAAGCGGGCGCCGCCGTCTTTTTCACAGACAAAGGAACCAGTCATGGCACAAGCCCACGCAGCCACACTCGAGGCAACAAGCGAGATGGCGGCACGGCCATCGCTGGCGCTCCCGCTGATTGTCATCGGCATCATCAGCTTTCTGACGCTCGTCGATTTGTTCGCGGCTCAGGCCATTCTGCCATCGTTGACGAAGGCATACGGTGTGACGCCCGCACAAATGGGGTTTGCGGTCAACGCCAGCACGCTCGGTATGGCGGCGGCGGGGATCGTCATGGCTTTCGTCGCGTCCAAGATCAACCGTCGGCAAGGGATCTGGATCAGCCTTGCTCTGCTCGCGATCCCCACGACGTTGTTGGGCGATGCCCCGACCTCATGACATTCACGTTGCTGCGCATTGCGCAAGGCGTTTGCGCCAGCCTCTGCATTCACGCTGACCGCTGGCTACCTCGCAGAGCAATACAGCGCGAACGAAGTGGCGAGCGCGCTTGCCGCTTATGTGACGGGCAACGTCGCCTGCAATTTGTTCGGGCGGCTAATGTCGGCTTCGTTCGCCAGTTCGTTTGGGCTTGAGGCGACGTTCTTCATGTTCGCCGCGCTCAATCTGGCCGGCGCGGCCCTCGTGTTCTTCACGCTGCAAAATATGGCGCCGATGAGCGGCGCGATGGCAAGTCAGCGCTGGCAGCTGAATGGGCTGCGCATTTCCGCAATCCATCTCTGCGCGCTGCGTTCGCACTCGGGTTTCTCATTCTTTTCGTGTTTTTGGCGACGTTCACGTATGTGAACTTCGTGCTCGCGCGCGAACCGCTCGCGGTGTCGCCGATGGCGCTTGGCTTCGTCTATTTCGTGTTCCCTGCCATCCGTTTTCACCACGCCGCTTGCGGGCAAGGCCGCCGGTCGATTTGGCGCGCGGCCAACATTTTGGGTTTCGTTCGCCGTGGCCGGGCTTGGACTGCCTCTGCTGCTATTGCCCAATCTGCCTTCGATTCTGGCGGGCTTGGTGCTGGTCGCGGTGGGCACGTTCTTCGCGCAGGCGCCGCTACCAGGTTCGTCAGCCGCGCGGCAACGACCGAGCGTGGAGCGGCCAGCGGCATACGCCTCGCGCCTCGTACTATCTGGGCGGTTTGGTCGGGTCGGCGACCTTGGGCGTCGTGTTCGACAAGTTCGGTTGGACCCAAACCGTCGTTGCTCTGGGCATCGCCTTGGTGATTGCGGCGCTCGTCACATTCCAAATCAAGGAGCCCGCCTTTACCGCAGCAAAAGGAGGCTGACGATGCCGCTTGTTACTCTTATATCAACGCAGAGGAGAGAGGGTGTCGTTATGAGCAAACCGGCCAGACCCCGCGTTGTTATCGTCGGCGCAGGATTCGGCGGGCTTTCTGCCGCGAAAGTCCTTGCGCGCGCACCGGTCGAGATCACGATCATCGACCGGCACAACTATCACCTGTTTCAACCGCTGCTCTACCAGGTCGCGACGGCGTCGCTGTCGCCGGCGGAAATTGCACAACCGATCCGCAGCATCGTGCGCGACCAAGCCAATGCCCACGTCTTGCTGGACGAAGTGAGCGGCGTCGATACCGCGCGCAAGATCGTGCAGACCGTGGCGGGGCGGAGCGTCGCCTACGATTATCTCGTGTTGGCGACGGGTGCGCGCCATTCCTATTTCGGCAAGGATCAATGGGAAGAGTTCGCGCCGGGGATCAAAACGGTCGACGACGCGACGCGCGTGCGCGCGAAGATTCTCCTCGCTTTCGAGCGGGCGGAAGGCGAGAAGGACAAAGCCAAACGCGATGCGCTGCTGACGTTCGCCATCGTCGGCGGCGGCCCAACCGGCGTGGAAATGGCGGGCGCGATCGCCGAGCTCGCGCGCAAATCGATCGTGACGGACTTTCGAACGATTACGCCGCATTGCTCGCGGATCATGTTGATCGAGGCCGGACCGCGGTTGCTGCCTTCATTCCCCGAGACCTTGTCGGAAGACGCGAAGCGTTCGCTGGAGGCGATGGGCGTGGAAGTGCATTTGGGTGTGCCCGTGACCGACATTTCCACAGATCAAGTGACGCTCGGCACGTCGCCGATACCTGCGAAGACGGTTATTTGGGCTGCCGGCGTCCGAGCGTCTGCTGCCGGCGAGTGGCTGAAGGCGCCGTGCGATCGCGCAGGACGGGTCAACGTCAACACCGACTTCTCCGTGCCGGGTCATCGTGAGGTGTTCGTGATCGGCGATACAGCCGCATTTAAGAGTGTCGACGGCAAGGTGCTGCCGGGGATCGCACCGGCGGCCAAGCAAGCCGGCCACTACGTCGGCCGCTTAATCGAGGCGCATGCGATGGGCGCCACCATTCCCGATGCGTTCGCCTATGGCGACTACGGCAACTTGGCCACGATCGGCCACAGCAAGGCGGTCGTCGATTTCGGCTGGCTTCGTTTGAAGGGATTTCCGGCCTGGGTGCTGTGGTCGGTCGCGCACGTGTATTTCTTGATCGGCTTTCGCAACCGGTTCTTCGTCGCGACGGGTTGGGCGTGGAGCTACTTCACGTATAAGCGCGGCGTTCGGCTAATCACCGGGTCGCCGGCAATGCCGTCCGCGAAAGCGATGAGCGAAGCGGCTTAGGGGCGGACATAGCTTCAGACTATGCAGTTGTGAGGCAAACGGCATTTTAGGTGGGACCGGGGTTCCGGCAGTGTGGCGGTGACGAGATCGCCAACACAGGAGACCCCAAATGCTCGATACCACCACGAAAATACAGCGCATGCTGGCCGGCAAGGTCGCCATTGTCACCGGATCGACATCCGGAATCGGGCTCGGTATCGCGCGAGCCCTTGCCGAAGCCGGGTCCGCGGTCGTGCTGAACGGCCTTGGCGACATGGACGAGGTGAAGCGCACACGAGTGGCCTTGGAACAGGCAACCGGCGTGCGCGTGACCTACGATCCGGCGAATTTGATGGATCCAACGGAGACGGCTGGCTTGGTCGAGCGGACCGAGCGGCAGTTCGGGCGCGTCGATATTTTGGTCAACAACGCCGGCATCCAGCACGTTTCGCCAATCGAAGACTTTCCGACTGCGAAGTGGGATGCAATTTTGGCGCTGAACCTTTCGGCGGTGTTCCATGCGTCGAAGGCGGCGTTCAAGGGCATGAAGGAACGCAAGTTCGGGCGCATCATCAACGTTGCCTCGGCACACGGTCTCGTCGCCTCTGCGTTCAAGTCCGCTTACGTCGCGGCGAAGCATGGCGTCGTCGGTCTCACGAAGGTCACCGCCCTCGAAGGGGCCGAACACAACGTCACCGCCAATGCGATTTGCCCGGGCTACGTGTGGACGCCACTCGTCGAAAAGCAGATCGAAGACCAAGCGAAGGCGCATAACATTTCGCGCGACCAAGTGATCCGCGACGTGCTGCTGGTCAATCAGCCGAACAAGAAATTTGCCACGGTCGAGGAGATGGGCGCGCTCGCAGCGTTCCTGGCCAGCGACATGGCGGCATCGATCACGGGAACGGCATTGCCGGTTGATGGCGGCTGGACCGCACACTGAATCTCAGGAGACGACAATGATGAAATTCTTCAAGAACACCCGAAGCCGCGACACCTATTGGTTGGCCGGCAGGTTCGACGCCAGGCCCAATCCGTTGGTGGATCGGGCGCTGGCGACCTGGAGCGAGATTTTGGGCCGCGAGCAGGCGCGGCTTTGGCTCGACGCGCGCGCCAGCGAAGGGCGTGGACGATGAGCAAGACCATCCCCCTACCGCGCAAGCGCGGACCTGTGGCCGGCGGAATCAAGCGTCTTAACCTTGCGCTGCAAGGCGGCGGATCGCACGGCGCGTTCTCTTGGGGCGTTCTGGACCGGTTGCTCGAAGACGACAGAATCGAGATCGACAGCATCACGGGGGCTTCGGCCGGCGCCGTAAATGCGGTCGTGCTCGCCGACGGCATCGCGTCGGGCGACCGCGAGCAGGCGCGCGACATATTAAACAGGTTTTGGCACGGTATCAGCGATGCAGGGAAGTACAGCGTTCTGCGCCGCTCGCCGCAAGAAGCGTTGCGTGGCGGGTGGAGCCTCGACTCATCGCCCGCTTACGTCTGGTTCGACGTGCTATCGCGGATTGCCAGCCCCTATGACCTCAACCCGTTCAACCTCAATCCGCTGCGCGACATTTTGAAGAAGTTCGTGGACTTCGACCGCGTGCGTGCCAGTCAGGTGAAACTGTTCGTTTCGGCGACCAACGTAGAGACGGGCCGCACAAAGGTGTTTAAACGCGACGAGTTGACGGCCGACCACATTCTCGCTTCGGCGTGTTTGCCGTTCATGTTCCAGGCGGTGACGATCGACGGCGTGCCTTATTGGGACGGCGGGTACATGGGCAACCCGCCTTTGTGGCCGCTGTTCGAGCACGCACAATCCGACGACGTCATGATCGTGCAGATCAACCCCATCCGGCGCCCGGGCGTGCCGCGAACCGCGCGCGACATCTTGAACCGGCTGAACGAGATTACGTTCAATGCTTCGTTGCTTCGCGAGTTGCGCACGATCGACTTCGTGACCCGACTGATGGACGAAGGACGCCTCGAAGGCACGGGTTATCGGCGCGTGCTCGTCCACATGGTCGAGGACGAGATGTCATTGTCGGCGCTTGGCGCCTCGTCGAAGCTCAACACCGAGCACGAGTTCCTCGACATGCTGTTCGCCAAGGGACGGCAGGCGACCGAACACTGGCTTGCCACGCACTTCGACGCACTGGGCGAACGGTCGACCGTCAATATTCGCGAGCTGTTCCAGGGCGACGAAGATGCACTCGATGGGCAGCGCATTACGCGCGACGCCCGCTTCCGCCAAACCTCAGCCGAATAGGAGAACCATCATGCCACCCATCCGCAAGCAGACGATCGCGACCGTCGTGCTGTCGCTCTATATTGCCTTCGTGTTCGTGCAGTCGCTGTTCTTCAAGTGGACAGGATCCGAGGAGAGCATCTTCATCTTCGCGACGTTGCGCGATTGGTCCGGCATCGGCTTGTTCGAGCCGTTCGGACGCTTCTTCATCGGCTTTTGCGAACTCATTGCGTCGATCCTGCTCTTCATACCTCGCACAAGGATTTGGGGTGCCGGCATGGCGCTGGTCATCATTTCCGGCGCGATCTTCTTTCACTTGTTCACGCCGCTTGGGGTCGAGATCAAAGGCGACGGCGGTTTGCTGTTCACACTGGCCTGCGGCGTGTGGCTCGCGAGCGCTGCGATCCTTTTGATCCACAGGCGCGAAGTTGTCGCGCTCTTGCTAACGATGCTGCGCTTTGTGCGTCGGGATCGCATGACTGCGCACTAGGTGCGCCGAAAGATATCGTAAATAAGGCCGCGCACACGGGTGCGCGGCCTTTGCTTTTGCGCCGAAACTTCACCCCACCTATCCAAAAGTGGTAGTTCGATAGGAGCGGATTCCTGGGAACTTCTGCACGCTATGCGCGCATCGTCCTAGGCATGTATTGCAGCGTGCGTCATGGTGACCCCGGAATCCATTTTTCCAGCATTTCATAAGCACTTTCGCATTGACGCGATTTCTCACGCTGGTAGTTAAGCGCGCACCGTTTCATTGGGGCGGCGCTGCTCTCCCTCCTCGCAGCGCCCAAAAACACACTGGGGTAGTATTCATGAAAGCAAGAGGCATTTTGCTCGCGACCGTTGCTGGCGTCTCCATCGCCGCCGCATCGCAATCGAGCGCACATCATCAAGGCTGGTATGTCGGACTCGACGCCGGCGTAAACTGGATCGACGACACGTCCGTCATCTTCCAGCGTCAAAGTTTCAGCGACGTCATGATCGAATCCGAGAGCCTGCGCTCGTCCTACTGGGGCGGCAACTCTAGCGGCAAACTCGATTACGACACTGGCTGGGCAGGCTTTGCCACAGTCGGCTATGGCTTCGAAAAGAACTGGCGCGTCGAACTCGAGCTCGGTTATCGCAACAATGACGCGACGCTGACGAAGGAATCGCGCTGCTACGAAGAAGGGCCGTCTCTCGCCAGCTTCGAAGGCGGTTACGGTGGGTACGGCTGCCGTTCGCGCTCTTACAGCGGCGATATGACCGAGTACACGGCCATGGTCAACGTCATCTACGACGTGCCGCTGACCGAGAAGCTCGACCTCAACATCGGTCTGGGTGCAGGCGTCGACTATGTGCAGCTCGATTTGAGCCGTAGCAACGGCAACAGCTATGTGGACGACAGCGACACGCGCTTTGCGTTCCAGGCGATCGCCGGCTTGACGTATCAGATCACGAAGCGTCTCGACTTCACGCTGACCTACCGCTACCTGAATGTCAGCGAACCGGAGTTCAGCACGCGGTACAAGACGCTGGAACTGGACGATCTGGAGAAGCACACGGTGACGGTTGGTCTGCGCTACGACCTCTATGAGGATGAAGCGCCGTTGCCGCCGCCGCCTCCGCCGCCGCCCCCGCCGCCGGCTGGGCCGCAGCAGTTCATCATCTATTTCGGCTTCGACAAGTGCAACATTTCGCCGGAAGCGGACGGCGTGTTGAACGAAGCGGCTTCGGCCGCGAAGACGCAAGGTTCGGTTAAGATCTTGATCGTTGGTCACACGGACACGATGGGATCGAACGACTACAACCAACGTCTATCGGAGTGCCGCGCGGATGCGGAGAAGTCGAACTTGGTCGGCAAAGGCATCGCCGGCGGTTCGATCTCCACGTCGGGCCGTGGCGAAGGCGAGCTCATGGTCAAGACGGACGACAGCGTGAAGGAACCGCAGAACCGTCGCGCGACGATCGACCTGAACAACTAATCGGCTGCGTTTTAGCCGGTGTACGAGGGCGGGGCCGCAAGGCTTCGCCCTTTTCTTTTGGGCGGCGCGGGACAATCATGGACACCAGATTCCAGGACGCGCTCCCATGACGACTACTCTCTTCCGCAATCTTCGCCTGCTTGACCCGCGCTTCGACGAGGCACGGGGCGGGTATGAGGTGCTCGTTGAAGGCGACAAGATTCGGGAGGTTTCGGATAAACCGTTGAAGGCGGCCAGCGCGCGGATCGTCGATTGCGGCGGGCGGACGCTCATGCCCGGGCTGATCGACTGTCACGTGCACGTTTATCTGGTGGAGTTGGGGTTGGCGCGTTTGGAGGCCATGCCGCTGACCTTGCTGACCGCCAAAGCGTCGAAATTGATGCGCGACATGCTTGATCGCGGGTTCACGACCGTGCGTGACACGGGCGGCGCGGACTGGGGGATTAAAGAGGCGGTCGACAGCGGTGTGCTGCCGGGACCGAGGATGTTTATCTCCGGGCGACCGATTTCGATGACTGGCGGACACGGGGACTCGCGACGGCGGACCGCAGGCGACGAGGCCTGTAAGTGCTGCAACGCGCTGTCGTTCGTCTTGGAGACCGCGGATGGCGCGGACAACGTGCGCAAGGCGGTGCGTGAGCAGATGCGGCAGGGGGCCGATCAGATCAAGATTTTCGTGTCCGGCGGCGTCGCCTCGCCCTGGGATCCGCTCGACAGCTTGCAGTACTCGCCTGCTGAGATTTCGGCTGCCGTCGAAGAGGCGCACAACTTCGGACGCTACGTGCTTGCGCACGCGTATACGCCGGAGGCGATTACGCGTGCGGTGACGGCGGGCGTGCGGACCATAGAGCATGGCAATCTGATCGACGATAAGTCGGCGAAGCTGATGGCCGAGCGTGGTGCGTTGATGGTCGCCAATCTTGTCGCCTACTACGCGATGAAGGAGCGCGGACGTTCGTTCGGGATGTCGGCCGATCAGTTGGCGAAGAACGAACTCGTCATCGACGGCGGTTTGCGCTCGCTGGAAATTGCAAAGCGCGCGGGGGTACCGGTGGCGTACGGCAGCGACTTGCTGGGCCAGCTACAGGTTGATCAGTCGCGCGAGTTCCTGTTCCGCTCGGAGGTCTTGAAGCCGATCGAGATCATCAGGCAGGCGACGCTGGTTGGCGCCGACGTCGTGCGCCAGACCGGCAAGCTCGGCGTCGTGGAACCCGGCGCGTTCGCGGACCTCATCGTGGTCGACGGCGATCCGCTGAAGGACTTGGGGCTGTTCCAGGATCAGGGCGCGCATTTGAGCGCGATCATGAAGGGCGGCGTGTTTCACAAGAACCTGCTTCAGTAGCCGCACCGGCGGCTGGCGCGACTCTGAGTTGCGGTGTGCGAGCGAATTCGGCTGTTGAACGCTCGTTCTTGTGATGGTGTGCGCCGCATGTTGCGTGGTAGCTCAACGCCATGCTGCGCCCCCTCGCGGTCCTTCTGCTCATGACGATGTGCACCGGTTGCGCCGGTGTTGCTGCGCCGCCGTGCGGCTTGGGCGAGGCGATGACGGAGACGCAGCTTTTCTTCGGTCTGAGCAAGCCTAGCGGCGGCACGGTTAGCGAGCGCGAGTGGCAGTCATTTGCCGCCACCGAAATCGCGCCGCGGTTTCCGGAAGGGTTCAGCGTGCTCGACGGCGCCGGGTTCTGGCGCGACGCGGACACGCAGAAGACGATCTCGGAAAAAAGCAAAGTCGTCGTGCGCATGCACGGCGACGGCGCGGACGCTTCGATCGGCGCGATCGTCGCCGCCTACAAAGCACAGTTTCAGCAGGATGCAGTGTTGCGGGTCGACCGGCCCGTGTGTGCGCAATTCTAGGAGCCGCCCCATGGACATCACCTATCGCCGCAGTTCGCTTCTGGTGTTCTTTGCAGGGGTAGCGAACTTTTACCTCGTCGCCTTCGCAGCCGATGGGTTGGTTTCGATCGCAGACGAGCTTTGGGCGATGGTGGCGGGGACAAGCCCGCTCTCTGCCATGCGCCAGCAACTGGCGGTCTTTGTCGTGCTCGCGTCGCTGATCATGGCCTTCGTCGTCGCATTCGTACCGCACCTACCGAAGGCAGTGTTCTTGCCGATGATCGGCGCCGCGATCTGGTTGGCGCTCGGCGGACCGCCGTTCGGGTCGCTCGCCAAGAGCGGCGATGGAGCGGGGCTGTTCCTCGCACTCTGTCAGACGGCGCTGGCGATGGCCGCGTTCTTGATCATTCACCTGCGCACCGGCAATCCGTTCTTGAATGCGGCCGCCCTGCCCCATTTGAGCCATGTGTTCTTGCGCATCGCGCTCGCTTCTATCGTGACGCTCGTCGTGGGCTTGGCCGGTATCGTCGCGCTCGGCGTCTGGACGGCCGTGACTTATGCGGAGCAGGAGACGAACGGCTACATCCAATTTACATGGCACGATATTCGCGCGCGCACGGCGACGTTTCGGCGCGACACCAAGGTCGTGCGGCTGATCGCGACCGCGCATATCGCGGAGCGCCAGTTCTACGAGCAGGCCTATGCGCGCATCCCGGAACGTGCGGTGGTGCTGGCCGAAGGGATCACCGACACGAAGGGCGTTCTCGCGCGCGAGGCTGCAAAGCCTGACGAGGTCGCGCAATCGATGGGGCTCGACTCGCAGATCGTATTCGAAGAATTACTCGCCGCCGGACAAACGGTGAGCGCGGACGCCAAGCCCGGCGATCCCAAGCCAAAGCCGGTTGCTGACAGACTCAAACCCGATGTGGTGCGCGCGGACGTCGACGTCTCGGATCTCTCACCGCCGACGCTGCGCTGTCTGCGCGCGGACCTCGCGGCCAAATTGGACACCGGCGAGGTGTTGGCCAAGGACGGCGGCGTGCCTGCGTGTTCGCCCAAGGACCTCGAAGTCTTTTGGGAGGAGATTTTGACGAAGCGCAACGCCGTGTTGATGACGACGTTCGACAAGCTCAAAGACAAATACGACGTCTTCGTCGTGCCGTGGGGTGCGATGCACATGCCGGGGCTCGAGAAGGGGTTCATGGACCGCGGGTTCAGAATCGAGTCGGCCGAGATGCTGACGCTCGCGCGCTACGAGACGGTTGCGGGCCACGTGTTCGGCGGCTTGGCCGCGTTCCGGCTGTTGGGACCCGGAACACGGCCGTATCAGATGAGGACCTACCCTCACCAAATCCGGATGCGTTGATCCGGGGCGAGGTACAGTTTTGCGCTCTCCGGCACGGCGAACGCTGCGTACCATTCGTCCATGTTGCGAACGGTGCCGTTGGCGCGGAATTCGCCGGGCGAGTGCGGGTCGGAGACGACTTGGTTGCGCAACGCTTCCTCGCGCGCGAGCTGACGCCAAATCTGGCCGAAGCCTAGGAAGAAGCGCTGGATGCCGGTGAAGCCGTCTATCACCGGCGGCTCCTTGCCCTTCAGCGAGATCTTGTAGGCTTCGAGCGAAACGTTGAGGCCGCCCAAGTCGCCGATGTTTTCGCCCAGCGTCAGGCGTCCGTTCACGAAGAGACCAGGCAGCGCTTCGAACTTCGAATACTGATCGGCGAGCTTGTCGGTTAGCGCCTTGAAGCGGCGTTCGTCTTCGTCGTTCCACCATTTGTGCAAGACGCCGTCGCCGTCGGACTTCGAGCCCTGGTCGTCGAAACCGTGACCCATCTCGTGGCCGATGACGGCACCGATGCCGCCGTAGTTCACGGCCGGGTCCGCGTTCAAGTCGAAGAACGGCGGCTGCAGGATCGCGGCGGGGAACACGATCTCGTTCCAGACAGAGCTATAGTAGGCGTTGACCGTTTGCGGGGCCATACCCCACTCGGTCTTGTCGGCGCCGGCGCTGAGACGGCGGACGTCGCGCGCGCGGTTGAAAGCTTGCTCGCGCTTGCGGTTGCCGAACGCATCGCCCGCTTGGATGTCGAGCGCGGCGTAGTCGCGCCACTTGTCGGGGTAGCCGATCTTGACGTTGATCTTGGCGAGTTTTGTGAGCGCCGCCTTTTTCGTTTCGTCCGTCATCCACGGCAGCTTCTCGATGCGCGCCTTGTACGCCGTGCGCAGGTTCTCGACCAACTCTGCCATTGCGGCCTTGGCGGCCGGCGTGAAGTTCTTCTTCACGTAAAGCTGGCCTGAGGCTTCGCCCATCGGCGCGTTGAACGGCGTGCCGCTCATCGCGGTGACGGCGCGCTTCCAGCGCTCGCGCTGCATCGGTTGGCCGGTGACGACCTTGCCGTTGAAGTCGAACGCCGCATCGTCGAACGCCTTCGGCAGCACGTCCGATATGTTGTTTAGGTAGTGGAACGTGACGTAGGCACGCCAGGTTTCGATCGGCGTCGCGCGGAACAGCTTCGCCAGCGCCTGTACGGCATCGAGTTGCGCCACGATGAAGAAGTCTTGCGACGGCGCGCCGTACGCTTCAAGACCGGCGACCCACGGGAACTCCGGCGCGAAGGCCAGTAGTTCAGCGCGGCTTTTTGGATTGTAGGTCAGATCGCGGTTGCGCGATTTGTCCCGCGGCCAGTGGATCTCGGCGATCTTGCGTTCCAGCGCCACGATCGCGTCTGCGCTCGCGGAAGCGCCGGCGATGCCGCCCATGGTCAGCATCTGCTCGACATAGGCGCGGTACTTCGTGCGCGTGTCGGCGAACTTCGCGTCTTCTTTCAAATAGTAGTCGCGATCGGGCATGCCGAGACCCGCTTGGCCGATAGCGATGACGTAAACATCGGGTCGCTTCGCATCGAGATTGACTCCCATACCGACGGGCGAATTCGCACGGAAGTCGGGACCGGCGAGCAACTTGACCAGGTCTTCATGGGTTGCGACGGCGGCGATGCGGGCGAGGTCTGCCTTCGCAGGTTCCAATCCCTTCGCGTCGATCGCGGCGGTATCGGTGTAGCTCTTGTAGTAGTCTACGGCCTTGCGTTCGACGGTGCCTTTCGCGGGGTTCTTGCGCGCGGCCTCGTCGAGTGCGTCGCGCACGTCGTCTTCAGACTTCGCGGCCAAGATGTTAAACGAGCCCCAACGTGAGCGGTCGGCCGGGATCTGCGTCGTCTTCATCCATGTACCGGAGACGTGGCGGAAGAAGTCGTCTCCGGGCGCAATGCTTTTATCCATCGCCGTTGGATCGAAACCCCAGGTGCCGATCACAGGCTTGCCGGTCGCTGCGCGCGCGGCAAGGCCCCAAGCGCCTGTTCCCATCGCGGCCAAGCTGGCTGCGCCCGCACCGAGCAGCATTGTGCGGCGATTGACGTTCAAACCCATGGTATTCCCCCGAATGAAGGCGGTGATGTGAGACCAAGCTCTAGCACTGGTCACGTCACGAGTTCGAGAGGGGGAGTTCGCGTGGAAGGGGAAATGCTGCACTGCATCCGCTTTCAATAGGCCCCAACGCCGTCGTAGCTTTGCCCCAACACATTTCGGGGAGTCGCCCATGCTTCGTTGGATCGCTGCGATTGTCTTCGCTCTCGTCTCATTTGGCGCCATTTTCTGGTTCGGCGCGCGAGGCGGATGGTTCGGCATGGAGCACGGCGCCGGCACGATCGAAGGTAAAGCGGTCCCGGCCGAGGTGATTGCCGCACGCATGACCGACCGTGCCAACCCGCAAGACGGCGACGATCAAATCTTGTTCGGCGATTTGCACGTTCACACGACGATCTCCGTCGACGCGTATCAGTTCTCGTTGCCGATCTTGGGCGGGTCGGGACTGCATCCGCTCGCGGATGCGTGCGACTTCGCGCGTTATTGCTCGGCGCTCGACTTCTGGGCTTCGACCGACCATGCGGAGTCCGTCACGCCGCCGCGCTGGCAAATGGTGAAAGATGCGGTGCGCGCGTGCCAGAAAGTGTCCGGCGACGACGCCAACCCCGACATGGTCTCCTTCATCGGGTTCGAGTGGACGCAAGTCGGGCGTACGCCGCAGGAGCATTTCGGCCATAAGAACGTGATCTTCCGCGACCTCGAAGACGATAAGGTCGCCGCGCGCGCGATCGAAACGCGGAAGATCGGCCTTGCTGCGCCAATCTCGCCGCTCGTCGTGACGCAGGACTTCGCGCACCGGCAGGACTATTTCGACTACAACAAGTTTATGGCGACAACTAACGCCGTTGCCGACTGCGATGCGGCAACGCCGTCCGACAAGCTGCCCAAGGACTGCATCGAGAGTGCGGTGACACCGGCCGACCTCGTGCGCAAACTGTTCGACGAACAGAAGCTTTCGCCGCTGATCATTCCGCATGGCACGACCTGGGGCTTCTACACGCCTGCGGGTACGACGTGGGCCAAGACACTCGACCCCAAAGAGCGCCCGGACAAGTTTTCTCTGATCGAGATCTATTCCGGCCACGGCAATTCCGAAGAATACCGCGCGTGGGACGAGGTGAGCACCGCGAGCGACGGCAAGCAGAGTTGTCCGGAAGCGACGCCCGGGCATTTGCCGGGCTGCCAGCGCGCGGGACAAATCATTATGGAACGCTGCACGAAGGCGAAACTCTCGCCTGCTGAATGCGAAAAGCGCGCGGCCCAAGCGCGGCAGAACTACGTCGACATGCAGGCGTTCGGGCACCTTGCAGCACCTGGTGCGGTCAGCGCCGACTGGCTCGACGCAGGCCAGTGCACCGACTGCTTCTTGCCCTCGTTCAACTATCGCCCGAAGACATCGGTGCAGGCAGGTCTTGCGATGAGCCACTTCGACGATGCGACCGGACAGGTGACACGCTTCAACTGGGGCTTCATCGGCTCGAGCGACAATCACCGCGCCAGACCCGGCACCGGCTACAAGCAGTATGACCGCCGCAACAACACCGAGGCGACCGGCGCGCCGAACGAAGATTTCCGCAAGCTGTTGACCGGCAGCATCGGCGACGCAAACGACGAAAACCCGAACACGCAGGCGATGTCGTTCGACGAAATCCAAAAACTCCCGGGCTTGCGCACGGTTGAGGCCGAACGCCAGGCTGCGTTTCTGCTGACCGGTGGACTTGCCGCGGTGCACGCGAAGGGGCGGGCGCGTGCACAGATTTGGGATGCGCTTCAGCGGCGCGAGACCTACGCGACCTCCGGCCAAAAAATCCTGCTCTGGTTCAACGCGATCGATAAGGTCGGCGCGAAGACGCCGATGGGAAGCCGCATTGCCGCCGGCGAAGCGCCGACCTTCGAAGTGCGGGCAATCGGCGCGTTTAAGCAGAAACCCGGTTGCCCCGACTTTGCTAAAACCGGTCTTGAAGAAAGCCGCCTGAAGAAACTCTGCAGCGGCGAATGCGACAACCCATCGGACGAGCACGCCAAGATCACGCGCATCGAAGTCGTGAAGATCCGCCCGCAAGCGAAGAGGGGCGAAGATCTTGCGAGCCTGATTCAAGACCGCTTCATCGTGCACCAATGCGCGCCCAACGAGGACGGCAGCTGCACGTTCACGTTCACTGATCCCAGCTATGCGAGCGACAAGCGCGACGCACTTTACTATGTGAAGGCGGTCCAGGAAGCGCAGCCCACGATCAACGCCGACCCACTGCACTGCGAGCGCGATGCGGCGGGCAAGTGTGTGAAGGTGAACCTTTGCTACGGTGATTACCGTTCAGGACCCAGCGAATGCACCGCGCCCGCTGAACCGCGTGCCTGGTCGTCGCCGATCTACGTGGACTACGCTCGGGGCCGGTGACGCGACGCAAGAACGGAACTTGATCCAGAGCAAAGTCTAGCATGGCGCTTTTCGGCAAAATGGTCGTAACCGTGAACAGGGAGGTCGACCATGAACTTGACTAGGAATTTTGCCGCGGCGTTTGCGGTGTCGCTGAGCCTTGCCGCTGTCGGCGCGCAGAGCGCCACAGTCGCGCAACCCCCGACTGAACCCGTCACCGCGAAATCTCCCGAGCGCTTCAAATACTACACGCTGCAAGGCATCCCCGCGGCTTATCGCGGCAAGACGAACCCGTTGCCGACAAACGTAGGGAATGTGATCAAAGGCGCCGACCTCTACAACGCAAACTGCGCCTCGTGTCATGGGCCGATGGGTTTCGGTAACGGCGCGGCGGGTGGCGCACTGCGACCGCGTCCGGCCGACTTGGCGTGGTCGCTCTCCGACCCGCGCGTGAAGGACGACTTCCTCCTTTGGACGATCACCGAGGGGGGCGCGCAGTTCGGTTCGAACATGCCGGCATTCAAAGGCAACCTGAACGAAAACCGCATGTGGGAAATCGTGACCTATATGCGCGCAGCCTTCGAAGGACGAGAAGCGCGCGGCCCAGATCTTTCGGGCAAGCTGGCGGCGCGCTAACGCTCGATCTCCTCACGCAGTATTTCGAGTTCGAGCCACCGCTCTTCGCTCGCGGCGAGCGATGCCTGCAGCTCGGCGAGCCTGGCCGTTGTTGCGGTGAACGCCTTCGGGTCGCGTTCGTAGAAGCCTTCGCCCGCCAGGCGCTCGTGCAGTGTTCGGATTTCGCGCTCGAGCGCGGTGATCTGGGCCGGCAGCGTTTCCAACGCGTGCTTGTCCTTGAAGCTGAGCTTGCGCCTCTCCACCGGTGCGGCGCGCACGGCGGTGCGCGCTCGCTCCACTTTGGTCACTTCGCGAACCCGCGCGGAAACCCCGCCGCCGCGCTGCGCCACCATATCGCTGTAGCCGCCCGCGTACTCGACGAACCTGCCTTCACCTTCCGCCATCACGACGCTCGTCGCCACGCGATCTAAGAAGTCGCGGTCGTGGCTGACCACGATCACCGTGCCCGCATAGTCGGCGAGCATTTCTTGCAGCAGATCGAGCGTTTCGAGATCGAGATCGTTTGTGGGTTCGTCCAGCACCAACAGGTTCGACGGCGCGGCCAGCGCTTTTGCCAACACCAACCGCCCGCGCTCACCGCCCGACAGCACCTTCACCGGCGTGCGTGCTTGATCCGGCGTGAACAGAAAGTCCTTCATGTACGACGCGTAGTGGCGCGTCGTGCCGCCCACGCTCACTGTCTCGCCGTGGCCGCCGGTCAGGAAGTCCTTCACGCTCACGTCGGGTAGAAGCGTTTCGCGCCGCTGATCAAGCACATGCATCTGCACATTCGAACCAAGCTTCGCCTCGCCGGTATCCGGCGCCATGCGTCCGGTGAGCAGATTGACCAGTGTCGTTTTACCCGCGCCGTTCGGGCCCACGACGCCGACGCGGTCGCCGCGCATGATCCGGATCGAAACGTCGCTCACGACGGCGAGATCGCCAAAAGACTTCGATACAGCCTTCGCCTCGATGACGATCGCGCCAGACATCTCGCCTTCAGTGGCGCCCATCTTCACGTTGCCGGTTACGCGCCGTGCCTCGCGCCGTTGGCGTCTAAAGTCGGCAAGACGCGCCATACGTCCAACGTTGCGCTTGCGCCGTGCGGTGACGCCGTAGCGCACCCAATGTTCTTCCATCACGATTCGCCGGTCGAGCTTGTGCTGCTCTAGCTCTTCTTGCTCCAGCACCGTGTCGCGCCATGCCTCGAACGCTTGGAAGCCTTGCTCGATCCGCCGCGTCGCGCCGCGGTCGAGCCACACGGTCGCCCGCGACAGGCGCTCAAGGAACCGCCGGTCGTGGCTGATCAGCACCATCGCGGAGCGGAGCGAATTCAACTCGCTCTCCAGCCATTCGATGGCGGGCAAGTCCAAATGGTTGGTCGGTTCGTCCAGCAGCAGAATGTCGGGCGAAGGTGCGAGCACGCGCGCAAGGGCTGCCCGCCGCGCCTCGCCGCCGGACAAACGATCGGCGGATTCTTCGCCCGTCATGCCCAAACATTCGAGCAGGTAGCGCGCGCGGTAGGGATCGTCGCCGGCCGTCAAGCCCGCTTCGACAAACGCCAAGGTCGTCGCAAAGCCCGAGAGATCGGGCTCCTGCGGCAGGTACCGCACTGTCGCCGATGGCGCCGCCGCCCGCGTGCCCTTGTCCGCTTCAATTAGGCCGGCCGCGATCTTGAGCAGCGTCGACTTGCCGGAACCATTGCGGCCGACGAGACAAATGCGCTCGCCCTCCGAGACGACAAGCTCCGCCCCCGTCAGAAGCGGCGCGCCCCCAAACGTGAGATGAATGTCCTGCAGTTGAATCAAAGGTGCGCCCATGGCCCGCGCGTTCTCTCATTGTCGCGCGATGAAGGGAAGCGGCCTTTAGATTACCTTAGGTTTCGCGCGAACAATGCGAAGAGGCGTTCCCAGTGCCGTTCCGCCGCGGCCTTGTCGTAGATGGGCCGGGCTGGGAACGCGAAGCCGTGCTCGGTCTTCGGGTAGATTTCGACTTCTGCCTTCGCGCCCGAGACTTTGAGCGCGCCGCGGAGCGGTTCGACTTGGTCCATCGGCATCCAGTGGTCGTTTTCGGCGCAGGCGAAATAGAGTTCGGCCTTTGCTTGTTTCGCAACCAGATGCGGGCTATCGGGCCGGTCGGTGATCAGGCGCACGCCGTAGATCGAGGCGGCGGCGGCGATGCGGTCCGGGTGGCGGGCTGCCGCATTGATTGCGAACTGACCGCTCATGCAATAGCCTACCGTGCCGACTTTGCCTTTGCCTGCCGCCTTCTCGGTCGCAGCGAACGCGAGCAGCGCGTCGGTGTCGTCCATGATTTTGGCGATCGTGAGGGAGCCCATCAGCTGAATCATGCGCGCGCGTTCTGGGGCTTGCGGGTCCATCGGGATGCGGCCCAGTTCCATCACGCCTTCGCGGTAATAGAGATTGGGCAGCATCACGTAGTAGCCGGTCGTCGCCAGCCTTCGCACCATATCGCGCAGTTCCTCTCGGATCGCGGGGGCGTCCATGTAGAAGAGGATCACCGGGTAAGGTCCGCCGCGTTCGGGATGCACGACAAAGGTGCTCATGCGACCGTCTTTGGTTTCGATGTCGAGTTGGCGTTCGAGCATGCGCGAATCTCGCTGGTTAGAGGATGAGCGTGAGGAAGGCGGCCGCGATCATAAACTGTGCCGCGACGTAGGTGATCCAAACGGCTTCGTTGACGAAGGGAAACGGCGCGGCGAACTTGCGGACGGCGATGAGCGAGTCCGATAGCGCGAAGACGATGGCACCCGCACCTAAGATCCATGACGCGTCGCGGATCGAAAGCGCGGCTGCAACCATGGTCATGATCACCGCAAAATAGGCGAAGACAGCCAAACGCAAACTGCCGAGGTTCGGCGCAATGCGGACGAGCAGAAGTGCGGCTGCGGCAAGCGCTGCGATGAAGACGCCGAGCGCCATGCCGCTTGGAATGCCGGCGTGCGGTAGGAACGCCAAGACATACACAATGTGCGCCGCGAGAAAGCTCACGAGCCCTGGCACGAAGAAGCGGCCCTCGTCTTTCAGCGCCAGGAAGAAGTCGCCGAGCGCGGAAAGTCCGAGAGCGGCGGCCAGCAGAAGCAGCCCCACGATCGGCGCATTCGGTGTACCCACATAGGTTAGGGGCAGAATCGAAAGGATAAGAACCGCGGTGGTCTTCACTATGGTTTTCAGCGGTGAGGCTTCGCCGTCCAACAAGCCCAAATAGGCAACGGAAACCGCAAGCGAGAGCGCCGCGATGGCGACGCGCAGGGCATCTAAGCCGTCGGCGCGAACGAGAATCTCTTCAAGCATGGCCAACGTCCTAAACCATTCGCGTGGGGTCCGGCAAAACTTGTGATGGGCGGCCTCTTGAACCGGGGCTTGCACCCTGCGGTAATGAGGTTTGCGGGGTTCTAAGTCTCATGAAAACGTTGACGGCCGTTGTTGCTTTTACTGTCGTGTTCGCGCTTCTCGCGACCGACGCAGACGCTGCGAAGCGGCGCAAGAAAAGGTACCATTCGACGCCCGCGCCAGTGACGCAGTCGGACCGGTCCGATAACGCCTCGCTCTGCGAAGGCGGGATGATGGTGCCTGCCGACGACCAGATCAAAGGCTGCACAGGGCTGATCGCTTCGTGGATCACGCGCGAACGCAAGGCGACTGCCTATTACAATCGCGGCAACGCCTATGTCGGCAAGAACGATTTTACGCGCGCGATCGCGGATTATACGGACGCGCTGGCCAACAAACCTGGTTATTCGCAAGCGCTGTTCAATCGCGCTGTGGCGCAGCGGATCAGCGGCAATGCGCAGCTTGCGATCGCAGACTATTCATCGGTGATCGCGCTGACGCCGGGCGATGCCGACGCGTTCGCCGGCCGCGGGATGGCTTATGCGAAGCTGGTGCAATACGACAAGGCGCTCGCCGACTTCAATCAAGCGATCACGCTGAAGCCCGATCATCTGACGGCATTGACGCAACGCGGGCACTACGCCGTGCGGGCGCAGCAATGGGCAACAGCAATCGCCGATTATGAAACCGTGCTCAGCCTTCAGAAGACGAATGCGGAGGCTTACTACGGGCGCGGCGTTGCGAAGGTCTATGCCGGCGACGTCATGGGCGGGCAACTCGACATGCGCCAAGCGCAAGTGTTCGACAGCGGCATCGTCGGGCGGATGACGGCGCAGGGCATTCCGCAACCGGTGATCACGGATCGCGCGCCGGCGACGTCTGCTGCGCCAATCGCGGCGACGCCTGCGGCGCAACTGTCGGCGGCTCCGTTTACGGCAGTGCCGGCGCCAACACCGACCGCGCCTGCTGGCAGCGAGAGTGCCAAGCCCGCGAACGAAGGCCGCAACTAGTTCGAGCTGCGGCCTTCTTCCAAGCGAGCTAGTTCGCCGGCGGTGCCGGCGGCACGGGCGGTACCGGAGGCACGGGCGGAACCGGCGGCATCGGTGCCATGCCAGGCGGGAGCGGCGGCATGGGTGGCATCGGCGGATGCATCTCTTCCTTTTCAAGCGCGCCGTTGTGGTCGCGATCGAGTTCGGCGAAGTGCTTCTCGGCGCGCGCCAAAAATTCCTTGCGGGTGACCCTGCCGTCTTTGTTTTCGTCGGCGCTGTCGCCACCGCCGCGTCGAATGACGATCACGCGCTGTTCCCCAGGACCGCCGTCTTTGAAGACTTGCACGTCGACGTCTTCACCCTGACCGCCACCGGGAACGATGCTTACGTGCGGGGCGCCCGGCGCTCCCTTTTGTTCCCAGGTCGGTCCCCCGTCCTTTCCATCCGTCATCGTGCAGGTGCAAACCTGCTTGCGCTCGACGCGCACTTCTTCGGCCGCGGCCGCAGCCGACAGAGCAATCACGGCCGTCGCGGCCAACAACACTTGCGTTCTCACTTGTCCCTCCACTGAAATGCGGTAGGCGACCTTACCCAGCCGGGACGGGGAGTCTTGTCCAGGTTGGCGAATAGTCGTGGCGAAAAGCGCGGTATGCCGCGAAGCGACAAACTTTGACACAGATTAACTCTGCTTCAGCTTGCGGGTTCTGCGGGCTGTTGTATCTGATCCGCCACATGGCTGACGCGGTGCCCCACGTTCTGATCGTCGACGACCATCGCGACATCCGCGATGCCCTGTCGCGCTATCTGCAGGACAATGGCTTGAAGGTGACAATGGCGGAGTCCGCTGCATCCGCCCGGCGCGTGTTGGCGCAACGCGAGGTGGACTTGCTCGTCCTCGACATCATGATGCCTGGCGAGGATGGGCTCAGCCTCTGCCGCAGCGTGCGTGAGCATCATGGGACGCCGGTGATCTTGCTTTCCGCGCGGACGGAGGAATTGGATCGCATCGTCGGGCTCGAAGTCGGCGCCGATGATTATGTGACAAAGCCGTTCAGCCCGCGCGAGTTGCTGGCACGTATTCATGCCGTGTTGCGCCGTACGAACGAACTGCCGCCGGGGCAGCGGCCGCGCAACGGACAGCGGCTTCGCTTTGGCACGTGGGTGCTGCATGGGCCGGAGCGCCAAGTCGTTGGTTCCGACGGCGTGGTCGTGTCGCTGAGCACGACCGAATACGCGCTGCTGGCCACGTTCGTCGAGCATCCGAACGTCGTGCTCACGCGCGATCAACTGCTCGACCGCGTGAAGGGGCGTGGGGCTGACGAAGTGTTCGACCGCTCGATCGATACGCAGATCAGCCGTTTGCGCCGCAAGCTCGAGGACGATCCGCGCAATCCGAAGCTAATCAAGACGGTGTGGGGCGCGGGCTACATTTTCGCCAGTACGGTGGAGGCGCTATGAGCCGGCTCTCGCCGCACACCGTTCGCGGCTGGTTCGCGCTGATCGTGCTCGGGGCGCTTGCGCTTTCGCAGCTCGCGTCGTTCGCGCTGCTGGCGGGGCAGCAAACGATCCTGCGCTCTGCGTTGCACGAGGCCGAAGCGTTCCGGCGCACGGCCGGGATCATTGCGCTTGCCAGGGACGCTGCACCCGAGAAGCTGAAATCGATCGAAGACACGGCAAGCGGGCCGTCGTTCCAAGTGCATTTCGCCGACACCCCTGCGGTCAGCGAGAAGGCGCGCAACAAAGGCTTGAGCGAGGCGCTCGCGCGGGGCACGGGCAGCGAGCCCGATGCGGTGCGCGTCGCCTGGGATGCGACCGTCGGCATGTTCAAGTTCCGGCGCGTCGAGCGTGTAAGCGGTGGCGAGCACACCGTCATCATCACTCGTGACGACGCGCAACTGACAACGGATATGCCGGAACAAGACGTTACGATCACGATCCCCGACATACGCGTTCAACCGCACGGGATGATGGCGGTGCCGCCGTTGGCGCCAACGCCACCTGTCCCGCCGGCGCCGCCTGCGCCACCTGCACCGCCAGCCCAGGCGCTTGAGTGGATCATGGCGCCGGCACCCGATTCCGCCGGCAGGCCGCCGTCGCGGCTCGACATATCGGTCGAGGTTTCACCAAAACGTTGGTTGAACGTGTCGGCGATACCTCCCGCCCTGCCGTCCGTGATGTGGCCGATGATCTGGGCTGGTGCACTTGCGGCTGTGTTAGTTGCCATTGCGGCTGTATGGGCGGCAGGACGCGTTGCCCGACCGATCGCCGGACTGACGGCTGCGGCCGAACGCATGGGCCGCACCGACGGTTTGGTGCTTGCGCCCGAGGAAGGACCACAAGACGTAAGAGCGGCGGCGAGCGCCTTCAACACGATGGCCGCGCGGCTGAAGCGAATGATCGAAGATCAGCGCGCGTTGCTCAACGCCGTCGGCCACGATCTGCGCACGCCGCTCGCCTCGCTGCGTATCCGCACCGAGCTCGTCAAGGACAGCGAACTGCAGGCCAAGATGCGCGGATCGATCGAAGAGATGGAGCGCCTCACCGAAGCGACGCTTGCGGCGGCCCGCGGCGGGGAAAGCGGCGAGCCGACGCGCCCCGTCGATCTGCCGTCGCTGATTGAGGCGGTGTGCGACGACCTTGCGGAGATGGGGAATGCGGTTTCGTTCGAGACCCTGCCGTCTGCGCGCGTCGATGGGCGGGCCAGCGAGCTCAGGCGCGCGCTGCGCAACCTGGTCGAAAACGCGGTGCGTTATGGAAAGCGAGCGGTCGTATCGATGACGGCGGAGGGCGGCGTTGCTGCGATCCACGTGGACGACGATGGCGCCGGCATCCCGGACGACAAGCTTAGCCACGTGCTGAAACCGTTTGTACGGCTGGAAGAGTCACGCAGCGTGGAAACCGGCGGCCATGGTCTTGGCCTGACCATCGCGCGCGCTATCGTCGAGCGGCACGCGGGCGAGTTGGTGCTCAGCAACCGCCCGCAAGGCGGATTGCGCGCGACGCTCAGGCTGCCGCTCGCGAAGTGAGCTAGCGCGTACGCCACCTTGTCGAGAACCTGTGTTGCTGGCACGATCTTACCAACGAAAAAATGGGTGAGGCTATGCCAGGCAAACTGATCAGCGGTGCGCGAACGTTACCGCTTGAGACGCTTCAGGAGCGGGCGGAACGTGGGGCCTCGGCATTTGCGTCGATTGGGATCGGGCCGGGCGACGGTGTCGCCCTGATGTTGCGCAACGACTTCGCCTTCTTCGAAGCGGGTATGGCGGCGGGGTTGCTGGGCGCCTACTCCGTGCCGGTGAACTGGCATTACACAGTCGAGGAAGCGAACTATCTGATCACCGATTCCGGCGTGAAGGCCGTGGTGGCGCACACCGACTTGCTTTCAGTTGCGCTGAAAGCGGCACCGCCGGGGGTGCCGGTCTTTGCTGTCGACACGCCGCCGGAAATCGCCGCCGCCTATCAGTTGTTACCTGCAGACTGTGCGGTCCGGCCCGGCGTGAAGGTTTGGGACGCGTGGATCGAGAGCTTTCCGCGCCGCGCGCCGGAGGCGATCGAGGCGCCGGGTGCGATCATCTACACCTCCGGCACGACAGGCCGGCCGAAGGGCGTGAAGCGGTTTCCGCCGACCGCCGCACAGACGCTCGCCACCACGAAGCTGATCGGGCGCGCGTTCGGGTTCGACGGCGTGTTGGTTGGCGGGCAAGCGGAACGCATCGTCACCGTGGT
>JBGAPZ010000040.1:0-35369 GCA_044220975.1 Micropepsaceae bacterium | reverse complement strand
AGCCGGCCATGAACGACGTGAAGATCGGAACCGTCAGCACGATCAACGCGTAGAGTCCGATCTTCATCGTTTCCCAGCCGAAGACGCCGCTGAGGTAACCCGCGAGAAACGAGAACACCGCGCTCATACCGTCGGCATAGATGGCGCGGATGACAAGGTAACTCGCCAAATTGCGGTAGTGCGTGACACGCGAGATCGTGTAGCGCAGTTGGCGCAGACCTTTGCGGATCGCGCCCAAGAGCGTGAGGCCCGAGCGGGGCACGTCAGGCGTGAAAAGCACGAGCGGGATTGAGAAGGCGACGAGCCAGACCACGGCAAGCGGACCGGCGAGACGTTCGTGTGCAAAGGGGCCGTCAAAGAGTGTGAGGATTCCAAGCGCGGGGAGCATGAGCCAGAGCAGAAAGACGGTCACGCTGCCGATGTAGTCGAAGCTGTAGGCGACGCCGCTGATGAAGCCGACGTTGCGTTCGGTTGCCACGCTGGTCAGCATGGCGTTGTGGTAGAGCGCCGCGCATTCCATCGTGACCGCGGCGACCACGATGGCAGTGAAACCGAGCGCGACCTCGCCGGGCGTTACGAACCAGAGTGCGATCATCGCGGGAATTGCTGCAACCGAAAACCAGATGAGGCCGGGCTTGCGCGGCCCGTAAGCGTCGGCCAAGGCGCCCAGGATCGGCGCGAGCAGCGGGATCATGACGCCGGCCAGCGCTTGCGTGTAGCCCCAGATCACTTGACCTTGCACGTTGTCGCCGACGACGTGCTTCTGGAAATAGGCGTTGAAGACGAAGATGTTGACGATGACAAAGTAGGGGCTGCTGGCCAATTGATAGAAGGCCCACCCCAATTGTCCTGCCCGCGTGATGGGAAGCGCCGCAGCCGCGCTGGTCTCGCCGGTCATGCGGTCGTCGGTTCCCCCAAAAGTGAGTCGGCGCCTTCGCCGCTGCAAATTTAGAGCAGGGGCGCGCGCGAAAAGCACCAGCGAATCGGGTGAAGCGGAGAAAGGAGCCCCGTTGGCAACGAAATAGCAATATGGGGCCACGCTTTTTTGCGACTGATACCCAGAATTGCGCGGAAACAAACGCTTTGCTGCCGCCTCTGCACATGAAACCCAAGTAAAATGACGTTATTTTGTAGATTGCTTAAGGTTCGTCTGGTAGATCGGATCATCGCTGATCTCATTCGAGATCGCGCAACCCACACCCAAGTTGAGGGGCATAACCCAAATGAGCAAATCGGACTTTATCCTCGCCGTCGCCAAACGTGGCGGAGACCTTCCCAAGGCAGAAGCCAAGCGCGTGATCGAACTCGTGTTCGGGACGATCGAAGCCAGCCTGAAGGGTCTGAAGGGCGGTGGAAAGCTCCCGATCGGTAACTTCGGCGTTTTCACGGTTGCCAAGCGCCCGGCGCGCATGGGCCGTAACCCGCGGACCGGCGAAGCAATCAAGATCAAGGCGTCGAAGAAGCTGCGTTTCCGTCCGGCTAAGACGCTGAAGTCGGCGGCCGGCATCGTTCCTCCCGCGAAGTAATTTTCGCGCGAGCGGAATTCGTTGAAACGGCCCGGGTTTTCCCGGGCCGTTTTGCTTTGGGGTCGGCCTGGGCGGCAACGCTCGGGCCGGTTCTTTTTTTTTGGGCGTGCGCGTTGCCGGTTGTTGGGGCACAACGGATGCGATGAGCGGTCCCTTTTCTTCGCGTATTTCGCGCCTGCCGCAAGTGTTCGATGCGGCGCGCGCGGCGCGCACTCTCGATGCCTTGGGCGAGCGCGCCGGTAATGGCGTATTGCGCGAGCTGATTGGCGCCGCAGCTTCGAACAGTCCCTATCTCGCGCGATTGCTGGAGCGCGAGGCCGACAATCTGGAGCGCGACCTCGGTGGCGATCCGCGGATCGCGTTGGCCTCGATGCTGACGAGCGTGCGGTTCGACGAGCCCCCGCAGCGGGGCGACATGATGCGGCGGTTGCGCGACGTCAAGCGACGGGCTTCGCTATTGATCGCGCTTGCCGATCTTGGCGGGGTTTGGGATCTAGACGAGACGACGGGGGCGCTGACGCGGCTTGCTGACGCGTGCCTGCAGTCGTCGCTGCGGTATTCGATGGTGGAAGCGATCGGCCGCGGTCGGTTTGCGCCCGCCGACACGATCGAACCGGCGGAGCAGAGCGCGCTCTTCTTCCTTGCCATGGGAAAATACGGCGCGCACGAGCTGAACTACTCAAGCGACATCGACTTCAGCTGCTATTTCAACGCGGAGCGATTGCCGGTCGCGCGCAATGTGGAGCCGCGCGAGTTTGCCGTGCGCCTGACGCAGGCGGCGGTCGGGTTGATGCAAGAGACGACAGCTGACGGTTATGTGTTTCGCTGTGACCTGCGGCTCAGGCCCGATGCAGGATCGACCCAGATTGCGGTCTCGACGCGCGCGGCTGAGAGCTACTACGAGACGATGGGGCAGAACTGGGAACGGGCGGCAATGATCAAAGCGCGGCCCTGTGCCGGCGACTTGGGCGAGGGTCAGGCGTTTCTGGCGACATTGGAGCCGTTCGTTTGGCGCAAGTATTTGGATTACGCCGCGATCGAGGACATTCACTCGATCAAGCGGCAAATCCACGCGCACGGGAAGTACGGCGAAGTTGCCATTGAGGGTCACAACATCAAGCTGGGGCGCGGCGGCATTCGCGAGATCGAGTTCTTCGCGCAGACGCAGCAACTGATTTTGGGCGGGCGAATCCCGTCGCTTCGACAATCGCGTACGGTGGAGGCGCTGCAGGCGCTCGCTACGCGCAACATCATCGCGGAGGAGACGCGGGCCGACTTGGCCGAGACGTACGAGTTCTTGCGTACGCTCGAGCACCGTTTGCAGATGATCGAGGACGAACAGACGCACTCGATGCCGAAGACGGCGGACGGCGTGAGCAACATCGCGCGATTTATGGGCTTTGCGGCGACCCAATCGTTCGCGGATGCGCTCAGCAATCATCTTCGGCGGGTGCAGGCGCATTACGCGAAGCTGTTCGAGGGTAAGCCATCACTGTCGGAGGAAACCGGCAGTCTGGTTTTTACTGGCGTCGACGAGGATCCCGAGACCGTCACGACGCTGCGCAAGCTCGGTTTCTCGCAACCCGAAGCCGTGTCGGCGACGATCCGCGGGTGGCATCATGGGCGGGTCCGCGCGACACGTAGTGTGAAGGCGCGCGAAAAGCTGACCGCGTTGATGCCGCTGTTGCTGCAGGCGCTGGCGAAAACGGCCAACCCAGACATTGCCTTCACCCGCTTCGATAGGTTTTTGAGTGGAATGCCGTCGGGCGTGCAGGTGTTTGCGCTGCTTTATTCCAACCCGCGGCTTTTAGGGCTGATTGCCGAGATTGTCGGAGCGGCGCCGCGTCTGGCCGACCATCTTGCCGTGCGGCCGGGGTTGCTGGACGTTCTGATCGATGTCGACTTCTTGCGGGACCAGCCGATGCTCGGCGATCTCGGTGAGAGCCTCGCGCCCCTGATGAAGGGAGCGAAGTCATTCGAGGACAAGCTGGACGTCGCGCGCCGTTGGACGAAGGATCAGCAGTTCCGCGTCGGGTTGCAGCTGTTGCGCGGCGAGATCAATGGTGTCCAGGCGGGCTATGCATTTGCCGATGTCGCCGAGGCCGCAATCGTTGCGCTGCACGCCGCTGTGATGGAGGCCACCGCCGCCGCTCATGGGCGCGTCGCGGGCGGCGAGATGGTGGTGATTGCTATGGGCCGGCTTGGCGGTCGCGAGATGACTGCGGCTTCCGATCTCGATCTCATCTTCGTCTACGACCACGCGAAGGACACGACTGGGTCGGAAGGCGGGCGGCCATTGGCGCCGAGCCTTTATTTCGCGCGCGCGTCGCAGCGCCTGATATCGGCCCTGACTGTGATGACGGGGGAGGGCGGCCTCTACGAGGTCGACATGCGGCTTCGGCCTTCGGGCAACAAGGGGCCGGTTGCCGTATCGTTCGAGACGTTTGCGAAATACCAGGCGGAAGAGGCTTGGACGTGGGAGCGGCTGGCGCTCACGCGTGCGCGGGTGGTTGCCGGGCCAGCGGACTTGCGTGCGCGGGTCGAGAATGTGATCCGCACGGCGTTGACGGCGCCGCGCGATAGGCAACAGTTGCTCGCCGATGTGGCGGACATGCGTGGGCGCCTTGATCGCGAGCGGCCTGCGAAGTCGCCTTGGGACTTGAAGGAAGTGAAGGGTGGGCTCTTCGACGTGGAATTCATGGCTCAAGGGCTGCAGCTTGTTCACGGCGTGCTAAATGTGAACACGTTGAACGCGCTTGCGGCGCTCGCCGAGGCGAAGGCACTACGTAAGGAAGATGCGTCAGCTTTGATTGCGGCGGCACGGCTCTACACGAACGTGACGCAGGTGCTGCGGCTGACAGTTGAGGGTCCGTTCAATGCGGCAGATGCGTCGGCCTCACTCCAAGCGTTGATTGCGCGGGTTGCGGGCTTCGGGCAGTTCGACGACGTGGAACGCGCGCTCAACGGTATCGAGCAAGATGTGCGTGCTCGGTTTGCGACGCTTATCGCGCCGCTGCCGGCCTAGAGACGCGCGAGCACGTTTGCCGCGAATTCCGACAATGTGTCGTCGCGCGCCCCCATGATGACGATACGGTCGCCGGGCGTCGCGAGTTCCACCAGCTTGTCGCCGCACGTCGCGCGCTGAGGGATGTGGAGCGCGTGACGGCCGGCCTCGTGCACGCCGCGGACGATGTCTTCGCTTCCGACGGTGCGTGTCGTCGTGCCGCCGTAGTAGGCGGGGTCCGGCATCAACAGAACATCGTCTTCGCGCAGCTCGTGCGCGAAGCATTCGATGAGTTCGTTCTTCATCAGGCGAAGCGGCCCGAAGCCGTGCGGCTGGAACATCACGAGCAGGCGGCCCGGGAACGCGTGGAGCGTCTTCAGCGTTGCCGCGATTTTGTCAGGGTTGTGCGCGAAATCGTCGATCACCGCGATGCCGTTCTTTTCGCCGACGAATTCGAAGCGGCGCTTGATGCCGGTGAAGGTGGCGAGCGCGGCGACAGCGTCGGTCAGGGAAACGCCGCAGGCGCGGGCGGCGCAAAGAGCAGCGAGCGCGTTCGCAACGTTGTGCGTGCCGGGTAGTTGGATTCTTGCGTCGAGGCGTTTGCCGCTGTCGCGCTCGGTCACTTCGAACATGATGCCGCCGGGTTCTGGGCGGAGGCGTCCGGCGAATAGCTGCGCGCGCAGGTCGGTTAGGCTGAACGTCGCGGCGTTCGGGGTCACGAGGGCCTTGGTTTCCTCGTTGTCGAGGTTGAGGACGGGCGCATCGGCTTTGGCGATGAAGTCGCGGAACAACATGCGCAGTTCGTCCATCGATTTGTGGTCGAGGGAGATGTTGGTCACGACCGCTACGCGCGGACGGTAGAGTGCGATCGAACCGTCGCTTTCGTCGACCTCGCTCACGAACGCGTCGCCCGAGCCGACGAGAGCGCTGGCAAACGGGTTTTCCGGCGCCTGGAAGTTCTTCATCACGGCGCCGTTCATGATCGTGGGCTTCAGACCTGCTTGATGCAGGACCCAACCGACCATGCCGGTCGTCGTGGATTTTCCGCTGGTGCCGCCGACGGCGACGCTGTGCGGGGCGGCGTTGAACAGGTCCGCGAGCAGGTTGGCGCGGCGCACTATGGGGAGGTCAAGGCGCTTTGCCGCTTGGACGTCGGGCACCGTGTCTTCGACGGCCGCGGACGTGATCAAAATCTGGTCGCGGGACGTGACGCCGCTGCCGTCTTGGGCAAAGAGGCCGATGCCGCGCGATTTTAAGAACTCGAACTTTGCACCCAAGCGGCCTTGATCGAGCGAGCGGTCGGAGCCGTCGACCGTGTACCCTTGGCCGCGCAGAATCAGCGCAAGCGGCAACATTCCGCTACCGCCGATTCCGCAGAAGAAATATCGTGCGTTTCGATTCAAGCTCATGGCGGGTGTGATCGCACATGGACGTATTGCGGACAATGGCCCCAGCATGACCAACAGGCCTTTGAATATCGGCGTCGTTGCGCCCGCGAACCGGCTCGATCCGGCAGTGGCGGAGCGGGTGAGGGTGCTTGCGGCCGGGCTTTATCCGGCGCGCGTCGCGCTTTCGTTTCATCCGCAGTGTCACCTGTCGTCGGGGCACTTTGCGGGAGATGATGCGGCGCGCGCTGCTGCGTTCGTCGAGCTCGCGAACGATCCTTCGATCGACGTGGTTTGGTTTGCCCGCGGCGGATATGGGTCGTGCCGCATCTTGGAATCGGCGCTACCGGAACTCGGTGCGTTCGCGCGCACGAAAACGTACCTCGGCTATAGCGATATGGGTTCGCTCTTGGGCGCGCTTTACGGCCGAGGGTTTCATCACGTCGTGCACGGGCCGATGCCGGCCGACATTATGCGCGACGCAGGGGACGCGGCTGTGCGGCGGTCGCTCGCCTATTTGGTGGACGGTGCGGCGGAAGCGCTGGAACCTGCGGCGTTATCCGGTGCGAAGGTCGCGGCGTTCAATATCAAGACGCTGGGCGAGCTGATCGGCACGCCGTATGAACCCGATCTCACGGATCATGTGCTGCTGCTCGAAGAGGTGGCGGAATACATGTACAGCATCGACCGGGCGCTGTTTCACATCACGTCGACGCCAGCGATGCGCAAGATCGCCGGCATCAAGCTTGGCCGGTGCAATCAGATTCCGTCGAATGATCCCGACTTCGGAAAGACGGAGGCACAGGTTGCCGAGTATTGGTGCGAGCGCGCGGGCATCCCCTATCTCGGACGTGCGGACATCGGCCACGACGCCGGCAACAAGGTCGTGCCGTTCGGGGCGCGGGTGATTGCTTGATCAGCTCTTGAGCAAAATCAGCGAGCGCGGTTCCCAGGAGACATAGACCGGGCGCGCCGGGTCGAAGCCCGAAGTCATCGCGCGATCGACGTTTTGCGAGGCGACGGAGAGTGGCGCTTCACGGCCTTTGACGTAGACGTGGTAGTGGCTGCGGTCTCCCAGGTAGGCGCTGGCCTTGATCGTGCCTTCGACGGAGGGTCCTGAGGGTTTCGATCCCGTCAGCGAGAGTTTTTCTGGGCGGATTGCGGCGGTGATCTTTTGGCCGACCTTCAAGCCTTCCGACGCTGGCGCTTTGAACTGGCCGAAGCCCGCGCCCTCCAACGTGACTTCGTCGCCATTGACGGCGCGCACGGTTGCTTCGATCAAGTTGATGTTGCCGATGAAGCTTGCGACTTCGACGGAGTTCGGCGCCTCGTAAAGGTCCTTGGGGCCTGCGATCTGCAGAACCACGCCTTTGCCCATGACGGCGATACGGTCGGACATCGACAGCGCTTCTTCCTGGTCGTGGGTCACGAACACGAAGGTGATGCCGACTTCTTTCTGCAATTGTCGCAGTTCAATCTGCATTTCTTCACGAAGCTTCTTGTCGAGCGCACCGAGCGGTTCGTCGAGCAGCAGCACTTTCGGGCGCTTGATCAAGGCCCGGGCAAGGGCGACGCGCTGGCGTTGGCCGCCCGAGAGTTGATCGCCGCGGCGTGGCCCAAAGCCTTTCAGCTTGATCATATCGAGCGCTTCGTTGACGCGCCGGTTCAGTTCGCCGCCCGAGAGGCGGTCTTTGCGCAAGCCGTAGGCGATGTTGTCGAACACGTTCAGGTGCGGAAAGATCGCGTACGACTGGAACACCATGTTCGTCGGGCGCTTGTAGGACGGGATCAACGCCGACGGCTGGCCGTCGATGTAGATTTCGCCATCGGTCGGGAACTCGAAGCCAGCGATCATGCGCAAGAGCGTGGTCTTGCCGCAGCCGGAGGGTCCCAGCAGCGAGAAGAACTCGCCGCGTTCGATATTGAAGTTCGCGCGGTCCACGGCTTTGACGCCGCCCGCGAACTGTTTGGTCACATTTTCGATGCGGATGATGGTGTCGGCCATGATGGGCTTCAAGCTACCCCTACTTTGCGTTCAGTGGTGCCAAGTTGGCGGACCCATTCGGCGAGGACGACGAGTGCGCAGGACACAACGAGGATGAGCGCTCCGAGCGCGAGCACGCTGGGCAGCTTGTTTGGGAAGCGCAGCTGGCTCCAGATAAAGACCGGCAACGTGGGTTGCTGGCCCTGCAAGAAGAAAGAGAGCAGGAATTCATCGAACGAGACGATGAAGGAAAGCAGCAAGCTTGAAACGATGCCGGGAAGGACAAGCGGGAACGTTACGCGCCAGAACGTCATCCATGGCGTTTCGCCAAGGTCCATCGAGGCTTCTTCGAGGCTTCTGTCGAAACCGTCGAGGCGCGAGCTCAGCACGGCCATTGCGAACGGCGTGCAGAGCATCACATGACCGATCGTGATCGAATAGAGCGAGAGCGGTATCGACAGCCGGTTGATCAAGATGAGAAGGGCGATGCCCAGGATGATCTCAGGGATGAACAGCGGCAGCATGATCGTGCCGGTGACGAGGCTTTGTCCGGGCATCCGGTAGCGCGTGATGGCTTTCGCGCCGAGCAGGCCCAGAATTGTCGCGATGATCGAGGCCACGGCGCCGACTTGGAGGCTGGCCGTCAGTGCGCGGAGCATCCCCTGGTCCGCGAAAGCTTGTTCGTACCACTTCGTGGTGAAGCCCTTCAGAGGAAAGGCCACGAAGATCGAATCGTTGAACGAGAAGATCGGTAGGAAAAGGACCGGGATATAGAGGAACAGCAGATAGGCGATGGCGAACAGCCCGAGTAGGCCACTGGGGTCGCCCATGCGTTTGGCGGCGCGGATCGGCTTCGTCATCGGATTTGCCTCACCGCAAGCTGCATGGCGGTCACGAACAGCACGACAAGGATGCCGACGGCTGCCATCGCGGATAGCGCAAGCGCTGCGCCGAGCGGCCAGTCGTTGATCTTCAGGAACAGCACCTGAATGCTGTAGGCGATCATTTGGCCGGTGGGGCCGCCGACGAGTTGCGGTGTTACGTAATCGCCGGTCGTCGGTACGAAGATCAACACCGATGCACCGATGACGCCGGGAAGCGAAAGCGGGAACGTCACACGCCAGAAACGGGCCCAGGCCGAGTCACCGAGATCGGCCGCGGCCTCCAACAGCGTGCGGTCGATCTTTTCCAGCGACACGTAGATCGGCAGGATCGCGAAAGCCGCGTACGCGTGTGCGAGCGTGATGACGACGGCTGATTGATTGTAGAGCAGGAATTCCAGCGGCTCGTGGATCAGCCCGGTCGAAATGAGGCCCGAGTTGATCACGCCGTTGTACCCTAAGATTACCTTCCACGAAAAGGCGCGCAGCAGGTAGCTCGTCCAGAACGGGATCGTAAGTAGGATCAGCCAGACAAACTTGTACCGTTTGACCCCGAAGGCGACGTAGTAAGCCATCGGATATGCGAGACCCACCGTCACCAGCGTAACCAGGCTGGAGGTGCCGATCGTGCGCCAAAAGATGTCGTGGTAGCTCTGCTTGGCGAAGACGTCTTGGTAGCGCTGGGTCGTGAAGGTCGTGTCGATCGCCAGGCCGACTTGGGTCCAAAAGGAATAGAGCGCTAGCAAGATCAGCGGCGCGGCCAACAGCGCGACCATCGTGATCATCACCGGGGAGAGCAGGGCATAGCCCTTGGCCGCGTCTGAGCGCAGGTAAAAGGCGCGAAGCCGGTCGGCGAATCCAGGTGTGGCGTTGGCCGTCACGTTTCTCCCCGTACGGCCCGGTTCGAGCCCTCGATCCGCGCATCTTGAGAGAAACCGTGCGATCCCGCAACCGGGGTGAATCTCGTGGTGGTTAAGGCCGTGGTGCCGGACCGCGGCTGCGCTAAGGTGAGATGCGTCTTATCGAATCGAGGGTGCGCCGATGAAAGAGACAGAGCTGACGATCCGGGGCCTCCTTTTGGGGGCCGCGATCGCTGCGATTTTTACGGCCGCGAACATCTATCTGGGTTTGAAGGCGGGCATCACGATCGCCTCGTCGATCCCGGCGGCCGTGATCTCCATGGGAATCTTGCGCGCGTTCAATACGGGGACTATCCGCGAGAACAACATCGTGCAGACCGTGGCTTCGGCCGGTGGGACGCTGTCGGCCATCATCTTCGTGCTGCCGGGGCTCGTGATGATCGGGTGGTGGCGCGATTTTCCGTTTGTGGAAACGGTGCTCGTGTGCGCGCTCGGCGGCATATTGGGCGTGCTGTTTTCGATCCCGCTCCGGCGTGCACTCGTCGTGAATTCGCCGCTGCCCTACCCTGAGGGCGTTGCGGCGGCAGAAGTGTTGAAGGTCGGCGCGCGTGGCGATGAGGCGCCACACGACGTGCTTGAGCGCACGCGGGGACCGTTCGTGGTTTTGTTCGGCGCGATCGTCGCTGTCATTATGCAGGTCGCGACTTACATTGGTGTCGCGGCGGCCGGGTTTGAACGCTACTTCCGCGTCGGGTCAGGCGTGAGCGGTTTCAGCACGTCGTTTTCGATGGCGCTGATCGGTGCGGGGCACCTCGTCGGGATTTCGGTCGGGATTGCGATGTTGGTCGGCCTGCTGATCGCCTGGGCCGGCGTCATTCCGACCTTCTCGTCCGGCGTTGAAGGCGACATCGCGCAGTTGGCCGGCCAGATGCGAGCAGACAAGGCGCGCTTCATTGGCGCGGGCGCGATCGGGATTGCTGCGATTTGGAGCCTGGTTGCGCTGGTGGGGCCCGTCTATCACGGGCTTGTCGCGACGTTGCGCGCGGGCGGCGGCGAACGGACGGGCGGCCATGACGATCGGGATCTGAGCGTCGGCTTGATTGGTCTTTTGAGCGTCGTTTGTCTGGTCGCTATTGGCTGGCTTCTTTACAATTTCATCGCTGGCGGAGAGCTTGCCGCGTTCGGCCTGCCGCTCGTCATCGGCGGCGTTGTGTTCACGGTCGTGGTCGGCGCCTTCATCGCGACGGTTGCGGGCTATATGGCCGGTTTGATCGGCGCTTCGAACAGTCCGGTGTCGGGGATCGGCATTCTTTCCATCCTTGCAGCGTCGATGTTGATCGCGTTCTTCATACAGCCGCAGGTTTCGCCCGAGGCTACGAACGCTCTTGTCGCGGTCGCGCTTTTTGCGGTTGCGATCGTTTTTTCGATCGCAACGATTTCGAACGACAATTTGCAGGACTTGAAGACCGGCTACTTGGTCGGCGCGTCACCATGGAAGCAGCAGGTGGCGTTGATCGTCGGCGTGATAGCCGGATCTCTCGTCATTCCGTTCACACTGAACATGTTGAACAGTGCCTACGGTTTTCCCGGCGATCCCAACCGGTCGGCGGTTGCGGCGGAACCTCTTGGTGCGCCACAGGCGACCTTGATCTCGACGCTTGCGAAAAGCGTGTTGAGCGCCGACCTGCCTTGGAGCTTGATTGGGTACGGCGTGATCGTCGGTGTGGTTGTCATCGTCATCGATGAGGTTCTTAAGCGTACCAATCTGATGCGGTTGCCGCCGATGGCTGTCGGTATCGGCATCTACCTGCCGATGGACACGACCTCGCCTGTCATCTTCGGCGCGATCATCGGTTGGCTCTATGTGCGCGCGGTTGCGAAGTCGAGCCAGTCGGCGATGCTTGAGCGGTTCGGCGTTTTGCTGGCCTCGGGCCTGATTGTGGGCGAGAGCTTGCTTGGCATCTTCTATGCGGGTGCGATCGCGAGCACCCAGAACGAGACCCCGCTTGCGCTGGTCAAGGATTTCGCCTGGGCACCGCTCGTCGGCGTGGTGTTGTTCGCCGGGTTGATCGCCGTCAGCTACACGTGGGTGAGCCGGCAGGCGAAGGCTTAGGCGCGCTTCACGGCCGGCGCCTCGACGTGCTCGTAGTGTTTGCGCATGAAGTATGGGTTTACGTACGGCATGTAGCGCCGCATCACTTCGGTCGGCAGAAGTTGGATGGCCGTGATTGTGCCGCGGCATGAGGGCGTGCCGCACGCGCATGTCATGTGCCAGGGCAGCTCGTCTTCCGTGATCGAATAGTCGAACGTCAGCTCTTCGCCGGGTTCGATGTCGCGCAGCGCCACGAACTCGCGTTCGCCGCAGATTGCGAGGTTCGGTTCGCAGGAATGGTTCAGGTAGACGAACGGCGGTTCGGGATCGAGCCAGCGATCGCGGCCGAGGCCCACCCAGTTTTCATAGCGGTGACAGTCCACGCTTGTGCGGCTTGCGAAATAGCGAAGCTCGCCCCGCATGACGAAGGCCGTTTCGTATTGCAGGAGCGTGCGGCGCGTGAACAAGCCGCGACCCGTTCGCTTCGTCTCGCCGACGAGCAGGTGGTTATCAAGCGGGTTCGTCATGACGCACTTTTTGCGTGGGCAACACGAGGGCCGCCACGTTGGTGTGAAGGATGAAATTCACTGCCGGATAGATCAACAAGAGCAAACCTTCGGGCCCTGACGCGTCCAAGACGGTGACCACGATCAAAAGCAGGTAGGCTAGCGACCACATGGCCCAGGGCCCCGCGTGCTCCGTCGTCGGGTCACGCCGGGTGGAGATCAGCAGCGGCAGGAACGATGTCAGCGTCGTCGCGTTGACGCCGATCAGGAAGGCGATGTTCGCAGCGAAACGATATTCAAGAGCTATGAACCCGGATTGCATCGCGTACCAAACGGCGAGGTAACCGACGGTCAGCGCGACGTCGGCACGAAATGCCCACCAGTCGAACGCCGTCAGCGATGTTACGGCGCCGCTTTTGCGCCAGGCCGCGACGGCGATAAAGATGCTGGAGGTTGCGCAGACTGCCGGAAGAAGAAGTTCGCGCCAGGAGGCGCCCGCGCGGAACTCGATTAACAGGATCAGAGCCGTTCCGTAGGCGAACATCAGCCAGCTGGCCGGGTTCGGCCAGGTGCGGCCGCCCACGGCAAGGCGCAGATAGTAAACGTACGCTGCGCCATGCAAGCAGCCGGCAAAAACAGCGATGGCATCCGACGCGAGCAAGCGAGCAGCCCCTTCCGGCGAGATCCCGATGACGGGGACATGGTAACCGGTAGTCATTAATCTGCGCTGAACTCTGCGCCGTTCGGCCGGTTGGCAAGGATTTATCAACCAACGGCTTCAACCACGATTTAAGGCGGTCCGTGCCATTGTCGGCCTTGGGAAAGTGGGTTCCGGCCAGGGCACTGCGCCCTACGGACCGAAAAGAAGAGCAATGACGGGCAAGCTCGGCAAATACACGAAGATCCTCGCGATCCTCGTCATCGCGATCGTTTCGATCGCGGTGGGCCTGCTTGTCACGCTTTTGCAGTCGTCTGCTGCACGATTGGATCAGCAGCAGTTTCAAGCTCAGACGGTGATCGTGCGATCCGTCGTCAAGCGTCAGCTCGCAAAGCTCGACACAAACGTCACCGACTACGCGCTTTGGGACGATATGTACGACCGCTTCCAGGGCAAACCCGATCCGCAGTGGGATGTAGAGAATTTGGGCCGCTACGGCGCTGTCACGTTTCAGTTGTCGCACGTGCTGGTATTTGGCGCCGACGGCAAGGTTGCTTACAGCTACAACGCCAAGGCGGACGCGACGGTTTCAGTTACCGAAGCGGACGCCAAACGCCTTGGTGCGCTTGCTGCGCCTTTGATTGCAGAGGGCCGAGCGGGGAAATTCCACACTGTGACCGGCGTTGTCGAATTTGCGGGCGAGCCGCAGTTCTTGGGCATGCATGCAATCAGCGTGGCCAGCGCGAAGCGCAAGGCGAAGGGTGAGCGGCCGAACTTCGCGCTCGTTTATATGAAGACGATCGATGCGCCGTATCTCGCGAACGCGGCAGAGGACTTTGATCTTGGCGGCCTTTCCGTCACGATGTCGAAATGGATGGTGCCGCTTAAGGATCCCTCGGGAGCTCGTGCGGCCTACGGCTTCCGCTGGAATCCGTCGCAAGGCGGACAGCAGTTCATCTCGGATTCTATTGGGCTGCTACTCGCTGCTGCACCTGTGGTCGCAGCGATGCTGATTGCTCTTGGCTTTGGGTGGGTCGCCGTCGTCAATCATGCGCACGACGCCGACGTTCGCGCAGCGCAGGCGCGTGTCGAGGCGGCGGAAGAAACAAGCCGCGCGAAGAGCATGTTCATTGCGAATATGAGCCACGAGTTCCGCACGCCATTGAACGCGGTGAACGGGCTGTCCGAGCTCATCAAGAACGATACACTCGATCTGGGCGTTGCGGACAAGTACAGGGAATATGCCGGCGATATCATGGCAAGCGGCCAGCATCTATTGCGGATCGTGAACAACTTGCTGTTGTTCTCCAAGATCGAAGCTCGTCAGCACCAAGCGAGTCTCGAGCCGGTGAGCCTCGCCGAAGAAGTAACGTCGACCTATCGCATGCTGCACGTTCTTGCCGAACAGCGCGGCGTGCAGCTTACTTGTCAGTATATTCCGCCCAGCGTGTTGGTCACGGCGGACCGGCAAGCGCTGGTGCAGATCATCGTCAACGTGGTCGGCAACGCGCTGAAGTTCTCACCGGCCAATAGCGAGGTCAGTGTGGAGTTCGCGGTTATGCGCGAGTCCGGCACGTGCGACTTGCGCGTCGTCGATCGCGGCTGCGGGATTCCGGAAAAGACGCTGCAACAGTTGGGGCAGCCATTCGTGCAAGCCGAAGGCACCTATACGCGGCGCGAGCAAGGCACGGGCCTCGGCCTCGCGATCTGCTTGAAGCTGGCGGCGCAGATGGGGGCGAGGCTCACGATCGGCGTCGGGTCAGGAAAGGTACCACCGTGTCTTTGCGCTTGCCGCTTGCCGTGGCGCCCGAGGCCGTCGAAGGGCTCGTGTCGCGTGCGGTTGTGGCGGCGTAACTTCGGAAATGCCAGGTAGTTGACGTGCCGCCAGCCGGTGTGCCCCATGCGGAACGCAACGGAGGCCAACCCCATGAAACTCTACGACGCGAAACTTTCACCCTATGCAAACCGGGTGCGCTTGCAGCTTTACCTGAAGGGTATCGACGCGCAGTTGATCGATGTACCCAGCGGCGGCTCGCATACCGCCGAATATGCGAAGATCAATCCACTGGAGAAGGTGCCCACGCTGGACGATGGCGGTTTCCACTTGCCGGAGTCCGGCGTTATCGGCGAGTACATCGAAGATACGCGGCCGACGCCGTCGCTTCGTCCGACCGACGCGAAAGAGCGCGCGCGGATGCGGGTGATCTACAACATCGCCGACCAATATATTTTAAACCCGTTGTTCGAACTATTCGATCAGGTGAACCCGGCGACGCGTGATGCGAAGGTCGTGGACGAGCAGCTGACGGAGTTATCGAAGGGCCTCAAAGGGCTCGAACATTTCATCGTATCGGGCAAGTACGCGATGGGCGCGCAAGCCACGCTCGCCGACTGCGCGCTGGTGCCGTCGTTGTTCTTCGCAGCCGGGATTGGTCCGATGTTGGGGCAGGGCGATCTCTTCGCGTCGACGCCGAAGGTAAAAGCGTACTGGGCGGCGGTGCAAGCCGATCCGTCGGTCGCGAAGGTGCTCGGTGAGATGACGGTAGCGCTGACGGAATATATGAGCCGTCCGCCGCAGTAGACGGTTTGCCTCTCCCTTTCAGTTTGGGAAGGGAGAGGCTTTTGACTATTTGACCAGGCGTTCGATCCAGGCCGGCAGGGCGAAGGCGGCGCGATGGACGGCGGGCGTGTAGTAGTCGGTTTTGATGCGTGCAGCGGCGAAGGTGGTTTCCAGCCCTTGCCACTTTGCCGGGTCGCCAAGGATCGCGTCGTTCGAAACCCAGGTCAGCGCCATGAAGCCGCCGATGTAGCTGGGCACCACCGCCAGATAGACGCCGCAATAGCGGAACGTGCGCTGCATTTGCTTCAGTGTGTCGACCAGTTCTTCCGGTTGGAAGAACGGCACACCATTTTGGAAGACGGCAAAGCCGCCCGGCGCGAGCGCCTTGGCGATGCGTTCGTAGAACGTGTCGCCGAAGAGCACCTCGGCGGGGCCGACAGGGTCCGGGCGGTCGGCGATGATGAGGTCGAAGCGGCCGTGGCTCGACTTGTCGGCGAGAAAGACGAACGCGTCTTCGATTTGGATCTTCAGCCGCTCGTCGGCGAAGGCGGCGGCGTTAACGGCGCTTAGATGCTGCCGCGACAAATCGACCACCCGCTCGTCGATTTCGACGTTGAAGACGGTTTTGACGCCCCGGTGCTTGAGCGCTTCCTCGGCGATGGCGATGTCGCCGCCGCCGACGATCATGACCTCCTTCACGGCGCCGTGTTCGAGCATCGGCACGTGCGTCAGCATCTCGGAGTAACCGCACTCGTCGCGCGTCGTCAGCTGCACGATGTCGTCGAGCACGAGGACGCGCCCGTTGCGCTTTGTGTCGAAGATCTTGATGTCCTGAAAACGGCTCTTTTCCGACACTATCGGCTTGCCTTCGAGCTCGATCGTCTGGGCGAAACCGGGATGAAGTTTCTCCAGAAAGGTGTTCGTCATCGGCGTCGGCTCCTGCTTGTCGTGAGAGAGGAAGATGAGCGTCGCAAAGGCGCGCTGGCGGTCGGCGAAAGGCGCGCTCATATAGGGCGAGTGAGTCGCGCGCGCAACGCGTCAGCTGTCGCTTCTCGCATGCGCTTGCATCAGCTAAAGAAAAAATTAGGGACTAGGGGACAAAAAATCTTGCATGGGGGGCACGCGTCCCTATATTTCGCCCCCTTCCGCAATTCGGGTGGAATCACCAAGAGGCGGGCTTTGGCGGCGTGAGTTCCACGCCACTTGGTCACCCTAAAGGTGCAACTGTTCTTCTGTTTCGGAGAGGTGCCACATGGCTCTTCCTGCACGCAAAAGAGCGGCTGTCGAAGTAACGCAGTTCCCCGCGAACCGCGCCAGAACGAAGCCCGTTCCGGCTCCAATTCCACTCGTGGAAGCGGACGAAGACCGTAAAGACTATTTCATCACTCGCAACGGCGTGACGTTTGCGGGCAGCCATTTGATCCTCGACCTGTGGGATGCGCACGATCTTGACGACGCAGACAAGATCGAAAAGGCGCTCAAGGACGCGGTGACGGCTGCCGGAGCGACGCTCTTGCACATCCACCTGCACAAGTTCGAGCCGAACGGCGGTGTGTCGGGCGTTGCGGTTCTCGCTGAGAGCCACATCTCCGTGCACACCTGGCCGGAAAAGGGCTTTGCCGCGTTCGACGTGTTCATGTGTGGCGCGGCGCAGCCCACGAAGACAATCGCCGTGCTTGAGGCCGCGTTCCGGCCGAAGCGCGTCGTGGTCGGCGAACACAAGCGCGGGATCGTGTAGGCGATCGACCGTTGGACTGAATAAAAGCCGCCTGGGCCACCACCCGGGCGGCTTTTTCTTTGGCGTCTGTCGCGCAATTAAGCATGGGCCACCATGTTTTCGCCGTAAGCGCCGGTTGAGATTTGTATTAGGTGCCGTAGGTTGCGCCTCCCGAGCCCTTAACCCCCAGGGTCCCGCATGAGCCGAGTTCCGCATGGCGGTTGACCGCCTGGATGCCGTTGTCATCGGCGCAAGCGTCGAAGGCTTGGTCGCGGCTGCTGCGCTGGCGACGGCGGGGCGGGCGGTGACGGTCGTCGAGCGGCGCTCGGATGGCGCTGCGATTGGCGAAGGCGCCGATGCCGTCATCAGCGCGCGTGTCGTGCGCGAACTGGACCTTACCTCTCACGGGCTTCGCTTTGCGGCGGCGCCGCCGATTGTCGGTATCACCGGCGAAAAGGCGTTGATCCTCTGGCCGGAGTTGCACGCAGCGCAGGCGAGCGTCGCTGCGGTGTCCACGCGGGATGCGGAGGCCCTTCAGGGTTTCTACGCGAAGCTCGCCAGGGCAGCGGTATCAGAGGAGCAGTCGGCTGCAGCGTGGCTGATGTCGGCGCACGACGAACCCAGCGAGGCGATGCTGTTCCAGTTGACGTCGCTGGCGCGGTTGTTGGACGAAGCGTTCGACAATGAGTTGCTTAAGGGTGTGTTGGCGCAAGGAGCGGTGATGGGCACGGGCGCCGCGCCGTATGCGCCGGCGTCCGGGCAACTGCTGACGCGCCAGTCGCTGCTGGCGCACGCCGCGCCGGAGGCCGGGCACCGCTTCGTGGCCGGGGGCGAGCGGCGGTTGCGCCAGGCGCTGCTGGCGCTGCTCAAATTCTACAACAACGCCGATGTCATATACGGCGCCGAGGCTAAGGAGATCGCGACGGAACGCGAGGCGGCGTCGGGCGTGGTGCTCGCCAACGGCCAAGTTCTGCGCGCGCCGCTTGTGATCTCGACACTGGCGCAGGAGCGCGCGGGGGCGATGCTGACCGGCTTGAAGCGCGCGCGTCCTACGCAGCTTCCTCTTCGAGCCTCTGTCGAGCCCGCACAGGTCAAGTTGACGATCGGCGCGCTGCCGAAACTGCCCGGCGTCGATGCGGCTACGCTGACTTCTGGGGCGATTGTGAGACTCAATCCCTCGCTCGCGCGGTTGGCGGCGGCGCATGGAGCATTTCGCGGGCAGACGTTGCCTGTGCAGCCGTGCCTCGACCTGCGCTTCGTGCCGCGTGCAGAGGCGAAGGCTCGCTGGGATCTGCATGTTGCGATGCCCTATGTGCCTGCCACCACGACCGAGGGGCCGTGGAGTGCGGCGCAGCGCGATAAATTGCGCGGCCTGATGGTGCGGTCGATCGACGAGATGTCGGCGGGCTTTGGCGCCTCGGTCGAAGCGGCTGAGATGCGGCATCCTGCGGAAGCGGAGGGTCTTCTTGAAATCGGCGGCGCGGCGCTGATGGCTTCGCGTGCAGCGCTCGACCAAACCGCGGTGCCGGATGCGCACGCGCCGGCTGCGTTGTCGTTGCTTAAGGGTCTGACGATTGTGGAGCCTACGCTCTACGGCGGTATCGGCGATGCCGGGTTGCAGGCGGCGGCGACAGGCTCGCTTGTGAAGGCGCGGGCCGATGCGTAGCGTGAGTTCGCAGAACGATGTGATCGTGATCGGCGCCGGCGTCAACGGGCTCATCTGCGCAACATTACTGGCGCAGGCGCGGCGGCGCGTCACCGTTGTCGAGGCAGAGGCGCATGCGGGCGGCGCGTGCAAGACGATCGAGCTTGTTGCCGGACATCGTGTGTCCGGGTTGGCGCATCTGATCGGGCCGTTCGATGCGCAGCTTATGAAGTCGCTTCGATTGCACCGGTTTGGATTAAACCTGTCGGCGAAACAGATTTCGACGGTGGCGCTGTCGCCGGACGGCCGGCACATCACGCTGGACGGCGACCTTCGCCATACGGCACAGGCGCTGGCCGTGCACAGCCAAGCGGATGCGAAGGCTTGGTCGCACTATGACGCGCGGCTTCGTAAGGCGGCTCAACAGATTGAGAAGTGGGTGCAGGGCGTGCCGGGCGGCACGGCCGAACATGCAAAGGCTGGGCTTTTCGGTGGACGGCCGGCGAAGAACGGTGTGCTGGATGGCGAGGTTGCGAGTTTTCTCGATGCCTCGATCGCCGAAGTGCTCGACGCGGAATTCGAGACGCCGCTGCTGAAGGGCGCGCTCGCATTCGATGCGGTGCTGGGCAACGCACTGCCGCCGCGGGCGCGAGGCACCGCTCTCTTGGCCGCAATGCGACGGGCGATCAACGCGGACACTACCGAGGGCCTCGTTCATCCGCAGGGCGGGGCCGGGGCGTTCACGAGTGCGCTCGTGAAAGCCGCGGAAGGGGCCGGCGTGCGCATGAAGTTGAATGCGCGCGTGCGCCACTTGTTGTTCGACAACGGCCGCGTTGCCGGTGTGGAGCTTCAGACCGGCGAGGCCATGCATGCGACCACGGTCGTCTCCAGTCTCGATCCGAAGACGACGCTGCTACAATTCGGGGCTTCGCGCCATTTGCCGCTGGCGATGAAGCGGCGGTTGAACGGGTTTCGGGTTGAAGGTTGCACGGCGAAGGTGAACTTGGCGCTGGCAGGATTGCCGTCGTTCAAGGGCATCGACAAGCGGCTGCTGAAAGAGCGGCTAATCCTGTGCACCGGCATCGATCAACTCGAGCGCTCATTCGCGGCATACGAGCAGGGGACGTTCTCGGCCGATCCGGTTATGGAAATCACAATTCCATCGACGCACGACACGACACTGTCGGCGGGACAGCACGTGCTCTCGGCGAACGTCTTCTATGTGCCGAAGAACTTGTCGAGCGGATCTTGGGACAAGGCGAAGGCGAACCTGATGTCGTGCGTCGGTGCGGTGTTGCGCCAATACGCGCCGGAGCTGCCTGACATGATCCTCGCCGCCGACGTGTTCGTGCCACGCGATATCGAGGCGATGGCGGGCACGGTCGGCGGGCACTGGCACGGCGGCGATCTTTCGCTCGATCAGGTGGGCCTGCTGCGGCCAGCATTTGGTTTGAGCCGGTATGAGACGCCGATCCCTGGCTTGTTCCTGTGCGGCGCGGGCACGCATCCGATGGGCGGCATCACCGGCATCAACGCGCGCAACGCGGCCACCGTGGTGCTTGGCGCGGAGGTGCGCGCATGAGCGATTTTTCCTCGCGCGCCTCGCTGGCGACGCCGTTGCACGCACGCACCGCGGAGCTTTGCGCGACGAACCATTGGACGGAGGAGGAGGGCTTTACCGTGCCTGCCGTGTATTCGTCACTGCGCGAGGAGCAGGAGGCGCTGGTCACGCGGGTGGGTATGAGCGATCTCTCGGCGCGGCAGTGTTGGCTTGTCGAGGGGCCGGATGCGGGTGCGTATCTGAGTTGGCTTTCGATCACCGACGTGACGCGGCTCGAGACGGGACAGACGGCGCGCACGCTCTGGTGCGACGACACCGGTTTCGTGCGCGGCGAGGGCGTGATCGTGCGGTTCGCGGCCGCGTCGTTCGAGATGCGCACGGCGGTGCGTGACTTCGCGTGGGTCGCGGACGGCGCGCGCGGGTTCGACGTGAAGGTCACGAACGCGACCGGCACGCGCGCGGCGATCGGCGTGCGCGGTCCTCTCACTGTGGCGCTCGCGGCAGCGTCCGGCTTGACGGGCGACGGCGCGGGCGGCGGTCAGGGTGCACGCGCCGCGTGGCGGCCGGCGCAAGTGGCGCTCATGCGCGATGCATCCGGCGACGGGCTTGAGCTTTGGACCGGCGCAGACGACGGCATCGTGGTGTGGGACCGGCTTTGGAAGGCGGGCGCCGGCTTGGGCGTTGCCGCCGTCGGGGCGGAAGCATTGGAGGCGCTGCGCGTCGAAAGCGCTATCGCGCGTGCCGGTGTGGATTGGCTGCCCGCGCAGCTTGCGCGCGCGTCGAGCGATTTGCGGTTGCCGGGCGACTTGGGTGTGGGTCCGGATTTAACGCGCCGCTTCAATGGTGCAACGGGGCTTACCGGTCACCAGCAAGCGGGGCGTCCGGTGTTGGTGCATCTCTCCGCCGACGAACCGATGGGCGTGGGCGCGGTCACCATCCGCAACGCAGCAGCTGGCACGATCACATCGAGTTGCTGGTCCGAAGGACGGGGCGCCGGGTTCGCACTTGCTTGGCTGGAAGCGGATGCGGTGAAAGCGGGGAGTAGAGTTACCGCACAGGCCAAGAGCGGTACGGTACAGGCGGAGATTCTGCGCGCGGTGTTTTCGTAGCGTGCGGAAGTCGTTCAGCCTTTGACGATCGCATCGGCGCACCGCTGCGCCGTGATCACGCAGCTGAGCAGGAACGTGCCTTCAAGCGCGCGGATGCCGTGGCTGCCGCCGCCGCCAAAGCCGGCGGCTTCGCCGACCGCGTAGAGGTTGGGGATCGGGCGTTCGTTGCCGTCGAGCGCGCGGCAGCGCAGATCGGTGACGATGCCGCCCAGCGACTTTCGCGTGACGACGTGTTCGCAGATCGCCATCAGCGGGCCGCCTTTGGGGTCGAGGATGCGCTGGTCCTTGGCAAGCCGCATGCGGTCGGCGCGGTAGCCGCGCAAGTTGTCGATCTGCTTGCGTTGCTCGTCGGCGATGCCGGTGTTTAGCGTCAGGTCGAAGCGGGCGATCTCATCGTGCAGCGTTTGCGTGTCCATCTTCGACTTCGGCTTCAGCGCGTTCATCTTTGCGACGAGTTCGGTCGTCGTTTCGGCGGTGACGACGTCGGGGCAGTTCGCGGTCAAGTCGTTCACGAGTGCGTAGTTGCCGACGAACATATCGAGCACAAGGCGGATGAAGCGCCGATCGCGCATTGCCGTGTTCCAGTCGGCGCCTGAGGCCGCAAGTTCGGTGAGCGCGATGCGGCGGTTCAGGATTTGCCACGTATGGCCGTGCGGGGCGGCCGCGACCCGTTGCACCAGGTCGAGCGTGTCGAAGCCCGAGACCATCGGCGGCATCATGCGCCGGCCGTTCGCGTCAACCCAGAGCGCGGACTTCGGCGGGATCAAACTCACGCCGTGATCGGCCCATTGCGGGCGTGGGTGGCGGATGCCGGCCGCGTAGTTCCACATGCGGCCCATGTTCGTGAGCTTCGCGCCGACCGATTTTGCGGCGTCGAGCGCACGGCCGTCAGAGCCCGGGTGCGTGCCGAGAAGGATCGTCGGCGGCAGCTTGATGCCTTCGACGGGCGACCAGAGCCTGCGGATCTTTGCAATGTCGCCGCCGATACCGCCGGCGGCGACGACGACCGCGTCGGCCGAGCACTTGAACTCTTCGCCGCCCATGACGATGCCGCCGAGGCCGTAGACCTTGGCGTTGTGAATATCGATGCGTTCGACACGATGGTTGAAACAGAGCGCAAGTTTTTCGCGTGCGTTTTTGTGGCCGCGCAGCGCTTTGATCAGGCGCGTGATCAGGTACTGGCTGGTGCCCCAGGTCAGGTGGAAGCGCGGGACGGAATTGCCGCGCGCGGTCTGCCCGCGCTCGACCCAGGCAACGACGGACATCCATCGAACGCCGAACTTCTTCAGGTAGTCATGACCGTCCGGGGTTGCCCGCTCGACCAGGTGCTTTGCCCAAATCACCGGCCATACGTCGCCCGGCTGGAATTCGGCGAAGCTTTTCCAGTCGTCGAACGCCTTCTCGACGTCGTCGACGATCTTCATGCGACGTTGCTCGGGGCTGTCGACGAAGAACATACCGCCGAAGGCTTCCAGCGCCGAACCGCCGAAGCGGCTTTCGCCTTCGCGCTCGAAGATGGCGACGCGCTTGCCGGCATCGAGCAGCTGCAGGGCGGTAACCACGCCCGCGATGCCGCCGCCGATGATCGCCACGTCACATTGATAGGCTTTCGCCATCGCCCGAGTCTCCGGAGGGCAGGATAGGGCGCAAGCGGTGCCCGCCTCAACGCCTCACAGAGTTGTAACCCAATGGCGTCTTGGCGCGGGCGTCCGCAGTGCCTATCGTCCGTGCCACCCATGATTGCGCTTTCCGCCACGTGACCCGCCGCCTGCTCGTCGTGGAAGACGATCGCAGCACGCGCGACTATGTCGCCACCGGTTTTGCCGAACTCGGCTGGACGGTGGAGCGGCATGGCGACGGGCGCGACGGGCTTGAGCTCGCGCGGCAGGGGCCGTTCGACCTGATCATTCTCGACCGCAATTTGCCGGGGCTGGACGGGCTAGAGCTCTTGAAGACGATACGTGCAGCGGGAAACGAGACACCGGTGATCATTCTCTCTGCAATCGCGCAGGTGGATGAGCGCGTGAAGGGCCTGCGCGCGGGCGGCGACGACTATGTGACGAAACCGTTTCATTTTTCAGAACTGCATGCGCGCGCCGACGTCGTGTTGAAGCGTAAGGCGCCCGGGACAACGCAGGCAGTGTTTGCGTGCGCCGATCTCTCGGTCGACGTTTCGACACGCCGGGTCACGCGGGCGGGGCGCGAGATCGCGCTGTTGCCGCGCGAGTTCAAGCTGCTTGAGTATTTCGTACGGCACAAAGAGCAAGTGGTGACGCGCACGATGCTGCTCGAACATGTGTGGGAGTACAGCAACGAACCGCACACCGGCATCATCGACACGCATGTCAGCCGCTTGCGCAAGAAGATCGACGAAGGGTTCGACGTGCCGCTGCTGCATACGGTGCGCGGCGTAGGCTACCGGCTGTCGCCGGCACCATGAATCCGTCGCAGCGCTTCTTTCTTTCCAGCCGCGAGACGCTGGTGCTCGGTGCCGCGCTGGCGTTTGTCGCGGTGGCGTCGATTGCGGCGTTCTTGTTCGTCGATAATCGCGCCGAGGCGATCTTGAGCGCGCGGCAAGCCGCTGTCGTCGATTCCGAGCTGCGATACTTGCAGGTTATCGATGCTGAAGAGGGGCGGCAGGTTCTGGTGCGTGTCGTCGCGCGGCGTGCGTCGCTCGCAAACGACGACCTGCCGCTGCACGCGTTGATCGACGCGCAGGGCAAGTATCTAGCGGGCGACGTCGATTGGCCGCCCGGCGTGATCGCGGACGGACGCTGGCAGCCGATCGAAACGAACAAGCGCGACAACGGGGGTGAGATCACAGGGTTCGGCCGGGCTGTCGTGCTGCCGGATGGCGCGCGGGTCCTGATCGGACGCGACCGCTCTGCGCAGCGCGCGCTGCAGTCGGCGCTGGTGCAGGCGATCATGATTGCGCTGCTTGTGTTGCTTGCGGTTGCGGCCGTGCTGATCGTCTTGTTGAACCGGCGCGTCTTGGCGCGGATCGATGCGATCGTGGCGACGGCGCGGCGGATCATCGCCGGCAACCTGCACGAACGGATTCCGGCCATCGGCTCTAGCGGCGAGTTCGAACGATTGGGCGGTGTGTTGAACGAGATGCTCGCGCGCAACGAAACGCATATCGATCAAATGCGCATCGTGACCGAGGCGATTGCGCACGATCTGCGGTTGCCGCTGCAGCGGGTGAAGGCCGATCTGGAGCGCGCGCAATCTTTGGATGCGACTGCGCGCGAGCAGGCGTTCATCCGGGCTGACGAAGAGATCGACGGGGCGCTTGCGACGTTCAACGCGCTGATCGACATCACGCGGGCGGAGTCTGGTATCGGGACGGAAGCGTTCGAGACGGTCGACTTGGCGAAGGTTGCGGCCGACGTGGTCGAGTTGTTCGAGCCGGTCGCCGAGGACAAGAAGCAGACGCTGAAGCGCGATGTCGTGCCGGCGACGATTCTGGGGCAGGGCACGCTCATTCGCCAAGCGCTGGGCAATCTCATTCAGAATGCGATCAAGTTCTCACCGGAGGGGGCGCAAATCACGGTACGCCTTCGCGAGAACGATCGGGCGGTGGAACTCAGCGTTGAAGACACCGGGCCCGGTATTCCAAGCGGCGACCTGGCGACCGCGCTCAGACCATTCGGGCGCCTTGCCCGCGATGCGGCGTCGGACGGCAAGGGGCTCGGCCTCGCGCTGGTGGCGGCGTGCGCGAAGCTGCACGGCGGCGCGCTGAGGCTTGAGGCGGCGGAGCCTGGGTTGCGGGCAATTCTGGTGTTTCCGCGCGCATGAATTCGTGTTCATGCGGCTGCCAGGCGTCTGTCAGACGGCGGCCTTATCTCAGTGTTCGCGGACGGATTGCTCCGTGAACTTGGAAGGAATTTTGAAAAATGACCCGCATTCTCACCGGCGCACTGGCTGCCGTCTTCATGTCATCGGTTGCGTTCGCAGCGACGCCTGCACCGACCACAACGCACGCGGCCGCGAAATCGGTCGACTACGGCGCGCGCTGCACATCGCTTGCCGACCAATGGAAGACGGCGGAAACCGCCAACAGCACGAACGCTAACCTGGGCAAGGCGAAAGCCGATGCCGAGAAGGGTTCGAAGCTCTGCGCCTCGACGAAGTCCGGCGACCACAAGAAGGGCGCTGCGGACTATGAAGCGGCGTTGAAGCTTCTGGGCGTGACGCCGGCCTAGCTTGCATAGACTTGCGCACGTGGGCCACTGGAGCGGCGGTCCCACGTGCGTTGTGCGGTGCGTGTGCGGCGCTTGTCGCATGCGTGCCGCACGTTACTCGGATCGCGGCGGGCGTCACCCAGAAGGTGCCTGTCGTGATGACATCGTCCGGTACCTGCCTCTGGCGCCGGCCGGTCTTCCCGCGGCGGCTTCGCACGAGCCTCTCTCCGAACCCTCGGGTCCGTCGCGGGATGTTTTCTTCGTATTCGTGAAGGCCTTCGATGCACGCGACGATGCTTCTGACGATCGCGGTGTGTTTGGCCATGATACTCGCCTGCTTTTCCGTCCACTACGAAGCGCTGAGCCTTTTGACGCGGGCGACCGCGCACGCGGCTTCGCGCACCCGCCTTGTGCTTGCGCTGGCGATGGCCGGCCTTGTTGCGGTGCACATCGTCGAGATCGCGCTCTTCGGTGTCGCGTTCTTCTCCTCGGTCACGGTTTTCCATCTGGGCTCGTTCGTCGAGACCCGGTCCATGGGGCTGATGGATTATTTCTACTATGCGGCCGAGACCTATTCGTCGCTCGGGTACGGCGACATCTACCCGTTGGGCGACATCCGGTTGCTCGCCAGCATCACGCCGGTGGTCGGGATCCTGCTCCTGGGCTGGTCGAGCGCGTTTTTGTTTTCTCTGGTCCAGGTCGAGCGTACGTAACATGTCGCAGAGTTCACGCGGCTGTCAGACGGGTGCGAGTCAAGCGGCGCATCGTTTCTTGTGCGGACGGAATGCTCCGTACACAAACCAAAGGAACACCCCATGACTCGCTTCGCAACGGCCGCCGCCCTCGGCGCCCTGATCCTCACCTCGACGACGGCGTTCGCCGCGCACCGAACACCGGTCAACTATATCGAGCGCTGCAATTCGCTCGAGAGCCAGTGGAAATCGGCCGTCGACAGCCACGAGACGAGCCGGCATCTCGGCCGAGCCAAAGCGGATGCGGCGCGGGGCGAGCGGTTCTGCAAATCCCACAAGATTTCGCAGCAGCGCCGTGGCGTGACGGACTATCGCGCGGCGCTAAAGCTCCTCGGCGTCCGGCCGGCCTAACCCACTTCCCTGTGCGGTGCCGGGGTGGTGGACGCCCTTCGCACCGGACACAGCCCAGCACACGCCACGACGTGTGCCGGGTCACCCGCGGCGGTTTCGATCCGATCCTCAGCATCGGTATTGCCGCGGGTGCTTCTATCTTGACGCGGACGTGGTCGGTTGGCTGTTGCAAGTCGGGTGCGGACTGCGGTCCTTGGCCGAATCGTCATGTTCGGGAAAATCAGGCGACAGGCGGGCTCAATATTATGAGGCGTGATTTGACGGCATCGGAGTGGCATCATGAAAATGCGCGAATTGGAAATCCTAGATCTCTCCGTCAAGTTTCGGAACGTCGCCTTGTGGCGCGGGCTGCAGCCGCGTGATGCGGACACGGTGGCGTTCGAGTTTTTGATCCACCTCATGAACCGTGAACGCGTTCGCTCGACCCGTCCGGCTCCCGGACCGCTTTCCAACTTCCGAAATTGACATTTCGGACCCGTAATCCAGGGGTCGGGCGTTTGCCAGCATCCCTTGCCATGCTTGACGCAAGGAGCTCTGCATGCGCGTGCTGGTGATCGAAGACGACGACGAGACGGAGACATTTCTTAGCGAGGCACTGCGCGGTGCCGGGCACAGCGTGAGCAATGCATGCGACGGTGCCGACGGTTTCTTGCAAGCAATGAAGCGCGAACACGACGTTTTGATCGTCGATCGCATGCTGCCTGCGATGGACGGTCTGACGCTTGTCAAGTCGCTACGAAGTGCCGGCGTACCGACGCCGGTTCTGTTCTTGACCGCGCTTGGTTCTCTGGACGAACGCGTCTCGGGGCTCAATGCGGGTGGCGACGACTACTTGGCTAAGCCCTTTGCCCTTTCCGAGTTGCTGGCGCGCGTGGGTGCGATCGCGCGCAGGCCGATTAAAGCCAAGCAACCGACGATGGTTCGCACCGGCCCGCTTGAGGTCGATCTGCTGACGCAGAGCGTCGTGAGGGAGGGGCGACGAATTCCGCTGAAGCCCCTTGAAGTGCGTCTCTTGAATTTTCTCATGTCACACTCGGGCGCCGTGGTGACACGAACGATGCTTTTGGAGTCCGTCTGGGGGTTCCATTTCAATCCGCACACCAACATCGTCGATACGCATATCAGTCGGCTTCGGGCCAAAATTGACAAAGGCTTCGCGACCGAGCTGATCGAGACCGTTCGCGGGGCGGGGTACAAGTTCAATGGGTGACTTCGCGGCTGTGCGAAGTTTCGTTTTTCGCCTGACGTTGATCTATGGCGCGATCGCCACCGTGTCCGTCGCAGTGTTGTTGGCTGTCGTCTACCAAGCGACGACGGGTGCGCTCGCTCAGCAGCTTGACCGCGCTATTGGAGCCGAAGCGGACTCGCTTACCAGCGAAGCGTCGATGGACGCGCCGCAAGGTTTTGCGGCAGAAATCGCGGTGCGCAGCTCGGCACTCGACAAGTCGCAATTCGTCTACGCGCTGTTCGACAATAGAGGTGCCCGGATTGCGGGATCGACGTTGCGGGCGCCGCCGGCTCAAGGTTGGACCACGCTCAGTATTGCCCCGGCACGCGACGCGCCAGGCTATACGATCCGCATGCTGTCGAAGCGTCTGTCGAATGGGATGATTCTGGTTGTCGGCGCCGATACGGTGACCCAGCGCGCAATGCGCGCCTTCTTTCTGAATACCTTGCCTGCCGGTGTCGGGTTTGCGCTGATGCTGGCGTTTGCGGCGGCAACCATGATGAGCGCGTGGTTTTGGCGGCGCATGGAGCGCGTCGCAAATGTGTGTCGCAGCATCGTGAGCGGGCAGCTGTCGATCCGGGCGCCGGTGTCGGGCCGCGGCGACGAGATCGATCTGATCGCCAAGAGCATGAACGCCATGCTCGACCGGATCGCGACGCTTGTCGAGGCGATGCGGCAAGTCACCAACGATATCGCGCACGATCTTCGTACGCCGCTCGCCCGTCTGCGCCAGGGACTCGAACGCGTCACCTTGCGTGCGCAGTCGGTGGAGGACTACGAGGCCGCGGTCCGCGGGGCAATCCGCGAGGCAGACGGGCTGCTCGACACGTTCGAAGCGTTGCTGAAGATCGCCGAAACGGAGTCGGGAACCGCGCGGGCGTCGTTCACCGATGTCGATCTTTCGCAAGTCGTCGAGAGCGTGGCGGACGCCTATGATGGCGATGCGGAAGCGAACGGACAGCACATAACCCTGTCGATCGAGCCGAACGTGACCGTGCGGGGCGACGCAAATCTGCTGACTCAGATGACGGCCAATCTCGTCGAAAACTCGCTGCGGCATTGTCCTGCCGGCACGAATGTCGCGCTGCGCGTTACGAAAGACCTCGGCCGTGCGGTGATCGTGGTGGCCGATAATGGACCAGGCATTCCGCCAGCGGATTGCGCGCGCGTACTCGGACGCTTTGTACGTTTGGAACGGAGCCGCACGACGCCGGGGTCTGGATTGGGCTTGAGCTTGGCATCGGCAGTTGCATCGCTACACGGCGCCCGGTTGAAACTCGAGGACAATAGGCCAGGCTTGCGTTGCGTCCTGCAGTTTTAGAAGAAGCCGCCCGAGATGCCTTGGCCAACATCGCGGGCGGCGCGGCACGTCCTAGTGCTTGGTGAAAACGTCTAGACGGCCAAATTTTTCGGCCAATAGGTAGCAAACCGTTACGCGCGACTTGTTGCGTTCGGACGCCATTTTTTTCATGACCTCATTGATAGCGCCGTCGAGGATGCCGTCGCCTTCGGTGAGACCGAGTTTCTTCTTCATGAAGCCTTCGCGCAGAAGGTTGAGTTCGGACTTGTCGGAGGCAGCGACGAGCGAGCTGTTCCGGTGGTGAAGCGCGATTCCAAGATGGCGGACGATGCCCGTGACCGCGTTCGGATCGACGCGTGGCACATATTTTTGAATGTCTATTGTGTAGTTGGGTTTTGAATCGTTCATGGCGAAGTTCCTTGATCGGGTGTACGTCGTCCGTGGCCGGGCGGGCACAGATCTATGCCGAGCACGTATGCCGGACGCTGGCTCCAACGTTACAATTCGATCAGGTGAAGCATTGGTTCTTCGGCGTGACCTAAGCCGGTGCTAACATCCGCGCTTGCGCGAGCCACCATGATCCGATCGCTGACTATTTTTGCCGTTATTCTAGAGCTGGCGCTGTCGGCCTGTGCTGAGCGAGTGCCCGAGCCGTTGTCCATCGCGTCCGAAAACCATACCCCGACGGTCGCGGCGCTGTTTCAGCGCGTTGGCTACGAATTCAGCGTTGCGTTGACACGGGCCGCGTTGGACGACATCGTGAAGCGCGCGTTCGACGCGTTCGATGCGGACCACGACCGTCGGCTTGACCGCGCCGAGGGTCGACAGGCCAATGTGCACCTCCTCAAAGACTATCTCGCATCGCCAGCAATCGACTGGGACAACGACGGGTTCATTTCGTTTGGGGAATTTGCAGCACAATGGCATACGGCATTCGAAAACGCCGATACCAACAGGGACGGTGTGCTCGACGCGAGAGAATTGGCGCAACCGATCGTCCGGTCGCCCCATCCGAATCGGTCGACGGCAGGGCCGCAGGGCGAAAAAGGCGAGGGTTTGCCCAGCTCCTAACGTGGACGTGAACAGCTGTTTAGCGTCCGCTGTTGCCAAGGGGCGGCGATGTTCGCAGTGTGGCACCTGGTGTCGTTTTTGGATTTTGCGAGATCGTGATGCTGTCCCAGAAATTGCCGGCGGCGGTTGCCGTTTGTTTTGCGTTGGCGCTTGGCGCCTGTGTCGACGACGTCGTCGTGTCGGAATCGCAGGGCGCGGAAGCGCCGGCCGCTGCGTCGCAGGCGTTGCAGAAGCTGTTCGAGGACAGCGACGAGGCTTCGCTCAAGCTCAGTCCGATCGGCGCGCTGTTCCGGGGCGATCAACGGTACGCGGGCGAGTTCGGGGACTATATCTCCGACGCCTATATCGAGCAGACGCGGCGGGACGCGGAGAGCGATCTCAAACGGTTGAATCAGATCGACCGTGCGTCGCTGTCGCGGCAGGATCAGATTGCCTACGACGTGTTCGCGTATCAGACGAAGCAGAACCTGGAGGGGCTGACACCGGAGTTCGTGGCGCTTGTGGCGCCCCGGCCGCTCAACCATCTGAACGGTTTGCATGTGCAGTACCCGGACATCAGCTCCGGCAAGTCGGCAGCGCGGTTTCAGACTGTGGAGGACTACGATAACGGCCTGAAGCGGATGACGGGGTTCGTCACTTATCTCAACCGCTGCATCGAGCGGATGAAGCAAGGGATGAAATCGGGCGTCGTCGAATCGAAGCTCACGATGAAGCTGATGTTGCCGCAGCTCGACGTGTTGATCGCCCAGGGCGTGGAGAAGAGCCCGTTCTGGCAACCGATCAAGGATATGCCCGCGACGTTTTCGGCGGCCGACAAGACGCGGTTGACTGAGGCCTACCGGCAGATGCTGTCGGCGCAGATCGTGCCGGCCTTCGAGCGGCTGCGCGCGTTCGTCAAGAACGAGTATTTGCCGGTCGCGCGCGATGGCGTGGGTTTGGTCTCGATGAAGGGTGGCGACAAGCTCTACCGCTATCTGGCCGAAACGCAGACGACGACGAAGCTTTCGCCGGACGAAATCCACGACATCGGGCTGAAAGAGGTTGCGCGTATCAAGACCGAGATGGATCAGGCGCGCAAAGCGGCCGGGTTTAAGGGCACGCTGCACGCGTTCTTTGCGCATCTGCGCACGGCCAAGCAATACGAGCCCAAGACGGCCGCCGACATACAGAACGGCTATGTCGATATCGAGAAGCGCATCAACGCTGTGGTACCCACGGAATTCTCGCTGACGCCGAAGACGGCGTTGGAGGTGCGGCCGGTGCCGGACTATCTGGAGCAAAGCCAAGCCGGGGGTTACTACAATCCGGGGACGCCGGATGGGTCGCGGCCGGGCGTGTTCTATTTCAACAAGTACGATCTGCCGTCGCGCAAGATGTGGGGGATGGAGACGCTGTTCCTGCACGAGGCGGTGCCGGGGCATCACTTCCAGATCAGCTTGGCGCAAGAGAACGCGGGGCTGCCGAAGTTCATGCGTTTCGGCGGCAACACGGCCTATGTCGAAGGCTGGGCGTTGTATGCGGAGTGGCTGGGACGCGAGCTTGGGATGTACAAAGACCCCTATCAGATGTTCGGGCACCTGAACGACGAGCAGCTGCGCGCGATGCGTTTGGTCGTCGACACCGGATTGCACGCGAAGGGTTGGAGCCGCGACAAGGCGATCAACTACATGCTCGAGAACTCGGCGTTGAGCCGGACCGAGACGGTACAGGAAGTCGATCGCTACATCGCCAATCCGGGACAGGCGCTTGGCTACAAGGTCGGGCAGCTCACCATCAAGCGTCTGCGCGCGGAGGCCGAACAAGCGATGGGCTCGCGCTTCGACGTGAAGGCCTTCCATGCGCAAGTGCTTGACACGGGCGCGCTGCCGATGGAGGTGCTGGAAGCCAAGATCAAGAACTGGATCGCGACGTCGAAGTAGGTTCGTCTTTGACCTGGCTTAAGCGATGCGGGCCGATTTGTGCGCCGGTGCGTAACAAAAGTCGCAGCGGCGTGGCCAAGTTTGGCAGCGCAACTCATTGCTTCGTCGAGGAAAATCGCGTTAAAAGCGGCGCCGGCGCTGAGCTTCCTTGCAAAATCGCGGGCGGCAGACTAATTGGGCAGCGCGCCAAAAGGGATTATCTATGAAAACCGGCACTGTGAAATTCTATAACGGCCAAAAAGGCTTCGGCTTTATTCAACCGGACGACGGCGGAAAAGACGTCTTCGTTCACGCGACCGCGCTGGAGCGCGCCGGTTTGCGCGGGCTGAACGAAGGCCAGAAAGTCTCCTTCGATACGAAGGAAGATCGCGGCAAAATGGCCGTCAATAACATCTCGGTCGTCTAGCCTCGCTTTCGAGCGGGTCCAAGACGTTCAAGTCTGCATGCCACGCTTTAGCGGCGGTGGAGGCTTTTCCAAGGCCTCGGCCGCCGCGTTCGCGTCTGGAGAGGCGTTCGACAGGGCTTGACAATAGTTTCTGTTTTGGAGAAATATTATTCATATTCGGAAATGAAAGGTCGTGCCATGGCTCTGCCCCATCCGTCGTTTTCCTCCGCACTCTGCTACCGCGATCCGAAGGCCGCTCTGAAGTGGCTTGAGGCCGCGTTCGGTTTCGAGGCCGTCATGGTCATCACCGATGCCGAGGGAAACCTCGCGCATTCGGAAATGCGCTTCGGCAACGGGCTCGTCATGGTCGGCACGGAATGGACGGCCGACCACAAGAGCCCGAAGTCGATCTCCGGCCACAACACGCAGACCGTTCATGTGCATGTGGAGGACGACATCGACCGCCATTGCGCGCGGGCGAAGGCTGCCGGCGCCGAGATCATCCAAGCACCAGAGATGCAGTTCTATGGCGATCGCACTTATCGCGCGCGCGATCTGGAGGGCCATATCTGGACCTTCGGGCAGACGGTGAAGACTGTCTCACGCGAAGAGGCGGAGAAGGCATCCGGTCTCAAAATCGACGGGTGGATTTGATTTGGCGCGGAGCGGAGCGTCAAAAGCGGGCACGGTCGACGCCGTGCTGGCGGCGTTGGCGGATCCCGCGCGGCGCAAGGTGATCGACGTTTTGAAGAGCGGTCCTCACAACGCGGGCGAGCTCTCGAAGATCGTGGGGCTTGCGGCGCCTGCGATGAGCCGGCATCTGCGGGCGCTCAAGGACTGCGGTCTCGTCGGCGAAACGCATCCGGAGTATGACGCGCGGGTGCGGATCTATGCGTTGAAGCCCGGGCCTCTGGGCGAGCTCAAAGCCTGGCTTGAGACGACGGAGCGTCTGTGGGCGGATCAACTGACCGCGTTCAAGAAACACGTTGAGCGGCGATGACGTCGCGTGTGGTGGTTGCGCTGCGCGTCAAAGCCGATCCGGCGCGCACGTTCGACGCGTTCACGCGCGAGGTTGCGGCGTGGTGGCAACCGAACGAACTGTTCGCGTTCACGCCGCGCGGTCCCGGCCGGCTCGCGTTCGAGCCGCCCGTGGAGGGGCGCGCCGGGCGGTTGATCGAGACGCTCGAGAACGGCAAAGTGTTCGAGATCGGTCCTGTGCGCGTCTGGGAGCCTGGCCGGCGGCTTGTGTTCGGCTGGCGCCAAGCGGCCTTTGCCGAGGGGCAGGCGACCGAGGTCGAGGTGAAGTTCGAGGCCGTGGGCGCCGAGACGCGCGTGACGGTTGAGCATCGCGGCTGGGATACGGTGCCGGCGTCGCATGTCGCCAAGCACGGGTTTCCGGAGAACGTGTTCCTACACAGGCACGCTGCGTGGTGGCGCGACCTGCTCGACAGGCTTGGAACGCAGCTGGTTGGCTAAGTTATTGCTTTGAAATGGTATTTCAGACTTGTTCAAATTTGTTGTTCCTGTTTTGTTCATGTCGTAGGTTCGACGCGGTTTATGCGGAGAACGGTATGTCGGTGACGCTTTGGACGAAGTTCTATTGGTCGAATTGGCTGGGCAACGCGAAGCTGAGAATGTGTTCGATCGGCGCGCGGGGTATGTGGATCGACATGCTCGCCGTCGCCGCGCAGAACGACCCTGTCGGATACATTGTGGCGCCCGGCGGTCTGCTCTTGACGCTGATGTCGCGTGTTTCAGGAATTTCGAAGGACGAGGCGCAGACGTATTTTGACGAACTCTGCGAGGCTGGTGTCATCCACGTGGATGCGCACGGCCGCCTCTACGACCCGCGCATGGTACGCGACAACGAAAATCTGCAGAAAGCAATCACCTCTGGACAGCGCGGCGGCCGTACAAGCCGAGATCGCCGAAAGGGGATATTCAAACCCTCCGAGGGTGCGTCCGGCTGATCGTTCGAGCTAGATACTAGATGCCATACACTAGACGCCAGAAACTCTAAGCGCAGTAGCTAGAAGCGGTACGCAGCAGCGGCAGCAGCAGCAGCAGCTTGGACCGCTGCTCCTGCCGCTGTGTGAGGGTTAGCGCGGGGGTTCGAGTTTTGCGCTGAGCACGCGTGTGATCGTCAGGTGGCGCGGATAGGCGCCCAGGTGGCCGTAGTGGCCGGGTTCGCTCAACGTGCCCTCGACCTCGGCACGGATGCGCGAGCCGAAGCGCGGGCCTTGGCCTGCGGGGAGTGCGGCGTTCAGTTCGGCTTGGGCTTTTGGCTCCAGCGTCGCCCACCAGCTTTCGCCGCGGCCGTCGGCGGTGAAGGCCTGCATCTCGAAGGCGAGCGCGTAGACGCCGGTGAAACGCTGTGGGCCGGTGGGCGTCGTGCAGGCGGCGAGCAACAGTGCCGTCGCGATCACGGCGGCGGTGCGCGTCATCGTGTTGCCTCCAGGTCTTCGGGCGTGCGTTCCTCGAACGCATCCATGCGCCGGACGGCGCCTAAGCCCAGCGTGTCGAATTCGTCGAGACCGGTCGCGCGCTCCAGGCCGATCGTGTGCAGGGCGGCGTTGATGGGGCCGGCCGTGTGGGTGGTGGGCGGCAAAGCGAGCTTGCCGGCAATCCAGGCCGCCGCGCCCTGGACGCCTGCGCCACCGAAATAATCCGTCTCGGCGTAGGCTATCGGTC